>NZ_JADBEL010000003.1 GCF_014873855.1 Sporosarcina limicola | reverse complement strand
GATCACAAAAGATGATAGATTTTACAAAATCAAAATACGTGATCATGAATTCTAGCTAAATTCACGATTTCTCGTACATGCGTGAATAATTCAGGATGAAGATGTATTACACGCATTTATAAATACAAGCTGTCGTGGTCAGCAATATCAGATTAACAATTTGGTGATGGGGTTTGGAGTAATGTCTAAATAAAGGGGGAAGCGCCATGCGATGGGAGGAAGTTAAACAAGCTTATCCAGACAAATGGGTTGTGTTAGAAGCAATGGAGGCATATTCAAGCGATAATAATAGGATTGTTGAAGATATGGCTGTGTTGGATTGTTTCGACGATTCCATGGAGGCATTACGAAGACACGCCGAATTGCATAAAAAAAAGCCGGATCGGGAGTTTTACTTTTTTCATACATCCCGTGAAAATCTCGATATTCATGAAAAAAAATGGACAGGATTAAGAAGAATATGATTAATATTAACGAGATAAGTGGTTTACCTTTTGTGCAAGTCACAGTTATATTCAAGGGAAGATCTTTGCATTTAAACCGTGTATTAATTGATACGGGGTCGGCTAGAACTATATTCAACGTAAATAGTGGCTCAACACCGAAACATGTACTTGACTTTTCAACAACTGAAACCTTATCATTACATTCCAGTAAAATCGGTTGTTTGCTATTACTTTCAACTGTAGAGAGTACGAAATATAGATATTTTTTGTATAGCTTTTCATGTCAAGAACAGACCTTGGTGTTGAGCCTAAATAGTTTAGAGGAAATCAATATAAGGCCAGAAGCAAATGATGTTACTCATACAATATACGGAATAGGTGGAACTGAATTTGTTTATTCAAAACATATTGATCAAATATACCTTACTAGAGATATTAGTATAAGTAACTTCTTAGTCGAACTAGGTTCAATGGATTACGGTCTTGAGATAGATGGAATTATTGGGTATGACTTTATGAAAGAAATTGGGGTTGTTATAGATCTTCATAAAATGAATATGCATCTATAGGGGTGCAATTTTTAAAAAGGGGGTAATCAGATAACCCTCTTTTTAGTTTAAAAATATTTTAGTTTACATAATATACATTATCGGAAGTTGCGTTTCATTCAATAAGTATACTTGAAACAGTGAGATAAAACGAGTTTTTTGTACAATCCCATGATCAGTTTGTTCAGCTCACACACCTTTAATAATGTCTAATAATTTTATGTTCAAGGACAAAAAAGTGCGTACAAACTTTGATTGATTTCTCATCTACCCTTCTAATAGATAGTCCTTAAAATATTGTAAAGGTCTTGTTGCATCATCTTTAATACTACTTGTGAAAACCGTTACCAATTGATAGTTAGGTGCGACAATAAAAATGACGGATTCCTTCTGTTATTAAATGTTTTGCAAGACCACGACTTCTCCAATCCGGCTTAACAAAAACATTTTCTATTATGCCTATATTCTCATCTGATTCCTTCCAAGCCATAACACTGCCAATGATTTCATCGTTGTAAAAAGCAGTAATTGAAGTCCAGTATGGATTACTCTTATATTCACGCAGTTTCTCTAATCCCGTAGGATTCTCTGGCCAAATTTCATTTTCCACCTGCAAATATTTTATTTCTTCTTCGTAGGTGTTCATATTCCAATGTTTTATATTTACACTGGTTAGCTTAAAATTTGTTGGGGATAAATCTTTATCTATTTCAATATTCATCCAATAAAGGCTCTCAAAATGTTTAAATCCTTTTGATTCGAAATAAGAATTTTCTTTTATTTCAGTTACATAGTTACCCACACATAATTTTGTAGGAAACTGTGGTGGTAGTTTATTCTTGAATAATTTAGCCTTTTGTAGTAAACGTTCTTGTTAAACAATATGGCCCTATTACTGAATAGGCGCAGATCCTTACTCTGAAAATGCGCCCATTAGTTGAAGTAAAAATTACTCAAACTTAAAGTCATATCCTATATAGTTAAATAAATTTCTAAATCCTATATTCTCTGCAACCGCAATTGAAGGCTTGTTAGACTCCATACAATCCCAATACGGAACAAGATTATTTTCCAAACAATCTTTTACTAAAGTTGTGGCTACTTTTTGTGCTAACTTTTTACCTTGATGCTCTTCCAAGGTTTCAATATCAATACAATGTACATTATCAACTACAAAACCTGAGAAACAGACACTTACAATTTTATTCTTACAAACTACACCGTAACCAACGCCTTCATTAAAGAACCTCTCGGGTGAAGACCAGAACTCTAATATTTTGGAATGTAAAAACTCAATATTTTCAATTGACTTATCACTGTTTTTAAAAAATATTTCACTAACTTTGACAATATTGTATCCTTCTTCAATAGCAAGTTCGAAGTTGCCTTTATAATCGTTTTTTTTGTAACGTATAAACCCTCTGATTCCAACTTCCTAAATTGCGGTTTTCAAACACCTTTTTAATAGTCTCATCCCACTTATTATGATTACCAATACCCTCAAACCAAGTTAATCCTACCTTCCTTGCTTCTGGAATGATTACTGTATCAATAAAATGATTTAATTCAGTATTGAACCCTTCGTTTCTTTCATCTCCAATAAAGAAAAAACCGTCGTTATTACCTAACCAGATAAGTCCCGAAGCAGGAGATTCAATATCATCTACAAAAATACGACCAGGATTGACTCCTTCGACTACTGCTTTAGCTTCTAATTGACCTTGCTCATATAACAAATCTCTACATTTGTGGAATTCAGACCTTTTTAATTCTGATATCATTAGTTACCTCCTTATCCGACTAAAATTAACTAATTAGATAATATTTTCTTTTTTTAACAATCCTGCTTTATTAGTTTAAGTACATCCTTTCACAATCTCTTCACTATACAACCTAACCTATTCTTCGACAATATGGCCCGATTCAAGTGCAGACCTTATTCATTTTCACCTTTATGGGAGTTCAATCTGTATTTTTCAATTGATTCCCTTAGTTCTTCTCCGACCAATCAACGTTTCTTTTGGTAGGTTTATGCTCAAGTCGATGCGGACTTTTATTTCGTTCCAGCCTCTCGTCCATATCGGCTTATAATTCCACAAAATAAATAGTGGCACCCTGGGATACAAATATTTAACATGTCTCGTCTACGAAGTCCCAATCCTCTTGTTGATCAAAAGCCAACACATATGTATAGACTTCCTCTTTTACTTAAAATCACAATTTTCATATCAGAATTCAAATTCGAACGACATCAATCGATGCGAATAATCAAAACCCAATTTGTCAGCCACTCTCTTGGATGGTTCATTAGACTGATCAGTTGTCCAATAAACACCATACTCTCTTTCCAAGCATTCCTTTATGTATTGTTGCCCCAGTATCGTTGCCAAACCGCGATTTCGCACATTTTGATCAAATGTAGCTATATAAACTTCGTGGCGGTCTCCGTTAACACAACATGAGTAACATGCACTTATAACCTTATCATTTTTTAAGACAGCATATCCAAATCCAAATTGAGCAAAAGATTCCGCCGAAGACCAGTACTCTGTTAGCTCTTCTCTTAAATCCTCATCAGCATTAATCAATTCCTTAGTGATTTTTACTATGGAAAGGTCTTCATCAAGTACATGACGGGGTTGTTCCAAACCTTTATGAAAACGAACAGTATTCAATTCGTAATAGATGCTATAATCCACATAATATGTACGCCCATCAACCACTTTTTCCAGTGCTTTCTTCCAATTTTCATTAAAGAGAGTGCCTAAAAACCAGGTTCCTCCACATAAATTCAGACTTTCTTGCTTTAATTGTATGGAAATTAATTCACTCAGGTGGCTGTTAAACGACTCATTCTCTGGATCACCCAATAGATAGTATCCCAAGCCTACCGCGTATACTATCGCAGTCCGGGGCTCCTCTATCTGATCAACATATACTACTCCTCGATTCATACCGCTAATAACTGCATTTAATACATTCTCAGTTTTTTCATGCGGATTAACCAATAGTTTATTGATTTTATAATAACTTTCTTTTGGCAGTTTAACGATCATCAATTATTCCTCCATTAAGGTTTTGTTATTATTCTACCAGTAACTTCAAGTACCTTCAAGTACCTTCAAGTACCCTTTTCCACAAAATTCATACTATCAGGAAAATTTCAGGTTATTCAGTAAATATATTTCACATTAACGTTTTTAATTTGTTTACCGGAAAAAGTTATGCTGTTAAATGGCCCGATTCAAAAAGAACGCCCTTCTTATTCAAGATAGGCGCCCGTTTATGGAAGATCATAGTCTATTCAAATAACACTACCCATTATTAAAATAAGTTATTTGGAAATCAATTATTTTCCGGAATTATCAAATCGAAAAATAGTCTTTTGTCCATCAAACGTTTCCTCGTTTATCTCAGTGTAGACTCCATTCGTGTAATTTGATATTGACCTCCTCCAAAATTTTTGTCCAGCAATGTTTTTCTCTAATGGGTTAGTAAACAACTCCCAATTCCCCTTCAATTGGTCAAATACTATATTTGCTGCTCTTTCAGCAATACCCTTCCCTCTTAATGATTGAATTAAAAAGAACTCATTTACAAAATAGTCAATTCCTTTATTACAATGTGGTGGGGTTGCTATTAGGATAAACCCTGCTGGTATCCCATCTACTAAAATTACGTAGGGGAATAAAACTTCTGGCTTTTCCCACCAAATATTTTGAACTTCATACTGATCATTTAATGTTCGGAAATCGTCACTATCCTCATATATCCCGTGAACATTCGGGATTCTACCATAATGTTCAGAAAGGTCATATAGGTATAAAGGATATAAGTTTTTTATAATATATGCTTCACTTTTATCTGTTAAACGAACATCAATTTTCATAGGCTTCTCCTTTTAAAATAGACATAAAAACAGTTGTGTAAGTTTTCATTTAAACAATTAATTCCTTTTAATATTTTCATACTTTTTTGTTTCTTGCATGATTCAGTCCTAATACTGAATAGGCGCAGATCCATGTAAGTTTGTGTGAAAACGAGTTAGTCAACCTTTGCGGGTTGAATCATTTCAAACAAAAATGGAGTATTATTTAAAAAGTTTCTTATGTACGCTTGGGCGTACTTTTGCTCATTAATTAAACTGGTTGTTTCTCTTGGATCTGATGAATGATGGCAATAATTTTCAATCATAAACATAATGAAGAAACATTCTAGGTCTTTAACAAAGTTAGTTTCTAGCTTCCTAACACTCTCATAGCCTTGGATAAACAGCCATCGATGGTTAGCCTTAAGTTCTAACAATGTACCTGCGATATCGTAAAGATAATACCCGTAACCACATCTTCCGAAATCAATCGGATAGGGTTGTTCATCTATAAAAACTATATTTCCGGAATGTAAATCCGCATGAATGAGTCCATAGTTATCATCGTTCTTAGGAATTACAGCTAGTTTAGATATAATTTTCTCTGCTGCAGCTTGATAAGATCTCCATGCCTTATCTGATAAAAAACATGTATAATGCCGTTCCAATTTAGTCATTTCAAGTTTAAAGCTTTGCGCTCCCCAAATTGGGCGAACAAAGCCAGGTGCCGGAACAAAATTTGCTGCTACTTTATGCAGTCTACCCATCAATACACCCATATTATAAACGCGGCTATCCGTAAAGTTCCCATTTGCATGATCTCCCTCCACCCAACGCATCATCGTGACACATGGTGGCTGATATCCCTCTTCCATATCCCATTTCTAATACATAAGAACCATCACGGCTTACCTGACCTTCCGGGACAGTTAGATCATCCGATTTGTTCAATGCTTGAAGCAAAGCGAGTTCTGAACGGATTTCCTCTTTACCCAATCTATCCGAATGTATCCGAAGCAAAAAACATTCCTTCGAACTTGTCCCTATTTTATATGTAATCGCATCGGACAATTGAATAAACTGTATCTTTTCCCATTCTAAGTCGAAATTCAGTAGTGATAATAAGGCTACTCTCCCCGCTCTTACTAACAAAGATTGCCTATTTTCATCAGTATCAAATTGAAAAAAATTCATCATATGTTGACCTCCTAAATCGTATTAAGCATTAGCTCATGTATTTGTATATGTTGTAATTGTAATAAGAGCAGTCCGATGAATATATATAATAAACGATTATAAAATGTTCTTTACATAGAAAAGTCACATTAGATTTAATCCAATGTGACATATAAAAACTATTTTTTTGAGTAAACTATTTTTTTAATACTATCGTGAGAAAGAAAGAATTGATTTGAAAGTTGATCTATAGTTACCCCGCCGGAAAATTGTTGTCGGATTTCATGGTTTCTAAAGTTTAAGTGGTTTTTACTCCCTGAACTTTCACCCCATTTCTTTTGTAATCCCTTTGAAATAGGGACATAAACCATTTCTCCATTTACATACTTCTGTATTTCCTTCAGCAGTTCTTTTGGAAAGATACTTTTTGCATTTACATATTTCATGTTAGCTTCGCTCCTTAAAATAGAATAAACTTTTAAGATAGCAAAGTCATTACTATAAACAATGATCACTTTGCAGGCGGAAATCAATTTCTAGCCCTATACAAACAACCGCCGTTGTTCATAGTACAAACTTTGCATAGAGCGGATCTTTAACTTTCTCCTATTTATTGTCATAGCAATCCTCCTTTCTGTCCTAATGCAACTACAGCTACATTTCTTTTAACGATTTCGGCAATAACCGACCGATATCCTTCGAAGTGTAAGACAAAATCCGCATTAGTTCAATAAGGCGCATCAAATGATGTCTTAAGTAAGTTTCTAAACAATCTTGCCCTTAATAGGCACTGTTCCTCATTCTGGAAATACGCCCTATAATTTAACAAACCTTCGCTGCAGTAACCAGTTCTAATAACTCATCAAGGGTTCCATAACATTTTTCTACTTCCGGCAAATGATAAAAAGTGCTTGTTGTTTCACAGTTATTTATAGCGCGATCTGAAGAATGGAGAAAAATCCTCTTCCCCTGACCCAATGCAATACCTAATTCAATATGAGTACCTTTTCCCCCGGGTAGTAAAATGACAACAAAATCGGCTTCCATTACCCCGTTGTTCTCTTTCTGACCTATATCTTTTAAATCTTCAAACGTAGAAGTTTGTTCTTCCCTTGCTTTTGCATTTTGGGTCCAATCATAATATACATTTACATGCATCCCCTACCATCATTATAGGTTGTCCTGTCCTTCTACAAAGGACAAGAAAGTCTAAACTAATTGGACTTTCTTGTCTAATTTATTTGTACAAAATCCTATGGATCCATTTGTTGTCCTTAATTCTTCCAATATCTAATAATGCTACACTCTTTATAAAAATAGATGAGCTACACCTCCTTTAGTCCAGCCATTTTTACGAAGTTTGAAGTTCAATTTTCATGAAAATTGAACAAGATATTTTTACTTTTTAACTCCATAATGTAGTTCTACAAATTGATTGAAGTTCCTGCTCCCTTTCAATGTAAGGTCTAATTGATAATCTCCCTCTTTAAATAACGGAATTCCTTTTCCAATTATAGTTGGGGCAACCGTTAAAATAATTTCATCAACTAAATTTTCTCTTACAAAAGATTGTAACAATTCTCCGCCACCAACAATCCAGATGTTTCTTCCTTCTTGATTTTTCAACTTATTAGTAACACTAACTATATCATCATTAATAAATTTGACATCTTCGGTATCTTCAATAGAAGACTTTGTAAAAACATAGCATTCTTTATTTCTATATGGGAACTCCCCTGTTTCGTGCTTTATAATCCAATCATAAGTTTTTTTACCAATTAAAATTGTATCTACTGTCTCATAAAACTCTGAATATCCATTATCTCCTTCACCTTCAGTATTAAATAACCATTCTAAAGACTCATCTTTCGTAGCTATGTACCCATCTAAACTCGTAGAAATAAACAATACCAAATTACGTTTTTTACTCATAATATCCCCCTTGTAAATAAGTTAAGAATATACGTTCGTACACAGTATAACAATGATTATTGAACTCTTCAACTCATCTGCCCCGTTAGCCATCCATGCAATAAAAAACGCTATCTGTTTAGGGATACTTTTTGCTGTTCATAGTTGTTTCTCCATATTGTTAGTTCACTACTAAACACGCATGTCTACCTTAAAATGCGGTTGCACCTTGTAGTTTAATTTACTTCTTCATAATACTGTTTATGCTGCTTACTAACTATTTGAATACAAAGTATTAATGTTACGAATACTGCAATAGAAGCAAATCCGATGGCTACCATTTGTAATGAGAACCACTCTGACACCAAGCCTAAAATAAAGGTAAACACAATTTGCAGTAAACTTTGAAACATCGATGCTAAACTACCAAAACGTCCCATGATTGTTGTCGGAACATTTTTCTGATAAAACGTATCATAACCTGCATTACCAAATGTCATAAAGAATCCTAAAAAGATAAAGGCTCCTGTTGCTGTCAAAAAACCAACCGCACTATAGAACAACAAATAACCAACTGCTGTTAAAATCATCCCAATACCTAGATACATCTGTAATGAGAAGCGTTTTGCAAAGGCAGCTGAAGCCACTGCGCCTAGTAATGCACCTACACCTGCAATGCTGACGATGAGTCCGTACATTTGGTCAGACAGTCCCAAGTCCAGTAAGTACTTCTTCCAAATTCTCATTAAAGTCCACCTCGTATTCTTCGATGCTCTAAATTTCTAATTTAAGCTTAACAAATTTTCACATCAAATCAATCTACAGTCGTGGCAATAATATGAATATGTCAAACATTGACGGGTTACCAGGAGAAATACTAAGTAAAAATCTATAGCCCACTAAGCCGAGCATCTTAAAAGATTGTATTTCACAAAACCACTCCAACTCTCAACTATCACTATGTTCAAGGCATTCAGTAACATTATAACAGAATACTCATTTAAATCCTCGTTACAAACTCATTTCTTCTTCGATAAAAACAAAACCACGACAGAAAATAACTCCTGTGGTGGTTTTGTTTCACTTTACTATTCCAATTTTATTGCACACCTACTATAATTCACTTTCTTTCCATAACCGCAAAATAATTTCCCTCATTATCCGCAAAGTTAAATACGCTACCAGAAGGCATATTTACAATATCCCCGACTGTGATACTTTTATCCGAAAGTTCTTTGTATAACTTATCAAGATTATCCGAGAAAAACAATAACGAAGGCGTTTGAAGATTTAATTCTGGCTGCATTTTAGCAATGAGTTCCTTATTGTGGAGTATGATACTTGTTTCCGCATCCTTTGTTGGAGCAATTTCAATCCATTTCATTCCTTGGCCGTTATTTTCTTCTGAAATAACGCTAAACCCTACTTTTTCTGTCCAAAATTTTAATGTCTCATCTTGATTGTTTACATATAGCATAACTTGACCGATTTTAGTAATCATTTTTTTCTCTCCCTACCGATAGTTTTTTATAAAATCAACCATATTTACTTTCAATTACAGCAAAAAAAGCATTGAATATCCGTACAAAATCATCATCGTCCAATTTAGTTTCATCCTATCCCCTACTTCATACGCGTATACACCGCAAAAAGTAAAATACTTTCTGCGGTGGTTTTCTTTTCTTATTGTTCCAATGTGATATTTCTACGCTTCATTTGATAGAAAAACAGCGTTGTCAAACTTAAACTAATCACACCGAATATGACTACCATTGTTTGCAATCCTACGATATCGAGGAATGCGCCTGCTGTTAATAAAACTACCTGGAACATGATCCGATCCAGCATATTCCGGAACGAGAAAAATCGACCGTGGTACTCTTTTGGCATTTGTTTCTGAAATACGACCATTGCTGTCGGGTAGAAACAACCCAGTGCAAATCCCAATACGGAAAATGCGGCTAACGTGATTATCGCATTATCTGCAAAATACAACATGAATTCTGCAATTGCCACCATACCGGCAAAGAAGAAGATAACTGTTGTTGTTTTCCACCTTATCGAAATGATTTTTACAAAAGCAGCACCGAGCATAAATGCCATTCCTTCAAATGTATAAATGAGTCCTTTTATTGAGGAAGAATCCTGTATTTCACTGATATTAATGACGATTAAGTTGAATGAACCCAAAAAAAGGACTGGGATAAGCGTCATAATAAGCGTCATGCCTATAGCGGGATACGCCTTCAAGACTGGGAAGACTTCCATGAATCCCCCTTTATTATTCGGACTCTTCACCTGGGCTTCCCTGCCCTCTCCTTCATCGATACGCAACATCATTGTGAAAAGCAATAGTAAGCCATATGCAAGCATCGAGATCCAGTAGAGAGATGCGATTGACCAATAGACAAGCATGATTCCAGCAAGTGCGGTACCGGCGACTCGCGCAATCGTTGCGACGTTCATATGCCAGCCATTCATCGAAAGTAGGTCATTATCTTTTACAACGAGCGGAATGGTTGCTTGAAGTGCCGGGAAGTAAAATGTAGCGGATAGTTGAATACAAACCATGAATGCAATCATCCACCAGATGGAATCGGTAGCAATTGCGATTAGCATGAACACTACACTAACCATCCGGCCGAATCCTGAAATAAGTAGAACCGATTTCTTTTTGGACTGATCAATAACTTTCCCTGCAAGCGGACCTGCTAGGATACCTGCAAGTAAACCAACAGATAGAATCATAGCTTTGACGAAGTTTGAAGGGATTTTTTCTTGTAAGAATTCCAGATTCCCAATAATTCCTGTCCATAAACCCAAGCCTGCAATCATTTCGCCTGTTAAGATAATCCAGACGTTGCGATTTTTCCACATACCTCTAACCCCGTTCTATTACTTCGTGTTTCGAATTATTATACGGCAGACAATGCAAAAAGTCACGGGGTTTTTACCCGTGACTTAATCAAATTTACTCTTTTTCTGCTTTCGAATCCCTATAAATATGTGTCACATTGCCATCTGTTCTATCATCTGCAAATGCACTACCGTTAGAATAACGATCGACCGTTCGTAACGAACCTGCCAAAATAGGGAGTTTACTTCCCTTATCTGTCACTAGGACGACGGTTTCGTCAATTTTCACCAGTTTTGCTCCAATGATGCGATGTGCGTTCGATTTCAATTCTTTAAGAACAACAACCCCGCCTTGTGTCCGCGACGCTAAATCTAATTCTTTTAAACTCATTCGTTTAACAGACCCACGTTGCGTTGCAATCAAAATTGAAATCGAAGTACCATCACCTTCATTAATTTCCAGTGCAACGACTTGATCATCATCCTTAAGGTTTATGCCACGTACGCCTGCTGTCCTGACACCGGTTATGGATAGTTCAGACAGTGGAAAACGGAGAGCAAAGGCTTGTTGTGTAAAGAGAATGACATCCCCCTCACCTTTGACAAGTCGTGCATCAATCATTGCATCACCTTTTTTAATGCCCATCGCCTTGAACGTTCTGCCATATCGTTGGACTTTAAAATCAATTAGTTTCGATTGCTTGATTAACCCATTTTTAGATGCGGTTATAATCAACGCTTCTTCATCATCGAAACTCTCGATACCGATTGCGGCTATAATTGTCTCGTTCTGTTCAAGCGGAATGATACTCGAAACGTGTTGACCAAGATCTTTCCATTTGATATCTGGCAGTTCGTGAACAGGTTGATAGAGATAATTCCCTGCCGAAGTAAACAGCAATAGATGATGCTGTGTATTCATTTGCGTTTCCAATAGGCTATAATCAGATTCTTTCATCTCATAACCTGTACCGTTAGATGCACCATATGAACGGATACTTGTACGCTTGACGTAGCCATCTTTTGTGACGGAAACAATGACTTCTTCACTCGGAACTAGAATATCCAAATCGACTTTGATTTCCTCAATCTTTTCTTCAATGATCGATCTTCTTGCTTCTGCGAATTGTTTTCGAATGGCAGCAAGCTCTTTTTTGATGACTGCGGAAAGCTTTTTATCGCTTTTTAAAATAGCATCCAGTTGTTCAATCAACTTTCGTAGCGCGGCATCTTCTTGTTGCAATTCAGTAATATCCGTATTCGTCAATCTGTAGAGTTGAAGGGATACAATTGCTTCAGCTTGTATTTCCGTGAATTCGAACTTGAAGATAATGTTGTTTTTCGCATCGCGTTTGTCTTTCGAACCACGAATTGTTTTAATAACTTCATCCAAAATCGATAATGCTTTCATTAGACCCTCTACGATATGAAGACGATCCTGTGCTTTTTGAATGTCAAATTGTGATCTGCGCGTTACGACTTCTTTTTGATGTCCGATATATGCATCAAGAAGCATAGGCAATGACATCAATGTCGGCCTACGATTAGAAATTGCAATCATATTAAAGTTATATGTTACTTGTAAATCTGTATTTTTAAGAAGATATTGTAAAATAGCATTTCCATCGACGTCTTTTTTAAGTTCGATGACCACACGAAGACCCGTTCGATCTGATTCGTCACGAACGTCTGCAATACCATCCAATTTTCTGTCGAGTCGAAGTTCATCCATTTTTTTGACCATGTTTGCTTTGTTGACGTCATATGGAATCTCTGTAACTACAATTTGTGATTTACCGCCTTTTAACTGTTCGATTTCACTTTTCGCACGAATCACGAATCGGCCTTTTCCAGTTTTATAAGCCGTTTTAATGCCTTCTGTCCCTTGGATAATAGCTCCTGTTGGGAAATCAGGCCCTTTAATGACTGTCATTAGTTCTTCAACAGAAACATCGGGTTTGTCCATGCGCATTAGGACAGCATCGAGCACTTCATGTAGTGCATGCGGCGGGATGTCTGTCGCATACCCTGCGGAAATCCCTGTCGAGCCGTTGACTAATAGATTCGGATAACGCGAAGGTAACACGGTTGGTTCCGGCTCTGTATCATCGAAGTTCGGTACGAAATCGACTGTGTTCTTCCCGATATCACGAAGCATTTCCCCTGCGATTGCGGATAGTCTTGCTTCCGTATATCGCATTGCAGCTGCTGAATCTCCATCGACAGAACCATTGTTCCCGTGCATTTCAATCATCATATGACGAAGTTTCCAGTTCTGACTCATACGCACCATCGCTTCATAAACGGATGTATCCCCATGTGGATGATAGTTACCGATAACGTTTCCGACGGTCTTTGCGGATTTGCGAAATGCTTTTTCATGTGTATTTCCTTCGTGGAACATTGCATATAGAATTCTACGTTGAACTGGTTTTAACCCATCCCGCGCATCGGGTAACGCCCGGTCCTGAATGATGTATTTACTATATCGACCAAATCGATCACCGATTACTTCTTCCAAGGGAAGGTCTTGGATACGCTCCGATGTTGTCATTCAAAATCCCCCTCAACGTGCAAAAATTCATTATCTAAAATATTATGTTCTTCCTGCATACCAAAATCGACGTTGTCTTCTATCCAACGTCTTCTCGGCTCCACTTTATCGCCCATTAATGTTGTGATTCGCCGTTCGGATTTTGCACCGTCATCAATGGTTACTCGGATAAGTGTACGCGTTTCCGGGTTCATCGTCGTATCCCATAGCTGATCGGCGTTCATTTCCCCGAGTCCTTTGTAACGTTGCAACAGGTAGCCTTTGCCTATTTTACTGATGGCTTCATCTAAATCGGCTTCTGTCCAAGCATAGGCGAGCTTTTCGCTTTTTCCTGCCCCTTTAAACACTTTATAGAGCGGCGGTAATGCGATGAACACTTTCCCAGCTTCAATAAGTGGTTTCATATAGCGGTAAAAGAACGTCAGCAAGAGTACTTGGATATGTGCTCCATCCGTATCCGCATCGGTCATGATAATTATTTTGTCATAAGCGATATCTGCGACTTGGAAATCAGACCCTACACCGCCGCCTACTGCATGAATAATCATATTAATCTCTTCGTTTTTCATAATATCTTCAAGTTTCGCTTTTTCAGTATTAAGTACTTTCCCTCGTAACGGTAGTATCGCTTGGAAAACACGGTCACGTCCCTGTTTTGCAGAACCGCCCGCAGAGTCTCCTTCGACAAGGTATAACTCATTTTTCGCTGCATTCCGAGATTGTGCGGGTGTCAGTTTACCAGAAAGGAGTGTATCAGAGCGTTTTCGTTTCTTTCCGGAACGTGCGTCTTCCCTTGCTTTTCGTGCCGCTTCCCGTGCCTGTTGCGCGCGAATTGCTTTTCGGATAAGGGATGCACTTAAATCGGCGTTCTCCTCAAGGAAATAAAGCAATTTCTGCGATACGATTGAATCTACCACACCACGTGCTTCGCTAGTACCTAGTTTACCCTTCGTCTGTCCTTCAAATTGCAGGATTTCTTCAGGTATACGCACCGAAACGATTGCCGCAACCCCTTCACGAATATCTGAGCCTTCAAGGTTTTTGTCTTTCTCTTTCAATAAACCCGTTTTCTTCGCATATTCATTAAATACACGAGTCATCGCCGTTTTAGCACCTGTTTCATGGGTTCCGCCATCTTTCGTCCGGACGTTATTGACGAAAGAAAGAATCGTTTCAGAATAGCCGTCACTGAATTGAAAAGCGAATTCGACTTCGATGCCCTCTGACTCGCCTTCCAAATAAGCAACATTATGCAGAACATCCTTTTCTTCATTCAGATAAGAGATGAATGCCTCAATTCCTGTCTCGTAATGGAAGATATCATGCTTATCCGTGCCGTCTTCCTTCAACTCAATTTTCAAGCCTTTCAACAGGAATGCCGATTCTCGTAGTCGTTCGCTCAATGTATCATATTGATATTTCAAGGTCGAAAAGATGGTTGGATCTGGTTTAAAGTGGATAAGTGTTCCCTTTTCACGTGTCGTTCCAATCTGTTCAAGTGTAGTAGCTGGTTTCCCACCATTTTCAAAACGTTGTTGGAATTTCTTGCTGTCTCGGAAAATTGTTACGTCTAGCCATTCGGACAAAGCGTTCACGACAGATGCACCAACGCCGTGGAGACCACCACTCGTTTTATATCCGCCTTGACCAAACTTTCCACCAGCGTGCAGTACGGTAAGTATAACCTCTACCGTTGGCTTACCTGATTGGTGAATTCCGGTTGGCATACCACGCCCGTAATCTCGAACACTAACGCTACCATCTGTGTGTAATGTGACGTCTACTTCGTTACCGAATCCTGCAAGCGCTTCGTCAACTGCATTATCGACAATTTCATAGACTAGATGGTGTAGTCCTCGGCTATCCGTAGAGCCGATGTACATTCCAGGCCGTTTACGCACGGCATCTAGGCCTTCGAGTATGTGGATTGAATTATCATCATACGTATATGTTTCTTGTTTTTTCGTCAAATTGAAACCCCCGTCAAACAATTGTTCTCTTTTTTGTAATCATATCGCTTCCGCTAAAGGTTGTCAAATCAACGTTTAGGGTATCTTGTCCAACTCATTGTATAGAAGAAAGCATTCAAATGCAATGGTGAGAGGAAAAAATACACATTATGAATCAAATGTTCGGAGTCCCGTCATTTTGTGAATTCTTCTTCTTAATCATCGTATCCTGCCCATTGTCGGAGCTATGCCGTTCTGCTAAACTGAGACTTATACATAAACAAATCATAAAGGAGTAGACAATGGAACTTATCATACTTTTACTTGCCGCCTATTTACTTGGCTCGATTCCATCCGCATTATGGCTGGGGAAACTGTTCTACAAAACCGATGTCCGGCAACATGGCAGCGGTAACCTTGGTGCAACAAATACATTCCGTGTCCTTGGGAAAAGGGCAGGACTGACTGTAACCATCTTGGATATTTTAAAAGGGACAATCGCTGTCCTTCTGCTACTCCTACCGTTTTTCGAAAATGTTGACGTCCATCCGCTTATTCCAGGCGTTCTTGCAGTTGTTGGTCATATGTATCCTGTCTTCGCTAGTTTCAAAGGAGGAAAAGCAGTTGCCACATCCGGCGGCGTGCTACTTGGCTATGACTGGCCTGTTTTCGTGCTTGTACTTGTGACATTTTTAATCGTCTTGAAATTAACGAAGATGGTATCATTGTCTTCGATGGTTGTTTCGATTGTGGGATTTTCGTACAGCATCATCTATTATTTCCGTACCGGCGACGTCTACTTACTGATTATGGTTGGTCTTTTAGGTTCTTTCATTTTTTATAGGCATCGGACGAATATTGCCAGGATCAAAGCTGGAACCGAGCCAAAAGTAAAGTGGTTGTAATACAATAGGTGTAACAACGAAAAAGGCGGGTGTGGCAGATGAAGATCATAGTATCTGATGAGGCGTTGAACTGGTTCAAAGAAGAGATGCACACCCTATCTGGCGACAGCATAAAATTTTTCGCCAGATATGGTGGATCAAGTCCCCTACACGAAGGGTTTTCACTAGGCGTCATGAAGGAACAGCCTGATGAAGCAGCTATTGAAACAGTGCACAACGGCGTCCAGTTCTATATCGAACGCCGCGATAAATGGTTTTTCGTTGACCACAACCTGCATGTCAACGTCAATCCCGAGTTGAACGAACTCGTCTACACATATGAAAAAGCGTGATGGCCATTGCCTCACGCTTTTTTATCCAATAAAAGGACTCCCGTTTTCTTGTTGTAGATTCACACATAAATGTTGTAGCGCATTTTAATCTATTTAACTGACATGTATTTTAGTCAACTGGTTTAGAATTTTGTCAATCAATAATACTTTTCCATTCCTTATAAAGGGCTGAATCAAGTTTGTTCACATGTTTCAAGAACTCTTCTAAATACCCTTTCTTCTTTATTCCTTTTAATAATTTTGTAGGGTTAGATCTAACTGTTCCGAATGCCCTCTTAAGATCGATCACTTTTATGTCCATGTCTTCATTGAATAAAATATGACGGACCTCTGTATCGTGTCTCTCGAATCCTACTTTTTTCAATTCCATCAACATAGCTAGAATTTTTTCCACTATTGGTTCTGGCAGTTGCTTCTCTTTTTTTAGATACTGGGGAAGAGAAATTCCATTTACATACTCCATGATTATATAGTTTTGTCCATCCTCATAAAGTCTAGGAATAACGAGAGATGATTGTCCCACTTGCAGTGCTTTCAGTTCCAATTCTTTTGTTTGTTCCTTTTCAAAAATTTTAATGCAGCGTTCAGATGTCAATTGAAAGACCGACCCATCTGCTCCCTTTCCAATCGGCTTGTATCCCTCTAAATCTTTAATACTGACAGTTCCTTCATTAGTGCCTATTATCGACCGATATTCCTCCATTACGGAAGCACTCCCTTTATTTGTGGTATTATGGTTCTTTTTCTACTTTTTTCATTCCCATAAAATTTCTATTTACCTTCATTTATCTCTTTATAATAATTGAAAGTATCACTTAACCCGGTAAGCAATTCATAGGATGGTTTCCAACCTAAGATGGTTGCCGCTTTCGTATTATCCAATCGACTATGTTGAATATCTCCATCACGTGCTGGCTTGGCAATAGGAGTAATGTGAACTGTTGCGAGCGACGTCATCATCTTCAAGAGCCCGTTTACACTTGTCTTCGTATTACATCCAATATTGAAGATTCCGTTTGTTCCTTTATTTATAGCTAGCACATTAGCCATTGCAATATCTTTCACATAAACAAAATCTCGAGTTTGCTCACCGCTTCCATATACAAATGGAGTTTCCCCATTCAAAATCTTCTCGAAAAAAATTGAAATAACCCCCCCCTCGCCTATAGAGGTTTGTCTTGGACCGTAAACATTGGCATATCTTAAAATGGTAAAAGGTACTTGGTTAAGGTTGTTGAAAAGTTGAATGTACCTTTCTGAGGTGTATTTGGAAAGACCGTAAAAGGATAGGGGCTTGATGGGAAATAATTCGGTTATACTACAATCAGTGGTTTCTCCATACACGGCACAAGAGGATGAAAAAATTACTTTTTGTACATTATACTTTTGGCAATAGTTTAGTAAACGGATGGTACCTAGAATATTTTGTTCAGCATCATATACGGGGTTTTGTATTGATATCCCGACATCCACTTGAGCCGCCAGATGGATAACTACATCTGGTTTTTCACTTGCAAAGACTCCTTCCATTTGGGGCGAATTAATATCCATTTCAATTATATGGACTTGAGGAGGAACAGCATCTTTTTTACCCGTATAAAAATTATCAACGATGACCGTCTCATGTCCGCATTGAATTAATAACTCAACAACATGGGAACCGATAAATCCGGCTCCTCCAGTAACTAGTATTTTCATGGTAATTTCCCAACCTTTTGAATTCTTATTTAAAATCTCCTCTTACACTTGATTTATGTTCTGTCCGGATACATTAATATAATCCCAGTTCTTTCCCCCAAACTATCGTTTTTTCCAAATACCTTTCTAGAAGTGCACTTTTTTCACCCCTTAATACTCTGCGTAAGTGATTAAGCAGCCTTTTCTCTAAGGTTCTCTGTAAATAGGTCATCTTCAAGAGCTGCAGTGGATCCGTCTGAAATGTAATCCCATGCTTTTTCATTTCCTCGCTGTATAAATGTACACAATGTTTTCGAATTTCTTCAGCGTCGTTTTGCCAATCCTTGCGAAAATCGATTAATATTTCCACAAGAACTACAAGATCAAACCATCCAGGAGCATATTTTGCAGACTCCCAATCAACTAATCGAATCCCCCAATCTGGATTCTCGCTTGCATTTTGACAGCTAATATTATGAACATGGAGATCTCCGTGTATAAGGCTCTGTCCGCTTCCCTTCATTTCAGGGAAAAATACGGGGCCTTTTTGTAAAATCTGTTGGATGACATTATAGCTGGGTTCCACTAATCCCCTTAAACCAGGATCCTTCATTGCCAAATCGAAGTATTCCTTTGTTTTTTCAATATGTTTACTTCTTTCTA
The DNA here is from genome assembly GCF_014873855.1 of Sporosarcina limicola. Classification (GTDB taxonomy): domain Bacteria; phylum Bacillota; class Bacilli; order Bacillales_A; family Planococcaceae; genus Sporosarcina; species Sporosarcina limicola. Next base: position 227,169 of record NZ_JADBEL010000003.1, on the reverse strand, counting down.
AAACCATCGACTTTGAATCATAATAGGGGAGCCAAGAATTGAAAATGTCTCCATGCTGCAATATGCGATTCTCAAATGTTGCAGCATGAAACTTCGCCACGGTTGGAATGATGTTATTAAAGTGTTTTGGGACAAGTTTAATTTGTCCGCGTAATGGCCTCACATACTCAATAAACATCCAGATTTCTCCGGCGTTTACATTTTGCTCAATCCAATATACTTTCGGCATAAATTCATGTAGAACTTTATTGGCTTTTTGATACATATTCACTTCCACAATATGATTTTCTTTCAGTGGCGGTTTGTAAATTTTAAGCACAATCGGAATGGTTTCCATTTCATAGGTTACTAATAATTTCCATATACTCGTCTTCTCACGTGAATTTTTAAGGCACTCTATTTTCTTCTCTACTAATTTAACGTTTTTACCAAGAACGTTTTTAAACTTATCATTCCAACCAAAATGCCTCCATTGCCTTATAATTTCGTCGTTACTACTCAAAGGTAAGTTCACTCCTTTTTAAATAGATTTTTAACGTCTTACCCATAGATTCCGTAGGTGGGAAATAAAACTTCGTATAAAGGGAAGTGGATCATCCCAAGCAAATAGCGCTTCTACTTTTTTTCCTGATAGACCCTTGATCCATTTGGCAATTGTCATCTTTCCATCTCTTCGTTTTTGAAGAAATGAAATAAAATCACGGACAAGATAAACCCATTTGACCCCTTCTCGTTGACTCGTTACAGGCGACGGATTTTGACCAGTAAGTGACAAATAGTACAGATAGGCTAAATCAACACCGCATGCAATCGATAACCTTTGTGTGAGTCCAACTCTCGAATTAATTTCAATAAACTTTAACTCTCCATCCCTTTGATCCCTTTTGAATTCTGTAATGGCCAATCCTTTAAATTGTAGCTGTGAGAGGAAAGAAACAGCCTTTTGAATCACTTCTTCATCTCTTATACTTAGGACCATAGCAGAGGAGCCAAAGTCAGGCGGAAATTGATGGATTTTTTGATTCATATACATCCCAATCAAATTCATCTTGTCATCAAAAAATGTTTTAACCGAATAAATGCCGGTCTCGTCTCCCGGAATGATTTCTTGAAGCATCAGTTCCCCAAATGGCAGATAAAAGAGGTACTTTTCCCGCAATTGGGATGCCTCCTCTACCAAAATCACTTTTTTGTACAACCGGTGACTGATTCGTTTACGGAAATCGGAAGAATAGACAGGTTTTAAAATACAAGGGAAGGTAACTTCAGTAATGATTTGTTCAAGCTGCTGCTCATCGTGTATTGCGAAGATTTTGGGGCATGGCACGTTATGTTTAACGGCCAGTTCATATGTTAATCTTTTATCTAACACTGCTTCAACTAATGAGTGTGCCGGTAATAAGAACTGGTAGTGTCGATATAATATGCTTCTATGTTTGGATATAAAATGGACAAAGTCATCAGATCCCGCATAAAGTACTGGTTTCTCGCCAAACTTTTTCCCCAAAGTTATAAGAAACTGAAATAATTCCTTTTCTTCAGAAACGGGATTAGGGCAAATACCACAGGTTGCATGACGGGTTTTACCGATTTCAAATTTCCCTTTTATATCGTACGCATGAACGCTAATTCCTTTTTTTCTCAAACTACGAACAATACCGATCCCCGTTGCACTTAAATCAAGCACAACCGCTGGAATATCATGTCGCATCTATTCCTCCTCCTTGGCTTTAATGGATAGATATACTTCTTCTGTTTTCGTTACCATATCCGTACTGCCCAAATTCTTTTCCGCGAAAGTTCTTGCATTTTGGGCTAAAGTCTCTCTTAATGCGGAGTCGCTTAATAGGAGCGATAATTTTTCGGCTAGTTGTTGTGAGTTCCTGGGTTCAGCAATTAAACCCGAATGATCATCCTGAATGATTTCCGGAATACCACCAAGATTCGATGTAATAATCGCCTTGTTGGCAAACATCGCCTCGATAATCGCAATCGGTAACGTGTCGCTCGTGGTTGGCAGAACAAAAATATCAGACTGGCTTAACAACTCAGGTATATCTTTTCTTCCCCCTAGAAAAGTGACGTTGCTTAATTTTAGAGCTTGAACCTGACTCTCAAGCTCTTCTCTCATTTCTCCATCACCAACAATCCAAACATCAACATTTTTTAATTTAGGTTTTATTAAAGCAAGAGCTTCAAACAAGTATTTATGGCCTTTGCGAGGGCGAAGACGCGAAATACAAGTAATAACTGTTTTGTCTTTTGGTTTTGTTCTTGGCTTCTGTTTATTCTCCGATTTAAAATCAATACCCGTATAAATCGTTGTCATTTTGTTATCCTTAGCCCCTAACTTTTTCAACATGGGACGAAAGGCATCACACAGGGTAATTATGTGATCCGAACTTTCAATAGCTTTTTTATCCAATGATAAAAAGTATGCTTCTTCTACTGATCCTTGTTCAATCAGATTAAAATCAAGTTTACGTTGCGTCATGAACCCATGAGGGGTAAAGAGTAGTGGCTTTTTATAATATTGGTTTAGTCTACCTAATATATTTGCCGTAAATCGATCCTGTGCGTGTAAAATATCATATTTCTCTAAATCCATGTTTCTTAACATCATTTCGTAACAAGATAGACGTCGGTTTTCCTTTACTATCTTGTTACTGTAACAACCATAGCGATTGATATAAAATTGTTTAGTTTCCTTGTTTAGTTTCTTGTACAACCCCTTATCTATCCCCTTTGGAAATTGGTTAGGTGCAATAATATCAACAATATGACCCAACTTCTCCAAGCCGGTTTTAAGAGTCGATATATAATTTTGTAGTCCCCCGACAGCAGGATAATTCCAATACGTGGTAATTAATATCCGTAACTTTTGGCGTTTTGCCCTATCAATAGATGACTTCTTCTTTTTCTTCTTCTTTGTCTGTTTTTCTTCATAGGAAGAAGTCACACCATAGTATTGATCTGTTGCAGAGACAAGATAAGGATCAGGGATGGGCAGGGAATGTAGATTGGTCATTTTTTCAGCTGTCATTTCCATACCCTCCTAATAATTTCAAAGGCTTCTGCATATTCAACTCCAATGGTCATGCCGCGTACTTGGGCTAAATATTGCACTCCTTCATATGATCGTGGATGAGGAAATGGTCTCATCTCTTTATCATAGAACTTAAGAGACTCTAATTTTTTGTCGATGGTATCTGTAATATCGACAAAATAATTCGGTTTAAAGGTTTTATCATTGGTATGTTGACTCCATTCACTGGAAGAAACCGTTTCGAAACAAATCAGTTCAATAGGCTTTTTTTCGGGTAACGGGCGGGCTGCCGTTAACACGGCTTGAAACAGAATTTGATGGTCCATGTTAATGTCGCCATAGTGATGGGTAAAAACCATAGAAGGTTCATACTTTACTAGTAAGGCTTCAATCTCCTTATTAATAATATGCAAAGGAAATGTTTCTAATAATAGATTGGGGTATTCTAAAAAAATAATCTCTTCTACCCCTAAGTGATTATTTGCCTCTAACACGGCCTGCTTCATTTGAATCTCCTCTTCCTTCCTCCCTTTAGCAAAAATGACAGTGATAACGTTATGACCATGATTGATTAATTTCTTTAGCGTTCCACCGCTTCCTAGGAGCTCATCGTCGGGATGTGCTGCAATTACTAACACATTATCATTCAACTTTTTCACCTCTCAACTTTTTTATTGAATCACTTACCTCTCATTATATATATGAAGCTTAATTCGGTTAAGGACAGACATAAGCGGAGGTAAATGATAGTGATAAGAAGTGTGTGGATATAATAGAGATGAGGGAACCCATCAGGATTCGAACCGAAGGGAGACAGTTTGGGGAGCCGTTCAGAAATTATAGTACAGCATTGAACATTTTGGTCTGGCTTCATTAACCGGAAAACTCACTACAATTATATAGAATAAATAAGACAACCAGCCAAGTGTCTAAGTGGCTGGTTGTCTTATTTACACAACAAAATGCAGGTTCGATTTTCCAATTACCATCAACTTTTAAACCTAGAAAAGTGTGGAAGATAGTTTTATGAAAGGAAAAGAGGACCTGTTCACGCTTTTTGTTCATTCGACTACGTAACAGGTATTACCACATTTTAAAAAAATATAGCCCCATATGTGGTATGTAAATGGGTCAACAATGCGACTTCACTGAATGATTAATACCGAACGCGGTCATTTTTTTCTTCGCTGGATTTCTGTATATTTTGCATCCCAATCAGGTTTGACTTTTTTTAACGAAACAGGACGGAAATTCGCTTTTTTTACTACAACGTGTTCCGAAGTCGCTGTCGCTGAAATCGTGCCGTCTTCATGGAAGATTTCATAACCATACGTCGTTTTTAACCTTTCATGTGATTCGACCCACGTACGGACAGTCGCCTTCTGCCCGTATTTCATCACCGCCTTATATTGGATTGATAAATCTGTCACAGGTGATAAATAACCATCCGCTTCCAGTCCGGCATATGTATAACCAAGATCCTCGATAAGCTTCGTCCGCCCAATCTCCATCCACACCAAATAATTCGCATGATAGACGACACCCATTTGATCCGTTTCTGCATATCTAATTTCAATTTCTTTTTCACTGCTAAACACTACACTCACCTCACGTCCATTATACAGAATTAATGACCAAAGTCAGCTAGTAAGCGACCCAAACCCTCCTGTCAAATTAAATATTCATAACTTCTTGTAATCAAACTGTAATGACCCTTGTGTAAACGATTAAGGGCAAGGCTTGAGGCTATACAAGTACACTTACTGGAAATGTTTCCCGCAAAGTTTCGTACCTTTTCTATGTTAACGTTAGTATCAATTGCAAGTTCCCATTGCAAAAAACAGGAGGTACAGTATGAAAAAACGTTTGGTTACAGCTACATTAGCAGCCCTCGTAGGTGTTAGTACTCTAGGAGCACCTTCCCTCAACGAGATGAATGTCTCGGCAGCAACGATTACGACCCAGAGTAAACAATCGGTAGTGGATGCAAAGGCTGATCAATTAATTCGGACTGGTAAAAGTTTAATAGGGAAAGCTACTTACAGCAATAAAGCGTACAAGTCTACCTATCCTTACAAATTTTCATGTGCTACTTTTCTAATGTATATTTTCGAAAAAAATGGAGTGGATCTCGCAACATACAATGAAGATTATATGATGAAACAAGGAACTTACGTTGCCAGAAATCAATTACAAAAAGGTGATTTGCTGTTTTTTAAAAGTAAAAAGACAGGCACTGATCCCGACCATGTAGCGATGTACATCGGTGATAATAAAGTGATTCAAATGGCAGACCCGAAACAAAAGATAGTCATTTCGGATTTAAATAGCAAGCCCTATTATAAAGATAATTATGTAACAGCCAGAAGAGTCCTGCCCAGCTTACTTCCTTCAAATCCAGCAACAAAGGGGGATAAAATTGTTACACTTTCTTACAACTCAATAAATAAAGTTACGATGGGGAATATGAATAACGAACAAGCAATGAAGTTTACAGGTGCAGGCTTTGTGAACTATATTTATAAAAAAAATGGTGTAAATCTGGACGCAACAACTAGTAAAGCATTAATGAAACGTGGCACCACAATCTCACGTGCCAATTTAAAGAAAGGTGATCTAATCTTCTTTAATAGCGTGAAAGGTTCAAAGACACCCAGTTTAGTGGCGATTTACGCAGGTAATCACAGAATAATTATCCCGAATTCAAGTGGGATTCTAACTAGGGTTCTCCTTGTAGATTACTATAATCAGCATTACATAACAGCAAAACGTGTATTGTAGAAATTAGGTAAGAAGTATTCGTCGCAAATTGACGAATACTTCTTCTTTTTCCCATCAATTTGCTTTTAAACTATTTGCAAACCCAATCATGGCTCGGCTGGACATAGGACCCTTTATGAGTACAATCGCATTTCGATTAAGTACAGGGTCTAATCTCTCTTTAAGTCCCTTGACCTCCTTAACGATATGGATAGTAGCCTCACTCCCGTCTCGAATGGCTTGCCTTGCTATTTCTTCTGCTTTGCTTCCAATCGTAATTAAGGTGTGAATGTTTCGTTTAGCCACCATACTGCCAATTTCGCAATGATATTTCTTTTCGAAATTACCCAATCTATTGATATCACCTAAGACTAGAATGATATTTTTATCCTTTCCAATTGAGTCAAGGACCTTTAATGCAGCTTTTATTGAGGTAGGATTATTTGTCCATGTATCATCAATAATTGTACTCCCGTTTATGCCATTAGAAAACTCCAAATGTCTGGCCATGTTCTTATAAGTTGCTAGACGAGAAATGGCTTCCTTTATATCCATTCCCATTTCGTTAACAGCCGCCAGTGCAGCAAGAGCGTTAGATACCTGATGTTCACCATATCCAGGTATAAAAGCTTCATACGTTGTATTATTAAAATGGAGTAGAAAATCCATTCCGTTATTTGCGAATTTGATATGGGAAGCTCTGAAATCTGACCGCAAATCAACTCCAAAATAGATAATCTTCCCTTTGAATGAATCTAAAGGAACCTTTCTCGTATTTACATCATCTGCATTCAGGATTAATGTGCCATCTTCCTTTAGCCCTTCCACTATTTCTGCTTTTGCACATATATATCCTTTAAGGTTTTTACATCCATCTAGATGATGTACACCAATCGTTGTAATAATTCCGATTGTAGGCTGATAAATCATACACTGGTGTTTAATATTACCCGTGTTCCCAAGTCCATGTTCGAAAACCGCTGCCTCTGTTTTATCATCAATTCCCATCAAATAGGGAAATGATCTACGCGGCTCATTCTTACTACTTACGGAAGCCTGGACATTTCGATCTTTACTTAACATATGGTTAATCATATCTTTCGTTGTTGTTTTCCCGCATGTTCCCGTTATTGTAACGACGGGTATCGTAAAAAGACCTCGATAATACTTGATGAATTTCCAGTAGGATTGAACAAGACTTTCAACTTTTATGACAGTCGTGTTCGATAATGCCTTTTTCAGCTCTGAAGAAGGCTTATCGGAAATCACAAGAGAAGGCCCCTTAGAATTAACTTCACTCCAGTTAACAGTATCGATTCTGCTAACAAACATCAGTGTATGTTGCTTAGTAAGATCGTGACGATTATAATAAATAGCGTCCTTTATTACCCAATTTTCTGATCCGCAAACTAATTCCCCTTGAAGTAATTTGCAGACGTCTTTCACTTGTAAAGGTTGCAATGACATTCCTCCTTCCCTCTAATTACTATATGAAAAACAAACTTATTTTGTATGGGTAATGAAAAATCAGGGTTGATAAAACAACCGATAGGCACTAATCCTTTCTATCAGAATACTTTACTGTATTAACAACGTCAGGAATCCGGCCGTGTGTTTGTCCTATTAACATCATCTTTTAGAAAAAGGCTTCCCTTTAACAACCTACGTGTTAAAGGGAAGCTATTTTTGCTTCCGTAATTTAGACGCCAATTCGATAATTGGCTTGCTGTACATATCGCCTTTAATCAGTATGATCGTATTTTCATTGACAATCGTTCTTAACAGACCATAAACAAGGATACTATTGTTAAAAGCATAGACTTGCGAATTCAAGCCAATCTTCACTACATGCTCTGCCATTATGCGTGCATGCTCACCAATTGTAATGAGAACATCAACACCTATCTGGGATATAAGTTCTCCTGCTTGTTCATGGATAAGGTATCCCCAGGAACCTAAATCGGTTATGGTTCCTAAAATAGCCACCCTTTTTTTCCCTTGTCCAATTTCCTTTAATACATTTAGAGCTGCTTCCAATGAAGTAGTTGTCATGCTCCATGTGTCATCGAGAATGGTAGATCCATTAATTCCTTCATACACTTGCAGATGCTTATTTAAATTTTGGAACGTTTTCAATCGATGCGCTGCTTCCGTAAGATTGATCCCGATTTCGTGAGTAGCTGCAACCGCAGCAAGCGCATTATAAACTTGATGCTCTCCATATCCTGGTACAAACACAGGATAATCTTTCTGCTTATAGTGGACATTAAATAGCATTCCATCTTTACAGTATCTAATCTCACTCGCTTTAAAATGACAAGAGGAATCAATTCCTACTTTTATTATCCGACCCTGATAGTTAGTTAAGTCGATTGTATTACTGTTTTTATCACTTGAATTTACAATGAGTACCCCAGTATTATCAAGTGCATTTATCATTTCCGCCTTTGCGTTAATGTAGGATTCGAGTGTTTTGCAATAATTCAAATGATGTGCGCCTATATTCGTTATAATCCCGATTGTAGGTTTGAATATTTCCCCTGCTGTTAGTACGTCTCCGGGTGCACCAACAGCAGTTTCAAAAACGGCCGCTTCTGTCTTGTCATCAATGCTTAGGAGATAATCTAAATGAGCAGTTCGGGAATTATTACTGCTGTTTGTAAACGTAATATTCTTATCTATCGAGAGAATGTGTCTAATCATTTCTTTCGTAGTCGTTTTTCCGGAAGTCCCGGTAACAGCCACAACAGGAAGCTGGAACAGACCACGGTAGTAATTAACAAACTTCCAATACGCTTTTTCTACATCCTTAACTTTTATGACGGTCAAACTCTCTAATTGTTCATTCGGGAGAAACGCTTGATGTGTTACAAGTACTAATGGAAAAAATTCTTTTAACCCCTTCCAACTTACAATCCTATTTTTCAAAAAAAGAATTGTATTTTGCTTTTTTACCTGCTTAAGACGATAAGCACCATGACGAACCATCATATCGTCAGATCCTTGTATCAATTCTCCTGCAAGAACGGTTCTAAGTTCTCTTACTGTGAGTGGCTTCATTGTGTTGTTTTTCAGCTCCTTCCCTATTCAATATCGTATGTAAACGGTCCAATTTTGCTTGTACGATTAACCTTTGTAAATCTATTCTCTTCATTCGTGATAGATAACCATACAATAAGCAGTTTAGTTCATAAACATAGAACGAGTTGTTTTATTTGAAGTTTATATTAGGGAGTGAGCCTGTTTGAACACGATTATCTTTATAGGTACAAATAAAACCGGATCCAGTAGAGATGCCATTAAAGCTGCAGAACGAATGGGTTTTTTTACGGTTGTTTTTACAAATAACGAAAAGCAAATGCAACAAAGGAAAGAATTTACAGATGTTCATGAAATGATTTTTATGGATACGAATAATATTTCTGAAATGAAAAATAAAATAAATGCACTCATGTTAAGAGGGAATGAAATCAAGACCATTGTCAGTTTTATCGATTCAAATGTTCACCAGGCATCAATCCTTTGCGATGACTTTTGTCAAAATGGCACTTCGTCTACCATGATCAAGATAATGGAAAGTAAGGCCGAGACGAGGACCTTTCTATGTAATCAGCCGTACACACCTAATTTTTCTATACTCAATCCAGGTGAGACGCAATCTTTTGAAACGGTAAACCCGCAGCTAATTTTTCCGGTAATGGTGAAATCTTCGAAGTCAACAGGATCTAAAGATGTGTTGCTTGCGGAGGGAATAGAACAATTAGAAAATCACGTAGTTAGACTGCAGGAAAAGAATGCAGATGAAGCCATTATTATTGAGGAATATATTGTAGGCGACCAATATTTAGTCGAGGCACTCGTATATAACAATAAGATTCAGATAGCAGGAATTATTAAACAAGAAATTACGCAGGGGAAACGGTTTATCATTACTGGCTATGGTGTGCTCGCGGAAGTTCCTAGTGATATAATTACTGGAGTTGGAGATGTCCTAGACTCTGTCATCTCAAAATTCGGCATTAAGAATGGTGCTCTTCACCTTGAATTACGACAGTCAAAAAATGGTTGGAAACTGATTGAGATTAATCCGAGAATCTCAGGCGGAGCCATGAATCAAATGATTCAAGCTGCATTTGGTTTTAATCTAGTGGAAGAAACCCTTAAATTATACCTAGGGGAAAGTCCTTCTATAATTCCAAGATACAGGAATTATGTATTTACTCAATATCTCATTGTTTCGGAAAAAGGAATATTGGAAAAGGTCACCGGAAAGGGAAGGGCTAGAAAGTCGCCGGGCGTGGTTAAAGTTTACGTGAAGCCTAAAAAAGGAACTCAGCTAATTCCACCATTGTCAATGGGTCATCGATATGCCTATGTAGTTGCAACAGGGGTAAGTATGGAAGAAGCAAAAAAGCATGCAAAAAATGCTGCAAATGAGATTACATTTCATCTAGCTGAGTGATGAAATAAAGCTACGTTACACCAAACAAATAATAGTGCGTTGGAAATAGAGGACACCTATAGTATGCTGGAATCCCTTGTTTTTTCATCATATTCAGGAACTTTTAAAAACCGGATAATGACACTCGATTTTTGAGTGTCATTATCCGGTTTTTGGGGGAGGTTAACTAAATGTCTGATCTATGAACTTCACTGTATCGAACATATTGGTTTTACTAGCTCCTTTGACCAAAATCGTATCCTCTTTGTTAATCATATTTGATAACAACTCATGTAATTTATCTCGGTTTGTGAAATGATAACTATTTTTCACCGGGAACCCCTTCGCCTTCGCTTGCTCTCCAATCTCTTCTGTTCGAAAACCATATGTGATTAACACATCGATTTCTTGCTCGTGAATATAGTTCCCAACTTTTCGGTACTCCTCCTCTCTTAAATCACCTAACTCTCTCATTTGCCCGATAATCGCTATTTTACGCTGTTTTCCAATAGCCTTAAGAACATCGATTGCAGCCCTTACCCCTTGGGGATGGGAGTGAACAGTATCATCGATTAATGTAATATTGTTTCGACAATTATAAATCGTCATTCTTCTTGGCGGTTTCTTAAAGAGTAGCCCCAATTTAATATCCAATGGGCTAAATCCTAAATAATCTGCAACCGCAATTGCATTTAAGGCATTATATACATGATGTTCCCCTAAGATTGGTATAAAGAGTGAAATTTCTTGCCCTTTAAGTTTTATCTTAAAACTCATTCCGTTTTCTGCATAGTTAACATCGAAAGCTTTGTAGTCAGCGGACGATTTCACGCCAATAGTGACGATCTTCCCTTTGAATTTTTGAGTCTCTAAATACGATGAATTTTGATCATCCTTATTTACAACCAGAACTCCTTCTTGATCCATACCATGGATTAGTTCTGATTTGGCTTGAGCTACTTTTTTTATATCTCCATCAAAGTTCCCTACATGTGCCAACCCTATATTTGTCACGATACTAATCGTTGGCTTGATAATGCTACAGTGATCCGCGATGACACCAGGGTAAGCCATTCCATACTCTAACACAACTGCCTCATGGGATGGCTGAATTTCCGAAGCATGTTTTTTCGTATGTTCTGTGGTGTTCCAATAATCCTTCGATTCAAATATATTCCACTTTTTCGAAAGAATAGATGCAAGGAATGCCTTTGAAGTAGTTTTACCCGCACTACCTGTTATAGCGATTATAGGCATTCTTTCTTTTTCTTCAATACGATTTTTCTTTAATTTCGTTATTTTTTCCTGTATTATTTTTTGATTTTCCGCCAAATAAATAGCGTATTTAATGGAATTAATCACTACATCTAGCTCCAAATAAAAAGCAGGTGGGCAACCTGGACGCCAATTTACCTCATAGATCCATAATTTATGATTCTTATCGAATCCTATATCTACTCCAATTTCATCAATCACTTCCCCAAATTGAACCATTTGAAGTTCATCCAAATGGTTGGCTAGTGATAAGGAAAAATACTCTAGCGTCTTCCTAATATTAAATGCATCTTCTTTAAATTCTTGTTGTAAAAACGGTTCTAAATAATTGGTAAAACCACCATTATTAATGTTGGCAATAAGCGATCCCTTTGGCGCCACACGTGGATAGATTGTGGTGATTACCCATTCCCCTTCGCCGTTTTTTTGAACATGAAGTCTAAAATCGAACACTTGCCCGGATTTAGTAACGGATTGAATAGTAGGTTGAACAATAAAAGTTCCTGTAGAAAGCTGAGATTTTATCAATTCATTTAGTTGTTGACTTGAGTATTGAACCTTATTTGAGTCCTTTCTAACTTGAAAACCGTCTTCCTTTTTTGAAATGAAATAAATTCCTTGACCCTTTCTTCCGTCAATCGGTTTAAAGACAACATTTTCAAATGCAGTTAAAAACTTAATGAAATTTTCAGTGTTTCTCACAATTTCTGTGGGAATTAGATAATTCGAGAATTCTTTTGCTTCTTTTAATCTTTCATTAACATTCCACTTATTACCGATCGAATGAGTGGTGAAGGGAATTTCCTTTTTCAGCTTTTGAATAATTTCTTTTGACTTTGCTAGTTTTTCCGGACTCCCGGCATTATAGATGATATCTGGAAAGGGCATAACTCGCTCCATCCATTTGCCATTTTCATAAACTTGTCCCCTAATCGAACGGTTAACAAAATTCACTTCTCCAGGAGTAAAGTGAAAAAAACGGGCGCCTTCAGCTTTAGCTACCACAGCATAAGCATAAGACTTTATAACAGTCTTGGGGTCTTTTCGATGATGCAACATTCCTATTAATGTCATTGACTAATCTCCTTTTGTCTTTTCTTCGATTCTTATCTAGTACATTCAATGAACAATGCTTTTGATAAGGATAAACGTTCATATTTAAAACAATAATAAAAAACACCCCAGTATTACCTAGGGCAAAGTATTTGTTAAAAACTAACAATTCGGTTCAATAATGGGGAGCGGTCGATTTACTAGTTCTGGAGAAAGCGGATTAATCACACAGAAACAATTTAAATTAACAATAATACAGCTTTTTGTTTTCCGCAGGGCGTAGAAATCATCATAGGAGTCAGCCGGATAACCTTCTATATCAATTGCCTCGAGTAAAGATAATACCGCACAACATATTTCCTCATTCAGTTTCTCTAATCGGAAATACGGAGTGGCTATGCCTTTATAGAAAGCCTTAAATGGTTTGTTTTTTTCACTAGTAGAAAGCATAAAAGGAATGGTATCCACCCTTTTTAACATACAAATGAATTGAAATTCCATATCGATGCCTGCTATTATATTTTGTTCCTTTTGTAAAGTTTTCATCGCAAGACAAATGTTACTTCTCTTCCCCACCCCAAACGTCCCCTCCCCCTTTATAAAAAATCCGTTCGAATTTATCTCTCTACTATATTGGATCCAAATAAAATTTAATGTTCTTTGCAGCATTCACTGCGTTTTCGTTTGCTTCATCCGAGGTATTCCCGGACGCAATCACATACCCATAACGATGTCCCATTGACAGTGGAGGTATCATGATTGTTCCAATACTTGGCTTTATATAAACTTCTTTTACGCCGGGTTGATGGGATGCCAAATTTTCACCTGTAACCTTTAAAAGGTTTCCATAAGAATTAATTGTAATATAGTGGGCATAAATTTGTTTCTCGTATTTTCTTATCAAGCAAGGTTCATAGCCGAGATAAAGCTTAATCGTTTCTTCCACTAAATTAATTCCAAATGCTTCTTCTATCATTCGATTCATTGCGCCGCCAGATATTCTTGGATTAACTTCGACCAACTTCCAACTGCCGTTTACATATCTAATTTCAAGATGGCAAGTAGCATTTGTTACACCTAAATCTATTAGGATGGATTCCACCGCTTTATATAGCGTTTCATATAAGCCTTTCTCGAGATTTAACTGTAGTTCATAACCGGTTACAATAAATTTCGTTTTTTTGGTGATATCTTGTTTGAAAATAGCAACGATATTAATAGTTCCATTATGCACAAGGACTTCAACTACATATTGCGGTCCGTCTAAATAGTCCTCGATTACTACTTTTTGAACTGGATATTGCTTGATAATTTTCTTCAAAGCCTTTTTCATTTCAACTTTATTTCCGACTAAATAGACATCCTTGGACGCTTTTGAAACGGCTGATTTTACGATTTGTGGGAAGGTATAACCTTTATTAAGAATCGTATCCAATTCATCTGTTGGCTGATAAATTTCAAATGCCGGTGTCGTAACATTGTTCTTCAATGCCTTTCTCGTCGCCGTTTTGTCTTCCATTTTCTTTAAAGCATCAACTGAGATGATGGAATCACAGTATTCATTCGAAAGCTTTGCCGCCATTGATACAAAGGGATCCACAAAGCTGATAATCGCTTTTATACTGTTTCCTTGCTGTTGAAGTCGTCTTATCTCCGTTCGTATAAGGTCCTCTGTTATTTCTCTTACATGGATCACTCGGGTAACATCTGGAAACTCTTCATACTGCTCCATAAAGCTGTTTCTTTCAGTTAACAATACTGTACAGTAACCTAATCGGGCAGCAGTTTTTATCGCCTCTCTACTTGATCCGGATTTTGTTGTTTCAATAAATAGTATTGTTTTCATATGCTAACCCACTTTCCAGAAAAAAAGTCGTCCACTACATTTACCTTCTCCTTTATTATTATGATTAGTAGTTGGTTTAGGTGTATGACCATAGACGATAGAAAGGCTACTGAGCTAAAACTTCTCTATAATAATAATAAACAAAAAAGGTGCCCGATTAACTCGGACACCTTTTTGTTAGTAATTAATTATTTTTCATTTTATCGCGAAGAACCATTTGTAGGATTCCGCCGTGACGGTAGTAGTCGACTTCGACATCAGAATCGAAACGTGCGAGAACGTCGAATTCTTTAACAGAACCGTCTTTGCAAGTTGCTGTTACTTTCAGGATATCGCGTGGTTTTACACCTTCAGCGATGTTGACGCTGATTGCTTCTTCACCAGTAAGACCGAGAGTTTCAGCACTATCGCCCTTCATGAATTGAAGTGGAAGAACACCCATCATAACAAGGTTTGAACGGTGGATACGCTCGTAGCTTTCTGCGATGACTGTCTTGATGCCGAGAAGGGATGTACCTTTCGCAGCCCAGTCACGTGATGAGCCCATTCCGTAGTCTTTACCTGTGATGATTGCAAGTCCTGTACCGTCTGCTTGATACTTCATTGCTGCATCATAGATTGGCATGATTTCTTTTGTTGGCCAGTACGTTGTGAATCCACCTTCTGTACCTTTTGCGATTTGGTTACGGATACGGATGTTTGCGAATGTACCGCGCATCATCACTTCATGGTTCCCACGGCGTGAACCGTATGAGTTGAAGAAACGAGGACTTACGCCATTTTCAATCAAGTATTTACCTGCTGGTGTATCTTTACCAATTGCGCCAGCTGGTGAAATATGGTCCGTTGTAATCGAATCGCCGAACTTGCCGACAACACGCAGTCCTGATAATGCTTGAATATCAGCAGGTTCTTTTGCAAGGCCTTCGAAGAACGGTGGGTTTTGGATATATGTTGAGTTTTCATCGAAATCATACAATGAATCATCAGTCGTTTCGATTGCATTCCATTCTTTGTTCTCCGTAAATACGCGTGCGTACTCTTTACGGAATAGTTCAGGTGTAACTGTCGATTTAACAACTGCCTGTACTTCTTCCGTTGTTGGCCAAATGTCTTTGAAGAAAACATCTAAACCGTCTTTATCTTTCCCGATTGGGTCTTTTTCGAAGTCGATATCGACAGTACCAGCAAGTGCATAAGCAACAACAAGTGGCGGTGAAGCCAAGTAGTTTGCTTTCACAAGTGGGTGGATACGTCCTTCGAAGTTACGGTTACCAGAAAGAACAGATGACATAAGCATATCGTTACCCATGATCGCTTTTTCGATTTCAGGAAGAAGCGGTCCAGAGTTACCGATACATGTCGTACAACCATAACCAACTGTGTTGAATCCGATTTGATCCAGGTAAACATCTAGCCCAGAATCTTTCAAATAGCCTGTAACGACTTTTGAACCTGGTGCAAGTGATGTTTTCACGTATGGAGGTGGTGTCAATCCTTTTTCAACTGCTTTTTTCGCAACAAGTCCAGCACCTAGCATTACGTATGGGTTAGATGTGTTTGTACATGAAGTGATTGCGGCAATTGCAAGGTCACCAGTTTTAATGTCAATTGAGCGTCCGTCTTCGAATTCAATTGTAGCTGTTTTTTCCAGCTCTTTTGGTGAGAATCCAAATCCTTGGTTCCCTTCAGGAGCAACAACCGCATCATTGAATGCGCTTTGCATTTCTGTAAGTGGAATCATGTCTTGTGGACGTTTCGGTCCAGCAAGGTTTGCTGCAATGTTAGATAAGTCAATTTCAACTACATCCGTGTATGTTGGCTCTTCGTTATCTACTGTGAAGAACATATCGTTTTCGATCAAGTATTGCTTAACTACTTGGATATTCTCTTCTTCACGGCCTGTCAACCGCATATAGTTAAGCGCTTCTTCATCTACTGGGAAGAAACCACAAGTTGCGCCATATTCAGGTGCCATGTTAGCAATTGTCGCACGGTCTGCAAGTGGTAGTTTCGCTACACCTGGTCCGAAGAACTCGACGAATTTACCAACAACACCGTGTGCACGGAGTGTTTGTGTTACTTTAAGTGCAAGGTCAGTTGCCGTCGTTCCGTTCGGAAGTTCACCGACAAGTTTTACACCGATTACTTCTGGAATTGGGAAGTATGAAGGTTGTCCGAGCATTCCTGCCTCTGCTTCAATACCACCGACGCCCCATCCAAGAACACCAATCCCGTTAATCATCGTTGTATGGGAGTCTGTTCCAACGAGTGTATCTGGGTAGGTTTCGAATGTACCATCTTCGTTTTCTACAGCGTGGACAACATTTGCAAGATACTCAAGGTTCACTTGGTGAACAATACCTGTAGCAGGTGGTACTGCGCGGTAGTTGTCATAGGCTTTTTGAGCCCAGCTTAGGAATTGATAACGTTCTGCGTTGCGTTCGAATTCGAGTTGCATATTCAGTTGAAGTGCATCTGCTGTTCCGTAACGGTCAACTTGTACAGAGTGGTCAATAACAAGGTCCACCGGGATTTCTGGGTTGATTTTATTAGGATCTCCGCCCATTTTAGCCATTGCTGAACGAAGGGATGCTAAATCGACGACAACAGGTACACCTGTGAAGTCTTGAAGGATAACGCGTGACGGTTTGAACGGTACTTCCGCCCCCTCGTCTGCATCTTTACCCCATTTCGCAAGATTTTTAACATGATCGTCTTTAATAACATATCCATCATGTTGTCTTAATACGGATTCAAGTAGCACTTTAATCGAATAAGGTAATTTAGAGATATTTGCAATGCCGGCCTCTTCGATTGCTTTTAGATGGTAATAGTTATACGTTTTACCATTCAATTCGAACGACTTACGGCTGTTGTGTAAATTGCTTTTTGCCATTGTAAAATTCCTCCTTTTAGCTGCTGAAAAGGTTGTAAATGAACGTCTTTTCTCTAGTCCATCATATAATACCTACGTACATAAGTAAAATACATTAAATTTATAGTCTTTCATAAGTTAATGTAATGACCATCGAATCGTGTTTCATTTCACCGCTCAAGGAAGGAAAAGTTGTTTCATATACTGGCTCATGAAGATACCGTTCGGATCATATTTTTCTCTGATTTTTAAAAAACGGTCCACGTTAGGATAACTAGTAGTCAATTTTTCATTTGTCAAATCGTTCAATTTTCCGAAATGCGGCCGCCCGTTATATTTCTCCATCAGCTTATGAACCCATTTAAAATAAGGTCCGTCATCCATTCCTTTATACATATGGAATGCAAGAAATGCCGTTTCCACCCCTTGCGTTGGACTGAGGAAAGCGTCTTCGCCAGCAGTAACCCGACATTCAATCGGAAAATGAACATAAAATGGATGTGCACGTAGGAATTCATGAATTTCCATGATACATGTTTCAAACGCATGCAATGGGATAGCGTATTCGGTTTCTGTAAATTTGACTAATCGAGGCGATGAGAAAACTTCATAATACAAGCCTTCTTTTGAACCATTAGGTACATTTTTTGCGGAAAAGTTGGTCAGCTTTCGGGAAAGTTTAGGTTTTACCCTACAAAGTTCAGAAAGCGCTTTGAACCCGACTGTTTCGATAATGCCGTTTTTCACAAAATTCTTCGTCTTCGATTGAAATCGTTGTTTAGCCAAGGGGATGGTGTTAGTCTCTTTTACTTGAACTGTATTTGTTCCAGGGAAGTAAAACCATTCCATATGTCGATTAGTGTGAATACCTGATGTCCAGGCGGTGAGTGCTTCGTCAAATCCACTACGGGTACTTTTCACTCGTAGGCTGTAGAGCGGTACCGTTCGAAGTGTTACATCGACAAGGACTCCGAGCATTCCTAAGGATAAACTAAGCGCTTTTGATAAATCATCATTTGCTCGTCGGTGGTGTCTTACTTGCCCCTTACCATCAATCCATGTCCAAGCGATAACTTGGTCTGACAGCGAGCCAAATGTAATTCCCGTTCCATGTGTCCCTGTACTGACTGCTCCTGCAATTGTTTGTTCTTGAATGTCGCCCATATTTTCAAAAGCCATGTCAATCGATGCAAGGATTCTCGCCGCCTCATGTAGATATGTGCCTGCCCAAATCCGTGCTTCCATCGCTTCAGAATTATACGAAATAAGCCCACGCAAATTATCTAACGACATGGCGTCATGGTCCGGACTTGCAACCGGACTGAATGAATGTGCGGCACCTGTCACACGGAGAGATGCGCCTCGTATCCGGCAACTGTCGATGGTATCCTGTATATCGCTGACGCTTTCCGGGTAATGGAAATAATCCGGCTGTGCAATTACGTTTTGCGCCCAGTTACTCCATTTCATCCCCTTTATCGGAATGCTCATAAAAAACATCCCCCTTCTCCCCTGTATGTTTTATATGTCCCTTCATATACAGACCCACGCCTGGCGTGAAGCTCTGAAAAACGTTCACAAAGTTCTCCCGCTTTTGCATGACGAAAATAGACTGTATCTCCTATTTTAAGAGCCCCTTTTTTATCTAAAAGCGGAGTTTGGACCTCGCCCGCTCCTTCGTTTTTCAAGAGTGACAGGTTTTTTGGCCAGTCAGGTTCCGGATTTTTATCTACACCCGTCGCACCAGATGCAATGTATCCGCCGCCGTGGCAGACGACAACACCTTGTTCTGGTTTTCTTGTGATGCGTAGTGCGAATGCCGTTGCCGGTTCAAGCGGTAAATTACGGTATCTTGAAAATAGCGCTGGAAAATAGAAGGCGGAGCCGATTGTTAGTTCTGTCACTTCTTTTTCATTGGACGTAAAATCGATGCTGCCTGAACCTCCCCCGTTTACGAAGCGAAGTGTCGGCGATTTTTCGTGGATTCGCTCGACGGCACTTTTTCGGAAGTCCCGAACACTTTTACGTGATAACCTCTTCAATTGTTTGATGAGTGGTGATTGCCAATTTGCTACAGGCGAATCTGGCACACCCGCAATTTGTGCTTCATAACCCATAGCCCCAGTGATAACCGTATGTGTAAATGAATTGCCAAATTCCAGCAATTCATTTACACAGTCAATTGTTCGTAATGAAGAGCGTTTTGTTCCGAAATAAATCATTTTAAAATCGGTGGAGACGTTCAAATCGATACAAATTTCAAACACGACGTCATTTCTTTTACCAATGGCGTCTAACCATTCCCATTGTTCAATCCGGTCAATCATGAAGATCACACAACGGCCTTCACGGATATATGGGATAATCCGATCCATTGGTTCTTCTTCGACTTGCGGATAGCCGAGCAATAAATCATCAAATCCTTCTTGGAGAAGGTGAAGCGTTTCCTTGAGATCGAATGTCATCCAACCTGCGTGATTGTTCAATCGTTCCGCTATGTATTGCAGAAGGACTGTCGAGCGCACCGATTTCGTTGCAACCCGAATTCCTTTCCCACCTGACGCTCCATTAACAAATGCGATATTCTGATCGAGTGCATCGAGATCGATACAGGCGAATGGACGAGTAATATGTGCGTATGCTACTTCCGCATTGTTCAAATAAAAGCACCACCTTATTAAAAAGAAGATATACCTGCTTTATTAAGTATATTCTGTTATCCGCAAACTAGCAAAAAATAGTCATTATTCAGTACGTTGAAATAGTTTGCTCGACTGATTCTCCAGTTTAAAATAACTTTGGAGCGTTTACACGTTGCTGATTCCATACTTTTTGGTAATTTTTATTTTGTTGATGTTTAAAGTATTGAATTAAAGGTTATTACAAATACTACAGAGGAAATTATGAAATACTAAAAAGGAGATGAAAAAGTATGGGATTCATTTGGTTTTTAATTATCGGTGGGATTATCGGCTGGCTAGCTGGGTTAATCTTAGGAAAAGATATCCCAGGCGGAGTTATTGGCAATATTATTGCTGGTATTATCGGTGCTTGGATTGGTGGAATGCTTCTTGGTAAATGGGGTCCGCAAATTTCTGACTTCTACATTGTTCCTGCCTTTATTGGGGCAGTCATTCTCGTATTCATTGTGAGCATCATTTTGAAATCAATGCACCGAGCTGCATAATTTCTAGGCAGTAAAAAGATGGACCCCATTCGAACTGGAGGTCCATCTTTTTAGTGTGCAGTTTCCGTTTCAATCCTGTAAGCTTCGAATTCATCGAAAAAACCAAGGACATCTTGAACATACTTTTCACTATGATTGTATTTGAAAATAGCTTTTTCAATATCCCCGTCTGCTGCACCACTTTTCGCAAGGTATTTTGCAGCACTATGCATGGCGTCTTCGAGGTCAAATGGGTCGGCAATGCCATCACCATTTGCATCGACACCATACCCGCCGTATTTTTTAATTACTTCAGGATTCGTTTTGTCATGCTTAGGTATCTTGCCTTTACCTAGCCCACCGCATCCGGGGTAGCTCCAGCCGACAAATGTACAAGGCATGAACTGCATATGTCCTTCTGCTCCTGCGGGTGAAAGAAGTGAATCCATCGTCGAAAACCTAGTCTCGATTCGATGATGTGCGGCAAGCAACGTCCAGGGAATCCCATATGCTTCCGCAGCCTCTTTATAAATTGGAATATAGTCTTCTGGAATCGTTGTACCGCTTTGTTTTTCCTGCATATCTAACAAAGCGTTTGCTGATTTCCGGATAAGTTCTGGGTTTTTCAGCCCTGTCCAAATAATAGCAGTCAAGGTGAATAAGGTGACTGCGACGGGGATGAGAAGGATGATGAGTATAACTTTCATCTTTATAGAAATTCTATTGCTTTGTCGTTTCTTCATGGTGCCCCCCTGTTCGTTCTGGTCTTGCACAATTTAATTATGAACCTACTTTAATAAGCGCTTTCATATCTTTAACAATTTGATCGAAAGGTACGTCATCCTTACCATTGTAAGTTTTGACAACTTGCCCTTCTTGATTGATGAGGCCGAACCTAACTCCATGTACTACTTGGTCGGTATTCGGGTCGTCAATAACAGGTAATTTAAATGACTTCAAAGAAATATCCGCTATTTCTTTTTGTGTATAGCCCGTCAACATTTCCCATTTGCTTTGGTCTGGGATGTTGAATAGGTCGAGGTACCCTTGTAACACTTCTGGTGTGTCTACAGCCGGATCGACACTAAATGATACAATTTTGTAATCTTCAACACCTGCATCAATGAGCTTCTGCTGTAAATCTGTCATGTTGGTCATCATCGGCGGACAAACTGTTGTACAATTCGTGAAAACAAATTGTGCCAGCCAGACGGTTCCTTTTAAATCATTCAATGAAACTTGTTCATCATGCTGATTTGTAAATTCGAACGGCTCAATTTCATACTTATGATCCGCTTTGAATCCACCACCTGAACACGCACTCAAAACAAGTATAACAAGTAAGACATAAGATAGTAAATATTTTTTTTGCATAATTCTCCTCCACCATCAGTTGATAGGTTCATCATATCGGAAGTGATGAACCTAAACAAGCGATGTAGTGAATGGTTTCATGTCAATACAACGACATCTTTGTGAAGTTCATTTCAATTTTAACGACACAAGGACGTCGTGAATCGCAACGAGTTTCGCTTCAAGGCGGTGCAATAGATAAAAAGATACAAAAATCGGAAAGCCAATTTCTTGTACGAGATTTAACCATTGTTCCATACCGTCTCCCCCTTCCCATTGGGTAGATGAAAAAACGGCCTCCAGTCCGAAAGCTGGAAGGCCGGCCGTTACGTATTGTTATCCGTTTACAAGTTCAGCAATATTGCGCTCAACGATACGGGCGCCATGTGCTTCATTTAACGGTAATCCATTTACTTCGAACACGGCAGCACTGATGATTCCCTGCATTGCAGTATTCACCTCTAGCGCCGTCAAGCCAGCCCGTGGATTATCCACCGTCAACATTATTTTCTTGCCGGCTGCTGTACTGAAATTCAATTGTAGTGTTTTCGTCATTTCCTATTCCTCCTTTTTTTGATTAATTGATAATGCTCGATGTTTCTACTTTCTCTGTGCCGATAAAAGTCTGAGCTGATAACTGCGCTAGTTCTTTTAATGCGTTGTATAAGTTATCTGCTCCTGCGTTTTTCGAGATGCCGCGATACGATTTTGACTTACGGATGATTTTTCCATCCTGAGTCAAACCACCATCAAAATAAACCCGACCGATTGCATCTTTAAATTCGATTGTCGCCATGTGTATCACCTCCTTTCACTGCCTATATAGAATGAAAGTGAAGAAAAGGATACATTGTCCGTGTATTTTTTTATAAATGCTCTTATAATGGTGAGTAGAATGGAAGAGGTGATGACGTTTGCAAAATGATCTGTTTATGTGGTTCATCGTGTTCTGGTGTGTCATACTCGTGGTTTTATTCGGAATCGGCGGCTTTTTTATGTTCCGCAAATTCTTAAAAGTATTTCCGAAGGCGGACGGTAAATCGACACTCGACTGGGAGGAGCATTATGTAGAAAGTTCGCTTCATCTCTGGAACGACGAAGCGAAACTACTCCTAAATGAGCTCGTTAGTCCGGTTCCAGAGTTGTTTCGCCCTGTTGCGAAGCAGAAAATTGCTGGGAAGATTGGTCAGATTGCACTTAAGGAGAAGGCGAAGAAAATCGATTCTGGTCTTATTATCCGTGGATATATAGAGGCGACGCCGAAACGTGACCACAAATTCTTACGCAAGAAACTGAAGTCGATGGAGATTGATATGACTCCTTATGAACATCTATTTTGATTAAGAAAAGCATAAGGCGTCTGAAACTGGACAATTAAAAAAGAAGGAATCCACATTACTCGTGGATTCCTTCTTCTTTTTTGATTTTTTTATATTTGATAAGCATGCCAATCCGCCATGGGACAATCATGCCAAATGCGAGAATCCAGAACATCCCACCGAGCTCCCCCACATCGATTGAATTGCTGGGAAGATTGGTCAGATTGCACTTAAGGAGAAGGCGAAGAAAATCGATTCTGGTCTTATTATCCGTGGATATATAGAGGCGACGCCGAAACGTGACCACAAATTCTTACGCAAGAAACTGAAGTCGATGGAGATTGATATGACTCCTTATGAACATCTATTTTGATTAAGAAAAGCATAAGGCGTCTGAAACTGGACAATTAAAAAAGAAGGAATCCACATTACTCGTGGATTCCTTCTTCTTTTTTGATTTTTTTATATTTGATAAGCATGCCAATCCGCCATGGGACAATCATGCCAAATGCGAGAATCCAGAACATCCCACCGAGCTCCCCCACATCGATTGAGTTACTTAAGATAAGCTTCGCAACAAGACGTAAGACAAGTAAACCCAGAAGAATGAACAAAAATGCTTTTGACCGCTTCACATAAATGTCGCCATCTTTTCGTTCGAAATTTGTCGTCTTTATTAAGATGACCGAAAAAATCATTCCAACAGTGGCCGCTTCAAGCACCTGCAGTGGAGGTACCCTGAATTCTTTGAATAAAAACATGAGGGCACCCGAAGACATGAAGAGCGGCGGCAATATGATTCGTTTCGGTGAAATTGGTTTTTTTGCCGCTTTCGTCCGAACGATAAACGCCAGCGTCCCCATAAACAAGAAGAGGATGGTCGAACCGACAATTAAATAAACAGGAGGTACTTTGGTGAAAATGGCTTCAATCAATTCCTCCAGCCTAAACATGTTCAATTCCCCACTCTGTAAGTTCATCCAGACGTCGCTTCAATTCCGCCATCTGTACAAACCGTGCGAATCGGGCATATTCTTTTCCTTCATTAAATAATAAAACAACCGGGGCAGAAAATAACGACAGCTGCCCCGCAATCTCCGGTATTTCCGTAACATTCACTTTATAAAAAGGGAATGGATAATCTGTATCCAACACGTCCACTTGCGGCAACAATCCATCGCAGACCGAGCAATTTTCAGTTTTTACGAACAGCAAGAACCTTTCCTCTTGCTCAACGATGGCATTCCACTCTGTAAAAGTTCCGATTGATTTCATCGGTTTCCCTCCATTTCAACTCAAAATCCTTCGAAATCTCCAAATATTGGACTAAGTAAGCTTGTTAAGTACGTCATGCCGTCAAAGAATAGCAAAATGCCGAATGCAATCATAATATATCCGCCAATTTTCATGATGAGCTGGCTGTTATTTCGAATCCACCCCAATCGTGTAATGAAGAACGACAGAACGAAGAACGGAATTGCGAAACCCAGCACATACATCATCATATAAAGCATCCCGGATCCCGGATTTGCAGCAGCAAGTCCAATGATTGCCCCGATAATAGGCCCCATGCACGGTTGCCAGCCAGCTGAAAATGCAAGTCCAATGAGCGCAGTTCCTAAATAGCCAGCTGGCCTATTCTTAAATTGTAGCCTACGTTCTTTCATTAAAAATGTTGGTGTGAATAAGCCGATTACCATAAGACCGAATAAGACGATGAAAATCGCCCCCAATTGCCTTAATAATTCCTGATATTCTAAAAAGAACTTACCTACAAATGACGTTCCGAACCCGAGACCTACAAAAATAATTGAAAACCCAATCAAAAAGAATAGTGTATGAAGCATTCCACTTCTGCTCATCCGCTTCGAGTCTGATTTCAAATCATCGAGCGACATGCCGGTAATATACGATATAAATGCCGGATATAGCGGTAATACACAGGGTGATATAAAACTTAAGAAGCCTGCGCCAAACGCGATAAAAATATTTAAATCTGTAGCCATTCGTCTCTCCCCTTTAACTTTTCTTCCCCAATCGTATCAAAATTAACGTAAGATTACGCTTAAAATGTCTGTGAACAGTTTATGACATTTCTTTTAACAAATAAAAAACAGCTTGCCATGCCTAGCTAGGGACATATGCAAGCTGTTTTCTTATTCGATTACATCTTCCAAAATACCGTTTTGAAGTAGATACATCTTATGATAGAGCCCTTTTTGTACAATCAACTCTTGGTGTGATCCACGTTCGACGATTTCTCCCTTATGAAGAACGAGAATTAGTTCCGCATCTTGAATTGTGCTCAATCTATGCGCAATCGCAATCGTCGTGCGTCCTTTTCTCATCTTTTCTAAGCTTGCTTGGATTGCCACTTCTGTTTCTGTATCGATGTTTGCTGTTGCTTCATCGAGAACCAGAATTTTGGGATTCGTTGCGACTGTCCTTGCAAAGGCAACCAGTTGCCGTTGACCACTTGAAAATGTCGAACCACGCTCCGTCACTTTTTGTGCATAGCTTGCAGGAAGCTTCTCGATGAATTCATTCGCCTGAACGAACTCAGCTGCCGCCCTCACCTCTTCAGATGACATTCCCTGATCATGCAAGCGGATGTTACTTTCAATGTCTCCGTAAAATAAGAATGGATCCTGTAGGACAAGCCCCGTCTTTTTTCGTAGCTCCGCTTTCGGATAAGCTTTCAGAGAAACCCCGTCAATGAATATATCACCTTTTTCATACTCATAGAAACGCATAAGCAAGTTGATGATTGAACTTTTCCCACTGCCGGTATGACCAACGAGAGCAACTGTTTCTCCTGCCTTCGCAGTGAATGAAATATTTTTCAACACATCCGTTTTCCCATCATACGAAAACGTTACATCGCGGAATTCAATTTCCCCATCTTGAACCTCTGCATGTTCAATCTCCTGCTGTTCTGGTTCCATATCCGAATCATCCATCAATTTGAACACACGCGATGCAGCAACAATCGCCTGTTGGAAAATGGAGAGTCGTTGCATCACTTGTTGAATAGGTTGGAATAAACGACCAATCAACGTTATGAATGCATAGAGCACACCAACTTCAACCGGACTTTCGAGTGACAAGAAACCAAAGTAGCCAAGTACGAAAACAATTGCACCAGCATAGAAAAGATCAATCGCTGGGCCTAATAGAATTCCATCGAATTTGATATTTCGCATGCCCGCTCTATAATGCTTTTCATTAATCGCGCTAAATTCTGCTTCTAATCGATCTTCCTGTCTGAAAGCTTGGACCATTCCCATACCGGATAAGGATTCAGCGATTTTAGCATTCAGTTGACTTAACCGTTCTCGGATATCCTGATAAAAGTCAGCACTGTATTTTCTGTAGATAACAACGATTATCAGAATTAGGGGCAATAATAGTAAGGACATGAATGCCATCTTCACATTGAGTGCAAATAATGCGATATAAACCCCTAGGATGACAAATATCGCTTGCAAGAAGGTAACAATGACACTGACGAACATCTCTTTAATCGCTTCTGTGTCGTTTGTCACACGCGAAACGATGCTACCGGCAGGCGTTTTATCAAAATAGCGCATCCCAAGCCCCTGTACTTTCGAAAAAACATCGATGCGCATTTGCTGGATAATCTTTAACGCAATCCTTTGGAAACGAAGCAGTTGGAAATAAGATACGACTACAATAAACACCTGAATCCCAATAAAAATGAGCGCAATCGTCAGCACTTCATTTTTCGGGAAACGAAGTGGCGTCAAATAATCATCGATGAACAATTGGATTAGCAAAGGACCTGCGATGCTTCCCACTATCGTTAAAATGAGTAGAAGCATTGCAAACGAAATGCTTTTCTTATGAGGGATTGCATAGCATAATAATCGTTTTAGGACCACCCATTGATCTTTTCCCGTCAATTTTGGTTGTTTATCGACCTGCATTATCCCTCACCTCCTTGTTCAACAAGCATTTCTAGTTGCTGTAAATCATACATTTCCTTATATTTACCCGCTAGGTCAATTAACTCTTCATGCGTACCGACCTCGACAATGGTTCCTTCATACATGACAATGATCTTATGTGCATGTTGGATTGCGCTCAATCGATGCGAAGTGATAATGGTCGTTTCACCCGTCCGTGTTTGTTTGAGTGACTCCAAAATCGCTTCTTCCGTTTTGGCGTCTACTGCTGATAAGGAATCATCCAGAATCAACAGTTCGGGTTGCATAATTAATGCGCGAGCGATAGAAACGCGTTGCTTCTGCCCTCCTGATAGCGACACACCACGTTCTCCAACAATTGTGTCATACCCTTCGGTAAACCCTGAAATGTCTTCATGGATATGTGCGAGTGCCGCAGCCTCATGAATTTTCTCTACTGCGATTTTAGGATTGGTAAAAGCAATGTTCTCTGCAAGTGTTGTTGAGAAAAGGAAATGATCTTGCGGTACATACCCAATGGACTCCCTCAAACGTTGCTGCTTATACTGATTGATAGGTTTACCTCCATAAATGATGCTACCTTTATACCCTTCGAATTCACGCAGTAATAATTTCAAGATTGCCGTTTTACCTGAACCTGTTTTCCCGACAATCCCCATTGTTTCTCCACGTTTCAACGTGAAATGAACAGAATGCAAGGCGGCACGGTCATCCCCAGGGAATTTAAATTCATCGATATCAAAATGTAAATCGCCTTCAGGTTTTGCATCGATTGCACCTGGGACGTCCTTAATATCAGGGACCACCGATAGCAATTCCTCAATTCGGCTGTACGATGCATTTCCCCGCTCTACTATATTAAATAAGAAACCGAATGCCAGCATCGGCCAAACAAGAAGACCGAGATATGTACTGAATGCAATCATGTCTCCGATAGACATGTCTCCCGCGATGATGAATTTCGTTCCGAAGAAGAAAGATAGACTATAAGAAATTGCAAAAACACCCGTAATCGTCGGATCGAACAATGCATCTATTTTGGCCACACGCAGGTTTTTGTCGACAACATCATTGGATAAATTCGTGAAATCATGGATGTCTTCCTGTTGTTGACCGAATGTTTTAATCACCTTAATGCCAGATATACTTTCCTGCGTTTTATCATTCAAATTAGAAAATGCTTCTTGAGCAAAGCGAAAACGTTTTTGGAGCAATTTGCCATAATAACTCGTTAGGATAATCATGAGCGGAATAGGGATCAATGCGATTAAGGTCAATTTCCAGTTAATGGTGATAGCCATCACCGCAATGACAAAACCGCCTGTTGCAATCGAATCGACAAGTGTCAAAACGCCCATTCCTGCTGTTTGTTGGACGGCATTGATATCATTCGTCGCATGGGCCATTAAGTCTCCTACCCGTCTTTTCTGATAAAAGGATGGCGACATTCTTGTAAAATGATTAAATAATTTTTCGCGCATTGTCCGAGACAACAGGACAGCTGAACCGAAAATCAACACACGCCAGTAATAACGGGCGATATACATGAGGATACCTGCAACTCCCAAGATAACGAGCCACTTTGTAAGTCCAGTAGACGTCAATTCACCTGCTGTAATGTCATCGACAATCGTTCCAATGATTTTAGGCGGCAATAATTGTAGCAATGACACAATCATGAGCATCGCAATCCCGATACTATATTGTTTTTTCTGTTGTTTAAAAAACCAACCAAGCCGAAATAAAACTTTCATATGACTCCCTCCTAATTTTCCCCTTAACTTGGACCTTTGAATAGTTTAGCAAAGGTGTGAACATTATGAAAGTTTCGGGGTTCGAATTATTCAAATTCCGAAATATTTCCGACCCTGTCTAAAGGAATAACATATGCAATTCCCTCTCCCGTATAAAGTCGTAATGTACTAATTGATGAATCTATATTACGGATAAAACCTGTTTTTATGAAAGGGTTTCCGCTTTGCCAATGCGTGATGGTAAGTGGCGTATTTGATTTCATCGCCCTGGCCAGCATATCATTCCATTCTTCGAACTGTTGCTTATGCGGTTGTTGTCTATTCGGGGTTTTATCCTCATCCTGCCACTCTCTTAATTGCTGAACATGTTCCGGCAACATCATTGCCGTCCATTTTTTTGTACCGCAATCACGAATCATTTGAATTCCATCCTTTCTTCCTACGTAGAACATTGGTTCTCATTATAAATGAATAAGTGGACAGAATGCAATGGCTATTTTTGTAGTTTTTCATAACTATCGAATTAAAGATTGTGAATTTTAACACATAGTTGAATTTTCATGTTATCATTGTAAAATGCTTAACCTATATTCGGGGGGAATGGAAATGACGACAAAACAAGTGGATACAGAAGTGAAAACGCTACACGTCGAAGATATTTTAAAAGCGTATCATCTTTTGAAAGATGTGGTCACACATACACCTTTACAAAAAAATGATCGATTATCTGAAAAATACGGCTGTCATGTCTATATAAAAAGAGAAGATTTGCAGTATGTCCGCTCATTCAAATTACGCGGTGCCTATTATAAGATAAAAAAAGTGGCAACAATCGCACGTGAAAAAGGAATCGTTTGTGCTAGCGCAGGAAATCATGCCCAAGGGGTCGCTTATGCATGCGCCCATCTAGGTATTGATGGAAAAATATTCATGCCGCAAACGACACCGAAGCAAAAAGTGGACCAAGTGAGAATGTTTGGCCGAGATCACGTCGAAATTATCTTGACAGGAGATACCTTTGATGAATCATTCTCCCGTGCGACGGAAGCTGCGGCTACGGATGACAGAATCTTCATTCACCCATTCGATGATCACGATATCATTGCCGGTCAAGCAACGGTCGCAGTCGAAATCATGAACGATATCGAAGAGCCGATTGATTTTGTCTTTGCGAGTATCGGTGGCGGAGGTCTCATGTCAGGCCTCAGCACATACATTAAAAATGTTTCCCCTCATACACGTATGATTGGTGTCGAACCTGCGGGTGCTGCTAGTATGAAAGCGGCGTTTGACAATGATGGCATCACAACATTAGAAACGATTGATAAGTTCGTTGACGGAGCGGCCGTACAATGTGTAGGCCGGCATACGTACGACATCTGCCGTAAATACCTAGAGGACATTGTACCCGTACCTGAGGGAAAGGTCTGTACAACCATTTTGGAATTGTATAACCAACATGCAATTATTGCTGAACCTGCGGGCGCTTTGTCGATTGCCGCACTCGATTTCTTTAAAGATGAAATAAAAGGAAAATCCGTCGTTTGCGTGATTAGCGGTGGGAATAATGATATCAGTAGAATGCAAGAAATCAAGGAAAAGTCGTTGATCTATGAAGGTCTTCTCTACTATTTCATCGTCAATTTCCCCCAACGATCTGGCGCATTACGCCAATTTTTAGATGAAGTACTCGGACCGGATGATGATATTACGACTTTTGAATACACGAAGAAAAACAATAAGGAAAGCGGACCAGGACTCGTCGGTATTGAATTAAGGCACAGCAAAGATTACAATGCTCTCATCGAGCGGATGAATACGTGCGGCTTTACGTATCAGGAAGTAAACAAAGATAGCATTCTATTTGATCTGCTTATTTGATGAAAGAGGTGAAATTTAATGCCTATTGATGCTACGACATTTATTCTGACGGTGATTTTCACGTTTGTTATTGGTTCTTTTCTATTGTATTGGATTGTTCGGAATGCCATCAATAATTCTGATTTGATGAAAAGGCTGGAAGCGGTGGAAGGGCAACTTGCTGAATTGCAACGGCCGTTGAAAGACGGCAATAATTAAAAAGGCCTTTTGTGGTATTTCACTCGGCAGACCTTTGTTCCCAACTATGATATAATTAGATTTATTAAATTAATCCCAAAAAACATTTTCATTCTTACTACCCTTCTTTTGAATTACTGTGAAATTATTAATGGATTTTCTTTGATTACTATGAAAAGCTGTAACCCATTTTAGGAGGCATAAAGCGAGTGTAAAAACTACCCTGTAAAAATCAGATTTAAATTTTGATTATAAAAGGGTAGTAAGAATGAAAAGTCAATCTTTCCGTTTTCTTTGGATGGGTCAATCGATGGCCAATTTAGGTGATGTTTTTTATATTGTTGGGCTTATTTCAGTTTTGTACGCACTCACGGAGTCACCATTTATGTTAGCTTTGGTACCTTTCGTTAATATGTTTGGCCGTTTCATTAGCGGTATGATTTCCCCATTGCTGTTGAATCGGTATCCGCTAAAGAGGTTACTTGTTTATTCGCAGGTATGTAAAACAATACTCTTAGGCGCGCTGTCGCTCACTTTAGTTTTGAACACAACGCCGAATGTACTCATCATTTTGAGTTTTGTATTATTCATCGCATTTCTAGACGGCTGGGCAGCACCGGCAAGCCGTGCGATGTTGCCAAGGTTAGTTCCACAAGAACAACTGGTGCAAGCCAACAGTTTTTTCTCTATTATCTATGAATCTGTAAATTTAGGTGGGTGGGCATTTGGCGGTCTGCTCGTTGCATTTTTAAGCGGTCAAACCGTCATCTTATTTACGCTAGGGTTATACTTGATTGCCACACTGATGATGGTTGGAATTGTCGATTCCACCCCTTTTCATAGGCATAAATCCGAAGGTCGACGGAACGGTGAGCTTACGGAAGGATGGCGGATTATATGGAAAAGTCCGCTATTTAGGAGTCTTCATATAGGCATCGTATTTGAAGCCATTGCAAACGTTGTATGGATTGCTTCTATACTCTACGTCTTTGTGACTGAAATTCTTGGTGAGACTGAAGCCTGGTGGGGTTATATTAATACATCGTTTTTCATCGGGATGATCATAGGCGGAGTCATTTGCTCACGTTTCACAGCAGTAATCGAGAACAATTTGAAGTATGTACTGATTATATTTTCTTTCGGGATCAGTATCGTTACACTTCTTTTTGGTTTAACAACGATTTCCTGGCTCTCCCTTGTACTTATGTCAATAAACGGAATATTACAACAACTAAAAGGAATCGCTGTTAACACATTTCTTCAAAAAACAGCCACTGTTGAAGAACTTCCTAAGATTTACGCTCTGCAGAGTGCATTGATTGCCCTGTTATTCGCAGTTTCTTCTTTAGGATTTGGTGCAATTGCCGAACTATGGGATGTGCGGATTACATTTATACTGTCGGGAATATTGTTAAGTGTGGCGGCAATCTACACGGTGATCTACCGTCGTCATTTTTCTGTTAATGAAACGGCTTAATTTTCCGAGAAATTGAAGAACCATTAAAAAGGCCGTCCAGTGTGCAAATACTGGGCGGTCTTTTAATACCTTGTTTTGTCAAATTAAGCGAGATAAAATAGCATATATATTCGGTAAAAAATAATTAGAATCAAATACAAAGCCTATTAATGGTGATTTTTGGCATTTTATTAATATGACAAATAAAACCTTGTATGGCTTTACGGATTTTTTAAACAGAATCAAAGAATACATTATTAATGACAGCTGATTTTAACCAACCCCAAAGCTCCTCAATCATATTGAGATTCGGGTTATAGGGTGGAAAGTACATTAACGTTAAAAACGCCTTATGTTGCTCCAAAAATGGCTGAATGAGTTTTGCATGATGAATCCGTGCGTTATCCAAAATCATGACAATACGTTCGCCTTTATAGTTAGCCACCACTTTTTCGAGAAAGGGCAGAAACTCTACGGCCGTATAGTGTCTTCTTGTACACAAAAAGCCTCCCCTGTCGCGTAATCTAGCGTGTGGATTAGCTTTGCACCCCTATATAGTCCATCCAGACCTTTCTCATGATACACCTTACTATAATTATACAGTGTGGAAATTTTTAGGATGAGTACTTCTGCTGTGATTACTGTAGGGCCATCAATGGCATTTATATAAGAAGCAAAATTCAAACCAATTCTAAAATATAATGCAAGTATTTACGAACCTGGGTAATCCGTTCAGTCAATGAAGCTGCTACAATCCCATAAAATTTCTCACTATTATCCGTTTTATATAGTTTACGGACAGTTCTTCTTTCGTCTGGCCAAAATCCAACTAACAAATTGGTTTCTTCCATTTCACGTGCGACATTATACAAGTAACCATTAGATGGAGACCAGCCAAACAAACTATTCAATTGGCCCTGCACCTCAGCCATATAGAAGGAGTCGCGGTTTAAGCTGAGTTTTAATGCCATAAATCGAACGACATCTTTGACAGATAACAGCTTCGATATAAACGGTCGAAAGTCTTCATGCAACGGTTCAATGTCGTCTTGCGGAGGCAATCCATTCTTAGTAAGAAAATAATAGAATCGATCGATGACAGCCGAAACTTCGCTAAAGCGCTGCGCATAGATCGTATTGTATTCCTGAAGCCGTGCTTTCCCCTTTTCCGTAATTTGAAAGAATTTTCTTCGACCTTCTGTTTGTGAGAGAAGGAAGCCGTTACTTTCTAATGTATTAGCCATACGTGCGACATACTCGTAGGAAACTGTACGCCCAGGAAACTCGGAGTTAAATTGCTTATAAAGTGCTCTTGAATAATTTGTCTCATTGAAAAGAGTTCTTAACAAAAATAACGATAAGCTATCGCCTACACTGAAACCGACAGCTTGTTGAAAAGAAGGCAAATTCATATTGAACACTCCTATACTTTAAATAATCATACCCCTCGTCAATAGATATATCAATAGAACTATTCGTTGTGATATATCTACCTATTTTAAGATATTCTCGTTCATTAATCGACTTATTCGCCCCTCTTGAACGATATAAGATTACTTTATACGGGATTTATATTGGGGGAAAAATATAATAGGTGCGAGTTATGTCCAACTATATGCACTGGCGAGGTATTAGATATATGGATTATATGCACATTATTTAACCTACGCCTTAATGAGTATATAGTGTAATAAGGAAACAAGACCCTTCTTGGATTCTTCACCAATTATTTGACAAAAATTTGGTGAAGAATCCAGAGAATCCAGCAATTCCTAACGATTTATCTACGGGTAGTACTGCATCTAATTTGTTAATATTGTTTGCAATTAATTGATTTATTTTTATAGTGATATCCTCTCGGTTTCAGCAATACCATGGACTCGGTATATACCACCTGTTGTAACAACAATCATGCATTTAAGTCTGTTATGGCAGGAATATTTATTTCCTTTACACATGAAACAGGCGATAAATTAATTACGCAATGGACAATGGCTACAATGTCTTGTACAGGAATACGTGTACCTTGATACAACATAATTGCCTTTTCTACACCTTCCTCATAAGGTACTTCAGCAGCAAGCTCTCCTGGATTAATACACGTTACAGAGATCCTATCTTTTCTCACATGCTCACGTAAAGCATTTGTAATACCACGTAAGCCAAATTTAGATGCGACAAAGGAAACTTGTGCATTATTCGTATGATCTAAACCTGCTGTTGAACCAATTAATATAATTTTTCCGTTTTTCGCCTGTCTTAAATTAGGTAAAAGTGCCTGAATATAAGTAATAGTGGAAGTTAAATTAATATTAATTAAGTTCGAAATATCCCCAACTTCATCCTTATCAAACGTATAGTCATCTTCAAAACCACGCTTTTCCCATACTCCGACATTATAAATTAATACATCAATAGGAATGTCTTTTAAAGTTTCTTTTAAAGAAGGAATTTGTTGTTGACTAGATAAATCAATTGTGAGCCATTTACGATTTACGCCATCATTTATATCTAAACTACTTGGCCGTGTGCGTGACACCACCCATACTGTATCTCTCTTAGTGGGTAAGCCTTTTACAAATGCATCGCCTAGCCCATGGCTTGCTCCAAATATAATAAAGTTCTTACTCATCCAATCACTCCTTCTAAATAACTATTCTTCTTAAGTATAATTACACGTCTGTTGATTAGCTAGTTATTTCCAATAAAATCACAGAAAAAAGACACCCCTTCTGATATGATGTAATGCGACAAAACAAACATCTATATACAGGAAAGGCGTCCTCAGGGAAGGATTGAACTGCATCCTTCCTTTATGAAACAGTTTAGCACGATTTCAAAGTTTTTAAAATGTATAAATCTAGGTGGACCATCGAATTTTTTCCATTGGATTAAATGCTACTTGAATCACCCCATTTTATTTGGCAACTCCAAAAAAGCAGTATTTACGCAACTTTTTATCGCATTGAGCATATTTGTGTTACTAAAATGGTTTTTTGATCAAGTGAAAAAAGCAGTTAGAAAATCAATCTCTTTCCGTAGCTTCACCCGCAGTTTTTTAGCGCAGACAGTAGCCGTGGAATGGCTAAGTGCGGTTGTCGATTTTCTATGTCATTTGAGGGAATACAGCGAAAGAGATTTACCTGTAGTTGGTTAATCAACAGACGTGTTTGTACATATACAAAAGCTACGATAATAAGCACAACTAGAAATACGATTTTAAACATCTTTAAACCTACCCATACCTTAAGTCCCCCTGTAAATAGACGGCATGACAATGTCTTACTATTGTTTATTTACTTTTTCATAAAAAATCTACGTCCCAATCGTTCGACGAGTGCAGGTGCAACTGCGTGTAATTTGCTCGTGATTGCCATATACCCTGGCAAATTCACTTCCCTAACAGGTTTGTCCAAGGTTTTTAGGACTGCCTCCACAACTGTTTCCACAGATAATAAGTATTTACCAAGCGACTTACGGTAATTACCTGTATCATCTGCTAGATCAAGGAATGGTGTATCGATTGGGCCTGGGTTAATGGTTGTGACATGGATGCCGAACGGAGCGGTTTCCATACGGAGTGCATCTGTATAGCCGATGATGGCGTGTTTCGTCGCCGCATAGACCGATGCTTTTGGTGTTGCTACTTTCCCCGCTTGCGAACCGATATAAATAAGATGGCCGCTTTTTCGTTCCATCATATCGGGTACTAGACGCCTCGTCAGTTGCATCGGCGCAATCACATTGACAGTCATCATATTGTCAATGGATTCGTCAGAAGTAGCATGCGCAAGACCAAACGTTCCGACACCTGCCGAAAAGATAACGATATCAGGGGAACTGATTTGTGCAACTAACTTATCAACATCTTCTGCTTTCGATAAATCCGCTGGTATTGCATGCGCTCCTTCATTCTCTAATTCGCGTAAAACTTCCGCTGTTCTGCCCGTCACCCACACGTTATGCCCTTCCGCCAACAACCGTTTCGCCAGCGCATGCCCTACCCCGCTTGTTGCACCTGTAATAAGAACTGATTTACGCTTGTTCATAATGGAGAATACCGCCTTCATCGCGTGTTTCAATTGCTAGTCCTTCTTCGACAAGATAATCCGTCTGTCCGATTGTCATGGATAAGGTAAGACCCAATTCTTTTTCATATACAGCTGGAAACAATTCACGCGTTAATTCGAAAATCGTCCGCGGTCCATTGTTTAGCATTGCGAGCACCTTCATCGCACGATCATGTTGTTTTGCAAGCCGTTTTCCGATGAGTTCGTGTGCATTATACACTTCGTTGCCATGGCCCGTATAAATGACATCGATTGGTAGAGTGAGAAGCCGTTTCAATGATTCGTTATATTGCAATAAAGAGCGTGGGCGTCCGTGCTCTGGGTTGAGCGGTGGTTCGATAAGCGGATTCGAGGCTACTTTTTCGAGCACGAGATCCCCGCCAATCATTGTCCGGGTCTTTTCGTTCCATAATACGATATGACTTTGTGCATGGCCAAGTGTTTCAAGTACAGACCAACCAGGGTGTCCTGGTAGGGCATCTCCTTCTGTAAGTATCACATCGAGTAGCCCCTCGCCCATGAGGTCAGCTGAACGTTTCATTTTCTTTACCCAACCAAGATATTCATCGGGTACGCCCTCTTCGATTAGGCGTTTAAGATAAAATGCATCATGAAATTGAAAAAATGCCTCATCACGCGTCAGCCAGAGATTATTATATGCGTGGCCTAAAATTTTCGCCTGATCGAACGCATCGAACCAACCCGAATGATCTGGGTGATGGTGTGTCAAAATGACTTGCTCAATATCGTTGAATGAATAACCGGCTTCATTGATGCCAAATTTGAGTGCTTCATAGGCTTCAGGTGTTTTCGGCCCCGCATCGACGAGTGATAGCGTATCTCCTTTGATAAGAAATGCATTGACATCGCCCACCGCAAATGGTGTTGGTATTACAATTTTATGTATCATATAGAAAATCTCCTTTTTAACTGAATGAGTATTCAGTCCATTGTACCTTTTTTGTGGGGATGCGTCATCTTTTGATTTCATTAATCGGGAAAATCTTCTGTTGCATTATGGTATACTGAACATATCTTTTTAAGCATAATCATCTACACATTAAAGGGGGAATCCATATGGGATTATTCGGTTTTTTAAAGAGTCAATTTATCGAGGTTATCGAATGGACAGATAGCGATATGAACACAATGGTTTACCGTTTTCCTGTCCAGAACAATGAAATAAAAATGGGCGCGGAGTTAACTGTTAGGGAGTCGCAAATGGCAATTTTCGTTAATGAAGGGGAGATTGCAGACGTATTCGGACCGGGACGTCATCAATTATACACGCAAAATATGCCTATCTTGACGAAATTGAAGTCGTGGAAGCATGGATTCAACTCCCCATTTAAAGCAGAAGTCTATTTTGTGAATACGAAGCAGTTTATTAATCAAAAATGGGGTACATCGAATCCGATTATGATGAGAGATCCT
The DNA here is from genome assembly GCF_014873855.1 of Sporosarcina limicola. Lineage (GTDB taxonomy): Bacteria > Bacillota > Bacilli > Bacillales_A > Planococcaceae > Sporosarcina > Sporosarcina limicola. The sequence continues at coordinate 189,313 of NZ_JADBEL010000003.1, read as the reverse complement.
GAGTTTGGTATCATCCGATTACGTGGTTACGGAATTTACTCGTACCGGGTGTCCGAACCGACTGTTTTCTTAAAAGAATTATTTGGCACGAATGCTTCCTATGATACAAGCAATATTGAAGAACAGTTGAAAAAGATGATTGTGTCAGGTCTTACAGATCTTTTTGCCGAATCGAAAATTGCCGCTTTAGACTTGGCTATGCACTATGACGAGTTAAGTGAAAAAGGGAAAGAGAAAATGCAACAACGATTTAGTGCGTTTGGATTTGAAATGACTTCCCTTTATATTGAAAACTTATCTCTCCCTAAAGAAGTAGAGGAAGCGATGGATAAGCGAACGTCAATGGGCGTTATCGGGGATCTTGGCCAGTATCAGCAGTATCAGGCAGCAGAAGCATTACGAGATGCGGCGAGAAATGAATCAGGTGGATTGGCAGGCGCTGGGGCCGGACTTGGCGCAGGTGCTGCACTTGGCGGCGTTATGGCAAATGCTTTTTCGGGCAATCAACAACAACAAGCGAATACCCCCCCTCCTTCAATTAGTCAAACCGAAAAAATAAGTTGTCCGCATTGTCAGGCACCTAATACGCTCGGAACAAAGTTTTGCGGAGATTGCGGGAAATCGATTCAAATGAAAAAGGTTCCATGCATTGGTTGTCAAGCAGAATTAAATGAAGACGCAAAATTTTGTGGTGAGTGTGGGACGAAACAAGATGCCGAAAAAACGTGTGCGAAATGCGAGAAGAAAAATGCTCCGAATGCGAAGTTCTGTGGAGATTGCGGCGAAAACTTGTAGGATAGATGTAAATGAGGTGAACCTGTGACTAATTTAGGAAATGGCGAGCACACAGAAACGATAAAAATTGAACAGACAGAAGTCAATAAATGTTCTTCCTGCGGTGGGAACACAGTGTTCAATCCAACAAGTGGTAAGCTCGCATGTCCTTTTTGCGGAAGTGAAAGGGACATCGAAGTAACCCGAGAGAATACGATTGAAAACGACTTTTTACAAGCCTTAGAACAAGAGGATCACAGTTGGGACGACGAAAAGCGCGTTTTTAAATGTGAGAGCTGTGGGGCTGAAACACTGTTAGATAAAGATAAAGCAGCTGATTTCTGCTCATTTTGTGGATCCTCCCACATTGCGACAAGTGAACATCACGCGGGCATTAAACCGGCATTAGTGTTGCCTTTTCAACTAACAAAAGATGAAGCGATGGAAAAATTCAAGTTGTGGATGAAAAAAAGATACTTTGCACCTTCCAAACTTGTCCAATCGTATAAACTAAATAAATTATCCGGTGCTTATATTCCCTACTGGACATTTGATTCTAAAACGGATTCCTCATACGTCGTACAAATTGGAACTTATTACTATGTAACGGAAACGCGCACCGTCTATGAAGATGGTAAGCCTAAACAAGTAACTGAGCAAGTAAGAAAAATTAGATGGCATACAGATCAAGGACGCTATAGCGAGTTTTTTGATGATGTATTAGTAAAGGCCTCACGCAATGTTGCCAGTGGACTTATTGATAAGATTGAGCCTTTCCATTTGAATGGGCTTGTCGATTATAAAATGGCGTATTTATCAGGTTTTTTGGCGGAAAGGTATTCGATTCCATTGAAAGAAGGATGGGGCGATGCAAAAGGCGTCATTGATTATCGGATTGAGAATGGGATTCGGGGACAGGTCCATGGGGATGTCGTAAACATTGTAAGTGTCTCTACTGACTACGACAAAATCACTTATAAACATATTCTATTGCCGATATGGATTTCCTCGTTTCATTTTAAAACGAAGGTCTACCGATTCTTAGTGAATGGGCAAACCGGGAAAGTAAGCGGGAAATCCCCTGTAAGTGCTGTCAAGGTATCGTTTGTTGTATTACTTGTCATTGCGATTATCGGCGTAATCGCATTTTTCGTTGATTTTAGTTAGGGAAGAGGCTAGGTACAGACATAATTCGTAGGTTGTGAATTATGTTTGCAACTAGCTTTTTTCACCCTTTCAAAGATAATGCTCTTCTCTTTAATTCTTCTATGCTTGTAGTAATGATAAAACTCCCCCTAAAATAAAAGCATCTCACCTTATCTTACCTGTTTCCTTGAAAAACGCCATCTTTCCATTTATTCGACAGTGAAAGTTGACTTTCTTCAGATAACATGTAATAATCATGCTAATTCAAGTACATATAAGCGTTGACGAAGATAAGTAGTTGCGGAAATGGAGAACAGAAAATGTGGTCACCGGCTGAAAACCACATCCCCTCTCCCGCTTTGAACCTCCTTCCGAGCTGTTGTGGAAACACAACCGTATCCTTTCGCGTTAAGAGAGTAATTGAGATGTGTCGGTTTTAGTATCGACAAATTTAGGTGGTACCGCGAAAACATGCGTTTTCGTCCTGATTATTTGGGACGGAAGCGCATGTTTTTATTTGGAATGAAAGGATGGATTCAAATGAAAAAAGTTGTATTTGTTGGGGCAGGATCGATGGCAGAAGCAATTATTGCTGGAATTGTAGAACGGGGTGCACTAGAGCCTCAAAATGTCTTCGTGATGAATAAATCAGACGATGAACGATTGACATCATTACAAACTAAATACGGTGTGTCAATTGTATGCGCACAAAAAGAAGCATTAAAGAATGCAAATCTCGTCATTTTTGCGACAAAACCAAAGGATGTCCATCACGCGATGACGGATATTATGCCTTATATAAATGAAAAGGCAGCTGTCTTGTCGGTTATTGCGGGTGTTTCGATTCAGACATTCGAAAATGGGCTTGGGACAAGACCGATTGCCCGCTCGATGCCGAACACGTCCGCTACGATTGGAAAATCGGCAAGTGGTGTCGCTTGGAATCAATCGGTCGATACAACTATGAAGAAGTTTATCCTTGGCCTTTTAGAATCAATCGGTATCGTTAAAGAGGTCGAAGAAGATGATTTGCATGCGGTAACTGCCCTATCCGGTAGCGGTCCTGCGTACGTTTATTATATGGTGGAGGCACTAGAAGAAGCAGCGATAGACAAAGGACTTACAAAGGACGTTGCACGTGAGTTGATTATCCAGACACTTGAAGGAGCGGCGGCGATGTTGAAACATACAAAAATAGAACCTGCAGAACTCCGTAAAAACGTGACAAGTCCTGGTGGCACGACTGAAGCGGGATTGAAAGCATTGGAAACCGGACTATTCAAGGAAGCGATTGCGGAATGCATCGGAAAAGCGGAAGCTCGTTCACGTGAGTTGGGCGCTCTGTCTTGAGCTTGGTTGACTTGTAGTAAAGGAAAACCAAAACCCCGAATCATGGATACCTGATTCGGGGTTTTATATAAATTGTAGACACCCACCTATTAGCCAGAAAGGTGAGTTCTACGACTGTGTGTCAGATCTTTACGCCGATAAACGCTTAACACAACACCAATTAAAAAGGCATTAAACAGGATGGGCATTAATCCATAACTAAAGCGTATATGAGAGTTTTTATAGTTCTCATATACGCTTTTCAGCTAGTGCATCAAGATACTAAAGTTAATCGTTATTCTCGATTATCTCTATATAGAAAGCTTCGGTTTTAGGTGGATTTGATTCTCTAACATAATCACAATAAACACGTACCTTTTGGTTTAACTTAAGTTGTCTAAAATTAATTATTTTCTCGAAATCCTTATTTTTAGAGATATTAATGTCATTAGCACTATAGCCTTTCACAGAATTAGAAACTATTCCTATAAAACTAATTGACTCTTCTGCCAGCCAAATAGAATTAATTCGTTTAGAAACTACATAACCTTCTATAACCATATAGTTATCAGGAAGTTCTGCTAAATCAAAAGATATACTTTCTTGAGGGGCAATTCCGTTTAGGACTATAAATGATACTAAAACCAGTGAACAAGCTAACAGTATTCTTTTATATTGTAGATTCTTAACCAAATTAAAACCTCCTCAGAACAAAATACCTAAAGACCTAATGACAAAAACATTAATTATTCATTTGGTTAAAAAGATTTGTAAAGTGTTTTCTTATTTTAGGACCACCATTAACAGACCTATTGCCGATTTGATATCCTGCATTATGCACAGCAATCATTTCGCTTGTTTCAACTGGTGGCATCCACAAGTCTGTAGTTGGTCCATAAACCATTGGATTCAATTCCACCTCATAACCACCATATCGGTATGCTTCTTTTGTAGGTAAATAGCCAAGATAACCATTGGTATAACCTCCAAAAAAGGCAAGTTCATTCTTTAGTTTGTTTTTAATTTCAAGAGCTGTTTCGGAAAAGGGCTCCATAGGTATTCCTGAAAATGAGCCCTCATTAATTTGAAGTAATTGAATTTCTAAATCAATAGAAAGTTGCCTAATATTTTGTCTATGCAAATCCAAAAGAACAGTTAGCCATTTATCAGTATTTACACCCCATTGTTCTGCAACTGAGGAAGCCATCCTTTTTAAAACATCGGGTTCAGGAATATCTTTGAGTTTCATTGACAATTTAGTTGAAACAGTTCTAAGCTTAGAAATAGACTTATAATTAATACTTGGAATCATCGTAAGAACACTACCACTTAAAGTGTAAGCCATTTTTTCTAGAGCTTCCTTTGAACCACGATAATTAGCATTAACGTTTCCAGCCGCACCTTGAATAATTATTACAGGACAGTAAAGAGTATCTTGGAGAATATCCCTTGTTCGCCCTGGATAGTCTGCCGATAAAATATCACTATCCCCCTTTAATACATTTGGATGAGCGGTACAAAATACAAGTAGACCTTGAAATCTTCCTGTTGCTGGGTGTTTTATTGCTAATAGTCCTATTCTGTTATCAACAACCCCATTTATATTTATCCCCACTCCAACTTTTCCGCCTGATAGGATTTCTCTTCGGTTTACACCTATTTCACCCATTGTTACATTCCATCCAACCTCAGATGGTTGCATGTTCTCATTTGCACGAACAGCTGCTTTTACGGCATTTGTAATTAGAATCGTTTTATAAGATTGAACCACTTGCTTATTACTTGCCGTTGCAGGACCAGAATGTGTATGCGTATAAACAACCATTATATTTTCTAATGGAATTTTCAATTCCTTACCTATTTGTTCACGAATAATGATAGTATCTTTTATTAACATACCAATATTATCAATACTAATAATCACGGGCTTTGTTTCTTTGCTTTCAAAAACAAATGCTGTTGCATAAATACGTTCATCAATATTACTAATCCCAGTTGGTCTATGGTATCCAATAAAATCAATACCCAATGGTGGCGTAATATCGACCTTGTAAACTCCTACTTTACTCATTTAAATCTCCCCATATCCAACATATAATATGAACGCATAACTTGACACTGGACCCTTTTTAGTATTGCCATTTTTGCGAAGTTTGGTATTTCATTTTAAAGCTAAAATCGTAAATTCCCAAGGGATATTTTCATTATTCCACCCACGATGTTCGACAAATTCGGATAATGTAAAACCAGATGTTATCACTGAATTTATTATTTCACTCAGTGTATAAAACCTAATCGATACATCTGGAAAGTCTATTTGTTCTTGCTCTTCAAAATAATTTTTATAAGCTAAATCTCCACGATGTAATTCTTTATCAAAGTATTTAGGAATGAATTCACAATTTGAACCTATACATCGTCTTAAAGGATGAAAATCACTTAAAACCATTCTTCCATCACTTTTTAGAATTAAAAAAAGAATAGCCATCAATTTATCAATGTCATTAAAATAGTGTAATATTCCACCTTCGAGATAAAGGATGTCAAAGTACCCCGTATATTTCGTTAAATTAATATCATAAATATCTCCGACAATATATTCAATAGATGTATTTGCACAATCAGCTAATTCTAAGGCATATCTTTTATTTTCTTCTGATATATCAAATATTGTTACATCCGCACCTAATAATGAGAGTGGAACAGCTTTTCTCCCATTTGAACCGCAAAGATTAGCAATCTTCATTCCTTTAATTTCGGTAAAATATTGTTGGTGTTTTTTTAAACTTGCTTGAGGATTTTCCAGTATCTTCTTTGCCTTTTCCATTGGAGATCCGTCTCTTTTGTTCCAAAATTCGAACGCACGATATTCCCAAGCATTCTTATTAGTGATACTTTGTTCATTCATATGCAGTATCTCCCCTTTACTTTGAATGTTACTTAATTGTTCTGCCCGTCAACCTGACTCCGATAACCAGGTTGCAATGCAAACAATACGGGTAATAGCCTTAAATCATATATGGAATATTTCGATCCCTAATCCCAACGATTAACTCTCTAGTTCCTCGTTCATACAAACTCTATGAATTCAAAAAGGCTTTTCGCCTCAACAGAACGTTTTCCCCAATCATGCCAAAAATATATAACTTGTCCTACCACGCCTGATTCAGATGGTTCTGTATCAATGCAAAGGTAATCTCCTCCGCCATTTTCTACAATTGGAATCCACTTGGAATGCCAGAGTACCGGTTTAATCTCTTCTCCGATATCAAACTCTAAATCCTCTGGATCAAATTCCTCCTGTATAAATTTCCAGTTTTCTATAATTTCAAAAGTAGGAGATAGAGTCAAGTTCCTGACAAATGGATTCCCCCCATATTGCCAATCTTGTCCGTTATGCGCCCTATAGAGGCTCTTCATTTCTTCTGGAAGTGAAACGCCCAATGTATTTTCAATAAGTTGAAATTCTTCATCACTTGCACCCGGCTGAAGATTTAATGATTCTTTAAAGTTTTCTTCTATATTTGAACCTCTTTCAATAATACGTTGCCATAGCCGTTCAGCTTGATTTCTCATACTTTTTACTCCTCTCAATTCCAAAATACTCACAGGATAAAATGGCATTACTCATCTTGAAATTATATGACCTGAATTCCCGATACCGTCATATGGTTCATGACATTTAAAAAGCTCCTAGCAAAATCAGCATCGCTTCCTTAAGAGTAGTACTCATGGGAGTTGAAGAAAAAATTTCTATTTAACAGCATTACGTAAATTTATTACGTTATTCGGATTAATGGCCCATTTGCTCATAAGTTCTTGTTGTCTATTCTTTAAATCTTCATATGGTTGTTCAATCATTTCTATTACATTAAATCTTGCATCGAAGACCTTGGAATCTTTTATTTTTTTGTAACCTCCAAATCCTAAGTCGTCATTTAGAAGCCAAACAACTCTTTTGATATTTGCAAATAAAATTCCACCTGTTCACATTGGACATGGCTCTAATGAACTGTATATTGTGAACTTTTCTCGTTTAATTTTCGCATTAAATATTGCTTGACCCGCATTTCTTATAGCATCAATCTCCGCGTGTGCGGTTGCATCTTTTGCTGGATGGACCCTATTTCGTCCTTTTGAAATTAAGTTAAAGTTTTCATCAACAATTACTGCCCCTACTGGGTATGTATCTTCCTTTAATGCTCGCTCTGCCTCTTCCAATGCCATTTCTAAAAAAAATCTATCTTTATCAATACTCATAATTTCCCCTACCTTAGTCAGTTCAATAAGTTAAAGAGCTCTTGAACATTTTTGTTTATATAATTTCTTAGTGCTAAAAGATCACTTTTCTCCAAATCATAGATTTCTTTCTCGCCTGTGTAACTATTAACCACTTTTTGAATAGTAAAGTTAAACTCTTTTGGTAAAGATGATAGCCCCCAGTTACCCGCTTCTTGCTTCGATGAAATAATACCTTCTTTAAGGTACCAATACACTCTTATTAAGTTTAATGTACAATAAATAGGATCTTGTTCAATATTCTCTAAACACTCTTGGAAATCGCCCATTATAGATGATATGTAATGCGAACGTGGAACCGCAGGAAACACTTCAACAATCGGAGGTCCTTCTAAACAAATTCCCCGATGATTGACTATAGTGATATGTGCAGCTAGATCAGCATCATAGCTTAGCTTTCCGTTTAAGTATTGATATGTCCCTTTTGACAAATCATCTTGATACCGCCCTCGCCAAAATTCACTATAATGAAAATCGAATGGGCACGGATGCGCCCACTTCTTTAATTGTTCCTTATTCACGAAACTTATTTCCACGGGAAATGGCTCATTGGAGAAGTTTAAAAATAACTCTGCTAATTTTCTTTTGGTTTCAACAGTCATTGTTTTATTCGTTATAATCAAAACATCAATATCACTACTTTTAGAATTAAATCCGCCCATTGCCAAAGAACCGTGTAAATAAAAACCAATAAAATCATCTTTTAGTATTTCTTTCGTTTTCTGCAACAGATGAATAACAAAATCCTTTATTTCTATAGAACATGTTTTCCAACTACTAACCATACTCATTCATAATCCCCCCTCGTTATAGATCGCACCGCTGATTAATTCTCTTGTCTTTTTCTCTGTCACTTTTTAACAAGCTATAGACAACTAAATTATGTACATCCCCATTTAAATAGTAATGATCACGCAAAATGCCTTCCTTAATAAATCCCCGCTTTTCAGGTAAGGCTCTACTTCTAAAATTATCTTCTGCACAACTAATTTCAATGCGATTTAGATCTAATCTATCAAAGGCATACTTTATAAGTTCATTTGCACATCTTATAACAATACCTTTTCCTTCGAACTCAGGCGAAAGGCGAAAGCCAATAGCCAAAGCTTGTCTTCTTTCCTTGCCAATCTATGTCGGGAAAAGCTACCATTCCTACAAGTTGTCCTTTATAGAAGATTCCGGCATTTATTGCCGTATTGGCTATGTATTTATTTCCCCATCTATCAATTGAATTTTGACAGTCTTCAACAGTCTTTTTACTATCAATCCATGGAAGCCATTCTCTCAAAAAATCACGATTTTTGTCTACAATAGTAAACATTTCAGTAGCATTATGCTGTGTCAATAATTTTAGTGTAAGATCCTCATCAACGTTATAATAAAACATTGGTTTCACTCCTCTCTACTTGCTCTCTTCCTGAAAGCTGCTCCACATACTTGACATTTTCTCTAAATCAGCCGGATTTAAAGAGAAGCCACTTAATTCAACGTCAAAGTTATGCTGAAATATAGAATGATTGAAATAATCGGAAGGGCTATCCCAATAAGACTACAAGTCACACCTGCTATAACAATACGTCGTCCCTGTTGCTTCGTTCATTTTATTTCACTAAAACCTAATGCACCATAAATAAGACCGATAACACCAAGAACAATTCCAATTATTGATATAATCGGAAATACTAAAGAAAGAATACCGAGAATCAGTGAGATGTTTGCCTTTATACTTTTTTCCGAATGACCAAGATTCTCATGACTTGTTACATTATCCATCAACTATCCCCTCCATTTTCACCAATAAACTCTGCTTTCAAAAGATAAACAACGTCATACTCTTCCAACTCACTCATATGACCATCAACATCCTTATAAAAATCATTGCGCAGACTACTCATGCCACTCTCATTACTTGAATAACAGATACTCGCTAATACTACTTCCCCTTCAATTGGCATATTCTTTTCTTGAAAGTCACTCCATACACTTGACATTTTATCTACACCAGCCGCATTGTCATCAAAACTACTAATTGAACGCGTGCTATCATTACTGCTTATTCCAATATTGAATGTTTGTTGATTTCGACTGTGATCTGCTTTTGCAGTGGCAAAAATAATAGAGCCACTTTTCTCTACTGGTGTTATGATAGAGCTTATTTTATCATCAACTAATTTCCCAAATTCGTATTTTTCGACCCACACAGATAGCACTTTGTATTCGTCATCAATATCGAAATCAAAAACAAATGACTTATCCGAGGTAATTGTAAGGAAGGCATTTTCTCTTTCTGATAATTCAACAGTTGAAATCGTATTTGATTGCGAATCGTTAGTCACACAAGCACTTAACATACATACCGATAGGGCAACTATTGAAAAAAGTTTTTTCATTTCATTTCCTCCCTCGTAAAATATAATTGCTTATAATCCATCGCTAAAATGATAGATACCATCCGCTATATACTTATACGTAGGAACACCATCATAGGGTTGCGATTCCAGTGTTTCATCTGTGAAAAGATCTTTACCGTTCCTACATATCGCAATTCCGCTAATTGATTGGAAAACAGCACCGAAACTGAAATAGATGACATCTTTATCTACCAAATTATAGCCATATACGCCAGCAGACTGTTCTAATTTCTCCATTTTCTTCACAATTTCATTGCTAGAAAAAACAGAATTCGGAGTTTCTAAATCATTTGTGTTAGATGACCATGAAGAATAATGCTCTCCAACTGACACTTTACCATCATCGTACGCCTGAAAAATCGCATCCGAAACAGCATAAAAATCGTTTTGATATAGTTTGAATTTCCCCTCTGACTTTAATGATGGTGCAAAAACAATGATAATTGTCATCGTTAGGGAAAATACAATCGCACGAACTATTTTTTCACTATCTTTTCCTCCATTACTTTTCACCACAATAGTGATCAACCAAATTACTGGAATTCCAAGCAGAATCATCGCGGGAAAATAAAGAAAAAACGTTGAGGTTGAGTCACCCACTACAAATTTTGCATACAGAAGTAAGAAATCGCCTGCCCATAAAATAAGTAACGGCGTAATTATCCCCTTGAAATTCTCTTTCCCACAAATCAATAGCACCGCTGCTCCAAGTAATAACGATATTGTAATAATAATTGCTAAAGCCATGTCTTTTACCTCACAAAAATGTATTTTAGGATCACTTCATTCTATAAAAATATGGCCCACACATGGATTCATGCGTATGTACATAAGTCTATGTAAAATTTTTGTCAAAAATATAAATATCTTGCCTAGAATCAAAATCAGCTGCAATGACTTTGTTCGCTTCGCTGTATTGTATAATATAAGGTGCATCTTGATAAATGGCAAAGATGGTAACCGCGAATTTGGCGTTTTTGTCAGAATTGAGTATACCACCCATACTGAAAAAGTGATTACCATTGAATTTCAAGAAACCTCCAGATAAGCATTCATAAACGATGTTAAAAATGTGGATAATAATTCTTCAAATTTCCTTCTACAATACCTTCATCTCCTCCCTTGTCAGTGATTTTATAGCTGAATTGAAATATATCATTATCATGTGCGAAATAGGTATACTCGACATCGGGTTCATTTTTAAAGGTGACAATTGCATAGAACGCTGGCAGCTTCCCCCACTTCCCCTCAATCGATTCAATATCCTCTTTTACAAAGCCTTTTTCTTCAATTAAGTAAGTAGACACCCTGTTTTTATGGATATATTTATTCGCTTAAATCGCTACTACTGGTGTAAGGACTAGTGCGATAAGCATAACGAATAATTACATTTGAAATTGAACCTACCGATGGCGGACACTGGATTCCAGTTGGGAAAGACCGAATGACCTATGAAATTTCTGTTGGACCTGAGATTAAATTGATAAATCACACGCACCTAAAGACATATGAATACCCTCCCGAATTATAAATAGGCTTCCACTAAACTGCCCGGTTAATAAAAATGTGCCCTTTCGTTTAATAAGTATGAATGGGTTTGAACTTTCTTCCAATAAAGTTAGCAGATACGGGGTTAAGTTCTAATTCCCTTGCCCAAACAGAAAGTTGACCAATGTGGTGAATTTCGTGAGTAATTATATGGTGTAATATTTCATCAACAGAATATTTATCTTCATCCCATGGAACACTCACAAGTTTTTTTAATTCATCTAAATTTAATTTCAAAAATTCATCTATTTCTTTCCGAAATGTATCTGAAAGTGATTTAACCTTCTCAAGTGTATTATAATCAGCAAACTGAACTACTACATCTTCTTTACCTTGAATACCGCGAAGCCAACTGTATTCAACATCAATAATGTGAAAAAGAGTATATAAAATACTTCGTACTCCTCCAGTTCGCTCTTTTATCAACTCCTCTTTTGATAGTTGATTACACCATTCAAACCATTCGTCTCTTACTTGCCAGTTATATTCAAAAAACTTTATCAATGTAAACACTCCTATAAATAATTGTTTATGACAATAAGAATCAGCTTTTGCTACAAAAATCTCTCATGTAAAACTAACTTGCCCTGTTAGTAAAATATCATGACCAAATTCTATGTATTACTTAACCCAATTCGGGATATAGTCACCAAAGTATTTACCGATTTTCTCAACTTCGGTCATAATACGACTGATCCCTACTTCGGATAAAAACCAATTTTCCTTGGTTATTCCATACCTATCTATAACAGGCGAAACTAGAAACTCGGTTTCTTTTGGAAATTCAGATTGATAACATAATAATGCTCTGCGAGAATGACCTGCTTTACAAACAATTATTACTTTTTTCGGATGGATGCCTGCTTTTTTTAGAACCTCCAACGAAAAACGAGCATTTTCCAACGTATGCTGTGCTTTATCTTCTTTTAAAATGGCTTCTTCTGGCACCCCGCTGTCAATACCTATATTCCGTAAGTAATTCCACTCTGTAGTCCCTACATGTGGTTTATAGCCACCAGACGGTAGTATGTATGGTGCAAATCCCTGCTTATATAAAGAGGAAGCTTTCTCCATTAGTTGAGGATGATTAGCACCAGGCACTAAAATGACATCCGCTGCAGTGATTTCAGTCTCCACGAAAATAAAGTCGGTAATGCAATCAAATGGATATGTCATTTTCTCCTTCCTTTCTAATACAATTGAACCTGCTCAAAATGTTCAACTATTGGAAACGGATCATAAAGATGATGTAGCTTCTTTTTCCATTGCTGATACTCGTTGGACTGTCTAAATCCTATCGTATGGTCTTCCAACGTTTCCCACTGAACCAATAGTAAGTATTTCCCTTCGACTTCCATACAACGCTGTAATTGGTGAGATATATAGCCTTTCATTGAAGAAATAATTTCAGAAGCATCACGGAATGCCTCTTCATATTCTGTTTCCATTCCTTCCTTAACTTGTAGCATAACAGCTTCCAATATCATTTAATTTCCCCCTTCTCAAAAATAATAATTTCGCCAAAGCACGATTGACGTTATCTTTTAAATCCGCCTTCTGCATGAATAATCTGACCTGTAATCCAATCCGCGTCATCACTCACTAGAAATTTAATCGTTTTTGCTACATCTTTCGGTTCACCTATTCTACCAAAAGGAAACATCGGCGTTAATTCACGTTTAATGTCCTCTGTCATCCATCCCGTATCAGTTGGACCTGGATTTACAGCATTGACCGTTATTCCTAAAGGAGCTAGTTCAGCTGCCAATGTAATTGTTAATGCATCGACTGCACCTTTCGTCGTTGCATAGGCTAATTCGCCAGGCATTGGCCCTTGAAATTGACCTGACGTCATATTGACAATCCTTCCACCAGATTTTTTATCAAAATTTCGAGCAAATTTACTACTTAATAGTGTTGTTGCACGAACATTTACAATGTAATGTTGATCTAATTCTTCGGCAGTTAAGTTTGTTATACAAATAATAATCGTTATGAGAGGCGTTAGAGGTAGATGATCCATCCTCGTTGAAGATGATATTGTACATAAAGCATCCCTTGTTATAATTCATATTGTACGTGGTCTCAAAATTGAAATTAATATCACTCTCTCTAATCAAAACAGTATCCAGTATAATATTTGTGTTATTTTTGCTTGTCAATTCTATCCCATACTTTTTTTCAGTAACATCATTAAAAGGTATCCATTCAGGCTTAATATACAATTCAACAGTCTCTTTATCTTTAATAAGATTCAGTGTATAGCCATCAGGCTCAGTTACATTTTTAAATATTCCAGCGTTCGAATAGTTTTTATAAAAAAATAAATAGCCCCATAAAACACAAAACCCAAGAATTAGTATGGATAAATAAATCCTTTTCCTGGTCATTTCACACCCCTTTTCTTGGAAGTATTCTTTAAACTTACTCCCCCTCACTAATCACACCATACCGATTTTTATCCCCCATCCACGAACTAGCATCACGCCACTTTAGACGTGTAGCTGCAATCCAACTGCTTGTATCAAAGCTATTATCTACGGGCTTCCAGTCACTCTGATCCGCCCAATAAAATAAGTCATTATGTAAAAGGAGTGTTGTATCATAAATGATAGAGTCATAGTTTTCTGGGCTCGGTAAAATGTGAAACTGGGTAACCCCCTCGAATAATAATTCAATAGCGGAAGGGTTACGAAATTGCCTTTGAAAAAGGATTCGCACATTCGTATCAAGACCTGACGGCACAGCCATTGACAGGTCTTCATTCACATAACTCTCCGTCCACAAATACAACTCTTTTAAACAACTATCATGAAACCATCCAAACGTGTCCAGCACATTTTGGATATCTTTTTGATCTTTCACTTCTATCCAATCCATTGGATCACACCTCTTTATCATACTTTTCAACTAGCTTCTAAAAATAACCCATCCCGTTAGCCGATGGAGCCAAATTAAAATTCAATACAAAATGGCTGCATTTCGTCATTTAGACAATAGTCAATTCTTTGCCTGAAATTTCCCCAAGTAACCATTTCCAATGCTTTTTCGATAGGGAAATAACCTATTTCCAGACTCTCAATACTCGTTGTTGGCTCGCCTCCAATTGGTCTAGCCAAAAATAATGTATTACAAATTGAAGCATTTATATTTTGAAATACTCCGCAAAATTTCGTTATTTCAATGTCTATTCCTGATTCTTCTTTTGTTTCCCTAATTGCAGCTTTCTTCAACCTGCCCACCAGGCATTTCCCAACCCCTTCTTGGTCCTTTAATTAATAGAATTTCATTTTTGTCATTTAGTACAATAGTTGCTGCTGAAACAATATGTTTTGGTGGTACAAATTCCATTCACTATCACTCCGTATAGTTTATTTCAAAATCCTTCGCTTTCCGATCAATCTCGTTTTGAATAATTTTCTAATTCTTGTTCAATGTCTTCATTACTTACCTTTCCTATCTCTTCATCTTCAACTTCAACTTTAACGTTAAGATGCTTGGAAAAACTTAATATAAATAGAATATCAAACAATGCCCCTGTTGCAATTGGAATAAAAATATCCGTCGGTGGTATGAATACTTGTTGGTGCCAAACTATTGCGTATAAAATACCCGCAATCCCAAAAATAAAAGTAAAACGCATCTCTATCACTCCTTTTTTACAATTCTCCATTCGATTTTAATACTTCATAGTGAATTATTTCCTTTATTTCATCATTTCCAATTGCTCCTTTATGGAATGTATTAGAATCTGCCCAATACAGTTGCCTAAATGAAGCGCCATTATTCAGTTCAATCTCCAAAAACACACGAGTCCCTTCTAACTTATCTCCATCAATTAATGACTGTACATCTTCTAATTTTAATTCATAAAATGCGGCTAGGAATTTTTCCTTGGAAGACTGAGGGAATGTATGCATCCTCTTTCCATCTTCGGTGCTTTCAATATAGATATTCTTCACCAACTTATCCATAGGGTAAAGTTCCCCCGCCGTTTTCGCCTGTTTATTTGTATCAGCTACATATACATCATCATTTGCAGCAAGAATCAAGGAAGTGGGATATCCTTTTATTTCATAAATGATTGTTCCTACTTTTAACTGTGCCGCATCACCATTTTGCATCTTGTGATTACTGCATGCATTGTTAGCCATCTCATACGTCACTTTGCCAAGTTCCCTACCTTTGTCAATTGTTATAGGAAAAATTTCAGCCACTGGTTCTGGAAAATGATGCTCGTATTTTATGTCATCAATCATCAGCATATCCACCCATTCAATTTCTGCATCAGGACACCCCTTAACGATTTCTACATCAGGGTCTCTTTTAAGAGAAGTGGAATTACTACAAGAAGATAGTAGCAAAGCGAATACCGAAATAAATATACTGTTTTTTAAAATTGTCATCCTAACACCTCTTGGTTATTAGACTCTTATCTCGAATACGAATTGCAAAATCCCGGAAATATATCAATTTTCACCTTTTACACTAAACCGCCCGGTTAGCCATGCAGGTTAGGTTCAATTTGATTTAAAACATTGATTCCCTAGCTACATTTTCTGTTTTTGCATGTAATACCATTTCAAATAATAAATAATTCCTGACTTGTCTACCCAGCTAAAGTCTATTAAATTCTTCTCTAGAGAAGAGTGAAGCTCATCTACTGAAATCCACTTTATGTCTTCAGTTTCGTCCCCTTCTTTAACTAAATTACCAGAGGCCTGACATCGAAAATAAGCACCTAATGAATCCACTGGACCGTTTATCGTTTGATAAACAGCAAAAGGTTTCATAGCTTCAACATTTGAATCTTCATCATTAGTTTCAATTTTGGTTTCTTCCCCAAAAACCATTGTTACATGAAGTCCTGTTTCCTCGTGTACTTCCCTCCTAAGTCCCTCCAGAAAAGACTCGAATTCCTCTAACCTTCCTCCAGGTAGTTCATAAGGAGTTTTATCTTCCTTTAAAATGGCAGCCTCTGACACTCCGTTTTCAATGCCAATATTCTGTAAATAATTCCACTCAGTAGTCCCTACATGTGGTTTATAGCCACCAGACGGTAGTATGTATGGTGCAAATCCTTGCTTATATAAAGAGGCAGCTTTCTCCATTAGTTGTGGATGATTAGCACCAGGAACTAAAATGACATCTGCTGGAGCAATTTCAGTTTCGACAAAAATGAAGTCGGTAATGCAGTCAAATGGATAAGTCATTAGCCATTTCCCCCTTTCTTTTCTAATGCACTTGCATTGGAATAATGGCACCTTCTGTTAACAGGTCTACTTTTGCTCCGAGGAGAGTACATTGGATAACGCCGTAATATTTCCTGAAATGTCATTATTATAAAATACACGTACCAACTAGAATTTCCCCATTGATTTCTCCCCTCCTATTCATTCAAGGCGACTCTGTCTATGTCCCAAAGTTACCAAAAAACATGATACCAATACTGAAAATAATTAAAACTAATAAAGCTAACATGCCGAGTGAAGAAGTAAGTACAGCAATTGTTTTTAAACGCCCTTTTACACTAAATAATGCCGGGGAAAATGAGCCGATTAGTAGTGATATTAATATCAATATGTCCCATGAATCAGGTAAGGGACTCAATACTTGCGGGATAATAAAACCGAAAACGATAAACGTTATTAGCAACACTAATGAAATTATGCTCAAATATCTTTTCATCACATCAACCTCCCTTTTATACAAATCTGTCAATAAGAAAATTATTCGTTATGTTTTTTGAAACAATAGGCTAATAATATGATTTCTAAAACAAAAACGAACCATAACGTCGGCTGGATTTGCCCTAACCGTGTCCCTTCTACACTTCCAAAAGCAAGTTTACTAAACCAGACATGTTCACCCCACATAATCATTACCATTAATTGTGTACATAACGCTACAATCACCAGCGGTATAAATTTTTTCATACTCATTTCCCCCTTTTTTGTTCACTCTCTGTATTCCAGATGGTTTTGCTGCTGACACAATAGCATAACCATTCGGCAAAAATGAAACCTTGGATAATTTTTATACAGTCCTATTCAATTTAAGTTCAAACTGCGGATTAGTTACATACTCCATATAACATACATGTCCATCAAAGTCCAAATAAGCCTGATAGCGGGTACGAATAGCTGGTGCTGTAATCATATCAAGCACTTTATCCTTTGCAATCCATCCACTTTCTGTTGTTTCTTCCGAAATACCTAGTTCTCCGCCCACCGGCTTGCACACAAAATCGAACATTACTTTGGTAGGAACATCAGTGACACCGTCATACCATTTATACATGCCCGTGTTGGAATAAACACCAATCAAGTGTGCAACGACCACATCTATCCCACTTTCCTCTTTTATTTCCCTACATAATGCATCCATTAGATTTTCTCCAACTTCCACTTGCCCTCCAGGAAATACCCACCCTCCATCGATTGTCTTCACTAACAGAATATTTCCATGCGCATCTTCTACGATGCCGCCTACGGCTACGATATGTGTTGGCATTATCATTCTTATCTCCCCTTAACATAGAATTATTTCAAACCGTTCGAACTGAAATAGGCTCCAAAAATCTCAGGATCCCCAGCGAAGCTTGGCCTCTTAGTCCATTATCGTCTCTAATGCTTTTCGATTAATTTCTAGTGCTAACTGTTCTTTTCCTTTGATGTACGATTCAATATCATAGGGAAAGCGTTGAGACAGCTCCCCCTTTAAATCCCCATATTCTTGTGCAAGATTTGGATGTGCCCGTAAATAATCCCGAAATGCAAGAAGTCGGTTAATTTCTGAATGACCCCATGCATACATATGGACATGGTGAGTTCGACAATCTCCGCCTTTTTGGAAATATCGACGACCAGCTATCCCGTTTTCACCTTTTGGTTCATAGCCAATGGCAATCATTGCCCTATTATAGTCATTAATTCGATGTATATCCCTTACGACGGGCATCATATCAATGATTGGCTTTGCTCGCAGCCCGTTTACAGACGTGCTTCCAATATGATGTAAGTCAATTATTTCAGCACCGAAAATCTCATATAATTTACGAGACTCTTCTTCAAACATTGAACCCCATCGTTCGTCATAAGGCTTAACCTCAACTTTTCTCATTCAAAACCTCACTTTCTCTTCTTCAAACTCTCTATTCATCGATTTGTCATCAACACTTGCACAATCGTCAAGGAGTAATCGAAGAAATATAACGGAAGAGGAATTGTGATAATCAGATTACTATCCAAAATAGCACGCCACCCTTCCCTCACGCAACCTGATGATAAGTACAAGTTTTGATTTGTGACTCAATCACTCTGTTAGTCGACAGGCTTGGGATATGACTTTCGGGGAAAAAAGAGCTGGATTTCACAGATCTCAGCCCCTTAAACTATTCGTATAATCCGACAATCTACGAATATCTTCAAAAAGATTTTGATAAGCCTTTATCTCCCAACTAATTAAAAGGGCAAAAATTAGAATATACACTGTCACATACCGCTTAAAGTTTTTCACCTGTCTTAATGATGAATAAAACAAGCCGGAAATTCCTGCAATAAAAAGAGAGATGATATAAATGTCAGTTTTCCACAAACTTTGGGCTCGATTAATTGGGTACATCACATCTCGTATTGAGTATAGTATTTGTTTTGACTCGACCTCTCGAATCTCCACGTCATAGGATTTCTTCTTCAAATAACCTTCTTTAATGGTCAAAACCATTGTTTCCTTGTCAAAGTCATACGTATATCCAGTTAAATTAAAGTCGGTTGCTGCTATGAAAAGTAAGAGTATTCCGGCCAATGCACAATAAATAAAAAGGGACAACGACAATGATTTGCTACTGAGCTTTTCGATAGTAAAAACTCCTCCCATTGAAAATATATCCTATGCACCAAATTTATTGTCAGCATATTCTTCAATATATTCATCAATGACTAATAACACTTGCACTTCCAATCACTCCCTTTTTCGATTATAGACAAACTTCTACATAAGATGCTATTTCTCCTGCTGATTAACTGAAAAGAGTGAATTTCATAAGCAAGATACACTGCTATACCCTCTCCCCTTTGCTATACTAACGATGTAAAGCACTATAGGAGGTTGAAAACATGGCTAAATTATTTGAACCATTTACAATACGTAACACTACATTCAAAAACCGCATCGTCATGGCGCCGATGTGTATGTATTCGAGTCATAATGAGGATGGAATGGTTGAAGATTGGCATAAGATCCATTATGCGACACGTGCAGTTGGGCAAGTTGGATTGATTATTGTCGAAGCAACGGCCGTTCAACCGGCTGGACGGATTTCAGCGCAGGATCTTGGTATTTGGAGTGATGATCATGTCGAGGGATTGGCAGAAATAGTTCGCTTGATGCAGCAGCATGGAGCCAAAACAGGCATTCAGCTAGCACATGCAGGACGGAAAGCGACTGTGGATGGCGATATTTAC
This sequence comes from Sporosarcina limicola, assembly GCF_014873855.1. Taxonomy (GTDB): domain Bacteria; phylum Bacillota; class Bacilli; order Bacillales_A; family Planococcaceae; genus Sporosarcina; species Sporosarcina limicola. The sequence goes on along the minus strand of NZ_JADBEL010000003.1, from coordinate 169,341 downwards.
GCCCCATCGGCTATTGCGTTCAGCGACAGCTATCGGACACCAATCGCGATGACTATAGAGGATATTAAGGAGACTGTGCAAGCATTTAAAGAAGGAGCCGGCCGTGCGAAAAAAGCAGGATTCGATGTCATTGAACTCCATGCAGCACACGGCTATCTTATCAATGAATTTCTATCGCCTTTATCCAATAAACGGATGGATGCATATGGTGGCTCAGCAGAAAATCGTTACCGTTTCCTAAGCGAAATCATTGATGAAGTGCGCATGGTTTGGGAAGGTCCTCTTTTCGTCCGCATTTCCGCGCATGATTACACGGATGGCGGGATGACAGCTAGACTGTATGTCGAAATGGTTAAGTGGATGAAAGAACAAGGCGTCGACCTGATTGATGTCAGTTCGGGAGCTGTTGTACCCGCTGCAATCGATGTATTTCCAGGCTATCAAGTGAAGTTTTCAGAAACAATAAAAGAAGGTGCCGCTATCACAACAGGGACTGTTGGTTTAATTACGACAGGGATTCAAGCCGAGGAAATACTACAAAATAGACGCGCGGATATGGTTTTGCTTGCCCGTGAACTGTTGCGCGATCCATATTGGGCGTACACGGCTGCAAAGGAGCTTAGAGTAGAAATTGAATCGCCTAAACAATATAAGCGAGGTTGGTTATTCTGATTAGGGGATAGACATGAAGCTTTGAAAGGGAGGATAAAGCCGAAAGTCGTATTTCAATTAACGCCAGATAAACTGGAGAAGATGACAAAGGGGCAAGTTGTTACGGTGAAATAATGCTTTTTATACTAGAAACCCGATTTTCCTATTCTAAGGAAATCGGGTTTTATTCTCAATTCGCATGAACGATTTTATTTTTATTTTTGAGTTCATGAAGGTGATACTTTGGGAAAATCCAGTTATTATACTAAAGGAAAATAACCTTTTTTAAATAGATTATACCAATCTGTTAGCTCTTCACCTTCCAAAACATCTAATTTTTTTAAAATATCTCTAGAAAATTCGATTGCTCCACTTCCGTTAGCTGTGATTAAATGACCATCACTAACGGATTGTTCGTCTTTATATTTTTCATCACCCCGATAATTAGGTGCCCCTTCCTTTAAATAGGGCAAAGAATTTCCTGTATGATTATGGTCATCGAGAAACCCATGATTCCCTAAAAAAGTGGTTGCATCACAAATGGCTGCTACTGATATCTCCTTGTCAAAACAGAAATCCACAAGCTTACTCGCCTGATGATTTTTTTCTTCTCTCCATCCTGTTCCTCCGGGAATAATTAACATCGTAAATTCCAATTCATAAGAAAAGTCCTGTAAACTATAATCCGGAAGAACGGTCAGTCCCCCCATTGAAATTTTAGGTTCCTTGTCAATTGCGATTGTCTGAACCTGAAAGTTCGTTTTTGGTTTGTTTAACTCTGCACTCACATAACTTGCTTCCCAATCCGCAAAACCGTCTGTAATAAAAATCAAAACTTTTTTCATTTGTATAACCTCCGCTCTCACTTTGCTTTTTTCTAAACTCGCTCCACAATTGAAACTCTACGCAGATCATGTGGTTTCATTTTTCTAACTCCTTTTAGTTGAATTGCGCACACCCCCAATATACGATATCTTTACTGACAGAAACGGTCAGTAAAGATATAAAAACTTTTACTGAAATTCGTGAAGCGTTTGTTGATAAAACGCTGATAATTCATTTGTAACCTCAACTAATCTTTCTTTTAATAAAGTTGGCTCTATGATGTGAATTGATTTTCCATACTGTAGTATAAAATAAGGAACATAGGTCAAAACAGCACTTTCATTAATCTTCAGATGGACATACTCCATTGATCTCTCAGCTATTGTATGACCAAGTAACCAATGCCCGCAAAGATCACAAATTACTTGGGGGGTCCCCTTAATATGGATGGACAAAAGGTTGTCCTGTTCTGGTAACAGTCGTTCAAGAAGGAACCGCCGTGCAGAAAAGCCAGTTGGACGTGTGAATATCTCAGAGGTTCTATAAAATTGACGTATTCGGTCGGCACGGAAAGTTCGGATTTCTTGTCGATCATGACAAAATGCTACGATATACCATTTCCCTATCCAATATACAAGTCCAAAAGGGTCAATGTTCCTTATAGATTTTGATGTTGAGTAACCAGTTTGATACTCTATGTTTAAAGTATAACCTTCAGCTATGCATGACTCCGCTTCTTTCAAAATTGGATTTAGTTTTGGATCAGGTGGAGTATTGAGTACGTCAAGTCCGCTGGAATGCTTGTTAATTTCATTCAATTGCTCTTCGTTGGTATATCTCTTTAATTTATCAACAGCATCCTGGAGGTCTTCTGAATATGGGTATCCAGCTTTTTGAGCGAATTTTGATGCATGGATAAGAGCATTTTGTTCCTTGGTGCTAAAAAATAAATGAGCTTCATTAAATTGTTTATTTAGCGTATAGCCTCCGTTATGGCCAGATTCCGCAACGATAGGAACTCCACTTGCACACAGGGCATCGATATATCGATAAACCGTACGGATATGAATCTCCAAGTCATCGGATATTTGCTTAGCAGTGATGCGCTTTCTAGCTTTTAACAACCATAAAATAGCAAGCAAATTATCGAATTTCGCCATCTTGAACCTCCAATTAGGACTAAATTCTTTTTTAATTGAATAGAAAACTATAAAATTTTCGACCTGAGGATAATCTGTGAAAGCAGATAGGCCGCATCCAGACTCCTCTACATAGATTTTCCCTTGTTCAGATCCCCTACTTGCCTCCACTTCAACTTAGGCATCATTATTCCGGTTGACGGTGAAGTGAGTAGGAATAATACTCTCACACAGTTGTGGATTTAAAACTCCTCCAAACGAATAACTTCCCCATCTCTCCATTCAAACCGCGCAAAATCTTCTGCAATATGGAGGACAGGGAAAATCGCTTCTCCTTGTTCTTTTAACTTTGCCAAATCGCTAGGCATGAAGCGGGCGCTGATATGGTTGGCGATTAGGACTTTCACTCCCGCTTGTTTCGCAACCAACGCGGCGTCACCAATCGTTGAATGGCCATATTCCCTCGCAAGGTTTCCTGTTTCCGTATCGAATGTCGCTTCGTGGACAAGAATGTCTGCACCTCGGGCTAATTCAACAGCTGCCAGGCAATAACTTGTGTCTCCAAGAATCGCAACCGTGAACCCTTTCTCCGGATCCCCAGTAACGTCTTCACTACGAACAACTCGTCCATCCTCCAACGTCACGTCTTTCCCATCTTTTAATTGTTTCAGCAAAGGACCTTTCGGCACACCCGCTACAACCGCTTTATCGATAAGTAATTTGCCTGGCAGTTCCTTCTGTTCAATTCGATAGCCCAAGCATGGAATGACATGCTGTAAACTTTTTGCGCTCACCCGGAATTTTTCATCTTCAAACACAAATCCTTCACCGATTTCATGAATACCCAACGCATAATTCAAATGAACTTTCGTAATGCGGAGCGTTGTCTCTAGCCATTCATCCAATCCGCTAGGTCCATAAATATCAAGCCGCTCGTCACCGCCAAGAAATGAACGAGATCCAATTAGTCCTGGCAAGCCGTAAATATGGTCGCCATGTAGATGTGTGATAAAGATTTTAGTGATTTTTCGCGGTTTTAAATTTGTATGTAAAATCTGATGCTGTGTTGCTTCCCCGCAATCGAACAGCCAGTAGCCTTCCCCTTCAGCCGATAAATTTAAAACAGCGGCTGACGTGTTACGTATTTTGGATGGCATACCAGCGCCTGTCCCTAAAAACTGAAGTTCCATAATAAAAACCCTTCCTTTTACTTATTGGCCCTTTTCACGGAACCGGGTCCAAATTTCTTCTCCAGTTCCGATAAAAGCCCCTCGATTTCTTCTTCTTTTGCATGTTTTTCGAAATTGTAAATCGATAGTTGTTCATGTAGTTCATTCATTGGTACAACGTTCGACACGGTGATACCGAGAAGTCGGACCGGTTCCCCGTCCCAATGCTTATTGAATAAACCAACCGCTTCTTTATAAATGTCATTTTCTTTATAGACTGGATTGAGGGTAGAACGACTCCGTGTCTGATTACGCCAGTCAGCTGTACGGATTTGAATCATGACAACGGTACCAGCAAGTTGCGTTTTATTTAGCCGATCCGCGACCTTAACTGCAAGCCAGTTGAAAGTTTTTAGACATTCATCTAGATCGGTCTCATCGATAGGTAATGTCGTGGAACTGCCAATACTTTTCCTCTCTTCAGCCGCTTCAGGGTCAACTAAACGATAATCGTTACCATTTGCTCGTTTATGGAGTTGTAGGCCATTCTTACCAAGTGATGATTTTATTATCAGTTCATCCTTTTGGGCAAGGTCGCCAATTGTGTAAATCCCAAGAGCGTGCATCTTTTTCTCAGTACTCTTCCCGATTCCGTGCATGTCGATAACAGGAAGTGGCCATAGGATTGACTTCACTTCCCGCTTTCTCAAAATCGTGATTCCCATGGGTTTTTTCATATCGGAAGCCGTTTTCGCCAGAAACTTATTTGGAGCGATACCAATAGAACACGGCAAATCAAGTTCCCGTAGAATCCGCTGTTGCATTTCAGTCGCAATCGTAACGGCATTTGTCAATCCCCCGATTGCGGTAATGTCAATAAAAGCTTCGTCAATCGATACCGGTTCTACAAGATCAGTATACGAACGTAACAGATTGAATACGGCCATTGAAGCTGTACGATATTTTTCGTGATCGGGTGGAATAATGACAAGATTCGAGCAGAGCCGTTTAGCCTCACCAACCGTCATCGTTGCATAAATACCAAGCGCTCGAGCTTCATAGGAGCAAGTGACAAGGATCCCTCTCCGCTCCTTTGGATTACCCGCGACAGCCATTGGAATCCCTTTTAACGACGGGTCGTGTGCCTGTTCCACGGAGGCGAAAAAACTGTTCATATCAAGATGAAGGATGACCCTTGTCCTCGTTTCACTGACCGTTTCTATGGCACATCCCTCCATCCTTTTTTGGTATTATGCTAATGCAAAAACCGGACAGATGACACTGTCCGGTCCGATCTTATTGACTTTGCACGACTTGTGCTTTAACGTATTCATCGATTTCATCCATCCCTGCAAGTGTTTGCGACAGTATTTCAGGATCAACAACAGTAATTATTCGGTTTTCTAAGTTCGCCACTGTTATAAAATATTTCGTTTTCGAGTAAGCTAGCAATCCTGTTGAACTCATTGAACCTTCTGGTATATCTAAAATCTCTTTCGCATCCAAGACGAGAAGTCCAATATATAAATTTTTAGTTTTGACCAACACAACCCGCGCTTCTGCATGTCCCTTTGCACTTCTACCGTACAAAATCTGCTCAAAATCGAGAATCGGAACCAGCTCCTTCCGAATTCGCATAAGTCCAAGCATATAGTCTGGAAGATGTGGAATCGGATTCACTTGCTCAAGCCGTTCGATTGACACGACTGTTTCAACCGGTAGTGCATACTCTTCATTGCCACACTGAATGATGACCGCTTTCAAATCACTCATTATAAATTCCCTCCTTTATGGTACCAGCTTCCTTAAGTCGTATGCCGCAGCTCCACAGCCTCTCGCTTTCCTTACTTGTTAGCTGTGACATGAACAATTTCAAGCAATAGTTCCGTTAGTTTGTTTAGTTCTTCAACAGGCATTCGTTCGCCTTTCGTATGAATCTCTTCGTAGCCTACAGATAAAGTGACCGTTGGAATTCCGGCACCGTTGAAGACGTTGCCATCACTTCCACCCCCACTTGTCAGAAGTTCCGGCGTGCGTCCTATGTTTCGAATTGCTTCCATCGCTATTTGAACAACTTCCGCTTCTTCCCCGAAACTAAATCCAGGGTACATGAGTTGCATGTCCGTTTCAGCTTTTCCGCCCATCAAATGAGCAGTACGTTCAAATGTCCGTATCATATGTTCCGTCTGTTCGGTCAGTTTTTCAGGATTAATTGACCTTGCTTCCGCTAAAATACCTACCTCGTCACAAACGATATTTGTTGCTCGACCCCCTTCAAAATGTCCGATGTTCGCCGTCGTTTCAGAATCGATTCGTCCAAGAGACATCGCTGCGATTGATTTTGCTGCAATATTGATAGCAGAAATCCCTTTTTCAGGTGCAACACCCGCATGCGCTGTCTTCCCGCGGATAGTCGTCCATAATTTTGCTTGATAAGGCGCTGCAGTCACGATACCACCAACTTTACCATCGCTATCAACTGCATAGCCGTATTTCGCTGTTATCAATGATGTATCCATCTCTTTTGCACCAACAAGTCCACTTTCTTCACCTGCAGTGATGATGAACTGAATGTCCCCATACGCTTTTCCACTTTCCTTCAATGTCCGTACCATTTCAAACAGTGCTGCTATTCCAGCTTTATCATCTGCACCAAGGATTGTTGTACCGTCGGAATAGACATAGCCGTCCTCGCGAAGTTCGGGTTTGATGCCTTGTGCAGGAACGACGGTATCCATATGACAAGTGAAATAGATTGGAACAACGCCATCCGCGGTCCCTTTCATTGTGGCAATCAGATTCCCAGCACCATGACCGGTACGGTTAGCAGAATCATCTTCACTAACAACAAAACCAAGTGCTTCCATTTTATTCGTTAAAACATCTGCAATCAGCCGTTCATTTTTCGTTTCAGAATCGATTTGAACGAGTTCGAAAAACTCATCAAGTAGTCTTTGTTTATTCAAAATTAACATCTCCCTATAGTGGTATATTACCATGTTTCTTTTTAGGTCTTGTCTCTTGTTTGTTACGCATCATATCGAGTGCCTGTAACAGTTTAATGCGTGTTTCACGCGGATCAATTACATCATCAACCATGCCATGTGCTGCTGCTACGTAGGGGTTGGAAAACTTTTCGCGATACTCTTCAATTTTCTCAGCACGTGTCGTTTCTGGATTGTCACTATTCGCAATCTCGCGTGCAAAGATAATATTTGCCGCACCTTGCGCACCCATAACAGCAATTTCAGCATTCGGCCATGCATAAACAATATCCGCACCAATCGATTTAGAGTTTAGTGCAACATAGGCACCACCGAAAGCTTTACGTAGGATAACCGTCATTTTTGGCACAGTCGCTTCCGAATACGCATATAAAATTTTTGCCCCGTGACGGATGATACCGCCATGTTCCTGCTTAATGCCTGGGAAAAAACCCGTTACGTCTTCAAATGTGATAAGTGGGATATTAAAGGAGTCACAGCATCGGATGAAACGGGCAATTTTATCGGATGAATCGATATCAAGTCCGCCTGCCATCACTTTCGGTTGATTACAGATTAGACCGACCGATTCGCCTTTCATACGTGCAAAGCCGACAACTACATTTTTTGCGAACTCGGCTTGTACTTCAAAGAATGAATTCTTATCGACGACTTGTTCAATTACTTTCAGCACGTCATAGGGGCGTATCGTTTCAAAGGGTACAATATCCGCTAAATTTGCGCGGTAGTCGTCCGCTTCTTGATAGTCTGCAATTGGTGCTTTTTCTTCATTATTTTGCGGTAAATAGGACAGTAGTCTCCGCACATTCTCAAGGACTGTCTCTTCATTTTTTCCACGAAAATGTGCATTGCCACTGATTGCATTATGTACTTTTGAACCTCCAAGGTCTTCAGATGAAATCCTTTCCCCTGTAACTGTTTCAATTACTTTCGGACCCGTGATAAACATCTGACTTGTCTCGTCTGTCATGAAAACAAAATCGGTGATGGCCGGGGAATAAACCGCTCCCCCAGCGCACGGACCAAGTATGACGGAAATCTGAGGAATAACACCAGAATAAATAGCATTCCGATAAAAGATTTCCCCATAACCATCAAGCGAAACGACGCCCTCTTGAATGCGTGCTCCACCGGAATCATTCAGTCCGATGAACGGTGTCCCATTTTTAGCAGCCAGATCCATTACATTGGCAATTTTCATGGCATGCATTTCCCCAAGTGCGCCACCAAATACAGTGAAATCCTGGGAAAATAGATAGATAGGTCTTCCGTCAATTTTACCATAACCTGTGACAACACCATCACCAGGTCCTACTTGCTTGTCCATACCAAAGTCACGTGTGCGGTGTGTGACGAATGGTTTTAGTTCAACAAATGTATTGGCATCAAGAAGTAGATCAATCCGTTCTCTAGCTGTCAGTTTCCCTTTTTCATGTTGCTTATCGATTCGTTCATCTCCGCCACCCAGTTCGATTTCTCTCTTTTTATCATATAATTCATTGATTTTATCATAAATATTCATCGCTCAATCCCCTTTGCCACTTTTGTCGCATAGTTCATATAGAACGCCGAATGATGACTTTGGATGAAGGAATGCAACCTCCGCCCCACCAGCACCTGGTTTCGGCTCTTCCTGTACTAACTGAACACCTTTAGCTCTTAGTTCTGCCATCCTTGTGCGAATGTCCGTCACTCCGAATGCGATATGATGGACACCTTCCCCACGCTTTTCAAGAAATTTTGCAATCGCTCCCGTTTCACCAAGCGGTTCTAATAGTTCAAGTTTAATATTCCCAGCATCAATGAATGCGACGCGCACGTTCTGGCTTACAACTGCTTCAATTGCCAAAAGTTTAAATCCAAGTGTATGTATGTAATAGTCGATGGAATGATCCATGCTTTTCACGGCGATTCCGATATGATCTACCTTCTGCATCCCAATTCCCCCTATTTTCTATTGTACATTTTAATCGTCAAAATCGCTACATGTTGTGATTTACAGAAATTCTGTTAAAATGGAAGTATCATATGTAAGGAGTTTTTGCCCGATGAGCAATAAAAAAACACAGAAGATTATCGTCTATTTAATGATTGGGGCGATGGTTGCGTTGAGTCTCTTGTCTGGACTTAGTGTACTATTGTAAATGTAAAAAAACAGTCCGTACTGCGCAATTTGGCATATACGGACTGTTTTTATTTTAAACTTCTTCGCAATATTCCTCGAACTGGCTTTGCAAGTTTGCAACAACGGACATTGGATCATGTCCTTCGATTTCATAGCGACCGACTTCTGCGACAAGCTTACCGTCTTTCAAAAGTGCGAATGAAGGCGAAGATGGCAAATGATCATCTCCGAAAAGCATACGTGCTTGCGCTGTCGCTTCCTTATCTTGTCCAGCGAATACTGTTACTAAATGCGTTGGACGTTTGTCGTAATGAATGGAATGTGCCGCTGCTGGACGTGCAATACCTCCAGCACAACCGCAAACAGAATTCACCATCACAAGTGTCGTACCCGGACGTGCGAATGCTTCCTCAACTGTCTCAGGTGTTGTTAATTGCTCATAACCGCTCGCTTCCATTTCGGAACGCGCCTGTTTTAGGATGTCATTCATATAAAGATCAAAATTCATAGTCATTCGTGATAAACCCCTTTCTATTTACTTCTATATCATAGCAGGAGTGAAGGTTTCACGCAAAAAAACGACTTGCTGAATTTGTAATGCAACTTGAATGAAAACCTTCCGACCTGGCATGCCGAGATTGTTTGAAGCGGATGTCCTTACCTGATTGACTTTTCAGAATACTTGATACATGAATTTTTCACTAAGTATGTATATTTAGTTCCGCATGATAGTTTTTCAATGTACTGTAATCAACGATGTGCTTTGAACCAGGATTGTGATGCTGGGTTTTCCATGCATCTTTATATATCTTTACATACTTTTGAAATTCCTTTCTTATTTTCTCTAAATTATTCTGTATGTATATATGACTTTTCTGATGAATATTTTTAGGAAAAGGGTACACCATCGAATCTAAGCTTGTATAATCTATCACAATCGCTTTTGAATAATCAATAAAGCCCACTCTACCCTCCTTGACATGGAATACATGTTTATGTTTAGCATTTGTTCTAAGGGGAAGCAATATATTTATATCGTCGACAATCATCGATAGGTAGATAAACGGCCTTGATCCTTCTTTCCCATCTTCAAATTCAGGATCCAACTGTTGTAATTTGTTATTGAACTTATCTGTTAATCCATAATAAATTACCATAGCACACCTCATGTAAACAATTTTTATCCCGCAGTAACGGGCAGTAAGACCCCCACTTCAAGTCTTCGAGGAAACAAAAAGACTAATTGGGGGAAGAGGAACCCCCTGATTGAAGATTAACTTTATTAAAAGAGGGCTGAATCCATATGGATTCAGCCCTTAGTATGGGATACGCTCGGTTTGGTTTTTTATTGTTTTAGTTGACCATCCAGTTTATGCCAACATCTCAAAAAAACGGTTTGGTTTTTTATTGTTTTAGTTGACCATCCAGTTTATGCCAACATCTCAAAAAAACGGTTTGGTTTTTTATTGTTTTAGTTGACCATCCAGTTTATGCCAACAAAATGAACGCATCCTGTTTACTTAACTCCACTCCTATTATATGCAATACTTTTGCATTTGTATAGAGTTAAGCAAATTTAGTATGCTTCCGACTCACTTTATTATTCATAATATACCCGCACAATAGACATTCACCCCAAAAACAACCGCTCAACAGCACCAGCCACCGTAATATCTCCCTTGAGTAGTGCTTGCTCAAGTTCTGCAACTTGCTCTTTCCTTCCGGGTTCTGCGAAAAAGGTGTCTATGAGTCGGTCGTTTATCATGGAACGGAACCAATCTTTTGTCTGGGATTGGCGTCGTTCTGCCCAAAACGTGTTCGTATCCATTGTTGCCTTAAATGCCAACACTGTTTCCCATACCTCTTCAAGTCCGGTTAATTTTATGGATGAAACCGGAAGAGACGTCGGTGTCCACCCTAGGGAAGCAGGTTGCAGAAAATGCAGTAACTGGCGGTATTCCCTCACTGTCTTTTTGGCGAGTTTCAAATTATCACCATCCGCTTTATGGACAATGATGCCATCAACGAGTTCCATGATTCCTTTTTTCATCCCCTGCAGTTCATCCCCTGCGCCCGTTAGGACGAGCAACATGAAGAAATCGACCATCCCGCGGACGACCGTTTCACTTTGTCCGACGCCAACTGTTTCGATTAGGATGACATCATAGCCTGCTGCTTCACAAAGCAACATCGTTTCACGGGATTTTTTGTGTACCCCGCCAAGTGTTCCAGCTGTAGGTGATGGACGGATGAATGCGCCGGGATGTCTTGCAAGTTCCTCCATCCGTGTTTTATCGCCGAGAATGCTTCCACCAGTGATTGTCGAGCTCGGATCGATTGCAAGGACTGCCACATGATGGCCCGCGTTAGCAAGCATGAGCCCGAATGCCTCGATGAATGTACTTTTCCCTGCGCCAGGTACGCCCGTGATGCCAATTCGAATACTATTTCCTGTTTTCGGCAACAAATTAAGCAGTACTTGTTGTCCCGCTATTTTGTCTGCTGGCGTAATGCTTTCGAGTAGTGTAATCCCTTTGGCAAGGTGGAGCCGTGAGCCATTTGAAATCTTTTCCGTTAATTCTTCAACCGGGATCGTACGGTCCTTTTTCACGAAACGTTTACGTACTGTAGCGGACATACCATCGTGTGATGAAGCAATTCCGTCCATTACATTTAGCGCACTGTCATCGGGTAAATGAGTGTTGTTCTTCACTCCATCACTTCCTCGTAGCCGAGCCTGCGATAGATTTCTTCAATTACTTTTTGTGCAGCCACTGGAATGACAGTTCCGGGTCCGAAGATTGCCGCTGCGCCGTTTTCACGAAGAAATGCGTAATCTTGAGCAGGGATAACCCCTCCGACGACTATCAAAATATCTTCTCGTTCGATTTTTTCAAGTTCCTCACGCAATGCTGGAACAAGCGTTTTATGTCCTGCGGCAAGTGAGCTGACGCCAATAACGTGAACATCATTTTCAGCCGCTTGTAGAGCCGTTTCTTCTGGCGTTTGGAAGAGAGGGCCGATATCGACATCAAAGCCAAGATCCGCAAAAGAAGATGCAATAACCTTCGCACCACGGTCATGACCGTCTTGCCCCATTTTCGCGATGAGAATACGGGGACGTCGCCCTTCGTTTTCCAAAAAGTCATCCGTCATTGATTTCACTTCGTCAATCTCTTCTGCATTCGAAAAGTTCGAACTATATACACCACTCACGGAACGAATCACCGCCTTATGCCGGCCCGAAACACTTTCAATCGCGTCGGAAATTTCACCAATTGTTGCACGGGCACGCGCCGCATCGACTGCAAGTGCCAGCAAGTTTCCTTGTCCGCTACGAGCAGTGTCTGTAATCGCACTAAGCGTCTGCGTCACAACTGCATCATCACGATCTGTCTTCATCTGATGGATGCGGTCAATCTGTTTCTGGCGGACAAGCGTGTTATCGATATCCAGAATGTCGATTGGATCTTCTTTGTCAAGACGGTATTTATTTACCCCAATGATCGATTCGAAACGTGAATCGATTTGCGCTTGACGTTTTGCCGCCGCTTCTTCAATTTTCATCTTCGGAAGACCGGTTTCGATTGCTTTCGCCATGCCGCCCAGTTCTTCAATTTCCTCAATCAATTCCCAAGCTTTATTCATCAATTCGTCCGTCAGTTTTTCGACATAGTATGAGCCGCCCCATGGATCGATTACCTTTGTCATCATCGTTTCTTCTTGTAAAAATAACTGTGTATTTCTTGCGATACGAGCAGAGAAATCTGTCGGCAAAGCAATTGCTTCGTCAAGTGCGTTCGTATGAAGTGACTGTGTATGTCCCATTGCAGCAGCATTCGCTTCAATTAGCGTCCGCGTGACGTTGTTGAATGGATCCTGTTCAGTCAAGCTCCAGCCCGAAGTTTGCGAATGTGTACGGAGTGCAAGCGTTTTCGGATTTTTCGGTTCGAACGTTTGCATCATCTGTGCCCATATTTTACGTGCGGCACGCATTTTGGCAATTTCCATGAAATAATTTTTGCCGATTGCCCAGAAAAATGACAAACGCGGTGCGAATGAATCAATGTCAATGCCCGCTTTCAAGCCTGTACGCACGTATTCAAGTCCATCGGCAAGGGTGTAGGCCAATTCGATATCCGCCGTTGCCCCCGCCTCCTGCATATGATAGCCGGAAATTGAAATCGAGTTGAATTTCGGCATATTTCGGGATGTATACTCAAAAATATCCGCAATGATTTTCATCGACATTTCGGGTGGGAAGATGTATGTATTCCGCACCATATATTCTTTTAGTATATCGTTCTGAATTGTGCCGATAAGTTTGTCCGCCGATACACCCTGTTCCTCTGCTGCAACAATATAAAACGCCATGATAGGGAGCACCGCACCGTTCATCGTCATCGACACGGACATCTGATCAAGCGGAATACCGTCGAATAGAATTTTCATATCCTCGATCGAATCGATGGCAACTCCCGCTTTCCCGACGTCCCCCGTCACGCGTGGATGATCGGAATCATAGCCGCGATGCGTCGCAAGGTCGAATGCAACGGATAAGCCTTTTTGTCCCATCGCCAGATTCCGTCTGTAAAACGCATTACTTTCCTCTGCCGTTGAAAATCCCGCATATTGTCGTACGGTCCACGGTCTGGAAACATACATTGTCGGATAGGGGCCCCGCGTATTTGGCGCGATACCGGGATAATCATTCATATGCGCGATATTTTCAGTGTCTTTACTCGAATAGACCGTTTTCACATCAATTCCTTCATTCGTGCGAAAAGGTTCTCCAGCAATGGGAATTGAATTTGTAATGGATTGCACGATTTGTGTCAAATCGACTTTATTAAAATCAGGTCTATTCATCGCATATCGCCTCCTGTCCATTTGCTATGGATTTCCTGCAGCTTCTGCACTTTATCCTGGCCGCTGAATACAAAGCCATTCAAACCAGCATTCAGCCATTGTTGCGTAATTGCCGCATCATATTTCCCGGCCGCATCCAAAATAAGATTATCCGGAAGCTTCTTCAACATTTGTTCCATTACACTTGCAGTCAATGTAGGTGTTGCGCAAACGATGGCATAGTCGGGCTTTTCATTTGCTAGCCAGTCAATTGCGGTTTGTGCGTCATTGAATGCGGGACTCCATTCGGAACGGATACCCCCTGTTGCCAAAAATCCTCCGACGAAATCGGCACGCGGTTTGAAATCATTTAACTCTCCGAATGTTACTAGCACGGTATGGGGTTGTTTTTCACCATATTTAGTTCTCAAATTTTCGAACGGTTCCGCAAGACGCCCTTCAATAGCAATACCGTTCCAATCAGCATAATCTGTATTCGCAAGTTCGGCATACACATTTGTGCCAATCAATGATTTTATACCCTTTGCAACTTGGTCTCTCCGTTTATCTAGAAGCTTTTCAAGCTGTACGTTTTGCACATAAATCTCATAGCCGCCATCCGCTTCGATTTCAAGAAACAATGCCCATGCTTTATCGACAAGTTCAGACGTCAATGTTTCAATAAAATACGAACCGCCCGCAGCATCGATTACTTTATCGACTTGGGTCTCTTCTTTAATAACCAGCTGGATATTGCGCGCAAATCGAACCGAGCTCTCCGATGGTCCTGTTAACACATCATGGGGATGGACAGTGATGACATCGGCTCCCCCAAGAACCGCTGAAAAAACCTCGTTCCCTGCACGCAAAAGGTTAACGTAAGGGTCTAGTTTCGAATAGGAACGCAATGAGGTTGTTGTAAGAATTGGAACGTAGGGTGCTTCAACTACTTTGTAAGCAGTACAAAATGCTGTCCAAAGGATGCGGAACGCACGTAATTTCGCGATTTCCATGAAAAAATGCGTGTCGATTGCGAAATGGACGAAGAAATCCTCCGCGGCATTATTGAAATTCTCTTGTTTATCAGCGTAATTCGCGGCTTGTGCCAGTGCCAAAGCAAGCTCGGTTACAGCGTCAGCGCCTTTGTGATGTGCTATCCATAAATCGGCTCCTGACGTCCGAAGATTTGAAAACCCTTTTGAGAGTGTACATTCTGAAACGGAAATGGCCCCTTTAACCAATGAACGTTCAGATACCGGAACAGATTCAAATGCATCAAGAATCGGATTATTGACATCCATATTCTTGATGAAAACCGGATACTTCGTCATCAGTTGACTAAGTTCAAAGAGAGAAGCTTCCTCCCATTGAACCGCTTTATTTCCGTCGAATACCAGCGCTTCATTCCCGCGTGCAATCGATTCTTTCAATCCAGCGAGAAGCTGTTCTCCGTTCGTTGCATAGGTTTCTTGTGCGACAATCCACCCTAAATCTTTCTTAGGCGAACGGGCTGTATGAGTGCGTTTTTCGACATCTTCAAGGGTATATAACGGTTGCAAATCAATCCCTTCAAGCGTTTTCGTAATAAGGGATTCAAGAGGTTTTCCCTTCAGCGATTGCAGTGCCGCCTCTTTCCATTGTTCGAAGTCCACTTCGTTAAACGTTGTCGTTTTCATAGTATGTATGATCATAGTTTGCGCTAGCGCTTCCCCCCTCTGAATAGTCAAGTTATTTCTATTTTACCCGAGAAAGCCCGTTGTTGAAAGCTGAAAAACCTCGGCACCATTGAGCATGGACCGAGGTTTTGGGTTTTGATTAATAAACAGATGTATTATCCGCTGAAACATTTTCAAGAATTTCTTTGACGCGTGCAAGGAATTGGCCGCAAACTAAGCCGTCAAGCACACGATGATCGAGTGATAGACATAAGTTCACCATATCACGTGCTGCAATCATGCCACCGTCCATAATCATTGGACGTTTGACAATCGATTCTACTTTTCACCGAATGTATGGTTAGAGAAATTCATTAGAATCATTCGGTACCAATTCTGTTCGTTAATTATCTTTCCATATTGCAACAGTGATTTTCTCACCTGTAAAAATATCTGTACCATTCTTTTCATCATTTGATAATGCAAATTCCTGAATATCGTCTATTGTTTGTTATTCATCTTCACTCGCTATTAGCCGAACTAAATAACTTAGAAACATCCTAATTTGTATGCAGTTTAAATTTATGGATTTTTTTGCACTCGGTAATAACCTCTGCAAAATACTGCGTTTTTCGGTTTAATTGCTATTAAAAACGAATTGATAATATCAGAGCCAGAAATCCATAAATTTAGCCAAGTTATAAATAGTAAAATAGCTTTGAGATTTCCTGACACATAGAACGACATAATGGCAGGCACTCCGGATAATACAAGGAGGGGGAGGCTCATAAAGACCAAAAATCTCATTTTAGATAGGACTGCATTTGTATGTAGCCAAAAATATGTTCCGCGAAACGTTAAGCTAATATCACCTTTTTTGCTGATGACAAGAATGTGAAGAACTTCATGAATGATAAAAACAAAGATACCTATTAAGATGAGAGCGAATAGATTGATACTAGGAAACCATGTATTAAAGAAACATGCTGTTAGAAAAATGATAATCTGAAGTAAGTAAACGAACTTCATAAAGTGCTTGCGAAACCAATTATTTTTTATGAAAGGAATCCATTCTAACAAATCCATACTTATTTGCGGTAAATGTCGAAACCATACTATCATAAGTGTCCAACCCCCCTATTAAACTGATCATTCAAACATTTTAATTGATCATAGCACCTGTTTGCTCCATAAAAGTCACCAAAATAACCGTACAATATTCTCTATTCTATTATTCGTCTCTACTCATACGAATCCCTCTGTCTATTCGACAAATAAAAACCTCGACCCATACAAAACGGACCGAGGTGTATCATTTTCCTTAATAAACAGATGTATTATCCGCTGAAACATTTTCAAGAATTTCTTTGACGCGTGCAAGGAATTGGCCGCAAACTAAGCCGTCAAGCACACGATGATCGAGTGATAGACATAAGTTCACCATATCACGTGCTGCAATCATGCCACCGTCCATAATCATAGGCCGTTTAACAATTGATTCCACTTGTAAAATCGCTGCTTGTGGGTGATTGATGATGCCCATTGACTGTACAGAGCCAAATGATCCGGTATTGTTCACCGTAAATGTACCGCCTTGCATTTCAGACGATTTCAACTTACCTGAACGTACTTTTCCAGCAAGCTCATTGATTTCACGACCCAGGCCTTTGATTGTTTTCTCATCCGCACTCGTAATAACTGGCACATATAAGGAATCATCGGTTGCGACTGCGATGGAAATATTAATGTCTTTTTTCTGGATAATTTTATCGCCAGCCCACATCGAGTTCATCATCGGGAATTCTTTCAATGCTTGTGATACTGCCTTCACGAAGAAAGCGAAGTATGTCAGATTGAAGCCTTCCTTCTTTTTGAAATCATTTTTCAAAGCATCGCGAAATTGGACAAGACCCGTTACGTCAACTTCAATCATCATCCATGCGTGTGGTGCTTCGTGTTTCGAACGCAACATATTGTTGGCAATCGCACGACGTACCCCCGTCACAGGGATTTCGATATCACCGACAGCTACAGGTACATTGGTCGTTTCTACTGCTTTAGGTGCAGAGGATGCGGCAGCTGCTACTTGCGGCTGTTCTGGAGCTTGTGCAACGGCTGATGTCGTCACCGATGCCGCCGTTGGAATGTTTCCACTCTCAATGATTGCCAGTAAATCTTTACGCGTAATACGCCCTTCTTTGCCAGAACCTTCGACAAGTGACAAATCGATATTATTATCTTGTGATAAACGAAGAACTGCTGGAGAATAGCGCCCTGCCGCTGCCCCTTTTTCACGTTTCAAAGGCGTAGGTTTTTGTGCACTAGCCGCGGGCATTTCGATAGCAGGTGCCACCTCAATAGCGACTGAACTTCCGCCAGCCGTCTCAATTACACAGATGATTGCTCCGACTTCAAGCGTTTCACCCTCTTTAGCAATCAATTCCTTAATAATCCCTGCAAACGAAGAGGGAACTTCAGCTGTTACTTTGTCGGTATTCACTTCTGCAAGCGGATCGTATTTATCGACCGTATCACCCGGTTTAACAAGCCATTTCTCGATAGTACCTTCAGTAACACTTTCACCAAGTTGTGGCATTAAGATATTTTCAATAGCCAATTGGCTAACCCCCATTCCGAATCAAATTAAAATTCAGCTAGTTCACGTGCCGCTTTTTCGACTTTATCTGGATTGACCATGAAGAACTTCTCCATTGTCGGTGCGTATGGCATTGCAGGAATATCAGGTCCTGCGAGGCGCATAACAGGTGCATCAAGTTCGAAGAGACAGTTCTCAGCGATTATTGCTGCAACTTCACTCATGATGCTTCCTTCTTTGTTATCTTCTGTGACAAGAAGAACCTTTCCTGTTTTTGAAGCCGATTCAATGATGGCTTCTTTATCAAGCGGATAGACCGTACGAAGATCTAGGATATGTGCTGAAATCCCATCTTCTGCAAGACGTTCAGCTGCTTGCAAAGCAAAGTGGACACATAATCCGTAGGTGATGATTGTAATATCATTACCTTCGCGTTTGACATCCGCTTTGCCGATTGGAAGTACGTAATCATCTGTCGGTACTTCACCTTTGATAAGTCGATAAGCTCGTTTATGTTCGAAAAACAGCACGGGATCTTCATCGCGGATAGCCGCTTTTAGAAGTCCTTTTGCGTCGTATGGTGTTGAAGGAATGACGATTTTTAATCCAGGTGTGCTCGCAAACATTGATTCTACAGATTGTGAATGGTAGAGTGCGCCGTGGACGCCGCCGCCGAATGGTGCACGAATGACGATTGGACATGAATAATCATTATTTGAACGGTAACGGATTTTTGCCGCTTCCGATACGATTTGGTTTACTGCCGGCATGATGAAATCAGCAAATTGCATTTCAGCGATTGGACGCATGCCGTACATAGCCGCACCAATGGCGACACCTGCAATTGCAGATTCAGCAAGTGGTGTATCTAATGAACGGTATTCTCCGAACTGGTCGTAAAGCCCCGTTGTTGCCTTGAAAACGCCGCCTTTACGCCCAACATCTTCCCCGAGAACGAATACACGGTCATCCCGTTCCATCTCTTCTTTCATTGCAAGTGTGATTGCATCGATATAAGACATTACAGCCATTATTCGTTCCCCCCTTTCTCAGCATAGACGTGGAGTAGTGCAGATTCAGGTTCAGCGTAAGCAGCGTTTTCCGCATAGTCAGTCGCTTCATTTACTTCCTTCATGATCCGTTCTTCCATTTCTTTTTCGATTTCCTCAGTTAGTATACCGACTTCTTTTAAATAAATCGCAAACTTCGGAATCGGATCTGATTTTTTTTCTTTTTCAAGTTCTTCCGAATCACGGTATTGACGTTGATCATCATCCGATGAGTGTGCTGTTAGGCGGTAACAAATTGTCTCAACAAGACTTGGCCCTTCCCCACGACGTGCACGATCCGCAGCTTCCTTAACAACTTTATAGACTTCAAGTGGATCTGTTCCATCCACAGTAACCCCCGGCATCCCGTAACCGATTGCACGGTCAGAAACATTTACACAAGCAAGTTGCTTTTCAATCGGGACAGAAATTGCATATTTATTATTTTCAACCATAATAACCGTTGGCAGTTTATGGACGCCAGCGAAGTTCATGCCTTCGTGGAAATCTCCCTGGTTGGATGAACCCTCACCAAGCGTAACAAATGTTATGAAGTCTTCTTTATTCATTTTCGCCGCAAGTGCAACACCTACTGCGTGCGGAAGTTGAGTTGTAACAGGTGACGAACCCGTTATGATTCGATTTTTACGTTGCCCGAAATGACCCGGCATTTGTCGACCACCTGAGTTTGGATCTTCCGCTTTCGCAAAAGCAGAAAGCATTAAATCCTTGGCAGTCATGCCGAAATGCAGGACAACACCCATATCACGATAGTAGGGTGCAATCCAATCCTTACCATTATCAAGTGCGTAAGCTGCTCCTACTTGTGCCGCTTCCTGCCCTTGACATGAAATAACGAACGGAATCTTCCCAGCGCGGTTCAATAGCCACATACGCTCGTCAATTCGGCGAGCCATCAGCATCGTTTCAAAAATATGCAATACATCTTCATTCGTTAAACCGAGTTCTTCATGACGATTCTTTGCCATTTAAAACATCCCCCTCTTACATATGGATTGCGTTACCATCGACTGCGAGTGCCGCTTCGCCCATTACCTCAGATAAGGATGGATGTGGATGAATCGTGCTTGCCACTTCCCATGGCGTTGCGTCCAGTACCATTGCAAGCCCGGCTTCTGAAATCAAATCCGTAACATGTGCGCCAATCATATGGACTCCTAAAATGTCATTCGTCTTCTGATCCGCAACGATTTTCACAAAGCCATCTGAATTTCCGTTGACCAATGCCTTACCGATTGCCATAAACGGAAATTTTCCAACTTTAACGTCAAATCCTTGCTCTTTCGCTTGCTTTTCAGTAATGCCAACACTCGAGGCTTCTGGGTTCGAGTAAATACAACGTGAAATTTTAGTATAATCCATCGGCTCATTTTTCATGCCCATGATGTGTTCGACAGCTGCAATTCCTTCATGGGACGCAACATGTGCGAGTTGAAGCCCACCAATGACGTCACCAATTGCATAGATATGATGTTCTTTCGTCTGAAACGTGGGTCTTGCCTTGATGTAACCGTTGTCGATTTCAATTTCTGTATTATCCATGCCAATTCCTTCGACATTTGCTTGGCGACCTACAGATACAAGCATTTTTTCGGCAGTAAACGCTATTGTTTCACCGTTCATTTCAGCGGAGATTGCGACAGAATCATCGGTTTTGACAAGTGTTTCTGGAAGAACTTTTGCACTTGTTGCAAAGGTGATTCCTTTTTTAGTTAACAGTTTTTTCATTTCTTTTGAAATATCTTCGTCTTCGGTTGGAATAATGCGATCCGCATATTCAAGCACAGTCACTTCTACACCAAAATCATTGAGCATAGAAGCCCATTCGATTCCGATAACGCCGCCACCAACGATAAGTATCGATTTTGGGAGCGTTTCCATAGACAATGCACCATCAGAAGACATGATTTGCTCTTCATCAATGGCTAACCCTGGTAACGTACGTGGCCTAGAACCCGTCGCAATGATTAAGTTTTTCAAAATAAGCATTTCGTTTTCGTCGCCGTTGTTCATTTCAACAGAAATCGTCCCGGGCATTGGAGAAAAAATTGAAGGCCCCAACATTCTTCCTAGTCCCTCAAAAACATCGATTTTTCCTTTTTTCATAAGTGCGGTAACACCAGTGTGAAGCTGTTTAACGATTCCTTCTTTGCGTGCCTGTACGCGGCTGAAATCGAGTGTTACTTCCTTCGTGACCACACCGAAGTCCGCTGCTTGGTTTTTCGCTGTATCGAATACTTCCGCACTTTTCAATAGCGCTTTACTTGGAATACATCCTTTATGTAAACAGGTACCCCCGAGTTTTCCTTTTTCGACAAGCGCTGTTTTAAGTCCCAATTGGGCAGCGCGGATTGCAGCGACATAGCCGCCTGTTCCGCCCCCCAAAATAACTACATCATATTCTCGAGCCATATCAATGGCCTCCTTCCGCTACATTAACTTAATAGACGTTTCTACTAGTCCGTCTTAGCGTCTTGAAAGGACACTTTTTTCGTTTTGCAAGAACATGTTACGTGATTTCGCCACGCGCGCAATGCGCTCTTCAGCTAAGCGATCGGCTGCAACATACGTTGGAATCTGATCTCTTTTTGAGATTGCGAAAATCTTTTCGATTGTCTCGTAGATACCTGCAACGCGTTTTAACGCACGTTCACGGTTATAACCATCGAGTTCATCAGCCACATTGATAACGCCGCCCGAGTTAATGACATAATCCGGTGCATAAGCGATGCCCATTGCGTGAATTTTATCACCGTGAATTGGATCTTTCAATTGATTGTTTGCCGAACCTGCAATGACTTTTACTTTCAACTGTGGAATCGTCTCGTCATTGATGACTGCACCGAGTGCACATGGCGCGAAAATATCCGCTTCCTGAGAGTAGATGTCATTAATACCGACTGCTGTTGCGCCGAATGCATCGACTGCACGCTGTACGGCTTCTTCATTGATATCTGTCACAATCAGTTTTGCGCCTTCTTCATGTAGATACTCACATAGTGTGTACGCAACATTACCGACACCTTGTACCGCAATCGTTTTACCCGTAAGCGAATCGTCACCAAACGCTTCTTTCGCAGCCGCTTTCATGCCTTTATAGACACCAAAAGCAGTAACAGGAGATGGGTTACCTGACGAACCAAATTCTGCTGATACGCCTGTAACGTAATCTGTTTCAAGGTGAATCAAGTCCATATCCGCTTCTGTTGTCCCAACATCTTCAGCTGTGATGTAACGACCGTTCAATCCTTCGATAAAGCGACCAAAAGCGCGGAACATTTCATCGTTTTTGTCTTTCCGTGGATCACCGATAATGACCGTTTTACCACCGCCAAGATTTAAGCCAGCTGCTGCATTTTTGTAAGTCATACCACGTGCCAGACGAAGAGCGTCTTCGATTGCTTCTTCTTCACTCGCATACGTCCACATACGTGTTCCCCCAAGTGCCGGTCCAAGCGTTGTGTCATGGATTGCAATAATCGCTTTTAATCCTGATGCTTTGTCTTGACAAATAACAAGCTGCTCATAATCATGTGCTTCCATATATTTAAATAATTCCATTTGTGTATTCCTCCTGAGGTTGTGTTCTATTTTCAGTATCCACTAACTTGAAACCGCTTTCACAAACGCTATAAAATACAACCCTACTCATTCCAACTATCTTTGCTGAATGAAGTTAAACAAGGTTGAATTTCTCAAGTTTATAATAAAGGGAACGAAGCGAAATGCCAAGTCGGCTTGCTGTCAGTGATTTGTTGCCATCGTTTTCAGCGAGGGCCGTTTCAAGAATCGTTTTTTCGTAATCATCCATAATGGATGTCAGCGTGCTTTTTTCTGGAAGTAGCTGTTTGTCGATTTTGTTTTCCCTAGATGAAAGGGATTTAACCACATCTTCCAATCCGATCACAACTTCTCCGGATTCCATATAAATCATTGCACGACTAAGAACATTTTCGAGTTCCCGCACATTCCCCGGCCAATCATATTGCTTCAGCCTTTCCTGGGCCTGTACCGTGATTTTCTCAATCGTCATGCCGAATTCCTGATTTAACTTCACTAGAAGATGTCCAACAATCAAAGGAATGTCTTTTTTTCGTGAACGGAGCGGTGCAATATGAATCGTAATCCGGCTCAGGACATAATAAAGCTCTTCATTGAAAGTTCCATTATGCATTGCCTTTTCCAAATTCTTTGAAGTAGCTGCAATAATACGGACGGACAATTTGATAGATTGTTTTCCACCATTCCTGCAGATCATTCCGTTCTGTAAATATGTGAGTAATCTCTTTTGAACTGCATAGGGTAGTTCAGCAACTTCGTCTAGAAATAATGTGCCTTGCTCCGATTGTTCGAACAGGCCTTGAACCACTTCTGCATAATTGTTTTGCGAAACATCCGGCTCAAGTCCGAACAGCTCGGATTCCAATGCATCGGACTGCATCGTAGCACAATTCACCCGGATAAACTTATTAAACCGTCTTTCACTGCTACTATGAATGGCATGTGCAAAAAGTTCTTTACCCGTTCCGATTTCCCCACGAAGTAGAACCGGAACAGCTGATTTGGCCGCAAGCTTTGCCTGCTCTATTGAAATTTCCATATCAGGAGAACCGCCGAAAATGTCATCAAATGTGTATGTCGATTCAAGTTCTCGGATAATCGTGCGGGCTTGGTCGAGTTCTTTCATCAAACTCCGCATTTCAGTTATATCGTGAATGACGCCGACACTACCCCTCATTTGCTGATCAACAATAATGGGTGCAACGTTGACGATGACTTCGCGATTATTTTCACCGATGCGCATATTTACACCCCGAACCGGCTTTTTCGACTGAAGCACTTTCATATGAATACTTTCACCTTCATTAATATCCGCATTTGCAGGCTTCCCAATCACTTCGTCTTTAGAAAGACCTGTAATCCGTGTATACGCTGGATTAACGAGAATTCCGTACCCTTTGTCGTCGACAACAGAAATTGCATCATCACTCGAATGAATGATTGCTTCGAGCATGGTCTTCACATTGTTTAAATCTGTGATTTCTTCAGCGAGCGCAACGACTCCCGTAATATCTTTGAACACCGCGAAAGCGCCAACTTTTCTTCCGTCAGAATCAAAGAGGGGAAAACGAGATGTAACGATTTTTAATCCGTTGCCGAGAACTAGCTCTCGGTTCAATTCTACTTTACCCGATTTAAATACATTCGGAAGCTCTGTGGTCGGGATGACAGCTGTAACCGGTCTACCAATTGCTTCTTCAATCGAGACACCAGTCATCTTAGCGGCACTCTTATTAAAAAAGTCGACATTCCCTTCCGCGTTAATCCCGATCATACCTTCTTCAATCGAATCGAAAATCATCCGTTGCTTATGCATCTCTGCATGGATTCGCGTAATATATGTACCGTTTTCCTTGAGAAGACTAACAAGAAGATTCGCCACGGAGCCGGGTATAAGAACGGTTTGAGCGGGTCTGGCTTTCAATAGTTCAGCGAATACCGTTTTATTCCCAGACACATCAAAAATGATATGTAGATTGTCAGTTAAGTAACTGTTCCAATCTGCTCCGTATGCAATGCCTAGTTGTTTTGCACGTTTAATACCTGGCGCATGTTCGTTCGTATCTATGATTGCCTTCACATTCATGAATTCTAGGTTTTGGAGAAGGTCCAGTATTATCGATCCGCCTGCTCCCGCCCCGACAATAAGAACATTTTGCAAGGATATTCACTCCCCTCTCCCGAACCATGCAATCTTTTGCAATAACAACACTATCATACACGATTGCACTCTTCTTGACAATAAAAGTTCTATCGGTAAAATAATATTTAGTTAGGAGTTGTTAGTCATGGTACGACTTGCGGCATTCATCGTCCTTCTCATCCCTGGACTCTTTGCAGCCGGTGGCATTAAACTGATGCGGGATTCGTTATTCGGGATTTTATTTAATCCATTTCCTTATGTCTGGATTCAATTCCTTGTCGGTTTCATTTTATTTGCTGTTGGACTCGGTTTCTTTGCGGGATTTCTATTACGGCGGGATCGAAGAAAAGGAAAAGTACAGGAACGATTCAAGTAATACAAAGAGGATCAAAGCATTTAGATGCCTTGATCCTTTTTTGTATGAAAATGATTAGGGTAATCAGTAATCCACCCGTTAATGAAGGCCGGCGGATTGGCGGTAACTGGTTCTTTTCCGGTCATCCCGTATACCCGTATCTTTTTCCTGGTTTGAATCAGTTTACTCAGATAAGGCTCTTTCAACAATCGTTTGTGAAGATGGAATCCATCCGCACAAGAATACCGTTCTAGTCGATTCCAATCTATGCTTTTCTTGCGAAGTAGGTATGCCGTTTCCATACCAGAATCAGCCTCCTTTACTTTTTCAAGCAAGTGATAATCAAAAGAGGAGATATGAACATCCTTGATTGTAGATGCAAGAGAAACGATCTGCATGATGGATTCGGGTCGTTCTGAGACGGTCTCTTTCAATTCTACGTTAAGTCCTAAGTCATGCGTTAGGCAAAACGACACAACCTCAATTAGTGTCGGAATACGATGGCCGAAAAACAACCGTGAATATTTCCTGCCTACTCGAAGTTCCGCCAATTCAGCACTCGTCATCGTCGTAATAGATCTCCGTATACCCGTCAACCTATAAAGATCGGGATCATGAATAACCATCGGGACGCCATCTTCTGTTAGTTGGATATCTAGTTCGATTCCGTCCGCCTTTTGTTCATATGCTTTCCTGAATGCCGCCATTGTGTTTTCAAATCGAATACCCGAGGCACCCCGGTGCGCAAAAATCATGGGCCTAGACATTCAATACGCCATCGACGATTTTAAAGATACCTTTCGCAGAATTATGCAATGTTGAGGTTTTGGACCCAATCTGGATAATCGTTCCTGGATATGCTTCCTTTGTCACATTTATTTGAGCTTGAACCGCTTTTTTCTTTGTTCTTAAATCGTGTTGAATCTTTGCATTTAGTTCTGAAATCGTTTCCTTATTCAACTTAATCTCCTTCACCAACTGTTCATATACACGGGCCTGGTGTCCTGTTAAATTTGCTGCTGTCTTCTCGAATCCCAAGGCTTGTTTCTCCAGCTTCCCAAGGATACCTTGGTGTCCCTGTAAATCTTTCGCCATATCTTGTATTTTAGTATTGAGTGAATCCATTTTGATTCCAGTCGCTTGAAGAATCGTTGTCCGCTCATGACTATTACCAGCAAATGCAGTTTCGATGGTGAAAAGTGCTTCAATTTGACCACCGATGATTTTACCTCTATTTTTATTTACAAACACACATTCCGAAATGACATCGGTTCCAAGTAAATAAAGACCAACATGAACTTCTTTGCCATACATTTTACAATTATTTGCATGCTTAATGAAAATAGTCCCTTTAGCTTTAATAATTGACGATCCACCACCAAAGAAACCGCCTTTTATATAGACATCACCTGCGGAAGACTGAATTAGCTTCGCATTCGTGACACCCTCCTTTCCTTCAACGGATATGTCCCCTGTCGCAACAACCGAGAAGCCGGCCAGAACGGTTCCTGAAATCGACACAGAACCGTCAAACGTTATCGAACCAGTTTCTGGGCCGACATCTCCAATCACGTTCAATTGTTTTCCGACACCGACAACACCAATTGTGAATTCCAAAGCACCGTCATATATGGCACGAAGTACAATCTTGTCCTCTCCCACTTCCTCTTTCACCGTTTTTCGATCATAAACCAACTTTGCATCTAATCCTTTTAAAGCAGGTAGGCTATTTCCAAATACATCAGATCCCTCAATCCCATATTGTGCAGGGATTTTCTCACCCAGCCACTCCCCAACCTTAACTGGAGTGACAAAATTCATTTCATAGTAATCGGCAGATCCATCTTCACGGATGACCGGCTTCTTTTCGGGAAGGTCGATGTATGTAATGATTGCGGCGGAACCTTCTTGGGATGGTGTTCCAGTCGCGGCGATCATTGGTTCACCTAGCGTGAATATTTCACCTTCCAAATACGTCCTTCCATAGATGACTCCTTTTTCATCAAGCACTTTTTCGGCCTGAAGGAGAAGCTCCTGTTTGTTGTCATCGAGTTCTTTTTGGGATGCATTCATAATCAGATAAGCATTCATCTTGTCAGCTGAGACAGTCACTTCAATAAGTGGAAGCCAACTACCGATAACATGCTCACTATCTATTTCTGTAAGCGCTATCCTTAACGTTGGAAATGAGTTGATTTTTATACGTGGATGGTCCCTTGTAACCAGATCGAACGACTTAAGTGGAAAACCAACTTTTTTCGTTCGTAAAAGTACTTCTTCTCCTTGGACTAAAAGATCAAAATAATCATTTTGCATCAACAAATAATCTTCACCCTTTCCTATTGCTACTATTATATAATATTTCGGACTCTTTGGTGGAACTATTTTTTTTTGCAAGAAAAATGCCTACATTACGAATTTAAATTTCGTAGCGTAGGCCCCGGCACTTAGGCATGAATAGCTTAGCTTGCCATATGTTCAAGCCTAATTTTATCGGCAATCATTGCGATGAACTCACTATTCGTAGGTTTGCTCTTTAAGTGATGAACTGTGTAACCGAACATTTTTGATATGACATCGTAATTGCCTCGATTCCATGCGACTTCGATTGCATGACGAATTGCACGTTCCACCCGTGATGGCGTTGTGTTGTACTTTTTTGCGATATCCGGATAAAGTATTTTTGTAACAGATCCAAGTAAATCAACATCTGTATAGACCATTTGTATTGCCTCCCGAAGAAAAGCATACCCTTTGATATGGGCGGGTACTCCAATTTCTTTGATAATTGCGGTGATGGTTGTATCGAGTACTTTTTGACTCACTGTCCCTGGCGCGTATCCTACAGGTGATTGGGAAGTGGGTGTAGTCGTTTTTTTTGTCCCGGCCACTTGAAAAATCTGGTTTGCCAGCCGCTCAAATTCAAACGGTTTAAGCATGAAATAAGAAGCACCTAGGCTAGCAGCTTGCGCCATCACATCTTCCTGTCCGAATGCGGTTAACATAATAATATGCAGGTCGGCAGTTAGAGCTTGTCCATTTAACGTTTCAAGTACAGCAATTCCGTCAAGATGAGGCATTATGATGTCAAGAAGCAAGACATCTGGCTTTTTTTCTTCCAGCATCGACAAGCATATTCTGCCGTTATGTGCAGTCCATATGATTTCAATTTCAGGATGCCTTTCAAAATATGTTACCATTGTTTTCACGAGATCCTTGTTATCGTCAGCAATCGCTATTTTCAGTTTTCCCATTCCCATTTCCCTCCAGTATATTAATATATCTTTTTTCTTGAACCACCAAAAATTAGACGCCCATCTCCAATCTGTCCAAAGAGAGTTTTCGATAAAACATATAATAACCCTCTTTTTCAAATAAAAATGAATCTTATGACGTACGATTTCCCTATGATTCGACGAAATCCATTATTTTCTATTTGCTTGTCGAATCCCCTTTCATTAGTTTACCATCTCGCTGGAAAAGGGCCAACCCAACTTTGGGTTAGCCCTTTTATTTCATTTTTCACCGGTTCGCATGGTTTCCAAAAAAAGAGCTGCACCTTTTTGGGGATTATCGACAAACATATGCGTGACCGCACCTGCAAATTTTCCATCTTGGATAACAGGACTTCCACTCATTCCTTGTAAAATCCCACCAGTCATCTCAAGTAATTTAGGATCGGTCAGGATAAATTGAAACTGGTCCTGCTCAATCGATGTAATTCGAATGGAAAATGATTCAACCTCTGTCCCTTTTACCGTCGTAAAAATTTCAGCTTCGCCTTCTTTAACTTCTGATGGTTGCATAATCTCCAACGGTTTGACCAACACTTCTTTATGAGTGGTGTTCCAGGAGCCAAAAATGCCATACACGTCGTTTGAACGGATAGTTCCAAGAAAATCATTATCGTCCACAATCGTCGAAATTTTGTAGCCAGGAACACCGGGAACACTTTTTTTAATCTGATTGATTTCTGAAAGATAAATCGCACCTGATTTAAAAGAAGGTGGTGTTTTTAAAGCACTGTCGATGATTTGATGGCCAAGTGCGCCATAGGTCCCTTTTTCCGGATCAACATACGTCAAGGTTCCTGTTCCTTCCGTCCGATCCTTCAGGAATGGAATGAGACGTTTCATTGCTTCACCATCTACCTGAACCTGGCTTTTTTCTCCATTTCGAATAACAAGTAGCGCACGGTCTTTTTTGTCTTCCTTTACAGACAATACTTCCATAAAATCACTTATTGCGCCAATCGAAGTATTGTCTACTTGTTCAATCAAATCACCTGCCATCAACCAATGATTTTTACTAATCATAACATCATTTGTTACGAAGATACCCGATAGGTCCATTTTAATGCCGATTGAGTGCCCCATCGGGATAAGTAAATTATCATTCGCAGATGCTGTACCCGTAGCGAAAGGCATAAAAAGCAAGAGCACAGAAAACGAAATGGTCAACTTGAGCTGCCTACTCCATCCCATATTTCACCTCCCTAAATAAGATACTAATGGTATGTCCGTTCAGGGAAATGTTATGAAAGGGTAAATCAAGCAATCGTGGAACGTTTCCTAATTTAGATGCTTGCCACCGTCTAAGTGCTGAAGTTCTGTCAATTAAAAAAATGTTCACAAAGCTTAATTGACGTTCCGTCTCATCTAAACGCCTTTTTTCGTTCGGCAGCCAAAGTCAACAGCTCATCCGCGTGTTTCAATGTGAGTGGTGTGATTTCAGCACCTGACAGCATCCTAGACAGTTCCTCTACCCTGTCAGAATCAATGACATCGTGAATTACCGTTCTCGTCCTGTCACCTTGCACCTCTTTGGCTATAAGGTAATGATGATCAGCCATTGCCGCTACCTGCGGTAAATGTGAAATACATAATACCTGAGAATGCGTTGCAATCAAAGAAATTTTTTCCGCTATTGCTTGTGCTACCCTTCCACTCACGCCTGTATCGACTTCATCGAAGATAAGCGAGGTGATCCCTTGATGTTTGGAGAAGATTGTCTTCAAGGCAAGCATAATACGGGAAAGTTCTCCACCTGAGGCAACTTTAATGAGTGGCTTCAATGGCTCACCGACATTCGTCGAAATGAGGAACACAACATCATCAAAACCCTTCGAATCGAAAGAGCCTGCTAGTTTCCGAGTAATTGCTACTTTAAATGAAGCTTTTTCCATATGGAGCTGTTGCAATTGTTCCATAATTGCATTTTCCAATTGGATGGCCGCCTGTTGTCGTATAATTGATAATTCTTCCGCTTCGATTTTCAAGTCTTGCAATAGATGATTTAGTTTTTCTTGTTCGGAAGATAGTCGTTCATCTCTACTTAACAGACTTTCAAGATCGTCTGCTATCTTTTCGCGATATAAGAGAATATCCTCAATTGTTTTACCGTACTTCCTTTTTAGAGAGATATGTAAAGCCAATCTTTCTTCAACTACTTCGAGTCTCACGGGGTCGAATTCCAACTCATCGAGTAGGCTTTTAAGTTCATGAGCAGTATCTTGCAAAGAATAGAAGCTAGTAACAATCGTTTCTGCATGTGGTTTTAAATTTTTATCAACAGATGCTGCATCTTCGATATCACTCATAGCTGAACCAACCCAATCAAGTGCGTGTCCATCCCCGCTAATCGATTCATATGCAGTGTTCAACCGCTCATATAGTCGATTGAAATTTTGAAGCTTTTGCTTTTCATCTTGTAGCTTATCCTCTTCTCCAATGACAAGGGCAGCTGCATCAATTTCTTTTAGTTGGAAGGAATATAAGTCAATACGTTGGGCTACTTGCTGTTCGTTTTCATCAGCAGTCTCAAGTTTACGTTTCAATTTACGATAGCGGTCATAGAGCTCGCAATAATTTTCATATGCACTTCCTAGTTCTTCCCCGACAAAAGTATCTAGTAGGTGAATATGTCTTTTCTCATGCATTAATTCTTGATTTTCATGTTGACCATGAATGTCAATTAATTGAGAACCTATTTCCCTTAAGATGGCAATAGTTACAAGTTTTTCATTGATGCGACAAACTGTTTTACCGTTCGAATTTAAATCGCGCCTCAAAATGACGACTCCATCCTCCACTTCAATGCCGAGATCGTTCAATTTTGAAGTGATAGGGTGCCTTTCATCTTCTAATCTGAAAAGTCCTTCTAATTCGGCTTTTTTTGCTCCATGTCGGATGAATTCCGGCGAGCCCCTTCCTCCTGCAAGCAGCTGTACAGCGTCGATAATAATCGATTTCCCTGCGCCAGTCTCCCCTGTCAATACAGTTAAACCGTCATCAAAAGTAACTTCAAGTTTTTCAATGATTGCAAAGTTTTTAATGGAGATTTCACTTAACAATAGCTATCGCCCCTTTCAAAGCATGGCAAGTAATCTTTCTTTCACAACGGCCGATAATGATTCATCTCTACAAATAATCAGGCAGGTATCATCACCGCAAATGGTACCAAGGATATCATCCCATCCGAGATGATCAAGAAGGGATCCGACCGCTTGAGCATTACCTGGAAGCGTTTTCAAAATCAGAAAATACCCTGCGCCATCGATGCTCACAAATGCATCTGTCAACATCCTGTTCAATTTTTGTTGTGTATTATACTTATGTACAGGCGGAAGACTGTATTTGTAGCGACCATCTGGTAGTGGAGCTTTAATGAGATGCATTTCTTTTATATCACGGGAAACTGTTGCTTGTGTAATTGTGAAACCCGCTTCTTTCAGATTATCAACGAGTTGGTCCTGTGTTTCAATTTCAAAATTCGAAATGATATCCCGGATACGTACATGTCTATGTCCTTTATTCATTTCAATCACTCCAATCCCTAGAAATTACTGTCTTATTTTTACTGTACCATCGAATTTTTCTCACAACAAGAAAAACGTGAAAATCAAATACGCCTCGGCGTATTTGAGCCCAGATTTTGAATTGGGCTTGCCCAATTGACTCCTTTCAAAATCTGTGGCATCCGCCGGAGGCTTAACTTTATTCAGCAGGGATTTGAACCCCCACTGATTTAAAATGCTTATTTTACATTCATCCCGCAGCTCATTGAAGTGGGGAATTTCTGCCAAATGAAGTTAAATGCTCGCTATAACAATTCCTGGTAGGCATCCTCGACAAGTTTGTCAAATGCATTGGCATCGAAAAGTGATTTCGGATCTGCTTCAGAAATCAAATGAAAGAGAAATTCAATATTTCCTTCCCCGCCAGTCACTGGCGAATAGGAGATGCCCTGAAGACTAAACCCTTCTCGTGCTGATGCGTCTGCTATTTTTTTCAGAACATCCAGATGAATGGACTTTTCTTTAACAACACCTTTTTTGCCCACTTTACCTTTTCCAGCCTCGAATTGAGGCTTAACTAGCGCAATGACGTTTCCACCCTCAACGATGATGTGCTTCAACGCAGGCAGGATAAGTGTTAGTGAGATAAAAGATACATCAATCGTAGCAAACTGCGGAACACCTTTTATAAAAAGTTCAGATGTCGCATGTCGGAAATTCGTTCTTTCCATTACGGTTACTCGCGGATCTTGACGGATTTTCCACGCCAATTGATTATAACCGACGTCAAGGGCATAGCAATGCGATGCCCCGTTCTGTAGCGCGCAATCTGTGAAACCGCCTGTTGATGACCCAATGTCAAGAATGATTTTATCCTTGACATCAACGTCAAATAATCCGAGTGCTTTTTCAAGTTTCAACCCACCGCGACTCACATATTTCAGTGTCGGACCCTTAACTGTGAGTGGTGCATCAGATGGGATTTTTTCACCTGGCTTATCGAGTCTAGACTCTGCTGAATAGACGATACCGGCCATGATGGAACGTTTTGCCTGTTCCCTCGTTTCAATAAGGCCACGTTCAACCAGAAGGACGTCTACCCGCTCTTTGGGAACTTTATTCGTCATACTTTTCCCCTCTCGGCAGTCTGCTCATTAATAAAACCCGTCATTTGCTCAACAAGATGTTGTGTCGTCATGCCAATTTCAGCAAGTAATTCATCAACATTTCCATGTTCAATGAACTGGTCAGGTATTCCCATCCTACGAATCGGAGGAACTTTTCCGCATATGTCATGTGCATACTCGATGACAGCACTACCGAAACCACCGGCTAAGACCGCCTCTTCAACTGTCAGAATTGGCATACCTGTAGAAAATAGCTCATTTAGCATGGCCGTATCCAAAGGCTTGATAAACCTCGCATTAATGACTTTGACATGTATTCCTTGAGAAAACAATAGTTTAGCTGCTTCAAGCGCCATCGGGATTGTCGTTCCAAATGTCAGAATCGCCCCATCGGTCCCTTCACGAAGCACTTCCCACGAACCGATTGGAATCGGCTGTAATGTTTCATCCATTACCACACCCTGACCGTTCCCTCTCGGATAACGCATTGCTATTGGTCCCTCATCGTAATCGAAGGCGGTCTTCACCATATGTTGTCCTTCATTTTCGTCTTTCGGCATCATGATGACAAGGTTTGGCATATGACGCAGGAAGGCGATATCAAAAACACCTTGATGGGTTTCACCGTCCGCACCAACGAGACCTGCGCGGTCGATGCCGATGAAAACGTTTAGATTTTGCCTTGCAACATCGTGAAGCATTTGATCATAAGCACGCTGTAGGAATGTCGAATAGATTGCTAAAAACGGTTTCATGCCTTGTGTTGCAAGTCCAGCAGCCATTGTTGTTGCATGCTGTTCGGCTATGCCTACATCGAAAAAGCGTTCCGGGAATTCTTCCGCAAACGATTCGAGTTTCGAGCCAACCGGCATTGCCGGGGTTATGGCGATGACGCGATGATCCTCACGTGCAATCTTTCGTACTGTATCCGCGACAAGACCACTCCAAGAAGGCGCAATAGAAGATGACTTCACAAAATCGCCAGTCTCGATTTTATAAGGTCCTGTTCCATGCCATGTACCGATTTTGTCATCTTCTGCTGGACGATATCCTTTGCCTTTTTTCGTCACGACATGAAGAAGGATAGGACCGTCCATCTTTTTTGCATATTGCAGATTACGCTCCAATTCATTGAAATCGTGTCCGTCAACCGGTCCAAGATAGGTGAAACCTAGTTCTTCGAAAAAGATTCCTGAAACGAGTAAATATTTCAAACTATCTTTGACGCGTTCTGCTGCAGCCGCAAGCTTACCACCGACTGCTGGAATCTTTTTCAAAATATATTCGAGCTCGTCCTTTGCAGTATTGTATTTGCCAGCAGATCTCAGTTTTCCAAGCACCGTGTGAAGAGCACCCACGTTTGGTGCAATAGACATTTCATTGTCATTTAGAATAACAATCATGTTTGTTTTTTCGTGACCAATATGATTGAGTGCTTCCAGCGCCATACCGCCTGTAAGTGCACCATCGCCAATAACTGGAATTATATAATTTGAATCCTCTTTGACATCACGTGCAATCGCCATGCCCATCGCAGCCGAAAGAGATGTGGAACTATGACCTGTTTCCCAGACATCATGCCTACTTTCAATCATTTTCGGAAAGCCACATAAGCCTTTAAATTGTCTAAGTGAATCGAAATCACATGCCCGCCCAGTCAAAATTTTGTGAACATAAGCTTGGTGACCTACATCCCAGATAATTTTATCATCTGGGCTATCAAAATGCCGATGAAGCGCAATCGTTAATTCAACTACGCCAAGATTCGGACCGATATGGCCCCCAGTCACAGATAATTTTTCAATAAGGAACTTCCGGATTTCTTCGGCAAGTTCCATCATCTGTTCCTTGTCGAGCTTTTTAATAAAAGATGGACTGGTAATTTCAGTGAGATCCATCATTATCACACACCTTCATAAATTGATTGCTACGATTACATATACACTTAATTCATTATAACAAGAAGGACGTCTAGTACAACCTATTCGTTCCCATCACGATTTCCGATCAACGATATAATCTGCAAATAATCCAAGTAGCAACTGCTCTTTTCCAAGGAATGCAAGGGATTCCTTTGCAATCTGGTGGTATTCAGCCAAACGTTCCCCAGCCGTCGGGAGACCAAGTAATGATGGGTATGTAGACTTATGACTCGAATTGTCACTCCCGACGGTCTTTCCGAGTTCTTCTGTTGTTGACGTGATGTCGAGAATGTCATCTTTAATTTGGAATGCAAGTCCAATATTCCAAGCATAATTTTTTAGTTGTGTTATTTTTTCTTGATTTAGACCCGCTAGAATCGCTCCTGCCTCGACGCAGAATAAGAGAAGTGCACCCGTTTTATTGACATGAACCTTTTCAAGTTCTGTCAGTGAAAGTGATTTTGATTCACCTTCGAGATCCAGCATTTGCCCTCCTACCATTCCATTTGCTCCGGAAGCGTCCGAAAGTTTTTGCATAATGTGAAGACTATCTTCGGCTGATGTGTCGGTGAGTTTCGTTAAACTATTGAATGCAAGTGTATGAAGCGCATCACCCGCAAGAACTGCAACCGCTTCCCCATACATTCTATGATTAGTTGGCTTGCCACGTCTGAAATCATCGTCATCCATACAAGGTAAATCATCGTGAATGAGAGAATACGTATGGATCAGTTCGACAGCACAGGCAACCGTTAGGGCATCTTTTGATGTAGCTCCAAGATCTTCAAGTGTAGCAAGAACGAGGAGTGGTCGGATTCGTTTTCCGCCAGCATTTACCGAGTAAACCATGGATGATTGCAGTGTTTTAGGTATATTTTCACATGTAAGTAGGCTATTCAGTTTCCCCTCAATTGCCGGGAGATTTTCTTTGATAAACCGTTCAAGTACTTCATGCATCAGAATCTGCACCTTTTGTTGGTTCGTACGATGTTTTATTTCCTTCTTTGTCAATGAGGGAAATTAGTTGTTTTTCGGCATCTTGCAATTTAGCATGACAATAAGATGAAAATTCCATACCTTTTTTATATAATGTGATGGCATCCTCGAGAGGGACATCCCCTGTTTCTAGCTTTTGGACAACTTCTTCTAATTTCAGCATCGCTTCTTCAAAGCGGATTGGCTCTTTATCCAATTAGATTTCCTCCCCATCGTTCGTAATAATTGAATGGACTTTCGCTTCGGCTATCCCATCCTGTAAACGAATTTGGATAGTTGTTCCGACTTCCATTGTTGTAACGGAATTAGCGACAGTTCCGTTTTGATAAACGATTGAATAGCCACGCTCCATTAGAGTAAGTGGATTTAGTGCTTTCAACATTCGAACCGAAGAAAATAACCTATCCCACCGTATGCGGATATCCTGATTGGCTGCGCGCGAAAGTCGCTCCGTGAGTACAGTCGTATTTCGATGCCCATCCTTTATACGCCGATTTGGTGAGTAGGATGATAGCATACCGCTAAGTCTTTGTAAATCTGAAAATCGGCGACTCGGAATCTCTTGACCGCTACGTTCCAGCCTTCCTTCAAATCCAATTAGTCTTTCTGTAAACGGACGGTATAGCCGTTCAGGAAACTGAAGCGGATAAGATGTTTGTAAGGTTATCAGCCGTTTTCGTTCGTTTTTAATTTGATGGGATAAAGCGCCATATATCGCCCGTTTACGGTCTAAAATCCTCTCAAGTAAATCCTCCCGAGCTGGGACAGCCATCTCGGCGGCGGCTGTTGGAGTGGGAGCCCTTCTATCCGATACGAAATCAGCAATCGTTGTATCGGTTTCGTGGCCGACTGCGCTGATAATGGGAATCCTACAAGAGAAAATCGCTCTTGCAACGGACTCTTCGTTAAATGCCCATAAATCCTCGATTGAACCTCCGCCCCGTCCAACGATTAACACGTCAATTGAACCATGACCATCTGCTTGTCTGATTGCTTGGACGATGGAAGGAGCTGCTTGCTGTCCTTGCACAATCGCGGGAAACAAGATGATTTCCGCAAGAGGGTAACGTCTTTCAATCGTTGAGCAGATGTCTTGAATCGCTGCACCTGATTGCGCTGTCACTACACCGACTGTATGTGGAAATACAGGCAACGGACTTTTCCAGCGCGTATCGAACAACCCTTCTTTTCCAAGGCTTTCTTTTAATTGTTCATACGCAAGATACAAAGCTCCGATTCCATCAGGTTGCATTGTCTGAACATACAATTGGTATTGTCCACTGGATTCATAGATAGTTACATCACCTGTGATGAGTACATTCATGCCGTTTTCAGGCCTGAATTTCAGCCCAGTCGCACTAGTGCGAAACATGGCCGATTGGATCCGGCTTTTGTCATCTTTCAAAGTGAAGTAAATATGACCACTTGGATGATTTTTCACATTGGATAGTTCACCTTTAACAAAGACATTGCGTAAATGGGGATCTGCATCAAATTTTCGTTTAATATATTTGGTTAGGGCCTGCACAGATAAATAAGGGTTTCCTGTCAATTCTACGCCTCCCAATTCACGACGTATAGAAACGCTGTCTTCTCAATGAAAAACAGCGTCTGTCAGTTTTCATTATTGCTTCGTACATGTTTCTTTTTTGAAAGCTTCTTCAGCGCTATGCAAAGTATTTTTAAGGAGCATCGTTATAGTCATTGGACCCACCCCACCAGGTACAGGTGTAATGGCAGAAGCTTTTTCCCTAGCTTTATCGAAATCGACATCCCCGCATAATTTCCCGTTTTCGTCCCGATTCATACCGACGTCGATAACGACTGCACCTTTTTTGATATGTTCTTCCGATACAAACTTTGTTTTGCCGATTGCGACAATTAGAATATCTGCCTGCTTTGTAAATTCCGCCAAATCTTTCGTTTTAGAGTGACAATAAGTAACCGTTGCGTCACGCTGCAACAATAACTGACCCATCGGTTTTCCAACAATATTACTTCGCCCAACGATAACAGCATGTTTCCCACTAATTTCGGTATTCGTCCGTTCTAAAAGTTTAATAATTCCGTAAGGCGTACAAGATAAGAATGTCTTTTGACCAATAATCATCTTCCCTACGTTTACTGGATGAAAACCGTCCACGTCTTTCGAAGGATCAATCGCACTGATAACATGGTTTTCATTGATATGAGTTGGTAAAGGTAATTGAACAAGTATCCCATGAATCGACTGATCATTGTTCAATCTTGTGACGTGACCCAACAGTTCCTCTTCAGATACTGAAACAGGAAGTTCAATTAGCTCTGACTTCATGCCCACCTCTTTACTCGACTTCTCTTTGTTCGTCACATATGTACGGGAAGCCTGGTTATCCCCGACCAAGATAACTGCAAGACCTGGTGTACAACCACCGGCTTTAAGATCAGATACCCTTGCTTTGATTTCTTCTCTTATCTCTTTTCCAATTGCAATACCATCAATCAGTTTTCCACTCATCATACTTCCTCCAGTCGCCTTCAGTTAACTTTCGGCAAATTTTGATAGAACTCCATTGACAAAGCGACCTGACTTTTCATCACCAAACGTTTTACAGAGTTCAATCGCTTCATTCAAGACAACTCTATGTGGAACTTCCTTATTGAAAAGTAGTTCATAAATAGCAAGTCGTAAGATAGTTCGTTCAATTTTAGGCAGACGATCCAACGACCAATTTTCTAATTCCCCTACGATTGCTTTGTCAATCTCATCTTTGTTTTGAACGGTTCCCCGAACGAGTTGCTCATAAAATGGATTAGCAGGCTCCTCTGTTACGTAAGTAATTGCCTCATCCACTGATAATAGTTCTGTATTATCAAGTTGGAAAAGTGTTTGTATCGCTTTTTCACGTGCTTCTCTTCGTTTCATATTCAATCTCCTCTACTGTACCTCTAGGGCATAATCATAGCACAAAATGGGTCCCTGAATACAATAAGTCAATTTGAAAAGCATCATCCGACGGGACGATGCTTTTCAGTTCATACCGTTTCCATTCCCGTCTCAGATTGGATTCCTGTAATGTGGACATTGACTTCGTTCGTTTTAAGTGAAGTCATATGGAAAATAGCATCACGAATTTGCATCTGGATCTCCATTGCAACTGCGGGTACTGAATAGCCGTATTCAACTACACAATACACATCAATCGTTAGACCATCTTTGGACCACTCTGTTTTTACCCCTTTACCATGCATCACTTTACCAAACTTTTCAGCAACTCCTGTTGCGAAATTCCCTCTTGTATTCGCGACACCTTTTACTTCCGTTGTTGCAATTCCGATAATCACTTCAAGAACTTCGGGAGCAAGCTGCACTTTTCCAAGCTCGACATCCCCCAAAGGAGCCATTCCGTCGAATGTTGAGATTGACTTAATAGACATTCCTATTCCTCCTTGTTTAGTTCATAATCGTATATTTCTCAAGGAACTTAGTATCGAAATCTCCTGATTTAAAGACTTCATTGTCCATCAGGTTTGAATGGAATTGTACAGTTGTTTCGACGCCTTCAATGATGAATTCGTCAAGCGCGCGCTTCATACGTGCGACCGCCTCTTCTCTCGAGTCCGCGTGCACAATTAGTTTAGCCACCATCGAATCATAAAATGGCGGGATTGAATAGCCCGTGTACATTGCTGAGTCAACTCTAACACCATAACCACCAGGCGCCATATACATTGTAACTTTCCCTGGCGATGGCATGAAGTTTTTCGATGGATTTTCTGCATTTATACGGCATTCAATTGACCAGCCGTTGATCTTGATATCTTCCTGCCGGAACGCCAATTTTTCACCTGCCGCGACTTTTAGTTGTTGCTGGATCAAATCGATGCCTGTTATCATCTCAGTAACTGGATGCTCCACCTGGATACGCGTG
The DNA here is from genome assembly GCF_014873855.1 of Sporosarcina limicola. Lineage (GTDB taxonomy): Bacteria > Bacillota > Bacilli > Bacillales_A > Planococcaceae > Sporosarcina > Sporosarcina limicola. Next base: position 129,447 of record NZ_JADBEL010000003.1, on the reverse strand, counting down.
TTCATTTCCATGAAATAGAACTTGCCGTTAATATGATCAAATATGAATTCAACCGTTCCTGCTCCACGATAATTAACTGCTTCAGCTGCTTTAACAGCAGCTTCTCCCATCGCATTACGCAATTCAGGCGTTAATGCTGGTGAAGGTGCTTCCTCTACAAGCTTCTGCATTCTGCGTTGGATTGAGCAATCACGTTCTCCAAGATGAACTGTATTGCCATATTTGTCTGCAAGCACTTGGACTTCAACATGACGAAATACTTCAATGAATTTTTCCAAGTAGACACCCGGATTACCAAAAGCAGCTGCTGCCTCTTTTTGAGTGATTTTGATGCCTTTGACAAGTTCCTCTTTGTCCCTTGCCACACGAATCCCTTTTCCGCCTCCACCCGCCGTTGCTTTAATGATGACGGGATAGCCAATCTCCTCAGCAATGCGTAGACCCTCTTCTTCATCAGCAACAATTCCTGTGGAACCCGGTACAATCGGAACGCCCGCTTGACGCATCGTTTCACGTGCTACGTCTTTGATACCCATCCGTGAAATCGCATCAGCGGTAGGTCCGATGAATTCAATGTTGACCTCCTCACAAAGCTCTGCGAAACTCGCATTCTCCGCAAGAAAACCATATCCTGGATGAATTCCATCACAACCAGTTAATTTTGCGACACTAATAATATTTGAGAAGTTAAGATAGCTATCTTTCGATAATTTCGGGCCGATACAGTATGCTTCATCCGCCAATTCGACATGAAGGGCATCCCGATCTGCTTCAGAATAGACTGCGACTGTCTTCATCCCAAGCTCTTTGCAAGCTCGAATGATACGAACTGCAATTTCGCCACGGTTAGCAATTAAGATTTTTTTCATTTTGTCTTTCCTCCTCAATTCGCTTTTACAAGAAAGAGAGGTTGTCCGTATTCAACAAGTTGTCCGTCTTTTACAAGAATTTCAACAATCTCCCCTGAAACTTCTGCTTCAATTTCATTGAACAGTTTCATTGCCTCAACGATGCAGACAATCGATTCAGTTGTAACTTTGTCACCTTGTTGTACGAAAGCCGCTATTTCAGGTGAAGATGCCGAATAAAACGTCCCAACCATAGGTGAAGTGATTTTATGCAATGAGGGATCTTCAGTTTGTAAAACAGCTACAGGCGTTACGGACACTTCCTGTTTTTGTACAATAACTGGTTCAACTTGTTGAGGTTGAACGGCAGCAAGTTCCGATTGAATAACAGGAGCAGATTCTGTGACCGTTATTATTTGTTTTTGTTGAGCGCTCCTTTTTTCAAGTTTTATTTTCGCCCCATCGGATTCAAATGAAAACTTTTCAATTGAAGATTGATCAATTAGTTTGATAATTTCGCGTATTTCTTGGATTTTTAGCATGATCGATTCTCCTGACTTCGTTATAATTAGGTTCTAATCTATTTTAGACGTTTTCACTCCATATTGAAACAGATAAAAGTGATTTATCCTTAAAATCATTATTTAATAGAAAAAAGACCCTAATTAGGGCCCTATTTTCCTTAAGTTTCACCAGTGAAATTGACTTGCACATCCCGCGCATCATCCCAACTAGATTTTACGTAATGAATGATTTCATTGGCTTGTTTTTTAGATTGACCCTCTGTCGATAATACTGTTATTGTCACCTTTCCATTTTCTGTGCGTACGAATGCATCCTGATAACCGAGCGCCTTGATTTCCATTTCCATAAGTGCTTCCGCAGAATTACGCTTTGTCAGCTGGTCCATTTCATTTACCGCTTCATTTTTTTCAGTGACTGTATATTCTGCGGATCCGATTTTCGTCCTTAGCTGATCATTTAACTTACTTCGTTCATTGCGTACTTCCATACGCATTTCTTCAAATAATACTGTCTCTGCAAATACAGGCATTTTTTTGTTCGAATCATCCATCCCCTCAGTCAACTTAGCAATATCCGTTGTTTCTTTCGTGAATATACTAATTCCATCGAAAGACATCGGCTCTTTTCCTTTGACGTAGTAGATGGAGATGACAGCTACAAGACTGAGCAAAGTTAAAAACCACACTGTTCGCTTATTTGTTCTCACTTGTTTTCCCCCTTTTCTTCATTTCAACAATAACAATTTTGTGTTCGGACAATTGGAGGACGGCCGACAGGATTCTCGATAACTCGCTCCGCACCTTAAGGTCTTCCGCACCTTCTGCAACAACAAGGATACCTTGAAGCTGATTACCCTTTTTTGCTGAAGTGGTGGATGGTGAAAAATAATCGGATAGCGGATTGGTAATCTCTCCCTGTTCATAATGAAAATAGAGCAAAACGTCCCCAATTCCTTTGATGCTCATCAGCGCCTCTTCTAGTGCTACATTTCCACGATTCTCCTCCTCTTGCCCCTTCTTCCCTCCGACTCCTCCAAGAATGGAATTGATGAAAATGATGACTAGGATACTAATCGTTCCAAGGAGGATTGTTTGGATTTTTTTTGCTGGTTTTTTCATACCATCACCATTTCCATTCATTGAGCCGGCGCTGTGTCCTGTCATCAATGATTCATTTTATGCATTTTCATAAGAGGCTATGACCAAAAAGTATGAAGATAGATTGAATAATCCAGATGCCCATTGCAAGTTTGACAATTGGTAGAAAAATATCTTCAGTCTCCTCTGAAAATAAAAGCAGGATTGTTGAAGATAACAGAGTGATTAGCATAATCCCGCTTAAAAAGATTCCATCCTTTAGCCTCATTTCATTGTCGTAATCAGTTTCACAAGGATTATTGAAAAAAGTGCGGTGTAAATAAAGGCGAAAGCGATTAGAAATGATACTGCGCATAATACAAATAGCGTTTTTCCAATATCGTCTAGAATGCCGGTAATATCCTCTTGTGCGAAAGGCTCGATAAGCGCGGCCGTCCATCTATAGAAAAAGGCCGTAAGTAATGTTTTTATAGATGGAACGAGAGCGATAGTCCAGATTGAAGTGATGAGCCATCCCCCTGCGAAGATCGTTGCGCCAGAAGAATAACGGCCTATCGTCCCCAAACTTTCCGTCATAAAGGAGCCAATTAATGGGACATTTTGTTTAATTAGTTCTTTGATTGGCTCACTTGCTAGACCTGAAAGTGCCCAAGACATTGTTCCGCCAGCAGTGATGAAGATGGAGTAGGTGGCAACGACGGCTGAAACAGCACCTAGAAGGGTCGTACGGATTAAGTCTGACATTTTGGAAAACGGAACAGATGGTAAAATTCTGGAAGCTAGATCAAAAATGAGTGCCGCCGTTAAAAGTGGGATGAGTACACGCTCTGTTAAAACGATAGCCCCATTCGCAAATAGTAGCATCGCTGGTTGGAAGTTCAATAAGCCAAACGCACCGCCAGATGCAATCATACTCGCCGTCAAAATGGGATATATAGATATAAACATCATAGAAATCGAATGAGCAATATCCCGAATAAGTGTTAAGTGTTCAAATGCAGGTTGTAATACGACTGTTATGACTAGGAGAATCAGTAACATTCTTGTCCATTTCGCGAATGATGGAAATAAAAAATCAACCATCAATGCCATAAAGGACGAAATAATAACAATGACGAAACTAGATAATACAGTTCCAAGAATCGTTTCAACAAAGGAAATCATGAATGTTCCGTCCGATCATTTTGAAATGAGTGTGGAAAGTATTTCGATTAACGCTGTCGTCTGCTGAAGCCATAAGGTGAGAATTGTAATTTTAACAGCGAAATGAGACATCGCTGCAAGAGATCCAAAACCAGCGTCTTCGATATGCTTGGTAATGAGCTCGGAAATATAATAAAGAATAGCACTACCAATTAATAATTTTGCAAACGGATCAGGAAGTGCCTCAAACAATTTCACGAAATTCCTTCCAAATGGAAAAAGTATTTTATTAATTAAATGATGCAAGGTGTAAAAAAAAATAGAAACATATAAAAGTGGTTGTAATTTCGGAACTGTAAATGCAATCACTAGGAGAAGAAGGAAAACGACAACTGTCTGTACTAATGTGAACATTAGGCTGCCATGGACAACCATTGAAAGAATTCCGCGATTTCCATAAAGAAAATTTTAAGAAACCGTAGCATCTCGGCAGTAATATAGATGTAAGCGATAAAAAACAAGAAAAAGGAAAATTCTTTCTTTCCTGTTTGTTCAAAAAAGATATGCAGGAAACCGATGACCAATCCGATACCGGCAACTCGTAGTAAATCATTCAATTCCATCCGGTACTCCCCCTATTGTCGATATTCTATGTTACAGGGCAGACGGATATGAAAAAACACTTTACAATCCCTGTTTGGGTTGTAAAGTGTTTTTATAGTTATATATAAATAGAAATGTGAATTTTAATGTGCGCGCGAAACGTATTCGCCTTCTTCGGTATTGATAATCAATTTGTCTCCGATGTTAATAAAGAAAGGAACTTGGACAACGAGACCTGTTTCTAATTTAGCAGGCTTTGATCCGCCACTTGCTGTATCACCTTTGATGCCAGGCTCTGTTTCAGCCACTTCAAGGACAACTGTGACTGGAAGCTCAACACCCAGTACTTCTTCTTTAAACTGAATAACATGCACTTCCATGTTTTCTTTCAAATATTTCAATTCTTCTTCAATCTGTTTTTCTGGAAGTTCAATTTGTTCGTACGACTCATTGTCCATGAAGACATGTTCCTCGCCATTTGCGTATAGGTACTGCATACGGCGGTTGTCAATCTGTGCTTTCGCTAATTTTTCTCCAGCGCGGAAAGTCTTTTCATTGACGTTACCTGAACGTAAATTACGCAGTTTCGAACGGACGAATGCCGCTCCCTTACCCGGTTTAACATGCTGAAATTCCATTACCCGCCAGATGTCTCCGTCAAACTCAATTGTAAGGCCTGTTTTGAAATCGTTAACTGAAATCATGCTATTTCCCCCAATAAATTAATGAATTACAGAATAAGTAGTTCTCTTGGTGAATGAGTGAGTCGTTCATTACCGTCTTTTGTCATGATAATATCATCTTCAATACGGACACCACCGATACCTGGTAGATAAATCCCAGGTTCAACTGTGACGGTCATATTTGGTACAAGAACCGTGTCTGATTTAGACGCTAGACTAGGTGCTTCATGCACTTCTAGACCAATCCCATGGCCAGTTGAATGACCAAATGCTTCGCCATAGCCTTTAGACGTAATATAATCACGCGTAATTGCATCAGCTTCTTTACCTGTCATACCCGATTTAATTTCTTTGACACCAAGTTCCTCTGCTGCGAGTACGACTGCATAGATTTCCTTCATTTTTTCTGAAGGCTCGCCAACAGCAATCGTTCTTGTTATGTCTGAGATATACCCATTGTACAACGCACCAAAATCAAGTGTCACTAGTTCACCCGACTCAATTACTTTGTCGGTTGCAACACCATGCGGAAGCGCACCACGTACACCCGAAGCTACAATAATATCGAAAGATGAAGAGGTTGCACCTTGTTTACGCATGAAAAATTCAAGTTCATTCGAAACTTCAATTTCTGTAACGCCTGGGCGGATAAATGTGCAAATATGTGCAAACGCATCATCTGCAATTTTAGCCGCTTTTTTCAATACAGCCAGTTCTTCGTCCGTTTTTATCAGACGTAGTTGTTCAACTAGGCCAGCTACTGGCTTCAATTTCGCTTCAACCGTCTTCTCATAGACTTCATATAGACCGAAAGACAAATTATCCTTTTCAAAGCCAATTGTACGAAGATTCATATTTTTCGCCTGCACGGCAACTTCTTCAACAAGTGTTTTCGCGAATTTGACAATGCGATATCCATCAATCTGTTTTTCTGCTTGTTCAGTATAACGGAAATCCGTAATGAAAACAGCATCATCGGCTGAGATAAGTGCAAGACCTGCCGAACCGGTAAACCCTGTCATATACCGGCGATTATAAGGATTCGTGATCAGAAGTCCATCGATTTCATGTTCTTTCAAAAGTTCGCGTATTTTTGTCAGTTTCATATCTTCATACCCCTTTTCTTTGTAGGAGGAAAGCTTGGAAGGCAAGTTCATACCCATTCGTTCCAAATCCGGACATTTGACCAATACAAACCGGCGCGATGACAGATAGTTGTCTAAATGATTCCCGGCTATGTATATTGGAAATGTGTATTTCAATAACAGGCACATTAATTGAAGCTACAGCATCACGCAGTGCGATGCTATAGTGGGTAAACGCACCTGGGTTAAATATAATCCCATTAAGACCAGTGTCTTCTGCTTCATGAATCTTGTCAATTAGAGCACCTTCGATATTTGATTGGAAGAAAGATACTTCAACACCGTGTTGCTGAGCGAGTTTGTCTAATTTCTGCTCAACATCTTCAAGTGTTTCAGCACCGTAAATATCTGGCTCCCTTTTTCCAAGTCTATTCAGATTAGGCCCATTTAGAATTAGTAGTTTCACCGCCAGATCCCTCCTCTCATTGTTTTCTTTCCCATTTTATCATATCGTACTTTTGTAGCAACTTATTTCATACTTTCCTCTGAAAGTTTCTTCATGAAAACCGCTGTTCCCGTAATAAATCTTAAAACTATAGCCATTATTGCGAAAAAAGGAAGGGAAATCGATTTGATTGTAGATAAGGGTGTTTTCGGTGTGGCAATCGTCCATTCAATCGCAAAAACAACAACTATTCCGATTAGAATTGACGTTACGGATGGCGGGATTGAAGTAGTGTATGAGACAACAATATACAATAGAGCGAATATCAAAGTAAGCGCCACGAAAAGTAGCGCCCATTTAATGCTGAAATGTGCGGATGCCAATAGCTGCCACTTTTTTGACCAACCAATCGGCGACCAACTAATGAATTTGAATAGACGCAAAAAATCAAGTGCCAGTACAGTGAAAAATGCACTAATTATTGAAGTCCAGATTAGTGTATTATTAATCATAGAATCCCCTCCTTTACAAAGTATCGGGCCGATTACTACTTTTTAAACATTATTTGTGGAGCAAACGACCAATTTTTAGTATGATGAGTAGAGGGCTTAAGTTGATAAGAAAGAAGGTGTGGGAAAGCTTATGAAAAAAGGTCAACAACCTCCCGCATATGGGGGCCAAGCGCTTGTCGAAGGGGTTATGTTCGGCGGTAAAAATCATACAGTAACAGCCATTAGACGGAAAGATAATTCGATTGACTACTATCATCTTCCAAAAGAAAAGAATAACGTTCGGATGAAACTGAAGAAAATCCCGTTCGTTAGAGGAATTGTCGCGATAATTGAATCAGCAGGTATCGGTTCACGACACTTGACGTTCTCACATGAACGCTACGACGTGATGCCCGGTGAGGAAGAACAACAAACTGAAGAATCGTCCAAATTGGTTATGGTGCTTGGCGTTGCAGGAGTTGCCGTGTTATCGTTCCTGTTCGGTAAATTCGTCTTCACGCTGGTCCCGGTGTTTCTCGCGGAGATGCTACAATTTGTAGCTCCGGGTAAAACAGCACAGATTTTACTTGAAAGTATGTTCAAACTCATCTTGCTACTAACTTACATTTCACTTATTTCAATGACTCCACTCATTAAACGGGTATTTCAATACCATGGCGCTGAGCATAAGGTTATCAATACGTATGAGAATAACTTGCCAATGACGGTCAAAAATGTGCAGGCACAATCGAGACTCCATTTCCGTTGCGGTAGCAGTTTTATCCTATTCACAGTCATTGTTGGGATGTTCATTTATTTCCTTGTACCCACTGATCCTTTATGGTTGCGTATTGTGAATCGGATTCTTCTGATTCCAGTTGTTCTCGGTATTTCATTCGAAGTGTTGCAAGTCACGAATTTAGTGCGTAATATTCCAGTGTTGAAATATTTGGGTTATCCTGGCTTGTGGCTTCAACTGTTGACGACGAAAGAACCGGATGATAGGCAAGTAGAAGTGGCGATTGCCTCTTTTGAAAAACTGTTGGAAATTGAAGAACACGGAATTGAAGTATTGGAAGTTGTCACTAACCCTGTAATAGATACTAAAACTGTCCCTGTAAACTAAAAAAACGGAAATGCCTACGTAGGCATTTCCGTTTTTTAGTTTGACTTACGAAGTTAATGACGACTGGACGTTACTTCTTAAACGTCCAGTCGTCATTTGCATACTTCCTCTGCTCAATTCCCCTCACGTAATCGAGCTGCTCTTCCGTTAATTCTAAAGGCTCAAGAATCATATCTAATGCGCTTTCAAATCCTTTAGAAAATGCTTCGATACACGCAGTCATGGTTACTTCACGATCCACTAACCGATTAATCGCCACAGCTTTTTCTGGCAAGCTTGTACGCATCCGTTCACGTTGCTCCCTAGTTTTGAATTTAAATAATGAGATAAGCTTGTCTTCATCCAGACCCAAAAGAATCGCACCATGTTGTAAAATGACGCCTTTTTGTCGCGTCTGGGCACTGCCCGCTACTTTCTTACCTTCAACGACAAGTTCATACCAACTCGGCGTATCGAAGCAAACGGCAGTTTTCGGTTTTTTTAAATCATCGTTTTTCTCGACTGTATCCGGAATGGAAAACTTTGCATCCAAGTCAAGATTGCGGAATCCTTCCAACAATCCACCTGAAATGACGCGATAAGCTTCCGTCACTGTTTCAGGCATTCCTGGATAATCTTCATTTACAATGACGCTATATGTAAGTTCATGTTCGTGGAGAACCCCTCTTCCACCCGTTGGTCGCCTAACGAATCCAAGACCGTGTTTTTCCACTTCAGTCATTTCAATCTCCTTTTCGACACTCTGAAAATAGCCGATTGAGAGGGTAGCTGGTTCCCACTCATAAAATCGAAGTACTGGACCGATTTCCCCGATACTATTCCATTCAAGTAAAGCTTCATCCAGCGCCATATTGAAAGATGGCGAACATTTTCCCGAGTTAATAAAATGCCAAATCGTTTTTCCCATGCTGACTCCCCCTTTGTGACGCACCTTATTTTATCATTCTCATTGAACTAGTGCCACAAAATCTTTATAATGAGAAAGTAAAGAGAAAGGGGAAAGTTGTTGTGACTTATTATATCTTAGGGGCTATTGTACTTATCTTAATTGTGTACATGTTCGTAACCATGCGACGTCTCAGCAAAGCAGTTACAAATTTAACACAAGGCAAATTTATTGAGGGCTATCGAAAAGCGCAACTTATTGATGTGCGTGAGACGAAAGATTTTGAAACAGGACATATTTTAGGTGCGCGAAATATTCCTTATTCCCAATTTCGTCAGCGCTTCAAAGAAATTCGTCCAGATAAGCCCGTTTACTTGTATGACCAAAACGGAGGGAAAAGTGCAAGAGCCGCCCTCATGTTAAAGAAAAAAGGCTATGCGCAATTATTTCACCTACAAGGTGGTTTCCGTCAGTGGTCGGGTAAAGTGAAAAGTAAATAAATATAGAAGTTCTTCCTCTTGGAGGGACTTTTTTTGGTGAATAAACAATTGAAATGGAGAATGATAATTTTATGAAAGAAAAGATTTTATTGCCAATCAAAAAAGACATGCGGGAGTCACTGCCGAATTACGAAGATTATGCAACTGTAAATCGCCATGTGTTGAACCGTCTAAATGAGCGGAAACAGCAGGACTGGAAAGTGATTCAAGCAGAAGAATTGATTTCACATGCAGAATCCGTAATCGATGAATTAATGAGAAAAGGAAAACTACTCTATGAATCTTTAGGTCATGTATACGGTGTGCGCCCAACAGGTAAAGTGGAACGGGCTAATACCGAAAATAGTTTCAAATTGCGTATTTCTGAGACAATTGAAAATCAGTTGTTATACTTTCCAGATTTCGATGTCGCATTCACCCAACTACTCTATTATGTAGGTAACGGGTCGACATGGCCTGAATATCAACTATTCGCCGCTTCACCCGAAAAAGTAATGACTTTTATTAAAGAGGTCAATCACTTACAACGTGAAATGATGAAAACGACAGTCACCTATCTCGTCGATACCGATAGCGGTGTCGAAAAGAAAAGCTTTGAACCTGGAGAAAAAGTTGGTCGGGATGATGTATTTCTTGAGGATACGATGAAAAGCGATATATTCCGCGCCATCGACGAATTTTTCAAGGATGACGGAGCTTTCTATAAAGATTACGGACTACCTTATAAACGAGGCATCCTATTGTACGGCGCACCAGGGAACGGCAAGACAACGCTTGTCCGATCGATTACAGGCACAACGACAGCACCTGTTATCTATTGGCAGATCACTGAGCACACCGGTAGCTACTCCATGCAGGAAGTGTTTAACACAGTCGCTCGAATGGCTCCTGCAATCCTTGTCATCGAAGATATTGACTCGATGCCGGAACATTCACGGAGTTCATTTTTGAACATACTGGACGGCGCAAGGATTCTTTCAGGCTTGTTTATCATCGGGACGACAAACTACCCTGAAAAAATCGACCCTGCCCTTATCAATCGCGCAGGCCGTTTTGACAGTACCTATGAAATCCCTTCCCCTACTGCGGAAGTTCGCCGGTACTACATGCAGAAACTCGACAAAAAAGGATTGTTCAGTGACAATCAATTGGAGGAAATGACAACGCGTACAGCTGGATTATCCATCTCTCAATTGAATGAACTGTATATGTCCGTCGCACTTGGTTTCCATTATGACGGGAAGATTGACTATGAACGTCGGATCCAGGACTTGCAAAAACAGCATAAACGCTCGAAAAAAGGTACTTGGGAGCATGAAGGTTCGATTGGATTTTAAAAGGAGGAGCCAATTGTTTTATTATTGACTTGTTGAAAGAAGAAACTCATTTACAATTACCCAATATATAAGGGGAAAAAGAATAGATAAAGCAGATAATATGTGCCTTATCTATCCTTTTTCATCTTGTTCTTTATTTTACGTTTAGATCCAACTATGTTTCAAAATGCTTGATAATCGCAACTCACTCAGTAACCTGCCTCATCCGTGAAAAGCATTCCTACATATCATGAAAACGCACCTGATAGTTAAAGTGATTTTGGTTTAATACTTTATTGTGATAGCCAATGTTCCCCATTGTTTTTCTTGTTCCGGCGTATATACTTCATAGGTTCCTTCCACCATTTTTTCCATTGTCCAACCTTCACAATCAAAATTTTGAAGCGGAATATCCTTATACATTTTTTCAAAAGTATCATATTTTCTTAACTCTGAAACTTGAACTTTTAATGTTTCGTTTCGTTCAGGTACTCTTATAAATTCAATGATATCGCCTACTTTAATTTTTCTTCTATTCTCGTCGTTTAAGCGTACCTCAACCGTCTTTTTCCCTTCTTTAATTGCTTGAAAATACTCTTCATATAACCCCATTTGATGTACCATTTTACTTCACCTCTATTTTGTATTTCAACATTTCAATTATTAATCCTTATTTTACGGCTCAACACCAAAGTCTGTTCTTGACATGAAAAGCTATACAAAAAATATCTATATTTCGTACCCTCTGCAGTTGAAAGTAATAGCAAACAACCGATTTTACTGGAATGTAATGATGAGGTCTCAGTTGTTGAAAAGTCAAGTACATGTTTCGGTGTTGAGCCTATTTTACTAACCCAAATTATTTTAAGAAGAAAAAAACATTATCGTTGTTTCGATACTTGCGCCTCGTTAGTAGCAAAATGCTTGAATGTATTTAATTAATATCACCTATATAAGTTGCAACTTTTCCTTTCTCAAAATAAGAAATCAAATGACTTCTCAATGCTCGGGGAAATATATTATATTCTAGCAATTCATTAATTAGTAACCATTCTGTCCCTATTTGACCCTTGTCTGGACTAATTCCATTATTAAAAGTATCTTGATTAACATTACACAAAAACATAAATTCAGTTTGATGTGCATGAGAATGATAGGCAGCTAGTTCATGGTTTTTCCCAATATATTCACGTACAAATAGCAATTCTCCAATTTCAACTTCCGCACCTAACTCTTCTTTGCACTCTCTTTCTAATGCTTGATGAAGATTTTCACCATGTTCTTGACCGCCGCCAGGTAGAATATAATACGTTCCACCATTTTCATGCATTTTTATGGTTAGTAATTTCTCTTCTTTAATAATAACTGCTTTTGCTGAATTTCTTATTCCCATTTTAGATACTCTCCTATCGTTGTCCATAATCCGTTCGCTGTATTTTAACTTCATTCAACAGAAGTCTCCCATTTCAATAAGTGGGAAGACAAATGCAAAGTGTAGACAATTCAGTGGGGTACTGCCCCTTAATGCGGGATAAAGAATCTTAACCCAACTTTCGATTGGAGGGCTTCGAAATCCCTATATAGCGGCATTTCTGTTTTTTGTTTGGTCACTACAAACCTTTATCTGTTATTTCACACTTTCCTATTAACGTCATCATTACCAACCTTTTTTTCATAAATGTATGCTTATCGCACTTCTATTAAATAGTCCGACTTCTTCGATAATTACGATAGCAGAACAGAACAATACTGTCCACCCTACCACGACTTTTCCTTAGGTCACTACAATTCAAAATTAAAAAGCGTAATCCTTTAATATAGGGGTTTCCGAAGTGGGAAATGGTCATTTCCGGCTCTTTTCATGCCTTTTATAAATATTTTTCCGAAACTTAGGTTAATTGAAAAAGACTCATGCTTATCTTAAATTCACCATTTTATGCTCTTCTTTACAAAAAAAGTACACCACTAAATTATCTTAGTGATGTACTTTTTTAATACTATATGCAACTTTATGGACAATATATGATTTTAATTAATCTCATGTACAATCATTTGCCCTTAATGTTACAGCGTTCTTACTTTTTGATATAGCGCAGTACTGGTTGACGTGCCGCTTTTGTTTCATCAAGACGATTGATGACTGTTGTATGTGGTGCATTTTGTACCACTTCAGGATTCTCTTCGACTTCCTTCGCGATTTGAATCATCGCATCGATGAACGAGTCAAGTGTTTCTTTCGATTCTGTTTCTGTCGGCTCAATCATCATGCCCTCTTCAACGTTAAGTGGGAAGTAGATTGTTGGTGGGTGATAGCCGAAATCTAGGAGACGTTTCGCCATATCCAACGTTCGAACACCTAGTTTTTTCTGACGCCGACCTGACAGCACGAATTCGTGTTTACAATGCTGTGTATAAGGTAAGTCAAAATAAGGTTCCAATTTACGCATCATATAGTTCGCATTGAGAACTGCATATTCCGTAACAGCCTTCAAGCCATCAGGACCCATCGTGCGGATATACGTATAAGCACGTAGGTAGATACCAAAGTTACCATAGAATGGTTTTACACGTCCAATTGACTGTGGGCGATCATATTCGAATGTATATATATCTTCTTTTTTCACAAGAACTGGTTTAGGTAGGAATGGAATAAGATCCTTCTTCACACCGACAGGTCCTGAACCAGGTCCGCCGCCGCCGTGTGGTCCTGTAAATGTCTTGTGCAAGTTCAAGTGAACCGCATCAAAGCCCATATCTCCAGGGCGTGCTTTGGACATAACAGCATTCAAATTCGCGCCATCATAATACAATTTACCGCCAACACCATGAACGATGGTAGCCATTTCAAGAATATCTTCTTCAAAAAGTCCGAGTGTATTCGGATTCGTCAACATCAGCGCAGCCGTATCAGGGCCTACTTTTGACTTCAAATCTTCAATATCAACAAGACCACTCTCATTCGACTTGACAGTTACTGTATCGAAACCGGCAACTGTAGCAGAAGCAGGATTTGTCCCGTGAGCAGAGTCAGGTACAAGAACTTTTGTCCGGTTGAAATCCCCATTTGCTTCATGGAATGCACGAATCATCATAAGAGCAGTCCATTCACCATGTGCTCCTGCAGCTGGTTGAAGTGTTGTTTCATCCATCCCTGTAATCTCATTCAAATGCTCCTGTAGATCATAAATCATTTCTAGTGCACCTTGCACTGTCGACTCATCTTGAAGTGGATGAATGTTAGCAAATCCAGGGAAACGAGCAACTGACTCGTTAATTTTTGGATTATATTTCATCGTACAAGAACCAAGTGGATAGAATCCATTATCTACCCCATGATTTCGGTTAGAAAGAGCTGTGTAGTGACGCATGATATCCAGTTCAGAAACCTCAGGAAGTTCAGCGTCTTCTTTTCTGATAAATCCATCTGGCATTAAACTAGAGAGATCTACTTCAGGTACATCTAGTTCAGTTAGACTGTAACCTACACGCCCAGCTTTAGTAATTTCAAAAATTAACGGCTGATTATCTTTATGCATGAAGGGCCTCCATTTCTTGCACAAGTGCATCAATCTCTTCTTTCGTACGTTGTTCTGTAACAGCAATCAGTACGTGATTCGCAAGTTCTGGGTATGTTAAACCAAGGTCATAACCGCCAATAATCCCTTTTGTGAATAATTGGGCATTCATTTCCTTTACGGATTTTTTACAATTAACAACAATCTCGTTGAAATGTGCTCCACCGAACTTCACTTCGAAGCCAGCTTTTTCAAATGCACCTTTCGCATAATGCGTTTTTGCGATGTTCTGATAAGCAATCTCTTTTGCGCCTTCTTTTCCGAGAGCTGTCATAGCAACGGAAGCCGCAAGTGCGTTCAATGCTTGGTTCGAGCAGATATTAGATGTCGCTTTGTCGCGACGGATATGTTGCTCACGTGCTTGAAGCGTCAATACGTAGCCACGTCGTCCTTCATCGTCAGTCGTTTCTCCAACAAGACGTCCAGGTACTTTACGCATCAATTTTTTAGTGACAGCGAAGTAACCACAATGTGGCCCACCGAACTGTTCAGGGATTCCAAATGGTTGTGCATCTCCTACAGTAATGTCCGCACCAAGTTTCCCTGGAGGTGTCAATACGCCGAGTGCAAGTGGATTCGAAGACACTACAAACAAACTGCCTTTATCATGTGCAATTTCACCAATTTTTTGAATGTCTTCAATCTGACCAAAGAAGTTCGGGTACTGAACAAGAACGCCAGCCGTTTCTTCATCAATCATCTCTTCCAATCTAGCAATATCGGTTACGCCATCTTTTTGTGGAATGATAACGACTTCAATCGATTGACCAGTGGCATAAGAGCGTACAACATCACGTGCTTCCGGGTGAACCGCTTCTGAAACGAAAAGTTTCTTCCTACGTGTATGACCCGCTACAAGTGTACCCGCTTCAGCAAGGGCTGTTCCGCCATCGTACATAGAAGAGTTTGCAAGATCCATACCAGTCAATTCGCAAATCATTGTTTGGAATTCAAAAATAGCTTGCAATTCACCCTGTGAAATTTCAGGTTGATAAGGCGTGTATGCCGTATAGAACTCAGAACGCGAAATGACATGGTCGACGATGATTGGTCTATAGTGATCGTAGACACCTGCACCAAGGAATGATGCATATGTACGTGAGTCTGCATTTTTAGCAGCCAGTTGTGCTAGTTCTTTAGTTAGTGCAGATTCAGATTTCGCTTTTTTAATAGCAAGCTCACCTTTGAATCGAACTTGTTCAGGAATATCTGCAAATAGTTCGTCTACAGATGAAATTCCGATAGCGCTCAACATTTCGTCGCAATCAGTTTCAGTCATTGGAATATAACGATGCTGCTTCATGTCCAGTTAACCCCTTTTCCTATGTTAATAATTAGCGTTTATAGAATGGTGTTGCAATTAGTACCGCTTTCAACCGCTTATTACGAATTTCAACTTCAACTTCTGTACCTACTTCCGTATGTGCACTTTTGAGTAGCGCAAAGCCGATATTCTTTTTAAGTGTAGGTGATTGAGTACCCGTCGTAACTTCACCAATTTCATCGTCACCAAGGAATACTTTATAACCTGTACGCGGAATCCCTTTATCAATCATTTCGATACCGACTAACTTACGCGGAACGCCATTCTCTTTTTGGGATGAAAGTGCTTCTTTACCGTTAAAGTCCTCTTCTTTGTTCACTTTCACAACAAAGCCAAGTCCAGTTTCAAGCGGCGAAATATCTTTTGATAATTCTTGTCCGTAAAGTGGTAATCCCGCTTCGAAACGAAGTGTATCACGTGCGCCAAGGCCCGCTGGAACCACACCTTCACTTTTACCAGCTTCAAGAATTGCCGGCCATAGCGCAACAATCGCTTCAGGTGAGCCGTAAATTTCGAAACCATCTTCACCTGTGTAACCTGTACGCGAAACTAGCACGTCATGGCCAGCGACGTTGACATTTTCCTTAAAACGGAAAAACTTGATATCTGCAAGTGGCTCGTCTGTCATTTTTTGTAGAACTTCTTGCGCTATAGGACCTTGTAAAGCAAGTAGTGCGTATGAAGATGACTTGTCTTCAATCAAAACAGTGTCTGTCGCGAATTTTTTCATCCACTCAAGATCTTTGTCTATATTCGATGCATTTACAACGAGTAGGTAGTCATTGTCTCCACGTTTATAAATAAGGAGGTCATCAACAGTCCCACCATCCTGATAACACATCGCTGTATATTGAGCTTGACCATCTTTCAATTTTGAAACATCATTCGTCACAATCTTTTGTAGAAAGGATAGTGCGCCTTCACCACTAACTACTACTTCACCCATATGCGATACGTCAAACAAACCTGCTTTAGTACGGACCGCTTCATGTTCAGCTTTAATACTCGAAAATTGAACAGGTAATTCCCAACCGCCAAAATCGATTGTCTTTCCACCAAACGCAGCATAACTATCGAAAAGTACAGTACGCTTTAACACTTCTGCCATAGCCTTTTCCTCCTTTAAATTCATAACTTTGATAAAGTTAATCTTCAATCAGTGGGGGGTTCCTGCCCGTTAATACGGGATGAAAAAGGACAGAAGTCCCCCTTTTAAGAGAACCCCTGTCCTTGTACCTGAAAGTTTGACCTTGCGGCTTTCCTCGTTGGTGGCCGATCTATGCCGGCACTCTCCAGAGTTGCGTCATGTACGAGTCTTGTTACCTGAGAGATTCATAACTTCAGTTACTTGCTCCTTCGGCGACGCCCAAGCGTGCTCTCCCCATACAATCATTCGCGTTATTCAATTGAAATGAAAACGAATAAGATTCGGACAACTAATGCCCTTTCGCCTTATATCTTAACATTTCGTTTCTGTAAGCGCAATACATTTTAGCTAGCAGTTGTTTTTAACGAACAATTTGAATAGCATTCAATCCAACGTACGTGTTTAGCTTAGTAATTTGAATAGTCATCTAACTTCATCAAACAAAAAACAGAAGTTTACGAATGATTTTGCCACTTCTCTATTTATCCCCCTTTAGCCGCCCAACTTGAAACGCCATATAATCCGTAATTTCTCGTAACGTTCTTCGCTCTGTTTCAACCTTAAAATGAGCATTATTAAAATAATGCGGCTTCCGATCATTGTATAACTTTTCAACATCAGCTCTCGTCGATTGCTGGACAATGGGTCGATTTCGATCTGTGGAAATCCGGCGCCAAATATCGCGAAACGGTGCATTGAGATAAAATACGAGACCCGATTTTCGCATAATCTCACGGTTTTCTTTACGCATTGGTACGCCTCCTCCTGTCGCAATAATACAAGACTCATCACGGAACGTACGGAGAAACTCCGTCTCCATGTCACGAAAACGTTCTTCCCCATATGATTCGAAAATTTCAGGAATTGTCATCCCAGTCTTTTTGACAATTTCATAATCCATATCATAAAATGGCATTTTCGTCGCAAAACTAAGTCGTTTGCCTATCACACTTTTTCCACATCCCATAAACCCAATTAAATATACTTTCCTCATGTCATCACCCATTTTTCAGGACCGATTCAATCACCCGTCCCGTTTCATTATTCTCATCGTTTCATTTTCGTAATACGTTTCAAGCGAATCGTATGTCTTATATAGACTATCATGCCATGAAACGAGTGAGAAAAGAAAGAGGCTGACGAAAAATAATAAAACAATCGCTGCCGCGAGCATTGCACCATCTTCATTTCGAATAAAGCCCAACCGCAAACCCCCTCTCTTTATGGGATCCATCTCTCATTGTCACGTAAGCAACTAATTCCATACCATCGAAAGCATACGTGACAGATTGGATTTCCGTTAACAAAGGGACATGCCCTTTTCCATATACCTGTTGTCTAATAACTGTATTACTTTGGCTAATATCAATGATTCCCCTGCTATTCCTAATACGGATAGTTCTCCCTTCGTCACGTAGCTGAATATCGCTAATATCGGATAGCAATAACTGTAAATCAATCGAGAACAACTCCCACTCTGTTGCAGAATAATCGGAGTATTGCTGTTCAATAGGTTCTTTCCAGAAAAAAAATAACAGAAATAGTTGAATGAAGGCAACCATAATCATGAGTTGGAAGATACTTTCAAGCAATGTATAGCCCCGCTGATCTGTCATTTTCATTAATTTACGCATCTTCTAGTCACTTTTTCTACTACTTTATATGTTACGCAGATTGAATTCCCTTCCACTGTCCAATCATAATCCATCCCATTCACATGACGAATGCCCCCTACCAAACCGTAAGCGCTGTATAAAATGGCTCCTTGAAGGGCGGCCTCTGTTGCATGCATCTCTGACTTTTTCAACTGTAGCTTCAGGGTCATTGTCGAGGCTAGTGGAAGTAGTGTGCCGAAAATCAGAAGTACTACCGTTAACGTAAGTATCGCTTCAGGCCAAGAATAGCCATCTTCATTCATAGATAATCATCCTCCCACGTTGAAATTGAAACCGTATTTCGGTTAGTCCGGAACTCGTTTCAAGTGTGAGTGTCCCCGATTTCACGATATTGCCAGTCGCATGAAATTCAACCACTTTCATGCGACTCGTATCAGCTACCTTCATTCCTTTAGGTAAAGTAGTTCTCGAAAATTCGGTTTTCCCTGGAGCGGAGGTGATGTACACCGTACCAGAATGTTTAAATTCCAATCTTGTATACACTTTATTTGCCATCGAATAAGCTTGTAAATTATAAATGGATGCAACGAACGCTTGAAGAGCATCGTCTTCAGATGCCTCCTGAATCCACTTATCACCCAATGGTAGAATGATTAGCGTTAGAACGGAAAGCATAGACAGAACAAGGAGCAATTCAAGAAACGTGAAGCCTCCTGTATACGTTTCTTTCCTCATTGTCTCATGGGGTTAGAGAAGACCCCGCCGCCTCTACTTTACCATCTGTATCAATTGACAGTGCCCTACCATCTGGACATTTCGATTCTTTTGGTAGATAGTCATTCGTTTCCAAATCTAACACTGTCGGTATCTCTTTTTTGTCCATCTTATATGCTTCCACTTGTCCTTGGACCATTTTCACATAAGCCGCACATCCTTTTTCATCAATTGACTTCGAATGTTTTGTTACATTCGGAATTGCTATAAGAATGAGAACCGAGATGATCAGAAGAACGATCATCATTTCAATAAGCGTAAAAGCATGTTCATTTTTAATATATTTCATATCATTTCCCCTTTCAGAATTTATCCATCATCCCGTACACAGGTAAAAGCAAGGCAAGATAAGCTGCTAATATGCAAATCGCTATGATACTGAACAATGCCGGTTGAAGCAACGCCAGTGCACTTGTTAGCTTTTCATCAATTGTTTCAGCTAGATGATCACTGTAAATGGTAAGTTCTTTCGGTAGATGGCCGCTATCTTCACCATGTTTTGCAAAAGCAGATAGCTGTTTCGTCAAGCCTACCGTTAAATGGGCTGCCATGTAAAAAGACTCTCCGAAAATAACTTGTTCTTTCACCTTTTTTGCGATTTCACCTAAGACAACATCCAACCTTTGGCCAATCAATACATCGAGTGCGCGTTGCATAGACAATCCTGATTGGAGTAGACTTCCCATTTCGCTTGCGAAATCCCTGGTCTTCATCATCGAAAAGAAAGGCCCTGCAATCGGTAGTGACATGAAAACACGGATTTTAGTTTCTGGTCTGAGCTTTTTGTACACAATTACACAAACTGTAGCTATACATGCGAAAATCATAACTATGCCAAAAATTAAATCGGGAATCTTGGTCACAATAAATGGTAAGGATGAAATAAATTCACCCCCTTCAGATTGTCGAGAAATCGCAAGTGCTTCCATATTGGGTAAAAATAATCGGCGAAAGGCGATTAAGAGGGCCGTGATGAAGAAAAAAAGAACGAGCGGATACATCAGAAGATTTTTTAACTTCTTTTGCTTTTCTTCTTTTTTCCTTAAACGTTTTGCCATTCCGTTCAACGCTTGAGCAAGTCGTCCATCTATCTCAGCAATTGCAACAGGCAGTAGCGACCCTGGCGAAAACCCTACTTGACCAAGGAGGTGAGTGACACCAAATCCCTCTTTAAAATCATCATTTAATCTCTCGAGAAGGACATCGTAATTTTTCGTATGATGCGGTAATAATAAAGTTAAACCGTCATGAAAGGTATAGCCTTCAGTTAATAGCACCGAAAGTCTTTCAAGGAAAGCAGGCCGGTTTACAAGAATTTCTTTTTTCCGAAATAGAGAGTAGTTAGTATGTTCACTCATTTTTAACCACTCCAGAAAATCCATATTTTTTGATTAACGACTCTACTTTGAGTTCATCAGGAACAACGATTCGATTACCTTTTATAATTGTGTCCGCCATCTGATCAAGCATGTCCCCCTCAATGATTTCAAATACCGCACCCACCTTCCCTGCCGCATTCCGCATAAGACGCTGTGCTGAAATACAGACCACGGTTTGTCTTAATTCTTCTGTGGAGATACCAAAATCCATCATCCGATAAAAGCAACCGGCAGGGTCTTTTGAGTGAATAGATGTAAGTACCAAATGTCCGGTTAATGCTGCTTGAACAGCAATTTTCGCCGTTTCACTATCTCGGATTTCTCCAATCATAATGACGTCTGGTGAGTGGCGTAAAATTGCCTTTAAACCGCTTGAATAGGTCATACCCGATCGCTCATTAACTTGTATTTGTAACAGATGAGAATGATTGTTTTCTACAGGGTCTTCTAGTGTAATGACATGCCGTTCAAGCTTGTTCACACAATGTGCTGTCAAAGAGTAGATTGTCGTCGTCTTGCCGCAACCAGTCGGTCCAGTCAAGATAATCAACCCCTGTTGCTCAGAAACTGCATGACGTAATTTATCAGCCCATGATTTTTCAATACATAAATCATCAATTGCAACAATTCTGTCATGTTTTTGCAAACGGATGACAACACTTTCCTTCATATGAATGGATGGAATTGTTGAAACACGGAAAGAAAAATTCTCTCCTTGTATTTGTTTATGAAATGAACCACTTTGGGGTTTGCGTCTATCGCTTATATCGAGTGAAGACAAGAATTTATAAAATGAAATCATTCGGCCCGCCAACTGTGGGGGGATTGTGCCGGACCGATCAAGTTTTGAATCTTTTTTGAATGACACATCATAACCATCCCTCATCGGTACGAGATGGATATCGGTTGCCTCATGTCTAATCGCTTTCTCAAGTAGTTGAAAGCTTTTCTGTTCGATAATGTTATCCTGGTTCACCATTGAACACCCCTCTTCTTTTAAGAATGATCCATATCCGTCCTTAGAAACATGGCTATAGATTATTCCTTCTTTTTAGACGGAAGACCGCTTCTCGTCTTACGACACAGTATACGATGGTCGAAAAGAAATTGGAATACTTTTCCTCAAAGCCGAATTGTGTATGGCAAAATGGGGTCAAATTTAAATTTTGTCCCCATTTCTATGCCTGATTTTATTTCGAATGAAAAACCGTTATACACTTCTTTGTCACAATGAAAGAACGATTTGAGTTTACATCTATAGCCGTTATCCTCTATAATGAATAGGAGCTTATTGTAATGTTTTATTAAGGAGGGACGCACACATGGATAACATGTTCAAGCTGATGGGCTTCTGGACAGGCATTTTTGCTGTAATGTTTTATATAGGTGACATGCTACCAGCTGCACTTCTTTTTGTAGCGAACACAGGGTTCTTCCTTCTACTTGGATATTTGAACCTGACTGAACGGATGTACATGTACTTATTCGGAGCTTATCTGATGATTTTTATGGTCGCATTCAGCTACTACTCAACGTTTATACACGTGCCGGGAGCTGGCCACTAAAAGTACATACAAAAAACAGCCATTTTGGCTGTTTTTTTGTTTTCTAAAATCCATTCAAAAATGGATTCGAATCTTTTTCGATAGCAGGGGTCGTCGAAGGTCCGTGACCAGGATAGATAATGACACCGTCATCCAGCGTTAGCAGCTTATCATGGATGGATGTCAGCAACTCTCGCGTATTCCCTCCTGGTAAATCTGTCCGACCAATGCTTTGCTGGAATAAGGTGTCTCCAACAAATGCACAACGTTCTAGCTCAAAAATAAAGGAAACGCTACCCGGTGAATGGCCAGGTGTGAATCTTGCTTCAAATTTAAATGGGCCAATCTCCATCATGCCTTCTTCGGTAATAAGATGATCCGCTTTCCTCCCCTGTACATAGGGCAAGCCTGGATAGCGCGCGGAACCGTTCAGAACAGCATCTGAAAGCCATTCTCGTTCTTCACTATGAAGATAGACCGGGATATCAAATCGATCTCGTAATGCATCGACAGCGCCGATGTGATCAAAATGGGCATGCGTTAAAAGAATAGCCACTGGTGTTAACTCCAACTTTTTTATTTTTCGAATCAACCGCGTCCCTTCTTCACCAGGATCAATGATTAAACAATTACCTGATTCATCTTGGATAAAGTAACAATTCGTCTGAATCGGCCCAAGTGGATATGTACGTATTTTCAACATGCTCCTCACCTCCTGCAAATTAGTTTACGCAATATGCAATACGATTTCAATGAATCGTCACTAATTAGCCTCGACAAAGTTGTTTGTAAACAGTACAATAGAAGAGGAATATCGCTAAATCGGACTTGCACAGGATGTGCTGACTTCTGCATTACTCACATCCTGTGAGCAATGCAGAAGTTCCTCTTTGAAAGGAGTGTCTTCCCAATGAATTTATTGATGGTAATTTTTGGATTGGTCGCAATTTTAGCAGTCGTTGGAACTTTCCAGGCTTTCAAAGAACGTAATGCTCTGAGCGTTGTCTTTAACCTTGGAGCTGCGGTCGTATTCGGAGGCTTTACAATTGCAACAATTGTATACCAAGGTTACCCACCGACTTTGGTGCATTAAAAATAAAAACATCCTTGCTTATATGCAAAGGATGTTTTTATTTACCTAAAAATGATAGCCATGTTATTGATTCTCCAGTTTCAGCATTGATGACCGTCTCCAAAGCTCCACCTGCCAAGCACTTCTTCCCAGATGGAGAACAGCGGATGTCCCCTGCAACTAGATGTTCATTCACAACCTCTTGTCTGCCTTCCACTATGCGAATAAGGCGATACGGCGACGTTAACTCATCAAGTTGTCCTCCTGTTTCAGGCGAAGGTAAAAAGACAACATCATTTGAAATCCACTCAATCTCAGGAATCACCCATTCTGAATAATTGCTGACTGCAGGCATCGTCCATTCATAGCGAATGGCCCCACTTAGATCCATGATGGTATACGCTGCATCCTCTTTCTCATTAATGCGTACAACAACAATAGACTCTTTATATGTATCGAAATAGACAACATCCTTGACGTCTAGTTTCCCGAAATTTTCAGTAATCGGATTGTATGTAAGAAGTTCGCCGCCATCTAATATATGACCCTCGACATGACCGATAACAATCAATTCTTTGCCAAACCATTTAGGAAATGGGTCTTTCATGGTTAGCGATTTCAAATGAGAACCCTTACCCTCGTAAAGGTACAGATTGAACGACCAATCCTGTTGAAACGCCGTAAACAAAATTAACGATGGATCGATGTCATTCCATTCGATTGTAAGTTCAGAGGAGGCGATTTCAATTTCATCCTGTAGCATCCCATCTATGGTTAGAATTTTAACGATAGCGGATGCCGGGTTATCACCCGTATGTAGTAAAATATACTTTTTAGAGGGGTGGATAAGGACATCGACAATAACGGATTTCTCCTGAAATAACGTTTTTGTTTCTCCTGAGTGCAAATCAAAACTGTTGACATTGTATAGCCCTGCATCTTTTTCAACATAAACTACGGCTGAATCTGTAAGCCAGCCTGCAACGAAATGGAATTTTGCAGAATCAGCAGATAGTAAATTGATTATTTCTTTAGATGTTTCATGATTATTTTCGACCGGATTCGTATATCCTGGCACTTTCTCTACTTCATCCGATTTATTTGTACAACCTACTACTAATAATGCTGTCAAACCGAATACGAATACGATCTTCCTCACCGCGCCCGCCCCCCCATTATGATTTTTGTTCCGTATTAGCGGGTAGTAATACCCCCCAACTTTAAGGGATGAGGAGCCCCTCTTTTGAAGTTTCACTTTACCGAAAAAAGGCTGCACGGAAAGTTCCGTGCAGAACCTCATCATTCTTTCTGTTGACCTTTTATCTCCGGATGTTGAGTTTGTTCTTCCTTGAATCTAAGAAGATCCCCATTAATAATCATATCGGAATAATCAAGCTCAGTGGTAGTCCGTTTGATAAACGGTTCACACGCACCACTATCCGTTTCTTCACCCGTCTCATTGTCATAACAAACTTCTTGGGCGTATACATTCTTATCAGTTACAAAACGTCCATCGCGGAAAATAACAAACGGTTCGTGATCAGGAGAAAAAATATCCGCCCCCATCTGCATATCCTCTTTCGTACTAATACCTAATAGATGAAGGATAGTCGGTCTCAAATCAAGTTGTCCGGCAAGTTCATCCATTTCTTTCCCTTTACCATAACCCGGGATATGGACAAACAATGGCACTTTTTGCAAGATAGCATTGTCATAAGGTGTGATTTCCTTATCTAAATACATACTCATCGCTTTATTATGGTTTTCCGAAATACCGTAATGATCTCCGTACATAATAATGATTGAATTATCATACAGTCCTTTTTCTTTTAAATCATCAAAGAAGACTTTGACTGCTTCGTCCATATAACGTACAGTCTGAAAATACTTATTCAACGTATTCGAATTAGAAGTATATTGTGGAATAAGCATATCTTCCTCATCGAGATCGAATGGATGGTGATTAGTTAATGTAATCACTCTCGAAGCGAATGGCTGTGGCATTTCTTTCATCAAATCAACTGTTTGTTCAAAGAATGGAATGTCTTTCATTCCCCAGTTGACAGCCTGCCCTTCACCAATCTCATAACTTTCAACATCATAAAACTTGTTGATACCAAGTGTGTTATACATAATATCCCGATTCCAGAAACTACGGTTGTTTGCATGCATAACATTCGTGAAATAGCCATTTTCTCCAAGTCTTTCAGACAACGAATCATACGTATTTCCACTATGCGTAAAGAATACCGCACTACCATTCCGCGGATGCAAGGAGTTTTCAAGAATGAACTCCGAATCCGATGTTTTCCCAAGTCCTGTCTGGTGATAAAAATTATTGAAATAGAACGTATCTTTATCATGTGTCAGCTCATTTAGAAACGGTGTGATCACATGTCCATCCATCTCATTATTGATGACAAAGTTCTGCAATGATTCAAGTGAAACAATGATGACATTACGTCCTTTTGCGACACCATACATATCAGGATTTGGCTCAGTGTAATTGGCATTGATATAGTTTCCTACTTCTACAAGTTCACTACCATCTGCAAGTGCACGTTGTGCGTGTGATTTGGATTGAATGAACAAATCATAGACGTGGTAGTTGTAAGCCCCGATATTTTTGACAAGAAGTTCTCTATCAAAACTACGTGTTAATAGTTGCGGTCTTTCCATTTCAGCAAGACCAAGGTTTACCATCATAACAGCGGCGGTCATGACAAAATAAAGTTTGCGCCCGATTTTTCCACGCTGTACCTTTGGCTCCTTTTCTGACACATAACGCATTGCAAAATAAATGATCAAGACGTCAGTGAAGAAAAAGATATCAGTCAAATGCATATTGGCTGTAACCGAAGAAGATAAATCTCTGAAATTACTCGTTTGAAATAGAACCGGCAATGTGATGAAATCGTTAAAAAACCTATAGAACACTGCATTACTAAACATTACAATAGAAGTGAGTATACTTATTGTCAACAAATATATATTGCGTTTTTTTGTACTCTTCATGAATAGCGCAAAGCCGTAAACGAATAAAAGGAAGCTGAGAGGATTCAAAAACAAAATGAATTCCTGCATCATATTATCGATTTTCATATTGAAGCTTGTGATGTAGCCGAAATACGTTGTAAGCCATGTTGCGACTATTGCGATGATGAGTACGGAATGTTTGGGCCATACTACTTTCTTCATTCCATCTCTCCCTTTCAAAATATAGTAAGTATCATTTTTGTAACTGTTTAACATTCGGTCACTACATAAATAGACGTTACAGTTGTAAAATAGTTTCAAAATCTAATAAAAAAAGGTCAAAAGAACTATGATATATAAGTTGAACGAAAGATTATCGGTCTATTTATACTTGAATAGTTGAAACAAACGCGTCAAATAAGCATCTATAGATTCAATATATAGGTAACTCATTTCCACTATACGGATGACTCATTTCGTAAAATAAGCATTGCGGTGATATAATCCTCTTTCAACAATAATCCACTATCATAAAGATCCTTCACTTCCGACTGCATAAGAAAGATATCATTTCTCCTATTACCAGTATAAACATAGATTCCAAAACGCTTCAACAGCTGGATAATTCCGAATAGATTCTTCATTTTCCGCACTCACTCACCCGACAGAGAATCACTTGTTGCTCCGTGAATATCTTTTCAACCGGAATATCATGGTTTTCTACCGGGACTATATAATTGGTCTGGCATTCGAAAGCTAGTGATAGTGCCCCACCTTTAAAATCTGCCATATAACGATCATAATAGCCTCCGCCAAAACCGATTCTGAATCCTGCACTTGAAAAAACAACTCCGGGAACGATTTGTAGACTAATGTTATCTTTGTTAATCGCTTCGGTTTCATCAACAATTGGTTCTAAAAGGTCCATATATACGGTTTCCAAGCTGTCGTATGATGTGATAACGCGAAAATCCATATCACGTGTTACAGCGTTGCATTTCGGTACTGCTATTCGTTTACCAGCTTTCCAGGCAGCTTCGATTAGTAGTCGCGTATCCACCTCGGGAAAACGGGAAATGGTGATGCCTATCGTGTTGGCTTCACGAAATTCAGTAGATGCAAGGAATCTATTCGTAATATCAAAAGATTGCTTTTCATGTTCTGTTCGATTCATTTTATTCATGACAGCTAGAAGTTGGTTCCTAAATTGTTTTTTCTCCATAGACCATACCCCCGTTTCAAATGAAAAAACCAAAACCCGTGAAGGTTTTGGTCAAAGCATCATTTCGTTTCACGGTGCAAAGTTTGTTTCATTTCACGTGAGCAGTATTTTTTCATTTCAATACGTTCTGGATTGTTACGCTTGTTTTTCTTTGAATGATAGTTGCGCTCACCGCAATCTGTGCAAGCAAGTGTAATATTTACGCGCATTATTGTCCCTCCCACTCATCAGGAATATTAAGTTTAATATGAGCATGTTTATACGACTAATCAATTGTAACACATCATCCGCCTATATCCAATAGAAAGCTTGAAATTTCTTTACTGAATAACATATGGTAACATGGATACAAATCTTACTATCAAAGGTGTGGTGAAATGAACATTCCAATAATCCTACTCATTATTGGACTCATATGTAGTATTGCTTCTTTCTTTATTGGTAATTCATCCAGCAAGTATACAGATGATTTAGAGAAAGTTTCAATTAGTCTCTACCAAGAGACGAATAGCTTAAGTAAAAGATTAAAAGCTGTTGAGGAGGAACTAATGATTGGTGTTGGGCCATTGCCTTCCAGTAGCCTACGAATAGCGAAGGAAAAACCTGTTCACGAAGTCATCGTCAATCAAATTCTATCACTGCATTCACAAGGTTACTCAATAAATGATATCGCTAACCGTGCGGCATTATCAAGTAATGAGGTTCTTGCAGTATTGCAATCGAAAGGCGCGATTGCATGATACGAGAGTTATTACGCGCAGCTGGAATTGGTTGCATCCTTGCAGGTAGTATCCTCTACTTTACTAACTCCGGAAAGAGTGTTTCAGATGCAGAAATTCGACAAATGCAAGACGAAGTAAAAAACCTTCGTGGAAAACTTTCCAGAACAAACGAGGAATTGGCAATTGCCCAGACAGCAACATCGGTAAAAGTAAGTATTCCTGAAATTGAAAAAAATACGCACAACGACGAATCAAAAAATGACAAAACGGTTAACAATTCATCCAAAGTCATTAAAACCACAGTAAAGATTAAACCTGGTTCAAATTCAACTGTCGTCTCCGCTACATTGGAAAAGTTAGGTATTGTCAAGAATGCTGACAAATTTAATGCGTTTCTTACTGATAATAATCTTTCAGGAAAAATCCAAATTGGAGAATACGAATTGGATTCCTCTATGGACTTCCAAAAAATCGCTAAAATGATTACAACAATAAAATAAAACACATCACCAATGCGACAATCGTCGTATTGGTGATGTGTTTTATTTTCCGCCTATTTTTTATGTGCCGGTTTTATTGGTAAGGGTGAGGCGGAAGCCTTTTCATTTTTAAGTCTTTTCCCCTTTAATTCGAAATATAAATCCGCGGCAGATCTTGCAAGTTCATTATTTGGATGAGGGGGATTTTTATACTGGGTTGAAACATGCGGTACAATCACCGCAAAGGCAATCTCCGGATTTTTATAAGGTGCGAACCCTACATGTGTGACGGTGATTGTTTTTGTTCCCCATAGACTTCGGTCGTCCCCTTCATAATAACCGGATTGGGCTGTTCCTGTTTTCCCGGCAGCGTCGTAGGAAGCCCCATCAAATAGACCTTTTCTATCCGCTCTCCCTGTGCCTCTCGGATCGTAGTACGTATAATGCATTCCTCGTTTCACTTGCTCAATTTCCTCATCGGTATTATTAATTCTGTTCAATACTGTGGTTTCATTCTCCTGAATGAGCGGGCCAAATGTCTTCCCATCAGATGACGGTTCATGGATTTGTTTCAACATTTTAGGGGCAATCCGGTATCCCCCATTTGCAATTGTCGCAACAAATTGTGCTATTTGAAGAGGAGTGTAAGTGTCAAATTGCCCGATTGCCAAGTCTAATAGTTTCCCTGGCTCTTTTCGATTCGGTTCTGTTGACATACCTGTCACTTCTCCCGGCAGGTCTATGCCTGTTTTTGTCCCAAGACCAAAAGAGGCATAACTATCACGTAACTTATCAAAAGCTCCAAAATCAATTCTTAATCTACCATTTCTCACGTATGAATAGTTTGCGATTTCCATCGCGATTTTAAACATGTAAACGTTAGACGAGCGACCGATTGCTTCGATATCATTAACCGCTACGCGCCCATACTGGTTAAAAAGTGAGCTTTTAGGTACGTTCCCGACAATAAGCGGTTCATCAATTTTTGTTTCGTTAATCCGTGCCGCGCCATATTGATATCCCGCCAATAAGGTCGCAGGTTTAATTACTGATCCGACTTCGTATGCCGTACTGAATGTACCGAAAGTAAAATCCCTTATCTCATTTTTACCGGTTTCCTCATTTTTCACAATTTTCTTCCCTACCAAAGATAGAACCTCTCCGGTATTCGGATCTAACATCACAAGAAATGCGCGATCTAATAACTTCGAATTAGGACCCGCCTTTAGTTTAAGAAGCTTAGCCGATACAAGATCTTCCAGTCCCTCTTGGAGTTCACTATCAATCGACAACATCAAATCTTTACCGGGTTCACCTTCTCTTACTGTCTTAGTTTCGACGATTCGACCACTACGATCTCTAACATTTTTCACGATTGTTTTCTGTCCTTTTAGCAACTCTTCATAATATTGTTCAATGTAACTTCTTCCAACCCGATCATTTCTTGAATAGTCCCTTGCTAAATAATAATTCAAATGACTATCAGGTATTCCTTGGATAGGGCTTGTCGTCGAACCTAGAATTGTACTCTCCGACATTTTTACACGTTCCCAGTCTGTCGTCGTATCAACCCCGGTCATCAATGGCTCCATTAAATGCTCGGAAACTGCCGCGAATTCTTCATCTGTTACATCTTCATTTTTGATGATTTGAGGGGAATCGGCATACCCTGACATCATTTCTCGGTAAATCGCTAGTACTTCAAGCTCTTCTTTTGTAAATGAATTCCGTTCGTCTTCCGTAATGCGTTCACGTGTTAATCGGTTGAGTTCGCGCTGGACGTCTTTTTCAGCAAGCGAGTTATCTTTTCTAATCGCCGCCTCTTCTTTTTTAGAAACCTTCGCTATCGCTTTTTCAGAATTCAACAATATCCAAAAATCCCTTTTGTCTGCAAGTGTGATGCGTTTCGTATTCTGGTCAATCATCTTTGCAAGTTCCCTAGCTGTGTCAAGCATTTCTTGCGAGGTTGTTGACAACGTTTTCGTATATGTAATGGCATTCTTCGGATCATTGCCAACAAGTAATCTACCCGTACGGTCAAATATACGTCCTCTTGCTACATTTGTGTTAACAGCTTTTTCTTCCTTCTGCTCCAATAATCGAGTATAGTCTTCCCCTTTGACAATTTGTAAATAACCTAGTCGAAGAATAAGCAATGAAAATAGGATGAAGATCGAGAAAAACAGGAAATTCATGCGGAATGCGATATGTTTCCTTTGGCGTATTTTAGCCTGATCTGCCTTACGCACCTGCTTTTTCATAATGAGCCCCCTTGTTCTTTTGTTCATGCTGCATTATACCATCCCAAAAAGAAAAAGCACATATCTTGACGAACAAGATGTGTGCTTTGTTCCTTTAAAACTAGATAGAAAATTATTTACCGTAACGTTTTGCAACTTCATTCCAGTTAACTACATTCCAGAATGCGGCAATATAGTCTGGACGACGGTTTTGATAGTTTAAGTAATAAGCATGTTCCCAAACGTCAAGTCCAAGAAGTGGTGTTTTACCATCCATTAGCGGTGAATCTTGGTTTGGAGTCGAAGTGACTTCAAGTTCCCCATTATTCAAAACTAACCAAGCCCAACCTGAACCGAAACGTGTTGCGCCTGCTTTTGCAAATTCTTCTTTGAACGCATCAAAGCTGCCAAATTTCTTATCGATCGCTTCAGCTAGCGAACCTGATGGTTGACCGCCACCATTCGGTGAAAGCAACGTCCAGAAAAGTGAATGATTCGCATGTCCTCCAGCATTGTTTCGGACAGCAGTACGTTTATCTTCAGGTACAGCATCAAGATTAGAAATTAGGTCTTCAACAGACTTGCTTAGAAGTTCTTCATTTCCTTCTAGTGCGTTGTTCACGTTAGTGATATACGCGTTATGGTGTTTCGTGTGATGGATGTTCATCGTCTCTTTGTCGAAATGTGGTTCTAATGCATCGTATGCATAAGGTAGTTCTGGTAATTGGTAAGCCATTTTTCCATTCCTCCTTGAGGGTTTCGGTAAATTGATAAATCTGGTACATACTCAACATTATCAAAATGCTGAAAAACGTTCAAATAAAACGGACTAATTTCGGTAGTTTATTTGACGAAGAAGATAAACACAGAAATCATAACGATTAAAACGAAGCCTTTTGTTACGACTGACGTCAAAAAACCGACAAGAGAACCAATTCCCGTCTTAAACGCCTGCTTCAGTCCTGATTTCGAAAAAGCAAATTCTGCGATGACTGCGCCTAAAAATGGCCCAATTAAAATACCTGCTACTGGGATGACAAACGGGCCAATGAGAAGACCAATCGTACTTCCCCACATTCCCGCTTTCGAACCGCCAAACTTTTTCACACCGATAAGATTGGATAGCGTATCCGCAGCAAATAACAAGATAACAAATAGTATTTGGATGCCCCAGAACAAGAGGGTCATATTGTCAAATGTGTTAATGAAACCATAAAGGAGAAAGCCTCCTACAATGAAAAGTGCAGAAGGTATAATCGGATAGACCAATCCTGCAAATGCAATAAGGAACATGACGCTTACGACAATCCAACTGACAACTTCCACAGTAGCTTTCCCCCACTTCTATTTTACATTCTATTACCTAGAATTGCCTCAGCGATATTCACTGCATGGTCACCAACCCGCTCTAAGTTTGAAACGATATCAACAAACACCATTCCAGCTTGTGCAGTACAGGCACCTTCATTAAGACGGATAATATGTTTTTTCCTGAATTTCCGTTCCATTTTATCGATTAAATCTTCCTTTTCAGCGACTGTTCGAGCTAATTCAACATCGTTCAAATTAAGCGATTCAATAGCTTTTTGAACTGTTTCAATTGTTAATGTGAACATTTCCGTTAAATCCTGCATGGCATCCGAAGTCAATTTCACACGATTAACATCCCGAACATCAATCAATTCCACAATGTTTTCAAAATGATCCCCAATTCGTTCAATATCCCTAACCGAATCCATGAGCATCATATGACGGCTTGACTCAAGAGATGAAATACTAACAGATGATATTTCAACAAGATAATCCGTTATTTTTCGGTCCAAGTTATTAATCGCATCTTCTATCTGATACGCTGTCTCAGCATGTTTTTTATTTCCTGTTTTCAAATACTCAAAGGATTGTTGAAGACCTTGAACACTAAATTCACCCATTCTAATAATTTCTTCTTTAGCCTGTCCAATTGCAACAGATGGTGACTGATCTATGAAGTGCCTGTCTAAGTGTTTCGGCTTATATTCAATCGTTACATCTTCACCCGGAATGAGCTTCGTTACTAAATATGCCCATGTGCCAATCAATGGAAACTGAAGAACCGTATTCGCCACGTTAAATGACCCGTGTGCAAATGCGATTTGCATTTTACTTTCAAGTAATAATATACCTGATAGCCATTCTACATAGGCGGTGAAAGGTACTAACAGCAACATGAAGGCAATCGTCCCAACTACGTTAAAGAGAACATGTGCCGCAGCAGCACGTTTCGCTGCAACTGAGGCTCCAATAGAAGCGAGGACAGCCGTAATCGTTGTTCCGATATTATCTCCAAAAAGTATCGGTAAAGAAGCTTGAAGATTGATAAGGTTTTCCGAGTATAATCCTTGCAAAATTCCAACTGTCGCACTGGAACTTTGTACGACCAATGTAAAAACCGTCCCGACCACGACTCCGAGCAAAGGTTGGTCGCTCATTGAAATAGTCAAATCGGTGAAACTTTCAAGCGTCCGAAGTGGTTTCATTCCCTCGCTCATTAATTCGAGTCCAAGGAAAAGACCTCCAAAGCCAAAAACAACTTCACCAAAATTCCTAACCTGACTTCTTTTAACAAAAAAGATGAGGAATGCACCGAACGCCATGATTGGTAATGCATATGCACCAACATCAAGCCCAATGATGAATGCTGTCACGGTTGTTCCAATGTTTGCCCCCATGATGACTCCAATCGCCTGGCGGAGCGTCATAAAGCCAGCACTTACAAGTCCAACAGTAATCACGGTTGTTCCTGAACTCGACTGTATCAACACCGTGACGACGATTCCAACGAGTACACCCATGAAAGGGTTCGTCGTGAATCGATCGAGGATTGTGCGAAGTCGGTCCCCAGCAGATTTTTGGAGGCCGTCACCCATATACTTAATTGCGAACAAGAAAATGCCGAGTCCGCCAAGAAACTGAAAAAGCATTTCCTGCCAGTCCACTTCCATTAAACAGTCAACCTCCATCAAACTTTATATGTATAACATCTCATTATGTTAATAAAAGCAACCCATTGTAAATAGAAGTAAGCAAATCTTTACATTCCCTTAACAATTCGTTAACAAAATGTCATCATTCTGTCGAAAATAGATTCAAACATTTTTTCTACAGGGAATGATAGACTATGGATAGATGAAGGAGGTATCGCAGTGAAGTTCCACCAACTTGTTAAAGCAGCTGTCTATGAACCAAAAAAACTTGCGGCATTTCGATTGTTACCGATTGGGAAGGTATTTCGGTACGTCTTCTTATTCGTGTCATTATTTACAATCATTTCATTCATCCGCTATGTTACAGGTGAGGTGGTATTGTTCGAGGCTTCTCCTGAGCTAATAGAATACAGCAAAATAATCGGTTGGATTATTTATCCAGTTGCTTTCCTACTCCAGCTTGTCATTAGCACTTTTTATATCTTTATTCGCATCAGTATTTTCGCTGCTGTTGGATTGCTATTATTGAAAATACTGAAAAGACGTGGGGAATTCCGACATATGTGGAGGACGGCGGCAATTGCAATAACCGTACCAATCCTACTAACAATTGTACTCGACTTTTCTCATTCAATGAATGGCTACAGCACGATTTCAACATCGATTATCCATCTTATATATATTGCAACAGCTGTAAAGTATTACCCGAAAGCACCTCAATGAATACTTCCTCCTTCCGAACATATAGTAACGGAGGGGGGAATTTTCATGAGAATACTACTACTCGCCATCTTTTTATTCATAACAATCCATTTCATCCGCCTAGACCTAGCTGAAGGAACAATTCCACTTGCAGGTTTTACTAAAAAACAAAAGCTCTGTGATAAAACGGAGGAAACCGCTTCTATCCCTATCACGACAGTCGATGGCGATACAATTGAAACATTATTCGCACTCTATCCTGATTCAGAATCGAATTTTATTGAACGATTATCTTCCTTCTATTCGTTAAATCCACATCTTCAAAACCAACAGCTCATCGGCGGAGAGAAGATTATGCTTCCACTTACTCGAATACAATCTGAAAATTGTACAGAATCCGATAGATAAGGGCTGTCCCTTGTCTTTTTGTCGTAATGATTGATAAAATAGAGATAGTTGTTAAGTGAGGCTATGGCCCATTAAGGAGAGAATTAAATGAGTGAAATGATAAACAGATCACAAACAAGACCCGTCCGCGTTGGAAATTTAACGATTGGTGGAAGTGACGAGCTTTTCATCCAAAGTATGACAACCACGAAAACGCATGACGTAGAAGCAACTGTCGCTGAAATTTTACGTCTTGAAGAAGCTGGCTGTCAGATTGTACGTGTTGCGTGTCCGGACGAACGTGCCGCCTATTCAATCAGTGAAATTAAAAAGCGTATCACTATCCCGCTTGTAGTTGATATCCATTTCGATTACAAACTCGCCTTGATTGCGATTGAACAAGGTGCAGACAAAATCCGCATCAATCCTGGGAATATTGGTAGACAAGCCAAGGTCGAAGCAGTCGTCAATGCAGCCAAAGCGAAAGGGATTCCCATTCGTATCGGCGTCAATGCTGGTTCACTTGAAAAGCAATTTCTTGAAAAATATGGCTATCCAACTGCGGATGGAATGGTAGAAAGTGCCCTTCATCACATCAAAATATTAGAGGATCTCGACTTTCATGACATCATCGTCTCTTTGAAAGCATCCGATGTGAATCTAGCAGTCGAAGCTTATAAAAAAGCAGCTGCGGCTTTCGATTATCCGTTACATCTTGGAATCACAGAATCTGGCACATTGTTCGCAGGATCCATCAAAAGTGCAGCCGGTCTTGGAACACTTCTGTCAGCTGGAATCGGCAACACACTACGGGTTTCCTTAAGTGCAGATCCCGTTCAGGAAGTAAAAGTTGCACGCGAATTGCTGAAGATTTTTGCTCTTTCATCGAATGCAGCAACCCTTATCTCTTGTCCGACTTGTGGACGCATCGAAATCGACCTGATTACTATTGCCAATGAAATCGAAGAGTATATCTCAACAATCAAAGCGCCATTGAAGGTAGCTGTTCTTGGTTGTGCAGTCAACGGCCCTGGGGAGGCGCGTGAAGCAGACATTGGCATCGCAGGAGCCCGTGGTGAAGGTCTGCTCTTTATGAAGGGGAAAACGGTCCGCAAAGTACCTGAAGCAACAATGGTCGAGGAACTGAAAATGGAAATCGATAAACTTGCGGAAGAATATTTCGAGAAGCAAAGACAAGAAGCACTCCACTTACAAGGTGGCAAAGCGGAATGAGACATCTCCGTTTTGGCATCGACATTGACGGTACAGTGACCTGCCCCACTTCCCTATTGCCACATATCAATGCGCATTTCGGAAGTAAACTGACACTCGATGATATTAAAGAGTACGAGCTAACAAAGGCCTTCACTGTTGATGAAAAAGTGTTTTATGAATGGTATAAGGGTGCTGAACCGCATATCTACAGTTCATCCCCTGCCCAAGTACATGCCAAAGAAGTTTTGGACCATTGGAAATCGCAATTCGAGTTGTATTATATTTCAGCCCGTGGGAATCATGTCTATGACACGACAGTAGACTGGTTTAAACAGAAGGAAATTCCCTATGATCATATCGAACTTGTCGGTAGTCATTTCAAAATCGACGCAGCTAAAAAGTTTAATGTCGATGCGTTTTTTGAGGATAAGCATGACAATGCAGTTGATATCCACGAGGAACTTGGCATTCCAGTTATTTTGTTTGACACGCCTTATAACCGCAATCCTATTCCGGAGGGCGTTATCCGTGTCTACAATTGGCAGGAAGCGAATCATTGTATTCAGAAACTCTTCCCAACTGAAGTAATCATAAAATAAAAACACTGTGTGTGACTTTTTTATAACGTCACACACAGTGTTTTTTATATAGGAATACACGCTGGACATTTCCCATATATTTCAAATTTATGCCCTTCGATCTCATAGTCCGGTAAATTAACTGCAATCATCTCCATCGGGCAATGTAGAATGCTACGCGTCTTTCCACAGGCTGTGCAGATGAAATGATGATGATGCTTGCCTAGATTACATTGCATGCGGAAATGTCGTTCACCGTTCAAATCTGTTTCTTCAAGTATACCAAGCTCTTCGAAGGTCGATAAATTCCTATAAATTGTGTCGAAACTAATTCCCGGATTATCATCTTCCATGAAGTTTTTCACTTCGAGAGCCGTAAGATAACGGTCATTAATTGAAAAAAATTGTAAAATCGCTTCCCTATTTTTCGTGCGTTTAAACTGGTTTTCCTGAAGGATACGCCAAGCTTCATCCAAATTCATACCAATTCCCCTTTCCCTGCAAATGAACTACGATTACCCTGAACCTTCTTCCAACCCAATACCGCTAGCAGAATGAGAATCGATGTAATGACAATTGTTCCCCCAGGAGCAATATCCATATAAAATGCAGCGACGAGACCGATGATGACAGCAGACTCACCAAAAAGGATAGAATAAATCATCGCCCCTTTAAAGCTTTTCGCAAGTTGGATTGCCGCTGCAACTGGAATCGTCATCAGCGAAGATACAAGCAAAATACCAACAATACGCATCGACGCCCCGATAACGAGCGCAGTGATAATCATGAATCCCATCTGTATATAACGTGAATTAATACCCGACACTTTTGCGTACTCCGGATCAAATGAGAGTGCGAAAAGTTCTTTATTAAAGAAGTAAATATAACAGATAACAATAATGGCGATAACAATAACAATCGTAAGATCTTGTCTGCTAACCGCTGAAACTGAACCGAATAGATAGCCGATTAAATCGGATCCAAAACCTTTCGATAATGAAATAAAAATGGCCCCAAGCCCTATTCCGGCCGATAAAATGATTGGAATGGCCAACTCTTCATAATGACGGTATGCTCCCCGTAACTTTTCGATTAGCAAAGACCCTCCAACAGCTGATGCAATCCCTAAATAGACTGGATTCACAGTGGCAAAAAACAGAAATTGTTGACTTAAATAGAGACTCCCCGCAATTCCCGCAAGCGCAACATGGCTTAGTGCATCTGCGATGAGCGCAAGCCGCCTCACCACAATGAACAAACCAAGGAGTGGTGCAATAACTCCGATGATTAGACCGGAAAGAAATGCATTTTGTAAAAACTCATAAGATAAGATTGCACTAATCATTCTTGTACCTCCGGCGCATGCTGATGGACACGGCGTACAGGATGTCCATACCATTTTGAGATATCGACTTCATCCATTTTATTGTAATCGGATTGTACGCCATGAAAATGCATTGTTCGGTTAAGACAAGCTACATGTGTCGCAAGATCTGTCACAAGATCGATTTCATGCGTAACGAGGACGATTGCGATGCCATGTTCACGGTTTAACTTATTGAGCATAGAATAAAAGGAGGCAACATTCTGTTGGTCGATTCCCACCGTCGGTTCATCCATGATTAGAAGATCCGGCTCCCCGACGAGCGCTCGTGCTATAAATACACGCTGCTGCTGTCCACCGGATAATTGTCCAATGCTTTGCGTAGCAAAACTGTCCATTCCAACAATGCGAAGAGACTCCAATGCTTTTTGTTCATCTTTCTTGGAGTATCTTTTCAACAAACCTACTTTACTTGTCAAACCACTTCTTACAACTTCAAACACTGTAGCTGGAAAACCAGAGTTAAATGAATTTGATTTCTGCGAAACAAAGCCAATCCGTTCTCGATCTTTAAATGACTCGAGATTCTCTCCGAAAAGCTTGACCGAACCACTAGATGGTTTTAATAACCCAAGAATAATAGTAAGAAGCGTCGATTTCCCAGAACCATTCGGACCAATCAATGCCCAAAACTCTCCTTCCCCCACTTGCAGGGAAATATGTTCAAGAACAATTGAATGGTCATAACTGAAACTGACATCGTCCAATTGAATAATAGTTTTTGTCATTTTACTTTCCCTTCCAAAAAACAGGAATCATTACGATTCATATGTAAAATTATAATATATTGCACGAAGGGATACAACCTTTTGAGAAAGAATGGTGAATGAATGGATTATGTACAGCTTTTGAATGAAGTGAAAATGAGAAGTGATGGAGAGGTTCAAACGATTGCATGGCATTATGGCATAGACCTTTCAAAGAAAGAGATTGGGGAACTTCGCCCATTACTCAATGACATTTCATTCCACTGGATTTTCACTGGAGTACCCGAAAGTTTCCTCGACAAAGTGAAATAT
Source organism: Sporosarcina limicola (assembly GCF_014873855.1). Lineage (GTDB taxonomy): Bacteria > Bacillota > Bacilli > Bacillales_A > Planococcaceae > Sporosarcina > Sporosarcina limicola. The sequence goes on along the minus strand of NZ_JADBEL010000003.1, from coordinate 90,381 downwards.
GCAATCGGACATGAAAAGACCGCAATCTTATTTCAGAAGTATTTAGATTCTACAAACTAATAACAGCGCTGAAACCTGAACAGCTTTTTAGGTTGAAAAACATTTACTTTTATTTCTTTTGAAATAAACCGTCTGCATATTGTTTCCTTTGCAGACGGTTTTTCTGTATTACACTTTTAACATTTCAATCTTAGCTGGTTGAAATGACCCAGCTTTGAACATCTCAATTTCGAATTTATATGGTGCTGTTTTATTTTTCGGATCGGCACCGACAAAGGGAGTTTCAAGTATTTTAGGAATCGATTGAAAATCAGGATGATGGACAATGAATGAAAGTGGTTCAAAGCCGATATGGCCGAAACCAACATTCTCATGACGGTCCTTCATCGCTCCTCGTTCGTTTTTACTATCATTTACGTGGATGACAGAGATTCTATCCTTGCCAACAATTTTGTTAAACTCATCCAGCACACCTTCAAAGTCATTGACGATGTCGTAACCTGCATCATGAACGTGACAAGTATCAAAACAGACCGCTAATCGTTCGTTATGTGTAACGCCATCAATGATTCTTGCGATTTCATCAAAATTACGACCGCATTCAGTCCCTTTTCCTGCCATCGTTTCAAGGGCAATACGGACAGGAAAGTCCTGTGAAAGGACCTCATTTAGGCCCTCAATTATTTTTGCGATACCGACATCGACACCTGCACCGACATGAGCCCCTGGATGAAGGACAATCTGTTTTGCACCAAGTGCGGCAGTCCTTTCAATCTCCTTTTGAAGGAAGTCGACACCTAGCGCAAATGTTTCCGGCTTAGTTGTATTCGCGATATTGATGATATAAGGTGCATGGACAACGATATTCGACATTCCGTTGTCTTCTATATACAAATGCCCCGCTGCGATATTCAGCTCTTCAATCGGCTTCCTACGCGTATTCTGGGGCGCTCCAGTGTAAATCATGAATGTAGTTGCTCCATAGCTTGCAGCTTCCTCACTTGATCCTAGCAGCATTTTCTTGCCACTCATCGATACGTGGGAGCCAAGTAACAATGATGGTTGGTTTGTCATTTTTTCCGAGTAAGTCTCCTTTCTCGTTTTTGAATTTTGGCTACTTGCTGAGCCATTTTCTTTTTATAACCCGGTTTCACTTTCGCCGGTTTCTTAACAATTGAATTCGCTTTTCGATCGATTGCGTCTTCCTCTTTAACCCTATTTTGTCTAGCATGTCGTTCTTTAACTTCAACCCATTCAGCATTTTTCACATCTTCGTGAACAAACGGAATACCCAACTTTTCGATTTTGACAATCTTGTCATTTTCAGACGGCTCGTACAAAGTGATTGCCGTCCCTTCATTTCCCGCGCGTGCAGTTCGTCCAACACGGTGAATGAAAAATTCAAGTTCGTCCGGAAGTTCGAAGTTGATAACATGGCTGACGCCCGGAATATCGATTCCGCGTGCCGCCAAATCTGTCGCAACAATATATTGAAACTCAAGATCGCGTATCTGTTTCATCATCCGTGTTCGTTCACGTGGCGCAAGATCGCCATGTATTCTTCCCGCTTTAATGCCATGTTCAGCAAGATAATTTGCCAGACCGTCCGCATTTTGCCTTGTATTCGTAAAGATAATTGCCAAGTACGGATTGATTGCTTCCAACACTTGAAGCAATTTTTTCTTCTTGTTCATACTACGAACAGGAACAAGAGAATAATGCATCCCTTCAGTCAACGGTTTACGTTCGCCAATTTTCACATGGACCGGCGATTCCATATATTTTGTAAGGAACGGTTTTAGTTTTTCTGGAATCGTTGCAGAGAATACATACATCTCCAACGATGCCGGCATTTTCGATGCGAATTTATCAATATCCTCGATGAACCCCATATCAAATGCAAGATCCGCCTCATCAATTACTAAAATAGTGGCTGTATGAATTGCCAAAGCACCATTTTCAGCCATGTCACTGATTCGTCCTGGTGTCCCTACGACAATATGCGGATTCGATTTCAATTTTCCGATAGAACGTTGCTTATCCGTTCCACCAATGAGTAGCGTACTCCGAATAGCTGTCCCCTCTGTCATCTTCGTAAGTTCATTGAAGAGCTGTGTTGCTAGTTCCCTCGTTGGAGCTGAGATGACTGCTTGAAGCCCATCAATTGCTACATCCGTGCGTTCGAGTACCGGAATAATAAAACTATGTGACTTCCCGGTTCCTGTATGTGCTTGGCCAATCGCATTCGTCCCTTTTAGGATAAGCGGTATGATTTCCTTTTGAATCGGTGTCGGGTTTTCAAAACCGAGCCTCCCGATAGCTTCCCGAATAAACGGTTTGAATTGATAATCTGTAAACTTAGACATTTTAATGCCTCCTAACGTACATCTATTGTAACACGATTCCGTTCCACCGTATGCGATTTTCGCATAGTATACAGTGTGAAAGTTCATTCTAAATCAACGAAAGGGGTTAATCATGAGGTATCAGTCCTTTTATCCATTCGCACAACAGCATTCTTCACCGTTTAACATGGGACAACCGGGCTTCGGACCACCTCCACAGATAAGTCAACCGCAGGCACCAAGACAACCGTTTCAAGGAGGGGCGATGAGTAGCAATCCGTTTGGTGGTCCGGCGGCTAGTCCTGAAATACAAAGCCCTTCACGAATGGAGTCTTATATGCAGACAGCCAATCGTTTTTTAAATACTGCCCAACAATTCGCACCTGTAGTCCAACAAATGGCTCCAATGATGCAAAATTTGCCTGCCATGTGGAGACTTTATAAAGGCTTCCAGTCACTTCCGTCCGCAGGCGCTTCTGCAGCAAGTAGCGCCGCCGCTACAGCCGCACAATCGGTCGCTAGGAGCACAGTTCCTGGTCCTTCGATTCCAAGAATTTTTCAACCACCTGGGCGATAATTTTGAAACAGTTCATCGACTTCGCTATAATGGATGATAGATCCTACTAGAGGAGTGAGTATGCATGAAAGTGTTGAAGATTTCCCCACGAGGCTATTGTTACGGGGTAGTCGATGCAATGATTATCGCGAGAAATGCGGCCCTCGACAAAACATTGCCGAGACCCATTTATATATTGGGAATGATTGTCCATAACAAGCATGTGACCGATGCATTCGAAGAAGATGGCATCATCACATTGGACGGTAAAAATCGTTTGGAGATCCTTGAGCAAGTCGAAACTGGAACGGTCATATTCACTGCACATGGCGTTTCCCCTGAAGTTCGGGAACTTGCAAAAAGAAAAGGACTTGTATCCATCGATGCGACATGTCCTGATGTAACCGTAACTCATGATTTAATTGAAGAAAAGACGGCTGAAGGGTACGATATTGTTTACATCGGAAAAAAATATCATCCCGAGCCAGAAGGTGCCATCGGAGTTGCCCCGCATGCAGTCCACCTCATCGAAACAATCGAGGATGTTCGGCTACTAGATATACAAAACGAAAAACTTCTTGTGACCAATCAAACGACGATGAGTCAATGGGATGTTGTTCATATTATGGACGCACTCAAGGTGAAATATCCGCATATCGAAGTGCATAAAGAAATTTGCCTTGCAACACAGGTAAGACAGGAGGCAGTTGCGGAACAAGCAGGAGAATCAGAGCTTCTCATCGTTGTCGGAGATCCGAAAAGCAATAACTCAAACCGTCTTACCCAAGTTTCCATCGACATCGCCAATACCCCTTCCTACCGTATATCTGACGTTTCTGAATTGGATATGACATGGCTTGAAGGTGTTACTACAGTGGCAGTTACCGCAGGTGCATCCACACCGACCTTGATTGTCCGTGAAGTGATTGCTTTCTTGGAGAATTTCAATCCCGAAGATCCAGCTACACATCAACCGGAGCGAAAATTCGAGATGAAGAAAATTCTTCCGAAAATTAAAAACCCAACGCCTGTTGAGCGCATCGAACCGTATGAAACGACATGAAATTAAATCGACCTCTAAGTACAGAGGTCGATTTTTTCATTTTTCTTATATGAAATTAAATGGTTCCGTACTGATTTCCGACTTAAGGAATTCCACATTAAAGCCTGCTTCCTTGCACGCATTCATCATGTATTCCACGACTCCTTCAATCATCACTTTTTCGATATTGTGACCGGGATCAATGACGGCAAGTCCCATCGCTTCCGCGTCATGGGCAATATGGTAATACAAATCGCCCGTAACAAGGACGTCCGCACCACTTCTTTTTGCAGCCCCGATGTATTTATTGCCATCTCCGCCGAGTACCGCTACTTTTCGAATGACTTTTTCCGGATTTCCAACAAAACGTAGTGTTGGAACTCCAAACACGGACTTTACATGTTCCGCAAACTGCTTAAGCGTCATTTTCTCAGCCGGCTTCCCAATACGACCGAGACCGTATTCATTATATGTCTGTTCTACCACTTCCGTGTCGATAAGTCCCAATTTTGAAGCGAGCATATCATTCACTCCACCAGGCGCTATATCGAGATTCGTATGTGCAGCGTAGACGGAAATATCGTTTTTAATACATTTCTCAATCAACCTGCCTTGTGGGGTGTCGGTTAAGATATTTTTCAGCGGTCTGAAGATGAGTGGATGATGCGCAATGATGAGATTTACACCTTGTTGTATTGCTTCATCGACTACTTTTTCATTGACATCCAATGTGACAAGCACTTTGTCAACCGGTCGATTCAATTGCCCGATATGGAGACCTACCGGATCCCCCTCCATCGCAAAACGCTTCGGAGACCATTTTTCAAAAAGAGCAATGATTTCTTGGCCATTCACTTTTTTCACGGTTCCAACACCTTTCCGACAAGTTCGATATACGCAGTTAACTGTTCTTTTTTTGTTTTAATTGCTTCGGTTTCTTCCGCACTTTCAAGTGATGCAAGTACGCGATTCCATTCCGTCAATTCGCGTTTCCATTTTTCAAGGAACACAGCTGATTTCGTAACAAGGAGTCTTGGTCCGACAAGCAATTCCATTTCATCATAAGTAGCCGACCCTTTTTCCAATACGAGGATTTCATAGATTTTGCCGTCTTCCTTCAATATGTCCTCTTCAATGATTGTCCAGTCATTTAAAACAGCCCATTCGCGGATTGCTTTTGCATAAATGTTCGGCTGTGCAATGATTCGTTTCACGTGAGCAAGACAAGCTTTTCCACTTTGCAAGATATTGGCGATAAGTGGGCCACCCATTCCAGCAATTGTCACCGTATCGACGGCATCATTTTCTTCGATAGCAAATAATCCATCTGCCATTCGGACTGTCACCCTATCTGAGAGACCCTCACGCCGCACATTTTTCACAGCAAATTCATATGGACCTTTTACTACTTCACCCGCAATCGCCTTCTGCACTTTCCCTGTATGGATAAGAAAGCAGGGTAAATAGGCATGATCACTGCCGATATCTGCCACGACTGCTCCTGCATCTACAAAAGAAGCGACCGCCGCAAGCCTGTTTGATAATCGAACGGTTTTCAATAAATCCCCACCTTTTATGGTTTCAATAGTATGAGTTCTTACTTCATTTTACACTTTAGGCAATAGAAAAAGCTATCAGTCTACAGAAATGTTCTGCTGACTGACAGCCTTTCTTCCAGCTGATTATTTAAGTGATAGGATATAGTCTGCCAACGCATCAAGCTCAACATCATCAGTAATGCCTTGTGGAGGCATATTACCTTGACCATTTTTGATGACGTTATGGATGTCCTCTTTAGAGAGACTAGTTCCAACTAACGAAGGAGCTGCGCCGCCCATGCCTCCTGTTAGGTCACCACCGTGACAACCGATACATTTACCTTGAGCAACTGCTTCAGCGTCAAAGTCTTCTACCGCTGCACCTTCTTCAGTTTTCCCATCTTCACTCTGATTAGCGATTTCCTTTTTTTGATCAAGTCCATAGAGGGACATGAAGAAAATAAGACCAATTCCTAACGCAAAAATCAGAATATAAGGTACTACAGGGTTTTTACTCATTAAATTACCCTCCTTCATAAGAATCTATTCTGTAATGGATACAGTTCACATTTATCATTGTACTGTATTCGATAGGAAACTGAAAGAGTTATCGATTAAATTTTCACCGTTTGTGACAATTTCGACAAAATTCAAATCCTAACAACCAATCAGCCTCGCAATGACCATGCGTTGGACTTCCGAGGTACCTTCACCGATTTCAAGAAGCTTAGCATCACGCATATAGCGTTCGACCTCATATTCTTTCATATAGCCATATCCGCCATGAATCTGGACGGCTTCATTTGCAACTTGCATTGCGATTTCCGAGGCATACAATTTACACATCGACGCTTCTTTTGAAAAAGGACGGCCCTGATCTTTTAGCCAAGCCGCTTTATGAACCATATTTCGTGCCAGTTCGATTTTCATCGCCATGTCCGCAAGTTTAAATTGTGTAATCTGAAACTCAGAAAGTGTCTTACCAAATTGTTTTCGTTCTTTAGAATAGCGAAGTGCACGATCGAAGGCAGCCTGTGCAATTCCGACTGCCATCGCCCCGATTCCAATGCGTCCTCCGTCAAGTGTCACAAGGAACTGACGGAACCCATTACCTTGTTCACCTAATAGATTCTCCCTCGGTACTCGGACGTTATCAAGTACTAGCTCTGTCGTATTTGAAGCGTTAAGGCCCATTTTCTCATATTTATCAAGTACTGTAAATCCTTCCGCGTCCGTCGGTACAATAATTGCACTGATTTCTTTTTTCCCGTTGTCATTGCCTGTGATTGCAGTAACGGCAAGATGTTTTGCGTAACTCGCATTTGTAATATATACTTTTGAACCATTTAGAACGAAATCATCACCATCTATTTTCGCGGTCGTCTGCGTCCCCCCCGCATCCGATCCAGCATTCGGTTCTGTTAATCCGAATGCGCCGAAAGACTCCCCAGTACAAATCGGCGTTAAGTATTTATGTTTCTGTTCTTCCGTACCGAACAGATTGATAGGCGCTCCCCCTAATGAAATATGTGCCGAGTATGTGATACCAGTTGATGCGCACGCACGGCTAAGCTCTTCCGTAACGATTGCAAAGCTTATGGTGTCTGCTCCAGCTCCACCATACTCTTCTGAAAAAGGTAACCCCATCATTCCCATTTCAGAAAGCTGCTTGAAGATTTCCAGTGGGAACTCTTTCGTTCTGTCACGGTCGATAGCTCCCGGTGCAACTACCTCATCCGAAAATTCCTTAATCATTTTTCTAATCATCTGTTGTTCTTCTGTTAAATCAAAATTCACATCTTCATCCCCTTTGCTGTAAACGCTTGCAGATTCAATTATAACGAATCATTGAGTGCTTTCATAATAAAATTTGAAAAATAAATATAGAAAGCAATCACTATATAAGTTGAACGAAAGATCATCGGCCTATTTATACTTGAATAGTTGAAAAAAACGCGTCAAACAAGTATATGTAGAATTAATAAAAGTATAAAACTTAAATTTAACTTATATAAAGGAATATATTATTCATTTATACGAATAAATCCACTTCTTAAATATATATATATAAAAAACATCGGCAAGTTACTTTGCCGATGCACGTATCACTCAAGAAAATCTTTGAGCCTCTTACTTCTTGATGGATGACGAAGTTTCCGAAGTGCTTTTGCTTCAATTTGACGGATTCGTTCACGAGTAACGCCAAATACTTTCCCAACTTCTTCAAGTGTCCTTGTACGACCATCATCTAGCCCAAACCGTAAACGGAGGACATTTTCTTCGCGGTCCGTCAATGTATCAAGTACATCTTCAAGTTGTTCTTTCAACAATTCATATGCCGCATGATCAGAAGGTGATTGGGCTTCAGAATCTTCGATAAAGTCGCCGAGATGGGAATCATCTTCTTCTCCTATTGGCGTTTCCAGGGATACAGGTTCTTGAGCAATTTTCAATATCTCCCGTACTTTTTCAGCAGTTAAATCCATTTCTTCCCCAATTTCCTCTGGGGATGGCTCCCGTCCAAGATCCTGCAACAGTTGACGTTGAACTCGAATTAATTTATTAATCGTTTCAACCATGTGAACCGGAATGCGGATGGTACGTGCCTGATCCGCGATTGCTCGTGTAATTGCTTGACGAATCCACCAAGTGGCATACGTACTGAACTTGAACCCTTTTGTATGATCGAATTTCTCTACCGCTTTTATGAGGCCCATATTCCCTTCTTGGATTAAATCAAGGAAAAGCATGCCTCGTCCAACGTATCTTTTGGCAATACTGACAACAAGACGGAGGTTTGCTTCCGCAAGTCGTTTTTTTGCCTCTTCGTCCCCATCCAGAATACGGATTGCGAGTTCGACTTCTTCGACACCAGTTAATAAATCGACCCGACCGATTTCTTTCAAATACATACGTACCGGATCGTTGATTTTAACACCCGGTGGGACACTTAAATCATTTAAATCGAACTGTGACTCTTCTGGAGCAGCTTTGACACCTTCTTCTACTGTTTCCTCATCAGATTTTCGGTCCATTTCAATTCCTTGCGCCTCAATTTGATCAAGGAACTCCTCAAATTGCTCAGGTTCCATTTCAAATACGGATAACTTTTCAGTTACTTCATCAAGCGTCAGTTCACCTGATTTCTTTCCGGCTTCCAACAGGTTTGCCTTTGCATCTTCAATTGTCATTTCAACTTCCATATCTCCAGTTAGTTCTTTTTTAGTCATCTTACCCGTTCCTCCTTAGTACACCGGAATAAGCCTACAAGGCCGTCAATGATTTCCGGAGCTGTATAATTTCCCTGGCCAGCTCCAGCGCCCGGGCATAATCTTTACTCTTTTCTGCTTCTTTCGATTCATGCATTTTCGTCTGGATTGTCAGACCAATCCGATATCTCTCCAAATGACTGATACAGTCATTAATTTCTTCTTCCGCATGTTCAGGATCTCGTTCAACCATTGCGGCATCGAGAACGATTTTTCTCAGTTCACGATCCTCCAATGATTCTGCAAATCTGTGGAAATCAGGCGTCTCATATTGTTCGTAAAATCCGGCAAGTCTTACAAAAATCGCAACGTAGTCATCACGAACGAACAGATTGTGCTTGTCCTCACGCAATCGATCAAAAAGTGCTCCATCATTCATCAAATGATAAAGCAGTAACCTCTCTGCTCGTTCGGCTCCTGTTTTCTTTCGTGGTACACCCGTATTTAGAGGGTAAAATGAACCTTCTTGAAGCGGTGCGGCTTTCGCCCTTTTTGCCTGTTGTCCGGCCATTTTTATAAATTGTTGATGAATCGCATCGACAGACACGTTCGTTTCAGTTGATAGTTGCCGAACATATAAATCTCGTTCTACAGGTGATGAACGGAGTGTCAATTCCTCCAGTACTTCATGAATATATTGCAACACATCGTTTTCATAAGATAAGTTCTTAAAGCGCTTCGCATAGGCCATAATGAATGACATGAACGAATGTGGATTGTCGATAATTTTCTCACGGAAAGCATCACCGCCATATTCAGCGATATAGTCATCTGGGTCCATACTCCCTGGTAACAGGGCGATTTGAACCTCCATCCCTTTTTTAGAAATCAGATGAGCAAAACGTTTCGCTGCCTCCCAGCCAGCATCGTCGCCATCACAACAAATGATGATGTCTTTAGCGATTCTTTTCAATTTAACAAGATGCGTATCAGACAAAGATGTTCCCATCACTGCAACGCTATTCGTCACTCCGACACGGTCTGCTGCTATTGTGTCCATAAAACCTTCAAACAGTATTACTTTACCCGTTTTTCGCACGTTAAGACGTGCATTGTTAAAATTGTATAGAATTTGGCTTTTTTCAAAGATTGGAGTTTCAGGACTGTTAAGGTATTTTGCTTCCTGTTTCCCCCCGGATAAGATACGTCCTGAAAATGCTATAACGTTGCCATTATCATCACGAAGTGGGAACATGATACGTCCACGGAATCGATCGAAATAACCTGTGCCATCATCTTTCATGATGCAAAGCCCTGCACGCTCCATGTCTTTCATATCGTAGCTTTTTCGTTTCAAGAGAGCTGTTAATGCCTCCCTATCATTCAATGACCATCCGATACCATATTTTTCGATACTCTCTCTTGTAAACCCTCTTTTTTCTAAATATTGTAGTGCTTCTTCACCTTCCACAGTGTTTAGTAATAAATGACTGTAAAAATTTGCAGCAAGAGCATGTGCCTCAATCATATGCTTAAACGCATTGTGAATTTTTCCGCCAACGCCTTCACTTATGGTGGTATCAATTTCGACACCTGTTCTTTCTGCGAGTTTGACAACTGCTTCAGTGAACGGACTATTTTCAATATCCATTATGAATGTGATTGCATTACCGCTAGCACCGCATCCGAAACAATGGAATAGCTGCTTGTCTTCTGATACTGAAAAAGAGGGTGTGCTTTCACCATGGAATGGACAAAGACCGAACCAATTCTTTCCTCTTTTGGTCAATTGGACATATTCGCCTATCAAATCGACAATATCTGTCTTTGTACGGACAGCTTCGATTGTCTCTTCCGGTATTCTCGTCATCCTATCACCATTTTCCACTATGACTACTTCAATTCTAGATACTTTTCGGAAATCCTGCTTTTTCGACAAATTTTTTATAAATAATCCCCGAATCTTTCATTTTACACGATTTTCTACTTTTTTCTACAAATTTAGCATCAACAATTCGAAAAAACTTTTACTATCATGCGTAAAAGAAGAACCTACTTGTCAACGACAGCGGTCCCTCCTGCAACTCTTATTTATATCGATTTGAAATCTCGCTTAGGATAACATTTGCCGTCTCCTCGACAGCACGGTTTGTCACATCAATTATGGTACAGCCGATTTTCGAAACCACTTTCTTGAAATGACTTATCTCATCTTCGATCCGAGCGACTTTTGCATAACTTGCATCATCCTTCAAACCTAGAGTAAGTAACCTTTCACGCCGAATCGAATTCAATTTTCCCGGCGAAATTACAAGGCCAAAACATTTATTTGGGTCAATCATATAAAGTTCTTCCGGAGGATCCACTTCAGGTACGAGTGGCACATTCGCCACCTTATATCTTTTATGTGCAAGGTATTGAGATAATGGTGTTTTTGAAGTTCTTGAAATACCTACAAGAACGATATCTGCTTTTAAAACACCACGCGGATCTCTTCCGTCATCGTATTTAACAGCAAATTCGATTGCTTCGATTTTCCTGAAGTAATCATCATCCAATTGCCTTACAAGTCCCGGTTCTTCAAGCGGCTCTTCGTTTAACACGGTCCCGATTTTATCTACAATTGGACCCATTAAATCAATGCATTGAATGGTATTGATAGCGCATTCTTCTTTGATTTTCTTTCGCATATCACTTTTCACAAGCGTATAAATGATAATTGCGTCTTGTCGTTTTGCTAAAAACACAATTTCCTCAAGTTGGGACTCTTCTTCGACATGTGAAAATCTTTTCATAGAAACCGTTTTAAGTTCTTGCCGGAATTGACTTGCAGCAGCTTTCGCAACAAGGTCAGCCGTTTCACCGATAGAGTCAGAAACGATGAATAATGTTAACTTTTTCATAGAATTCTCCTCATAATTCGTGGTCATCTGAAAGTGAAAGAAAAGCTGCCGTAATATTTGTCTTCGTAATCCTTCCGACAACTTCGAAGCCTTCCTCGTTGCCTACTACGACAGGAAGTGAATCAATCTGTTTTTCTATCATTTTTTTCGCCGCCTGTAATAATGTATCCTGTTTTTCACAATAAGTGATATTTGGCATCCGCGTCATAATGACATGGACTGGAATTTTATCCAACTCGGTATTGCCGATACTAGTCCGTAATAAGTCTTTTCTTGAAAGAACCCCAGTAAGTAGCGAGGAGTTGTTGACAACGAAAAGAGTGCCGACATCTTCAAGGAACATATGGCAAATCGCGTCATAGACCGAGACATTTTCAGCGACTACGACCGGGATTGACTGAAAATCACGTACTTTCATGCCAATCATACTGTCAGTAACTGATTGGACAGGTTTCTTTCCTGAATAGAAATAGCCGACACGTGGTCTTGCATCCAAAAATCCCGCCATCGTCAAAATTGCTAGGTCAGGTCTAATCGTAGCCCTTGCAAGATGAAGCCGTTCTGCAATCTGTTCACCTGTTATTGGCCCGTCCGCTTTAACGATTTCAAGAATTTCTGTCTGTCGCTTATTCAGTTCCATTTATGTCACCGCCCTAAGCGTTCAATTCTAGCTACTCGATTATTATATACGAAGATGGGCACTATTGCGAAGAAAGCGGAACCATGCTACACTAAAAATGAATTGAATAGGCAAAGACGGGTCAATAAGTAATGTCGAAATATAGCGAACGAGGATAGTGAAAGCTCGTATAGACATGAAACGGAAACCTTGAGCCATTGTACTATGAAGCGGGCTGTGTCTATTATCAGCCAAACGAGGTGGAACCGCGGGGGCATCATGCACTCGTCCTCGGACTATATGTCCGGGGATGGGTGCTTATTTTATTTGGAGGGGTTGATTTTTCTATGGAAAAGGTTGTTAACTTAGCAAAACAGAGAGGATTTGTTTTCCCAGGTTCCGAAATTTATGGAGGACTTGCAAATACTTGGGATTACGGTCCACTCGGCATTGAATTGAAAAATAATATAAAACAAGCTTGGAGACAGAAATTCATTCAAGAATCGCCTTATAACGTCGGCCTTGACGCAGCAATACTTATGAATCCTAAAGTATGGCAAGCTTCTGGTCACATCGGGAACTTTAATGATCCGATGATTGACTGCAAAAAATGTAAGACGCGTCACCGTGCCGATAAACTGATTGAGGATGCACTTGAAACAAAAGGTATTGAATTGATTGTTGATGGGTTATCGTTCGAAAAAATGCTACAATTAATCAATGAGCATACCATTGTCTGTCCAAGTTGCGGTGCTATGGATTATTCGGACATCCGGCAGTTTAACTTGATGTTCAAAACTTCACAAGGCGTGACGGATGCATCATCGAACGATATCTATCTGCGACCTGAAACAGCACAAGGTATCTTCGTTAACTTCAGAAATGTCCAACGTTCCATGAGAAAGAAAATGCCTTTTGGAATCGCACAAATCGGAAAAAGCTTCCGAAATGAAATCACCCCAGGTAACTTTACATTCCGTACACGTGAATTTGAGCAAATGGAACTTGAGTTCTTCTGCAAACCTGGTGAAGATATGGAATGGTACGCTTTCTGGCGTGACTTTTCAAAACAATGGTTACTGAAACTAGGCTTGACTGAAGCAAATATGCGCTTACGGGAACATGATGAAGACGAACTTTCACATTACTCGAAAGGAACCGTAGATATCGAATATAAATTCCCATTTGGATGGGGTGAATTATGGGGCATCGCGAATCGGACCGATTTTGACTTGAAACGCCATATGGAACACTCAGGTGAAGATTTCCATTACCAAGACCCAATCACAAATGAAAAATTTGTACCCTATTGTATTGAACCATCACTCGGTGCCGACCGTGTGACGCTTGCATTCCTTTGTGATGCATACGATGAAGAAGAACTTGAAAACGACGACAAACGAACGGTTCTCCGTTTCCACCCTGCTATCGCACCAGTCAAAGCAGCTGTTCTTCCTTTATCCAAGAAATTGGCTGAAGGTGCGGATGAAGTCTACGCGGAACTCCGCAAGCATTTCGTCGTCCAGTACGATGATGCACAATCAATCGGTAGACGTTACCGCCGTCAAGATGAAATTGGAACGCCATTCTGTATCACATACGATTTCGATTCCGAAGAAGATCGTCAAGTAACAGTCAGACACCGTGATTCGATGGAACAAGCACGTATGCCGATTACAGACGTGAAGGATTATATTGCGAAACATCTCGAATTCTAACATAAAAAACCGGTGGTAGAAGGCTTAATCGCCTTCTACCACCGGTTTTTCTTTTTTCGGTAGTAATTCTGGTGTCGATTCGAGTTGATCGAGAAAGGATCTTGATTTCAATCGAAGCCCTACTTGTTCATCATAAATAGTTCGTACAATTTTTTTCATGAATTGCTTTGTTGTCATTTTTAAGGTTAAGTTACCAATACTGCTAATGGGAACAGTGTAAAATGTCCGAATTAGTTTCAATTGGGTTGGAGATAACCGAACTAAATACCTGTCCATATGGAAGCAACGGTGACACAGGAACCCAATTTCCTTAAAGGAAAACGCGAACTCCCCTTCCGCCGCCCCGCAATTTGCACATTGATGAAGAATGGGGTGAATCCCCGCGACCGGCAACATCTTCCACTCAACAAACAACGAAATTGCTTCGGGGTCATACTGCTCATTAATGGCGTGTAAGGCGTCATACAACAATCCGTAAAGTCCGTGACCCTGCTTATTATCTTCCGTTAGGCGATCAATAAGCTCCACGATATAACTTGCATAAGCCGTCGCTTCCAAATCTTCGCGAATATGCCGCATCGAATCAATCTGCTCTCCCTGATCAAGCGTACCCATTCCTCTTCCAGTACGAATTAAAAAAGATCCATGTGTAAATGTTTGAGTTATTGCCGCCAATCGACTAGCAGGTTTCTTTGCACCACGCGCCATAGCAGTCAACTTTCCCGCTTCCTTGGTAAAAAGAGTGACAATCTTATGCGTTTCCCCATAAGGAATACTCCTTAAGACAATTCCCTCCCATTTATTCAACAAGGCGATCACCTCCGGGCCCACATGATAAGGATCATACGGCGATTGCTATAAAGTGAAACTTTCAATCTGTGGGCGGTCTTACTGCCCGTCAATGTGGGATTGGATACACACACATTGATCAGTACTCGTCTTCCCTAAAACCGAATTCCTTCAACTGGCCAGGTTTGTTGCGCCAATCTTTTTGCACTTTCACCCAAAGTTCAAGAAATACCTTCGAACCAAGCAGCATTTCAATATCGTATCTCGCTTTTGTTCCGATTTCCTTCAGCAACGCGCCTTTCTTACCGATAACGATACCTTTCTGGGAGTCCCTATCCACAATAATTGTCGCCATGACGTTCACCATATTACGAGAATCTTCACGATCAATCTTTTCGATGACAACTGCAACGGAATGTGGAATTTCTTCCCGCGTCAAATGTAAAACTTTTTCTCGAATTAATTCGGAAATGATAAAACGCTCAGGATGATCCGTCACTTGATCGTCCGGATAGTATTTTGGTCCTTCAGGCAAATACTTAGTCAACGTTTCCATTAGACGCTCAACGTTATTTCCGTTGATGGCGGATATCGGAACAATTTCTGCAAAATTATATTCTGAAGTATACGTTGTGATAATTTTGAAAAGATCATCCGGATGGACCAAATCAATCTTATTTATAACTAGGAATACAGGCGTCTCCGTATTTTCAAGCATGTCGATAACGAAACGGTCGCCGCGCCCAATCGGCTCATCCGCATTCACCATGAACATGATGACATCGACTTCCTTCAATGTGTTCCGCGCCGTTTTCACCATAAAATCACCGAGCTTATGCTTTGGCTTATGTATGCCTGGCGTATCAATGAAAATGAGTTGAGACTCCTCTGACGTGACCACACCTTGCACTTTGTTACGAGTCGTTTGTGGTTTGTCACTCATGATGGCGATTTTTTGGCCGACAACATGGTTCAAGAATGTTGATTTACCTACATTTGGACGTCCGATGATGGAGATGAATCCTGATTTGAACGCATCATTATTTTGCTTCATAGCTTAAGGTCCTCCTTCGAAAACGCACCTGGTAGCAATTCAGCTACCGTTGTTTCAAGCACGTCTCCCTTCAAGTTGGTCAAATATACTGGCATCGAGCCATCGCAAAACTCCGCAATCACTTGCCTACAAGCGCCACAAGGGGAAATGGGACCATTTGTATCACCTACAACTGCAAGTGCCTTGAATGTATAGACACCTTCCGAGATTGCTTTGAAAAATGCGGTACGTTCCGCACAATTTGTCATGCTGTAAGCCGAGTTCTCAATATTGCACCCATGGTAGACTGTTCCATCCTCAGACAGCAGAGCTGCACCCACCGAGAACTTCGAGTACGGGACATACGCTTTCTCCCGCGCTATTTTCGATTCATTCATTAACTTATCCATTTCCATAAAAACACCTCTTCAAATTAATTAAACCATTTTGGAACAAATAGTATGAGTCCTATTACCGCACTTACAATTGCATAAATAAGTACTGCGCCCGCCGCAAGGTCTTTCGCTTGTTTGGCGAGCGGTCGCTGTTCGGTAGTCGTCAGATCAACAACCCGTTCCACCGCGGAATTCATCATTTCAAGCGACAACATCCCACCGATCAGGATGATAATGATAAACCATTCTATACTCGACAGTCCAGTTAATAGGCCAGCTAGAACCACAATGATTGTTGCCAGTAAATGAAATTTGAAATTCCGCTCATTTTTCAAAGCGTGAACTATACCGCTCCATGCATAACTGAATGCCTTAAAAAACGTATACATAGGCGAATCACCTCTCAAGTCCAAAGGAAGCAAGTATCTCCTTCTGTCTGCCGAACATCTTCACTTCATCTTCCTCGGTCATATGATCATAGCCAAGAAGATGTAGGAAACCGTGTAGGGAGAGAAATCCAATTTCCCGCTTAAAATCGTGACCATATTCCGCAGCTTGCCTGTTTGCTGTATCTACTGAAATGATGATGTCTCCTAAAACAGTCGGCATGCCTACTTCCGCAACAATTGCCACTTCCCCTTCCGTCATCTCCTCCAATGCAAATGAGATAACATCCGTCGGTACATCTTTGCCACGATACTGCGCGTTTACTTCCTGGATCTCCGAATCCGTCATGAATGTGATGGACACTTCCAGATCACCGTCTAGTGCTTCTTCCTTTGCGGTATGATTCAATAATTCGCGGATCATTTCCTCTATCTTTCCATTAACACTAGCCGTTTCATCATCAAAATAGATTTCAAGCAATTTCAGCAACTCCTTACACACTTAGTCCGGATACTCAATCCGATTATGGAATGTTCCATTTAATGTTTCACAGAACACTTTTTCCGCTGCTTTTAATTCTTTCATCGAGAGGTCGCATTCGTCGAATTGACCGTCATTCAATTTATCATTAATAATTGCCCGAACCAGTTTGGCAATTTTTTCGGGCGTTGGCTCCTTCATAGAACGTACTGCAGCTTCAACACTATCCGCAACTAAAATGATGGCAATTTCCTTTGTCTGAGGCTTAGGTCCAGCATAGCGGAAATCATCTTCGTTGACATCTCCTTCAGATTCCTTCGCTTTCACATAGAAATACTTCAGCAAAGTTGTTCCATGATGTTGTTTTGCGATATCTATGATTTCCGATGGCATCTTATGCTTCTCAAGAATTTTCACACCATCTTCGACATGGGCAATAATGATATCACGACTCTTTATAGGTGACAATGAATCATGCGGATTTTGTCCGGCATGCTGGTTCTCGATGAAAAATCCAGCCCTCTGCGTTTTGCCAATATCATGGTAATAACTCCCAACTCTTGCAAGCAATCCATGAGCACCAATTACCTCACATGCCGCATCTGAAAGGTTTGCAACCATAACACTATGATGGTACGTACCTGGCGTTTCAATCAACACTTTTTTTAATAATGGATGATTTGGATTTGATAATTCAATAAGCCTCATATCTGATAGTAATCCGAAAGCTGATTCAAAAAATGGCATGAGGCCAATTGTTAATGCTCCCGACAAAATACCGGATGTAATTGCTGCAATCAGATAAAAAGCCAATTCCGATAAATCATAGGAAGACTGTGTCATAAGCAAGTAAAACGCTATGAACAGCATATTTGAAACAGAGACGCCTACACTCGTCCGTAAAATGCTCGAACGTTTACCGCCATTTCCAAGTAAATAAAGGCTCACGATACCCCCAAATAAGATGTACAACGCTACTTCCATTTGAATAATCGCCGCATACCCTTCCTGTAACATAACCCCCGCTGTCGCAGCCGTGATAATCGTTATCATGAGAGCTAGACGTTCATTGGTCAATAACTTCACGAGCATCGGTGCGAGAGCTGTCGGAAACAGAAAGGCTAATAGCACATCAAAATCTTTTTCGATAACGGACAGCAATTTCATTAAGATGACAAGAAGGAAGAAAATAGTTAGAACGATAAGTAAAGCCTTTTTCTTCACAGTTCCACTTTCCTGCCAAGTGCTAAAATGCATGAAAATGATAGATGATATGAATAGGACGAATAAGCTCAGACCCGCAATCGGCTTTACTGGTAACTTATTTGTCAACAACCCTGTCAGTTCCAACTGCCTATATACATCTCGGTCAATCATCTGCCCTTCTCGGACGATGACTTGCCCCTGCAAGATACGCGTAGGCTCGACGGACTCCCTTGCTTGTTCGATTCTCACCTTTGTAAGGCTGTCATTCACCTTTTCAGTCTCTACAACCAAGGATCGGCCTAGCGTAAGCACAGACTGCAGGACGGATTGCGGAATCGAATCCGACAGGCGAATTTTACGTTCCACTTCATACCTGCTAGACGATAGATCCGCAGCTCTAATCGGTTTAGACAACTCTACACCCATAATCGAAACCAGTACTTGCTTGATGTTCAAAAGGACATCTTTCTCAAGTGATAAAAGGTTGGAAAGTGCTTCGTCACTTAGACGAAGACCCGGCTCCTCCTCTTCAAGTCCTGCCAGTTTTTTTCGCATTTCAGCCACTTGCTCCTTACGTAACAAAGCAAGCTCGTCAGATTCATCCTTAGTTTTCTTTTCCGAACTTTTCACTTCAGCAAGGATATCGAACAAGGATGCCGCAATCGCTTGTCTGTTTTTTTCAACTTCCTCAGAGAATTGGTAGACTGGACCGACTTCTAGTGCAGCCCTCTCTCTTTCCTGTTCGGTTTTCACGGTGTCTTCAACCGTTTTTAGTGAGCGTATGGTATCAGGTGAGATTTGAAGCGACTTCAATTCATACGTTTCTTTTTTTATGCTCCCATACATAAGCGAAAAAAGAAGGATTGTAGACAATCCAATCAAAAATAAGGCAAGGTAATTAAATTTCAGTGATTTAATCAGTTTCCAAAATGGCTGCAACATTGAAATATGCCCCCCATCTCTTTTTCTCTTTTAGAACGGTTGCAAATACATTTAGTCAATGAACAGTCAATTTAAGATGACTGCTCCTCCTGTTCGTAAGCTTCAATAATCTTTGCAACGAGCGGGTGGCGGACAACATCACCTTGTTCCAGGTATTGGAAGCAAATATCGCTAACCTTGTTCAATGTGGTTTCTATCGCAATTAAACCCGATGCAATTCCTTTTGGTAAATCAATTTGTGTCTTATCACCCGTAATGACCATTTTAGACCCAAAGCCTAGTCGAGTTAAAAACATTTTCATCTGCGCCTTCGTCGTGTTCTGAGCCTCATCGAGAATGACGAAAGCATCATCAAGCGTGCGTCCCCTCATATACGCAAGAGGAGCGATTTCAATGACGCCTCTCTCCATAAGTCGTTCTGTCTGTTCTACTCCGAGAACATCATGAAGAGCATCGTATAATGGACGCAAGTAAGGATCAACCTTTTCCTTTAGATCACCTGGAAGGAATCCCAGACTCTCTCCAGCCTCAACTGCTGGACGTGTGAGAACGATTCGTTTCGCAGAACCGTTCTTCATCGCCTGTACAGCAAGGACAACTGCCAAATAGGTCTTTCCTGTACCCGCTGGGCCGATACAGAAAACGAGATCCTTCGTACGAATTGCATGGACATATTCCCGCTGACCAATCGTCTTTGCACGAATTGCTTTCCCTTTTGTATTTCTAGCAATTTCGACGTCATACAGTTCGGAAAAATAGTCAATTGTGCCGCTTTTCACCATCTCAATAGCGGTCGAGACATCGCGTTGGTTGATGTTAATACCTTTACGTATCACTTTTAGCAATTGCTCCAAAAGAAGTTTAGCGGAATTTCTATTTTCTTCTTCACCACTAAGCGAAATAGTTTCGCCTCTTGTCAAAATTGTAATGTCTAGTTCGTCTTCAATCAATTTCATGTTTTGATCGGAAATCCCAAGAAGCATGATTGCCTCGTTTGGGTTTTCAATTTGCAGTTGCATCAATTGTTCATCCAATAGTTTCAGTCTCCTTGGGGTATCGGTCTTTTGATAGCAATATCATCATTGATGAGAAACAATATAGTCCCACTAACTTTATCATTATCGTATGTTACGTGCAAAATTTGTTCATCTCGAATAATTGCTTTTGAAAAAGTTTCTGACAATAGTTTGTATTTTAATAGTGGAATTAGAGTGGTCTGTTCCATCCCTTCCGCTAATTCAAACTGCCCTGCTATTTCTTTCACATGTCGTTCCGAAGTGATAAGAGGCCACGGTAACCACTCTTTTTCATTGTTGTTTTTTGATTTTTCATTATTCCTCTGCCAAGGAGGATGGAAAGTGTACGCCACGATTTCTTCGCCTTGTGTTTGAAAATTAATTTTTTTCGGCAAGTTGAACGCATATTCAATCCAATAATCCGCGTAAACCGATCCGTCCGCCCCAACAACCGCAGTTTTATCGCCTTGCTCTAAGGTGCCAGTAGCAAGCACGTCTCCCTCTTTCACTGTTTGATGAACACGGCTAACCCGTTCCCCCTTTTCCAACTCGAAACGAGTTATGACACCTCCTGTACGCGCCACCAGGTCAGATGGAGGGCCATCAACTTTAGTAGTATTCGTAGATGGTGGAGACAGCATAGGGATGATTGTAAGCGTTGCCCCCACCCTTCTGATTCTAACCCAAGACAAAGCGGGCTCATCAAGCATGAGATCACGCCGGATTTCTCCTTCATCTGGAATGAAAGCAATGGGTTTGAATGGGATAATAGAGGACTTTTCAAGCTTTCCTTCAATCCTTTCAACGATTTCCGGCATATCTGATTCGACTTCTACGGTCCACAGGAAAAATGAAGCGATGAACGGGATAATACACGCTATTAAAAAACGGTAAGAGGAAAGAATCCCTCCTGCATTTTCTTCAGAACTGATAATCGTTATATTCGTCTTCAATCGATAACGTCTTCGGTGGCGGCGGATTTGGGCAACACCTTTCTTATCCGTTCTGAAATGTGCTACACCATCCATAATAGATATTGCTGTTATTTTCGTCCCTGTTACAGCAAGTTTAGAAAGAAATCCAGGAAGATCCCCTCCACCTGAAATCTTGATGCCATACCGTTTACCTATCATGGAATGCTCCATCTTGCTCACGTAGCTTCATGTTCAACGATGTAATGGACGTAAAAGTGAATACAGCCACTTCATCCGAAAGTGTATTCACTATCAAATCTTCTCCCGCCGCCTCAATAATGTACTCGCCACTTTTAATCACTACAGAATTAGGACCTAATTTCAGAAGTTCATAAGGACCATTAAGTTGTATTGAAGAATAATCTTCAATCATTATCGACGAACTCATAGAAAATAATTTTTTCAAAAAACAAACCCCCCTATCCATATCGTATGAAATGGACAGAGGGTCAATGATTATCGCTTTGATTTTGGTGGACCAAAAATTTCGGAGAAAACGATGCCTTTCAGCAGATCTTGTCTGTTTTTCGGTATCAAGTCGTGCGTATTAACGTTTGAAACCGGTTCACGTGATCCACCGTGAGTCGCAAGACGGCCACGATGTCGTTCCTTCGGTACCCGATCACGGTCGTTAATCGATGCCCTAACCGTATCTGTTCGTGCAGGTCTTGGTGCGGTAATTTCCGCTGGAGTTACCACTTGCGGCGTTTGCCTACTTGGTGGTTCACTCGTTTCAGGATGTAATTCTTTTTGCAATTCACGGTACATTTGTTTAGACATTTCTTTCAATTTTCTGACAGGATCATTCGATTCAGGATTTGTTGCCGTGAAAGGCTTGGGTTGTCCTTTTGGCGGGGCTTCTTTTTTCCCCTTCCCCCTGAATAACGTACCGACAATAATCATGATGATCAATGGAATGAGTTGTTCCATTCCCATTCACTTCATCCCCTTTCCGGGAATTGACTTCACAGATTTCAGTCTTTTTTATCGTCCGTCAAATGCTGATCTCCACCGACTTTGCTAATGGAGTCGCGCATTCCTGTATCGGCTTGGATATTTTTATAATTCATATAATCCATAACACCAATATTACCTGTGCGGAGAGCTTCAGCCATCGCAAGCGGAACTTCCGCTTCAGCGCTAACAACTTTCGCACGCATTTCTTCTACTTTCGCCTTCATTTCTTGTTCGCTTGCAACAGCCATCGCACGACGTTCTTCTGCTTTCGCTTGAGCGATGTTTTTATCAGCTTGTGCTTGTTCAGTTTGTAGTTCTGCTCCGATATTTTTGCCGATATCAACGTCAGCAATATCAATTGATAGAATTTCAAACGCCGTTCCAGAATCAAGTCCTTTTGCTAGGACAGTTTGGGAAATCATATCTGGATTCTCCAACACTTTCGCGTGATTGATAGAAGAACCGATTGTAGAGATAATCCCCTCACCAACACGTGCAACAATTGTTTCTTCACCAGCTCCCCCAACAAGGCGATCGATGTTTGCACGTACTGTAATACGTGCTTTCGCTTTCACTTCAATCCCATTCATCGCTACACCGGCAATAAACGGTGTTTCGATAACTTTCGGGTTAACGGACATTTGAACCGCTTCTAATACGTCACGTCCAGCAAGATCTATGGCCGCACCACGTTCGAATGTAAGTTCAATGTTTGCACGATGCGCAGCAATCAGGGCGTTGACAACACGGTCTACATTCCCACCTGCCAGGTAATGGCTTTCAAGCTGGTTAATCCCGATATCTAATCCAGCTTTATGTGCTTTGATGAGCGGATTGACAACTCGACTTGGGATAACGCGACGTAGACGCATACCGATTAGTGTAAAGATGCTCACCCGTACGCCCGCTGCCATAGCAGAAATCCATAGTGTTACAGGAACGAGTGTGAAAAATACTGACAAAATGAGTATTGCAACAAATGCAATTACAATGATTCCAATAGTGCCTCCTGCACCTAAAAGTTCATTCATGATTCAATTTCCCCCTTTTCTTCTGTTTCCCTGACTACAATCCGGGAACCTTCGACCTTCACAATCATAACACTTTTTCCTTTGTCGATGTAACTTCCTTCAGAAACAACATCGATTCGTTCCTTATCAAGTTCAATTGCGCCAGATGGTCTAAGTGGAGTGGACGTTTTGGCCATGCGACCAAGAAGTTCTACCCGATTCACATTGGAAACATAACCACTTTCCGTATCCGTTGTGTCCATCAAAACAACTTTGTTTAATAAATGTAATTTTTTTCCGAAAAACTTCATAATGATCACCATCCCTATAATGACGATAGCAACCGCGATAAGGACTGAAATCGCCATATACATCGGATTGCCGCCCGCCATAATGATACTACCAAAAATTGCGAGCGACCCTATGACTCCCGCTATACCGCCGGGCAAGAAGAACTCCGCAATAATTAAAACAACCCCGATGCCAAAAAGGATAATCGTCTCATAACCCGCAAGGCCCGCTACAAGATGCCCGTAGAAAAATAGCACCAATGCTGTAACACCCATTGAACCAGGAACACCAAATCCCGGTGAATACAATTCCAACACAAGTCCAAGTCCTGCAACCGATAAGAGAATTGGAACGACAATCGGATGTGTGACGAAGCGCGCGATACTCTCGGAGATTGTTTCAGTCGTAGAAACAACTTCGGCATTTTCATAACCTGTTTCTTTAAGTAGTTCTTTGAAAGATGTGACAGTCCCATCGCTATAGCGGACTTTTAAGGCCTCACTCGCAGTAAGCGTTAACAACTCACCTTTACCTAGCCCGTATTCTGGCAGTTCAGTCTCTCCGTTTGCCATTGCTTCTGCGTAGATGATTTTACGTCCGGAGGATTCGGCTGCATTTTTCATTGCTGCTATCCATGCACTCGTCGCTTTTTCTGCCGCCGCATTGCCTGAAGAGACAATCGCTGCCGCTGCACCGATTCGTCCACGAGGGGACATGTAAATTTTATCGGCATGTAAAGCAAGGAACGCGCCCGCAGAAAGTGCATCGTCGTTGATGTACGCAATAATCTTGATCTTTTGCGACGTCTCATCCATTAACTTTGCGATATCGCTCGCCGCATCGATAAATCCACCCGGTGTATTGATTTCGAGAAAAATCACTTCAGCTCCCGCATTTTCCGCTTCATCGAATGATCGCTTTAAAAAAGCATGAAGCCCTTTTTCAATCGTATCAATCATCGGAACACGATATATTTTATTCGCTGAAGCTCTAGTTTCAGTTTCAGCGAAAGGAAGCGCAGCCACCGAAACGAATAAAATGATAAGGAGTAGTCTACCAATCATTTTAGGCATTTGAATTTCACCTCTCTCTCTATCCACAATCAAGTATATCTCTTTATACGTTCCAAATGCGCGAAAGTTTCATTTCTATGAAAATTGTTTCATCCTTTTCATTTTGCCGTGGACTCTTCCAGCGACATCGACAACCTTGAGTGAAAGATTGGTCGCTTGGGCGAAGGATTGGTCGCTTCTATGTGCGAATTGGTCGCTTGAGCGAAAGATTAGTCGCTTCTATGTGCGGATTGGTCGCTTGAGCGAAAGATTGGTCGCATCTATGTGCGAATTGGTCGCTTGGGCGGAGGATTGGTCGCATCTATATGCGGATTGGTCGCTTGGGCGAAAGATTGGTCGCTTCTATGTGCGGATTGGTCGCTTGAGCGAAAGATTGGTCGCTTCTATGTGCGGATTGGTCGCTTGGGCGAAAGATTGGTCGCTTCTATGTGCGAATTGGTCGCTTGGGCGAAGGATTGATCGCTTCTATGTGCGGATTGGTCGCTTGGGCGAAAGATTGATCGCTTCTATGTGCGGATTGGTCGCTTGGGCGAAAGATTGGTCGCTTGGGCGGAGGATTGGTCGCATCTATATGCGGATTGGTCGCTTGGGCGAAAGATTGGTCGCTTCTATGTGCGGATTGGTCGCTTGGGCGAAAGATTGATGGGCGTACGATTAACCTCAATCGCTTTCACAGGTCATCTACGGGCCAAGAATTTATTGTTTCCTTATAAAACAAATAAACCAGAAAACCCATAAAAGGGTTTACTGGTTTACCAAAGTTTAAATTGACTACAAGTTTCGAACTCATGACTACAGAAAATTAGAATTTACGTTTCCTTGCTTCTATAGACTTTTTCTTACGTTTTACGCTTGGTTTATCATAAAACTCGCGCTTTCTTACCTCTTGTATTGTTCCACTTTTGGATACAGTACGTTTGAAGCGGCGAAGAGCTTCTTCAAGCGATTCGTTTTTACGAACAACAGTTTTCGTCATATCTCTTGTCCCTCCCTCCAAACACACTTCGGAACACGACCAAGTGCCATGTACTAAAAAATTATACCGCATAATTATTACGCGGTCAATATAAATCTTCCAAATTAATAGTTTGAATCCGACTGAAGCCCTTGCATGATCTGAACACTTGAACTAGCGCCAACTCGTGTAGCTCCCGCATCAATCATTTTTTTCAAATCTTCGAAACTTCGAACACCACCCGATGCTTTGACTCCTTTTTCAGGTCCGACGACTGCTCTCATTAGCTTCACATCTTCTACTGTTGCACCACCTGTTGAAAAACCTGTTGATGTTTTTACAAAATCAGCGCCCGCGAGTACTGAAAGCTCACAAGCCGTTCTTTTTTCTTTATCCGTCAAAAGAGATGCTTCTATGATTACTTTTACAAGCGCTTTCCCTTTTGCCGCAGCAACAACCGCTTCAATTTCCTTCTTCACAATCGCATCTTCGCCGGCCCGTAGAGCACCTATATTGATGACCATGTCAATTTCACCAGCACCATTTCTAATTGCATCTTCCGTTTCAAATACTTTCACTTCAGAAGTCGATGCACCAAGAGGGAAACCGATGACTGTACAAACTTTCACAGACGATCCTTCAAGCGCAGTCGCAGCTGTTTTGACCCAAGTCGGATTTACGCAAACAGATGCAAAAGTGTATTCACGTGCCTCTTCACAAAGTGTAACGATCTCTACCCTTTTTGCATCCGCTTTCAATAATGTATGATCAATTGTGTTTGCATAATTCTTATTCATTCAAATTCCTCCTCAGAGTTGTACGTACATCTCGTATCATACCAAGAAACTTTCGTTAAAGCACGAAAAAAGCTGTTTCACCCATTTTAGGAATGAAACAGCCTCACCAATACTACCTGATTTTTAAATAGTAAGCTCTTCTTCTACAATACGAATAAATTGCCCTTCATTGTACGGATAACCGGCTTTTGTGATTTTAACACGGACAATCTTACCCACCATTGATGTATCGGCTGGAAGGACGACTTTCAGATAGTTATCTGTATAGCCTTCATAAAGGCCGCTTTCCGAATCAAGCTTATATTTCTCCTCAGGAATCATTTCAAGCACTTCATCTTCAAATGAAAACGCATATTGTTTTGCCAACTGATCATTCAATTCAATCAAGCGGTGAACACGCTCATTTTTCACTGCTTCATCGACTTGGTCTCCCATTCTAGCAGCAGGCGTTCCCGTCCGTTTCGAATATGGAAAGACATGCAATTCGGAAAATCCCTGTTCTTTGATGAAATTATATGTCTCCATGAATTCCTCTTCCGTCTCGCCTGGGAACCCGACGATGACATCCGATGTAATCGCAAGTTGAGGCAAAGCTTCACGTAATCTGTCCAGACGATCAGCAAAAAACTCCATCGTATACTTACGACGCATCCGCTTGAGCACTGTATTCGAGCCGGATTGAATCGGAATATGTAGATGACGCACAATGGTCGATGAATTACGGAGAACATCAATCACTTCATCCGTCAACTGGCTTGCTTCAATCGAACTGATGCGAAGCCGTTTCAACCCTTTTACTTGCTCGAGATCACGAAGCAGACGTGCAAGATTATAGTCTTTCAAATCTTCACCGTAACCGCCAGTATGGATACCTGTTAGTACGATTTCGAGATAGCCCGCACCGACAAGCTGTTGTGCTTGTCGAATGACTTCTTGCGGATCACGTGATCGCATAAGCCCACGTGCCCATGGAATGATGCAAAACGTGCAGAAGTTATTGCATCCTTCTTGGATTTTCAAAGAAGCTCTCGTACGATCTGTGAAAGCAGGCACGTCGAGTTCCTCATATACTCTGTTTTTCATAATATTGCGGACGGCGTTAATTGGTTGGCGTTCTGTTCGGAATTCATCGATAAGACCAAGTAATTTTGTCCTATCCTGTGTCCCAACGACGATATCCACTCCGGGAATTGCCATAATTTCAGCAGGGGATGTTTGTGCGTAACAACCTGTTACACAAATTACCGCGTCCGGATTTTTCCGGACGGCCCGACGAATGACTTGACGGCTTTTCTTATCTCCAGTATTTGTTACAGTGCATGTATTGATAACGTAGACATCTGAATTCTTTTCGAAATCTTCACGGTCATATCCAGCTTCTTTAAAAAGTTGCCAGATCGCCTCGGTTTCGTAATGATTCACTTTGCAGCCTAACGTATGGAAAGCGACGGAAGACACGGGCTGCTCACCTCTTTCATTCAAATTCGTAAGACATAGCGGACAATAAATACAAAGGCGCTGTTTCTGTCCGAAGGATACGCGGACCTAATGCCATCGGAAGAAATCCTCCTGTGCAAAGAATTTCGGCTTCATTCCTCGATAGTCCACCTTCTGGGCCAAAAACAACAAGTACCTTTTGTTTAGGATACACGGTTTTGAGTCGGTCAGCAATTCGATGCGGCTCCCCACTCTTTGCATCTTCTTCATCAGCAACAAGAATGACATCATAGTAAGTCGATTTCTCCATCAGTTGCTTGAAAGACAATGGGAATTCCACTTCTGGAATGATTGTACGATGGCATTGCTCCGCAGCCTCTTTAGCGATTTTGCGAAGTCGTTCCACTTTCTTAACGCCTTTTTTTTCATCCCATTTGACGATAGACCTTTCTGCCTCAAATGGAATAATTCCAGCCATACCCAGTTCGGTCCCCTTTTGGACAATCAAATCGAGTTTATCACCCTTTGGAAGCCCGCAAGCGATTGTCACCCTTATAGACATTTCATTGGCCGGCAAGGGACTTTCATCCCGTTGGATAACGACACCATCAGAAAGCATTTCAGTAATTGCAGAAGTAAATGCCTCGCCATTGGAAACGACAATGACTTCATCATCGACAGTCATCCGCATAACACGCGTGATATGTTTGCCGTCATCTCCAGCTATGGTTGCTTTACCTTCTTCATTGAAGGGTTTTTCAAGGAAATAACGCTGCAAATCGTTACACGCCCCTTTTTCGTGCAACAATCGCGACCCAATCTTCCATCAAGACAGATTCGACAATTTCAAATCCTTTTTCAATAAGATCGTCCTTTACAAGATCCCGCTTCTGCCCGATGATTCCCGAAACAATGAATAAACCGTCTTCAGGTAAAATCGAGTAGGCATCCTTGGAAAATGAGAGAATGACTTCTGCCAGAATATTCGCGATAATTATATCAGCGGATTCTTTCACAGAGTCTAGCAAATTGCCATGTGTTACTTCAATCTTTTTTTCCACTTTGTTTAACTTAATATTTTCTTTTGCTGCGACGACTGCGATATCATCTAAATCGAGTGCATGCACATGGGATGCGCCTAAAAGGGCTGCACCGATTGACAGCACACCTGACCCAGTACCTACATCTACTACTGTATTTCCTGGCTTCACGTACTTCTCGAGCGCTTGTAAACACATGACTGTCGTTGGATGTGTACCTGTTCCGAAAGCCATACCGGGATCCAGTTCAATAATTAGCTCATCCGATTCGACAGGGTCATAATGCTCCCAAGTCGGTACGATTGTAAAGCGGCCAGAAATTTTAACCGGGTGGTAGTATTTCTTCCATGCAGTTGCCCAGTCTTCTTCGTCAATTTCGTTCGTTTTCATGACATTTTGACCAACATCCAACCCAAATTCCGCTAAACCATCGATAGACTGTCTAATATCTTTCATCGTTTCAATTAAAAAGCTATTGACTGGTAAATAAGCTTTGACGATAACGCCATCTACCGGGAAATCGTTTTTGTCGAGTTCATATATTTCACCATAACGGTCTTCGTGGATCCGGTCAGGCTCTATCGAATCTTCGATGACGACTCCACTGGCACCTGCTTCATGCAAAATATTCGCTACTGCTTCAGTCGCTTCATGCGTCGTATGAATTGAAATTTCCGACCACTTCAAATGATTTCATCCCTTTCAGTCGCCTTTAATTGTACGTTTGATTTTATCGAACAGTGAACTCGAATACTCCTCAGGTGTATCGCCACCGATTGCTGCAAATTCACGCATCAATTCTTTTTGTTTTTCCGTCATTTTTTTAGGCGTCAATACTTTTACAATGACATGCTGATCTCCAATGCCGCGCCCATGAACATTTTTAATCCCTTTTCCTTTCAAACGGAATCTCGTTCCCGTTTGTGTGCCAGCAGGGATTTTCAATTTCACATTCCCTTGAACAGTTGGCACTTCGATTTCATCACCAAGTGCTGCTTGTGGGTATGAAAGGCTGAGTTCTAAATAGATATCATCGTCTTCGCGAATGAATTTTTTATGTTCCCTTACACGGAAAACAATATACAAATCGCCTGCCGGACCGCCATTATGTCCCGGTTCGCCTTGGCCTGACACACGAAGCTGCTGTCCGTCATCGACACCTTCAGGGATTGTCACTTTGATTTTCTTACGTTTTGTCACTTTGCCTGCGCCATGACATGTTGTGCACTTCTCGGGAATAATTTTCCCGGTTCCTTGACAGTGATGACAGGCTCGGCGATTAACCATCTGACCAAGTGGTGTATTTTGGGTGACGTTAATTTGACCACTACCGCCACAATGTGTACATGTTTTAGGTTTTGTACCTTTTTTCGCTCCCGATCCATCACAAGTGCCGCACGTTTCTTCTTTCGGAATTTCAATTTCCTCTTCTTTACCAAATACAGCCTCCATAAAGTCGATTGTCATGGAGTATTGCAGGTCGTCTCCTTTTCGTGGGGCATTCGGGTCACGTCGTCTTGTATTGCCACCGAAAAACGTGCTAAAAATATCTTCAAAACCGAAGCCATCAGCTCCTCCGAAACCTTGGTTCGAATCTGCATGACCGAATTGGTCATATTGTGCCTTTTTCTTGTCATCACTTAGTACTTCAAAAGCTTCAGTCGCTTCTTTAAATTTCTCTTCCGCATTCGCTTCCTTGTTCAAATCAGGATGATATTTTTTTGAAAGCGAACGATAGGCTTTTCTAATTTCTTCTTTTGATGCAGATTTAGACAATCCAAGCACGTCATAATAATCTCTTTTACTCATTATTTCACTCTCCCGAAATGCATTTGCATGTTGTTTATTGTACCATATTGAAATACGCCTTGGCGTATTTCAGCTGGGTTTGAACACCGGCTGAATATAGTTAAAATTGATGGATGGAACAAAACGGAGAAGTCAAAGTCGGAATAGCGGACTTTGACTTCTCCGTCAATAATTCTTATTTCTTTTCGTCGTCAACCTCTTCAAAATCTGCGTCAACGACACCATCGTCTTGTGGTTCTTCTGCATTTCCAGCGCCTTCAGCAGCTTCAGCCGCTGCTTGCTCATACAATTTTACAGATAACTGTTGAACGAGTTCTTCAAGTTTGTCTTTTTTCGTACGAATATCATCAAAGTTCGCTGCTTCAATTGCAGACTTTAACTCTTCCTTCGCTTCTTCTACACTTTTTACTTCTTCTTCAGAAATTTTTCCTTCAAGATCTTTCACTGTCTTTTCAGCCATGAACACAAGTTGGTCCGCATCGTTTTTCAAGTCAGCTTCCTCTTTGCGTTTTTTGTCATCTTCAGCGTTCGCTTCGGCATCTTTCACCATACGCTCGATTTCATCATCAGATAGACCTGAACTCGATTGAATTGTAATGTTATGCTCTTTCTGTGTTCCCAGATCTTTCGCTTTAACTGTGACGATACCATTCTTGTCGATATCGAACGTCACTTCAATTTGCGGAATCCCTCTTGGAGCTGGTGGAATATCTGTCAATTGGAAACGACCAAGCGTTTTATTGTCTGCCGACATCGGACGCTCACCTTGAAGTACATGGATATCTACAGCCGGTTGGTTATCCGCAGCTGTCGAGAATACTTGTGATTTGCTCGTTGGAATTGTCGTATTACGCTCAATCAATTTCGTAAACACATTGCCCATTGTTTCAATTCCGAGTGAAAGTGGTGTCACGTCGAGTAGAACGACGTCTGTTACATCTCCACTTAAAATGGAACCTTGAACAGCAGCGCCCATTGCGACAACTTCGTCCGGGTTAACTCCTTTATATGGTTCTTTCCCTGTTTCTTTCTTAATAGCTTCTTGTACTGCTGGAATACGTGTCGAACCGCCGACAAGGATAACTCGGTCAATTTCGGATGCCGAAAGACCCGCATCTTTAATCGCCTGACGTGTAGGTACCATTGAACGTTCAACAAGTGTTGCAGTCAATTCATCGAATTTCGCGCGTGAAAGTGTCACTTCAAGGTGAAGTGGACCCGCATCGCCCGCCGTGATGAACGGTAGTGAAATTTGTGAAGATGTGACACCTGAAAGGTCTTTTTTCGCTTTTTCAGCCGCATCTTTCAAACGTTGCATCGCCATTTTGTCTTTCGAAAGGTCGATTCCGTTATCTTTACGGAACTCTTCAACAAGGTAGCCGATGATGATATCGTCGAAATCATCCCCGCCCAGTTTGTTATCACCTGCTGTTGAGCGTACCTGGAATACACCATCGCCTAGTTCAAGGATTGAAACATCGAAAGTACCGCCACCAAGGTCATACACCAGGATTGTTTCGTCTTCATCCGTTTTGTCAAGTCCATATGCAAGTGCTGCCGCAGTTGGCTCGTTGATAATTCGCTCAACTTCAAGTCCCGCAATCTTTCCAGCGTCTTTCGTTGCTTGACGTTGCGCATCGCTGAAATAAGCAGGTACTGTAATGACTGCTTTCGTCACCTTTTCACCAAGATACTCTTCAGCATAGCCTTTCATATATTGAAGGATCATTGCAGAAACTTCCTGCGGTGTGTATTCCGTATCTTCTGCTTTCACCTTGAAGTCCGAACCCATATGGCGCTTTACGGACATGATTGTGTGCGGGTTGGTGATTGATTGACGCTTAGCAACTTCTCCAACTTGACGTTCGCCGTTTTTGAATGCGACGACTGATGGCGTTGTGCGGTTACCTTCCGGATTCGGAATAACTTTCGCTTCTCCACCCTCATATACTGCTACCACTGAGTTTGTTGTTCCTAAGTCAATACCAATAATTTTACTCATGCTAAAATTCCCCCTAGAGATAATAGTTCAATCATTACTACATTTATTCGTTTACTTTGACCATCGAAGGCCGAAGAACACGATCTTTCAACATATAGCCTTTTTGCATGTCTTCAAGGATAATTCCTGACGGTTTGTCATTGTCTTTGCCCGTCATAATTGCTTGATGGAAATTCGGATCGAATTCCTTATCAAGTGCTTCAATTTCAACAAGCCCTTCGGATTCGAGCGCATCGAGAAGTGTACGGTAAACCATTTGTATACCCGTCATCATCGATTGTGCTTCTTCCGTAGTTGCTTCGACGGAAAGTGCCCGCGAGAAATTATCAAGAACTGGCATCAGATTCGTAACGACGTTTTGCGCACGATACTTCTGCAAAGCTTCTTTGTCTAGCGAAGCTCTTCTTTTGAAGTTGTCGTAATCCGCAAGAAGTCGCAATCTTTTGTTCTCTTCTTCTTGGAGTTTTATAGTTAGCTCTTCAATAATCCTAGCCTCGCCACTATCGACATCTTCGTTATGGTTTTCAACTTCAGATATGTCATTTTCTTCGTTGATAATGTCCTCGATTTCATTGTGGACATTATCCATTTCTTCTACTACTGAATCATTTTCATCAAATTCCTTTTTAACTTCTGTCAATTTTCGTTCCTCCTTACTTTTCCGCCACCGATTGTTAGTCTCGAAAGTTCTCTAGACAAATCGCTGCTCATCAAATCGAGCACCGTGATGACCCTTGCATAGTCCATCCTTTTTGGGCCTATGATGGCTATGGAGCCTGTCATATGATCCCCAGCTGTATACGTCGCTATAATCACACTGCAATTTTCCATTGCATCGTGATTATTTTCAGAACCTATCCGGACACGAATGCCTATTTTATCATCCTGAAAAAAAGTTGCCGCTGGTACCCCTTTCTCCATGAGTTCAAAAAATGTTTTCATTTTCTGAACGTCATTGAATTCAGGTTGCTTCATCATATTCATCTTTCCGCCGAAGTAAAGACGTTCTTCCGGTTCGATTGAAATTGCCCGTTGAAATGCCGAATACAACTCCCCGGCATGATGGACATGCTGTTCCAAAACCGTTTTCGTTTCCCGAACCAACATCTTCTGAAGTTGGATGAGTGGTGTCCCTATAAGTCTGTCATTTAGGATATTTACCATCTTTTCAATATCGGATGCGGTGAATCCTTCTGGGACATTGAATAATCGATTCTCAACACGTCCATTATCTGTAACGATAATCGCGACAGCTGTTTTCTGATCTAATGGGACAATCGAAAAACGCCTCACCGCATGTAACGAGGTATCTGGACCAAGAAGAATGGATGTGTAATTCGTCAACTCCGAAAGAATTGTAGCCGATTTACGGATCAATTCCTCCGTCTCAACAATTTTTTCTCGAAAAACGGAGCGTAATTGTTTGTCGTCTTCCCTGTTCAATTTTTCCGGTGTCAATAAATGGTCAACATAAAAACGATATCCTTTTTCGGATGGAATTCTGCCGGATGATGTATGGGTCTTTTCTAAGTAGCCCATTTCTTCAAGTTCAGCCATTTCATTCCGTATTGTCGCCGAACTGAATGGCGCTTCCGGCTTTTTGGAAAGCTGTCCTGATCCGACAGGTTGAGCAGATTCAATGAAATCGTCAACCGTCAGTTGCAATATGAGTAATTGCCTGCTTGTCAACATGATCATCACTCCTGTTAGCACTCTGTGACCTCGAGTGCTAATGCTACTGATAATTTAACAAATCCAGATCGCCGTGTCAACGAATTGACTCATCTTCATTTGAGAAACTTTTGAAACGCTTCATTCCCTCTGAAAACACCCGTCCTAGTTAACTTGACTCTGTCCATTTTTTGTTCGATTAATCCAGTTCCAATAAGAGATTGCAGCGTCTGTCCGTAGACGTCTTCGAGCGAACGACCAAACTTTTTTTGAAATGAAGAAATAGAAACACCGTCCACTTTCCGTAGCCCAAGGAACATTTCCTCTTCCATCGCTTCTGTTTCCGTTACGATGTGAGTCTGTGATATCGGACGGACGTTCTGTTTCGTTTTCTCCATGTATTGTGCGATGGGCCCACTATTTGAATAGCGTATGCCATCCAGATAACCATGGGCCCCCGCACCGACTCCCGCGTAGGTATCGTTTTCCCAGTAGATTAGATTATGGATTGATTCATGTCCTGGGATTGCGAAATTACTGATTTCATAACGCATTCGCCCCTGCATTTCCATATGATCCATGAGCATTGCGAACATTTCCGTTTCGATATCCTCGCCTGGAAGGGGTAATTTACCTTTATTCATTAAATTATAAAAAACGGTTTTCGGTTCGACAATGAGGGAGTAGCCGGAGTAATGAGGCAATTCTAATGCGGTTGCTTTGTTTAGCGTATCCTGCCACTGGCTGATTGTTTGTCCCGGTAACCCGTAAATAAGGTCAATGCTAATATTTTCAAAACCAACCTTTCTCGCTTCATCCACAACACGGTTTGCGTCATCCGGTCCATGCGTCCTACCAATTTTCGTCAGTAAATCCGAATCGAATGATTGTACGCCAATACTTAAACGATTAACGCCGCCATCTTTCAGAACTTCTAACTTTCCATAAGTTAGTTCATCCGGATTTGCTTCTGTTGAAAACTCTTTTAAGGAATTAACGTCGACATATTCATGGATGATGGTCAGTAGCCGATCAAGCTGATTTTCTGACAACGAAGTCGGTGTTCCTCCGCCTAAAAAGACTGTTTCAACCCCTTCGAATGAAACGCCTTCTTTCACCATAATGGAAAGTTCCGCGCCAATGGATTCGATATATTCATCGACGGGCTGATTTTTGAAAAATACTTTATTGAAATCGCAATAGTGACAGATCTGATGGCAAAACGGGATATGGATGTATATTCCTCGCATGTTGTCAACCCCTTCCGTAACGGAAAAAAGAGGGCCTGTATGCCCCCTTTTCCATTTCTTAAGTTAATCCTCGTCCATTTTCAAAACGGCCATAAAGGCGTCTTGTCAATCGGACGTATCAAATTGTATCATACAACAACTATCCGTATCATACAAACGTTGAAGCAATATGGGTTTGTGTGGTCCTATTTTATCAGAGTATATCTCTGTTTATCCGTAAAAATTTGTCCTTATTAGCGTCTGACGCTGGCACTAGGAAGATAAAATAAGAGGAAACCTAAAATGAACAATCAGCGAATCACCACATTAAAACTAACAACAAAAGAAATTTCCTAAATCATAACGGCTCTGTCTTTTGCAATTGCATAAGAAAAGCACTCCAGAAACGATGAGTATTATAGAAGAGTTTAAATCTATGTTGCGAAAACCGCAAAGTAGAAATAGGTAAATAGTATTACCTACCCCTATTCTTCTTTCGGAATAGCATGATTGGTTTCTTCATCTAAATCCGTAATGCAATGTCCTTATTCCTAACTTCTACGACTTTTCAATGGCCGTCCGCACCTTAGATAAGAACCATGCATTTACTTGATCACTTAGTCCACTCTCAACCTCTCCTTCAGGTTATTTCCCAAAATTATGTCATTACTCCCCGTCATTCGTACAATCCTTTTCATTTTGAAACCATATGTTATTAATGCAAGGCTAGCTTTACAAAACCAGAAAGGAGGTCTTAAAAATGAGTAATTGCCGTAAATGTGGTCAATGTAGTAAACACGTTAAATGTGTTAAACCTGGTAAATGTGATCACTGTGAGCAGAAAAAACAACCTGAGAAGATTGTCAAAAACTGTGAAGGCTGCATTTGCAACCAATTAAGACGATTACAAACGCAGACTGAGGTTGATGTTTTCTTATCAGGTGGTCAGGTGTTAGAAGATGTAGTTTTTGTTTCCTTAAACCGAAAGAATTGTTGTGCATTCTTTAATGATCCAACAACAGAACCTGGTTCAACACTTATCGTAGACTGCCAACAGATTCAAGCTATTCGCATAGAAGCAGACTGAGTTATAAGAGGGCCTCTTTCTTCATGAAAGGGGCCTTTCTCAAGATAATAAACATTCTATATTGAACAAATTCTAACATAGGATCATCTGCGTATACAGTACCTAATTGGATTGTATATAGGTAGGTTTGCGCGTAAGTGAAGTGTGTGGGGTAATGTGGAAGCATATAGACCTTGATAGAGATACGTTGGGCGCTGATAAGAGAAAATAGGGAATAGGGATATACGGAACTACCCAAACGCCATCATCAGTACGAGAGATACAACTAGGCGTGTCGATAATCAACATATTAAAAAAACACCGCATTTGGCTTATGAAAAACAAGCTCAAATACGGCACTCATTATTCTGAATCAGAGCATGTATACGCGAAAGAACGTGTGAGCATTATCACGCCGTCTGTTTTTAAATATAATACACGAAAAATGCAAGAGGTGCTCGGCATTGAATTCAACTTTCATACTCTGCGTCATACCCACGCCACGATGCTCATGGAAAATGGAGCGAAGGTGAAGGAAATCCAAGCGAGGCTCGGTCACAGTAGATCCTCGATTACAATGGACACCTATTCACACTTAACGCAAAAGATGAAAAATGAATCGGTCGACATCTTCGAGCAGGCCATGCGTGAAATAAAATAGCCTGCCCCTGACTTTTTCGGATGGGTGCAACACGGGTGCAAAACCCTATTTTTGACGAATCACCCAAAATACAAACCGCATACCTATAAAGTTTAATCCTCGTCCATCTTCAATACTGCCATAAAGGCTTCTTGATGATTGGACGTACCAAATTGTATCGTACAGCATCATGACATAACCTACAAACGTTGAGTTGATAAGCGTTTATGGGGTTCTTTATTATTAAACCGTAACATGTGATATCTGTCTAAATCAGGGTGTATTAGCGTCTATGGATGGCAACAGGATGGCAAAAAAGATATATTATATGAAAGAACAGCCATCTACTCAATCGAGCAGGTGGCTGTTTTTTTAATTACTTGATTTACGAACTTGCGTTCTATATAGTGAGATATAGCAACATACTAGAGTTTGTGGAGAAAGGTGATTCAGTTGAAATTAAAAGACATAACTTCAGATAATCCCAATGCGGTAGTAGCCTGTAGCGATAACGGACTCGGTCCAGAAACGGTTAAAGTTTACGAAAGCGGCAGCTACATAGGGAAATTGAATTAATGAAGGGGATTCATGGACTGATCCCTGTTGTGGTGGTTGACGAGGTACATCTGTTGGATCGAGAGATGTTGGAAGAAGTGCGTTTCCTTCTTAACTTTAGGATGGACGCGCAAAGCACGATGGCTTTGATTATGGTAGGGCAAAGTGAGTTATGAGATCGACTGCAGTTACAATCATTCTCGGCGATTCGGCAGCGAATTGATATACAATGCAAGCTTGGTCATCTGGACCGGGCAGAGGTGTCCTAGTACATGGAGCGTCACCTGATCTATGCAGGAGTGGAGAGGGATATATTCTCAGAGGCAGCCATTGATGAAATTCATCAGTATACTAGTGGCGCATCAAGGCTGATCAATAAGCTTGCGACACACTGTCTATTATTTGGATCGCAAAATGGTTATCGCATCATTGATGATCGAATGGTGAAGAAAGTGATTGAGGGAGAACTTGCCTAAATTATTCTTTCTTTTAAACTGATTTAAAGTAGGAGTAAATAGCGGGTGGGATTGATCGAATGGTTCACGATTGATATAAAATTCTAGTTGATGGTGGAGTTTCTATGAGAGAACGTCATGGATTGGAGGGTATCAAATGATTCCGACAGAAATTGAAAATCGAATAGCTAACTACTTTTTTCATATGTATTTGCCTGAAGACGTTATGACGGAAATCGAGGACAGATTATTACCCCTTTGCATTTTAGATGTGGAAGAGTATTTAAACCATGATAACCTGGTTCGCTGGGCGATTGAGATTATTGATAAACAGATAGAGGATAAGGGATTTAAATAATAAAAACAGCCATTAGGATAAGTTCTATTCTAATTGTATCCGCAATACTTATTTAAACAAATCTAGACATAAAAGCGGTAATTTGAGGACAAAATGTCACGTCAATTTCGGGTCGATTTCTTATGTCATTAACAACACACATAGGTTTCCTTTCTTCTATGGTAAACGTCAAATAGCCCCCACCTTGTCTTTCAGGTGAGGGCTCATATAAGCTGAGCATTAAGATTTAAACACACGGCAAGTCAGCGGAAGAGAAGATGACCAAGGCAGCAACTTATCCAGCGCTTCCGGATCTTTGGGATCTGAAAGCTGAGGGAGTTGCTCGAACAGATACATCAAGTATTTGAACGGGTTCAGTCCATTCTCTTTTGCCGTTTCAATCACGCTATAAATGATTGCGCTGGCTTTTGCTCCGCGGGGAGTGTTCGCGAACAGCCAATTTTTTCTTCCAATAATAAAGGGCTTAATCGCTCGCTCACTTCGATTGTTGTCAATTTCAAGTCGACCGTCTTTCAAGAATCCCGTCAACTTATCCCATTGATTCATGCTGTAAGCAATCGCTTCTCCAAGCTTACTTTTAGGCAATTTGCGAGGACGTTGCTGATGTAGCCATGCCAAATTAGCATCCAGAACAGGGCGACTTCGCTCTAATCGGATCGTATAGCGTTGTTCAGTTATGGCATCCTTCAGTTCTCGCTCAATCGCAAAGAGTTGATTGCAAAAACCGAGCCCTTGCTGGTACACATATTTATGAATCAGTATACAATTGAAGAACCAGCTTTGTTAAGGTACGGAGAATGGTATAATTAGGCTTTCAGGAATCCAGTTTTTAACCTTATAATCAATATTCATACCACAAATACACCGCCATTGGGAATGTTATTTTTCCATATCTTCTCGACTTTCATAAGTTAAATTTTTTAAATATTCGTCTATTTCGTTTTCTAATTATCTTTCAAAAATTTTAGTTTTAATTAAAATTTCCGCATTCTTGAAGAAATCATTCCAAGGAGCTAAAGGAAAAAGTTCATCATGTTCCATATCAATGGCACACACTTTTTTTTCTTTGGGCATCCAAACAAATCTGACACTACCATAACTTGCAACCTCAGCCGAAAGTAATACGATATTTTTCCTTTTCCACTTGGTCACCACTGTATCAGTTAGTGAAAAAAATCTGATATATGCGATTGGACAATCCTCTGAGAAAGTCATTAGTAATGCATTATTTCTTAGAAAATCTAACAATTCGCGAGGACATTCTAGACGACGAAGCTCACTTATTTTATTTTGTTCATCGTGCCATTCCTGAGGTTCCAAAGACTTAATTCTCGCAGCAACTTCTGTTAATTCGTTTTCCACAGCTATAGTATAGGCACGATCACCATCACCAATCATCATTACATTTGCATTGTGATCAAGAAGCCACATAGCTGCTTGTGCATGTTTGTGGCGGATGGCAACCATAAGTGGCGTTATTGGCACTAAAAAAATGGCATCTGGACAGTTATAATTTATATCAACACCCATAGAATATATTTTTGTTAATAGTTCCATATTAATATCTTTGCCCAAAAACAGTTGACGAAAAAAACTCCCACCATACTTTGATACAGTAACACCATTTTCTTCGAGTAAATCAATCATACTGTAGTTTTCACCGTAGTGCATATAGCTGAAAATTTCACCAGGCTGTTTTTTACTTAGATTGCAAAGTCCACCGTTGTCAATAATTTTTTGTGTGAATTCCATATCAGTGAACTGTACAGCAGTAAAAATTGCCGGGTCATATTGATTATTTAATATTGCACCCTTTTCTATTAACCAGTTAACCATTTGCATGTTTTTGATCCTAAGTGCGATTTGTAACAATGTAAAGTTAAAACTGCTAATTGCAATTCTTTTATTAACATTAAACCTGCGCTTTTCTATCCTATATTGAAGGTCATCAAAATCACTGTTTAAAACTGAAATCACTTCGGGTGGCAGTGTTTCAAAACTTCCTAAACCATTTATTTTATACATTTTATCCTCCACATGATTAATGCAAATTATATAATTTCTTCACTATTATACACCAATGGTAATAATAGCAGTTTAGACTTTTAACCAATCCAAATATTCATCCAAATTCATTTTACCAGTAGTCACCTGATCTCGAAAATCTCTAGCCAATTCAGCCCAGGCTTGGAATTCTTCCCTAGTCATTCACAGGCTCCGAACTTCTAGTTCATTTTTAGGCCACTGAAATAGACCGTTTTCCAACCTTCTATAGTAAAGCCAAAAACCATTATGATCCCAATGAAGAATTTTTAGTTTGTCTCGCCTACGATTGCAGAAGACAAATAGGCTAGGGGAAAACGAATCAAGCTGAAAGCCTTCCTGTACAATGGCTGCTAAACCGTCAATCGATTTTCGCAAATCGGTATGGCCACAGGCCAAATAGACGCAATCGATTGGTGTTTTACTTAGCATGCGTCTGGAGCACCTGAAGAACATCACCTAACAGTTCGGGATTGAATCCCTCTTCAATTTAAATGGAAATATTGCCGATTGTAAGCGTTAATGAATGGGTAGACTTACTCTCCTGAATGAGCCCATTGAATGAAACCCACTGGGATGCTGGGCTTACTGTATCCTTTTTCGGCCAATCCTTTTTAAGCCATGCATACATACTCTGATAACTGATATTGTTTTCAGCACACCAGGTCTTGACGCTAGATTCACCGCTCACCTCACTTTATATGCATCAA
This sequence comes from Sporosarcina limicola, assembly GCF_014873855.1. Lineage (GTDB taxonomy): Bacteria > Bacillota > Bacilli > Bacillales_A > Planococcaceae > Sporosarcina > Sporosarcina limicola. The sequence goes on along the minus strand of NZ_JADBEL010000003.1, from coordinate 49,131 downwards.
TTCGCGCTTGCCACATCGCTCGTCGTTCGTCTCTTGTCATGCGAAAACCTCCTAACTTTTGATCATAAGGTGATTATCACATAACGGGAAAGACGTTAAAAGGTGGGAAGTATTTGACGCTTACGTACATAATAGGCACAGTTATGTACGCTTTGTACTTATGTACACCATTATAATACTTTAGATAATGGTGTCTTAACAGGTTTTGGATAAGTTTCATCAATATATGTTCATCTGTTTTATGTAGATACTTGCTAAGCGAATAGGAAGTCTCTATTTGCCTGGTACACGTTCAGATGATTGGAGAAAAATAATTAATTGGAGTTACCATGATGTGATTGTTTCGAAGGTTACACTTGGGCCGCTTACTGTCCAGCTACATAGTACTGAAGGAGAATATTTAGGAAGTGTTACGATTGGTTTTACGAAGGAAATTAGAGAAAAGCTATTACTAGGAATCCCTCCGTTTGTAGTTAAAGTAAGAGCTAGGGGGTGGACGAGTGGAAGGAAATTGAGGTTACCGCAGATTGTAAAGGTTAAATGAAAAGGCGACCGTCCATATGGATGCGTCGCCTTCGCTTGTTCTTATTGCAAGCAAATAAAAAAGCGACCACCCCGAATGGAATGGCCACCTTTAATTTTATTAGTCTTGTTATCATCAACACTTCAGTAATTTTGATTCCCTAAGATCCCCCCCGTCGGAGGCATACCTCCGTGATAGATAAATCCACCATACACTGCCCATTGTTTGTTCTCGGGGTATGGGTTGTTGTCGGAGTGGCTTACTCTTAAGAAATTAAGATATCCCCCATAACCCTGGGCATCTTGATAATAAATTTGCTGTGCTGGTACATCATAAATAATTCTTGTTATTTCAACATATTTACTCTGTGGGATGGGTCGATTCTCCATTGTCATATCGCCAGATGTAATAGATACAGTTGATGATGCAGATGCTTGGTTAAAACCTAGACCGAACGACATCAATAAAACCAGCCCTATTACTCCGACAATATTTTTCTTCAGCTTCCTCATAAAATCTCCTCCTATATTTTAATAGAATTTGCGCAAATTCTTAAATAACCTATTCTATTAAGTGAAAAGAGAAACCTTTATTTAATTAGAAAATATATCCAAAGTAGGATTTAATCGTAATATTTTATTTTTTCCGATAATTAATCTGTAGACATTTAAGCGAATTCATAAACTAACATTCTAGACTCAAAAAAGCGGCCTATCCACAATCTAATCTGTGGACGGGTCGCTTTTGTTTGGTTGTATGCAAATAAAACAATCGCGCCCGATTGTGGAAAGTCACTATTTCAACGGTATCTTCATTTCCCCATAATATATAAATTTATGGTCTTCACTAATTTTATAGTTATTCTTCTCAAACGAGTCTACTGTCTTATAATCATCCTTTTTGGAAAACTTTTGACTTTCATTGGTTACAAGTTTATAAAGTAAAGGGTAATGCTCCTTATATACTGCAATGTGTAATACCCCTTCTCCCAGATGCCCTTGATGACTAGCCTGGTGGACAGCGTAGTTATCAGTCAAAGAAGGATCCTCTATTGATGTAAGATTTTGTGAAACTATTCATGGCGTATGAAGCCTTAAATAAACATAATATATCTGACTTTCCAATCGATTTTCTTAATATTTTGAAGTCTTATAAAAACTTAAAAGTAATTACTTATAGCGAAATGGCCAAGAGGCAAAACTGTACTGTAGACGAAATCATTGAAATAAACTCGTCTGAAGATGGCGTGATTCACTACCACGGAAAAAGAGATCAATACATAATTGCATACAATGAGCAAGTCGAACCTGCCGAACGAATCTACTGGACACTTGCTCACGAATTTGGTCATTACCTTATGGGTCATCACAAAGAGTCGACAAGAGCGAGTCTGGCAAGAAATTCACTTACTGAAAAAGAGTATGATGTTTTTGAAGTCGAAGCCAATTTCTTTGCTAGACATTTTGTGACTCCCCCACCACTAATCATTGATGGGAACCTTAATAATCATACTGAAGTCATGAATTTTTTCGGAGTGACATATACCGTCGCAACTAACACACTCAATTACATTCAAAAAAGTTCTGAAAAAGGACATAAATTTTCTTTTCCAGTAAAAATTTCAACTTTATTTAAATCATTTTTAAATAAAGTTAGATACGGGAAAACATGTACATCTTGTAATACTTTTTCTTACATTAAAAATTTAAATTATTGTTCAATCTGTGGTGAAAGTGAATTTCAAAACTTTAATAGAGGAGATGATATAAATATGAAATACCTAGGAGTAAGCCACACAAATGGGAAAATGGATATGTGCCCTATTTGTAAAAACGAAGAGATTCTAGATAATTCCAACCACTGTAATCAATGTGGAGTATTTCTATTCAATTACTGCAGCTCAAAAGAATATCTTGATACCAATGGGGATTTTAGGTATGACTGCGAGACGTCTCTTCCGACTAACTCGCGTCATTGCCATATTTGCGGGAGCATAAGTACATATTTGGAAAAAGGGTTGTTGAAAAGCTGGGAAGAGGAACAGAAGGTGCAAAAAGAAAAGAACGAGCGATTAAAAGATCCATTCGCAATTGATCCTCAAAAAAACTTTTTTAAATTAGTTGAATCGGACGATAATCCACCTTTTTAATTTCTAATTTTTTTAGCCTCAAAAAGAACGTATGTACCAAAAACTTAAGGAGGTGATGTAGAAGTAAGTTCCAATGTATTGAAAAACCAGAAAAGGAAGTGTACATCATGCGTGGAGGAGTACGAAAGCGCGGAAAGAATTGGTACTACTATTTCACTATGGGAGAGGTGGACGGAAAAAAACAAATTGTCGAGCGAGTTGTTGGCTCGGATAAGAAAGAAGCAGAAAAGGCATTGCGTGTAGCGATTTCCGAATATGAAAATACCGGACTACACTTTGAGCCATCCACTATCACTTTGGCCGATTTTATGGACTATTGGTACAAAGAATATGGGGAAGTGAATTTGAAACACAACACTTTGTTAGCTTATGAGCGTGCTATTCGATTGCAAATTAAGCCGGCACTCGGAAAATATCGACTGAAATCATTAACACCTGCTATCTTACAAGCATTCGTGAACGATTTATATCGTGAAGGATATTCGAAGAGTTCTTTAGAAATTTTTGCAAGCATCGTAAATAACGCTTTAAAACACGCTGTGCATCCATGGGGGTATATCAAAGAAAACCCTATGCAGTATGTCATCATGCCGAAGTACGACGTGAGAAAGTCTACTGAAAAGGATTTAAAGATATTGCCAGCGGATAGTCTTCGGAGAATCAGTGAGTATTTAACAGAAGGTCACCCTCTCGCTATCCCCTTCCACCTTGGGCTGCATACAGGGTTACGTGTGAGTGAAGTGTGCGGGTTGATGTGGAAACATATCGATTTAGATAGGGGTACATTGACAGTCGAGCAGGCACTAATTAGGGAGCGTGATGAATGGGTGTATGGAACAACAAAAACAGCCTCGTCAGAACGTCAAATCCAATTAGGTTCATCGATTGTGAATATATTAAAAAAACACCGCATTTGGCTTATAAAAAATAAGCTGAAATACGGTGTACATTATACAGAAACAGATCATGTTTGCGTGAAAGAATGTGGAAGCATCATCACGCCTAATGTCATTAAATATAACACAAATAAAATGAAAGACAAATTAGCTATCGACTTTAATTTTCATAGCCTTCGCCACACTCACGCAACGATGCTCATGGAGAACGGTGCAAAGGTGAAAGACATTCAAGCACGCCTTGGGCACAGTAGGTCCGCAATCACAATTGATACCTACTCACACTTAACGCAGAAAATGCAAAATGAGTCAGTGGATATATTCGAAAAAGCTATGCGTGATCTCGAATAATTTGCCATCCTACATTCTCGAAGGATGGCAAATGGATGGAAAATCACTATTTTTCACGATTCACCAAAGACACAAACCGCATACCTATAAAGTTTAATCCTCGTCCATCCGCAAAACTGCCATAAAGGCTTCTTGTGGTACTTCAACAGAACCTACTTGCTTCATCCGCTTTTTACCTTCTTTTTGTTTATCAAGAAGTTTACGTTTACGGGAGATGTCCCCACCGTAACATTTCGCAAGAACGTTTTTACCCATTGACTTGATGGTTGAGCGCGCAACAATTTTCTGTCCGATTGCGGCTTGCACAGGTACCTCGAACTGTTGACGCGGTATCAATTTCCTTAATTTCTCAACAATCGCTTTGCCACGGTCATAAGAGAAATCTCGGTGGACAATGAAACTAAGTGCATCCACTTGCTCACTGTTTAAGAGGATATCCATCTTAACAAGTTTAGATTGTTTGTACCCAATTAGTTCATAGTCGAGTGAAGCGTAACCTTTCGTACTTGATTTCAATTGATCGAAGAAATCATAGACAATCTCAGCTAAAGGCAGTTCATAAATGATATTCACGCGTGATGAATCCATATAATCCATCGTTACGAAGTCGCCGCGCTTGCGTTGACATAACTCCATTACCGATCCGACATAATCATTCGGAACCATGATAGACGCTTTGACGTATGGCTCTTCTACAAAATCAATCTTTTGTGCATCCGGCATCATCGCAGGGTTATCTACTTTCAACTGGCTGCCATCTGTCATGACAACATTGTAAATAACGCTTGGCGCTGTTGTAATTAGGTCAATATTAAATTCGCGTTCAATACGTTCCTGAATGATTTCCATATGCAATAAACCAAGGAATCCACAGCGGTAACCGAATCCGAGTGCTTGTGACGTTTCCGCTTCATATTGCAAGGCTGCATCGTTCAATTCCAATTTTTCGAGTGCATCACGTAGATCATTATATTTCGATGTATCGATTGGATACAGTCCGCAGTACACCATAGGGTTCAAGCGGCGGTATCCAGCGAGAGGTTCGTTTGCTGGATTCGAAACACCTGTAATTGTGTCCCCTACCTGGGTATCGCCGACATTTTTAATGGCAGCTGATAAGTAACCTACGTCCCCGACGGTCAATTCATCCTGTGGCTTTATATTCGGTGTAAACACGCCTACATCAAGGACTTCGAACTTTTTCCCTGTCGCCATCATTAGGATGTTGTCTCCCGGCTTGACTGTACCTTCCATAATCCGGATGTTGACGATGACCCCTTTGTACGGGTCATAATGCGAATCGAAAATAAGCGCTTGAAGCGGGGCTTCCGGATCACCTTGGGGTGCAGGCACTTTTTCTACAATTTGTTCCAGAATCTCTTCTATTCCAATACCAGCCTTCGCGGATGCAAGGACTGCTTGCGACGCATCTAGTCCGATGACGTCTTCGATTTCCTTTTTCACCTTTTCAGGATCTGCTGCTGGTAAATCAATTTTGTTGATGACAGGTAATATTTCAAGATTATTATCAAGCGCCAAATAAACGTTCGCAAGTGTTTGTGCTTCAATCCCTTGAGCCGCATCGACGACGAGAATTGCTCCTTCACAGGCTGCGAGACTTCGTGACACTTCATATGTAAAATCGACGTGTCCTGGAGTATCGATTAAATGGAATGTATAATCCTCTCCATCTTTCGCCGTATACGTCAATTGCACAGCATTCAATTTGATTGTAATCCCACGTTCACGTTCTAAATCCATCGAATCCAGTGTTTGGGATTTCATTTCCCTTGAAGTTAATGTTTTAGTCTGTTCCAAAATCCGATCGGCCAACGTCGATTTCCCGTGATCGATATGTGCAATGATGGAAAAATTGCGTATGTTTTTCTGACGTGCCAATCTCTGTTCATGATTCATCGCTTAGTTCACTCCTATTTTAACTACTATAAATTATATCAGTGAACCGCACAGACTTCAATATCTGACACGTGTAGAATTTGCTATGGCGTTGGTGATTGTATAATAGGGTTGACATTTTTTTCTGAAATGAATAGGAACTATCCGTCACTTCTATTAAGGAAGCACTATGCCCCTTTCTCCGTTCATCCCAACCATGCCAATTCCGTGATGAACTTGTTAGATCTATCCCACTTCATCTCATAACGGTTGATATCGCAAATCTTCCACCAAAACTATTTCCTTCCCTAGTTTACAACGTAAAAAGCCATTTTGTGAATTAAATAGCTTTTCCTCACGGCGAATAAATCTGTTCAAAGTGTAACCCACATGATTGTTTCAATTGTCACGATTCCATTAGCCTAAGAAACAATTGTATTCATTGCCTGAAAATAAACCCTTTTGCTTCATAAAATCAAGAATCTCTTCACTGGAAGACACACCACCCCAAGGTCCCATCACTGTGACTGTTCGATCACCCGCAGCGTTTGCAAAATTGGCAACGACTGCTAGATTATCACTTTTATTTAGAGCATAAACAAAAGAGCTACAAAATGTATCACCCGCCCCAGTTACATCAACAACATCAACTGAAATTCCCGGAACACTTACTTGCTGATTTTTTTGTATACACAACGCAGCCGTTTTCCGCATTTGTCACTACAACTATTTCGGTTCCAAAATCCAGTAATTGGGCCACTGCCTGCTCATATGATTGTTCATTTCGATATACGTCAAACCCGACCGTATTAAAAAATACAATATCCATCTCTTCAATAAATAGTTCATCACCTGGCTCTAAATGAGCTACGTCAAAATCATAGACCATTTTCGTACCACTTGCTCGGATTTCCCTAATAATATCGAGTGCACTCAAATCTCCACAGCGTAAAGGCCGGATTTCTGAAATACATGTGTAAACGTATTGAGCATTACACATTGCACCAATAATTTCAGGCGTCACTTCAAAATGTTTAATACCTAATGTTGGGATAAATAATGTGTGGTCATCCTCTGCAAGAATAATAATATTTTTCGCATCTGGAAGAGTGTCATCATAGAGAATGTATCGTGTGTCTATTCCTCAATCTTGTAAATCTTTAAATAGGATTTGTGTGATGTTTCCACTATTAAGCAAGCTTTTTTGAATCTATCAAAATCTGTTTCTACACAACTTTGAATGAATAACAGTAGTAAAACACGTAATGGAGTCTTAACTCAATGAGTACTCGACGCCTTCAATTGCATTAGAATCTGTGGGTCTTTAATCTTCTTATCTTCCGCCAACATCACGATCTTCGATAGAATTTCGGCTGTCTTCGGATCTTCATCAATGAAGGGTAAGAATATACGACCTCTATGCTGTGAATGTACAGGAATGATATACATCGCTCCTGTAGCTTGTCTGTAAACCATTCCGCTGCCCAAATGCACCCCATACTCACCAAGGGTACCTTCAATTCGAGCATAATTACCATCTAAGCGAACATTATCAATCTTCAAGAGACGAAGTGACTCTTGAACAATTACACTCCGCATCTCCATTGTTGTCAGACTAGCTTCTGGATCGACGCCACCCACATGAGCCACACTCACGACTAAATCGATATCGCGCATCACTTCTGAGAACAGAATTGGAGGAACTTTATCCAAGGAAACGCTCTTATACGTGGTCCGATCAAAGAATTGGACTGTCTCTAGTGTGGGCGCCTCAATCTCAGAAGGCGAGAACCAATCCGCCATCGCATAGAGATTCGCAATCAAATTCTCGGCATAATATACCTTCTGCAATCCCTCTTCATAACTCACTGTCCACTGTCGACCTTTAAGTAAGGAGACTGTTTTTCTTGACTGCACTTGATGCCCAGCATATCTGCGAGAAACCGTACCCTGAGCCTGTTCGTCCGCATTTGGAAGATACAACTCACGGAACACCTGCTTGAATGGCTGTCGAAGTTGACGATTGAACAAGTCTTTCTGATACTGACTCCAGTAACCGCTCTCGTATAAATGAAGGGGATGCGCAATAAAGAGTTCTTCCTTAACCCCAATAAGCGTTAATTTACCAGCTGGATCGATAAGCCCACCTGCAGTTGCATCGATGTATCCCAAGTTCTCTCCCGACTTAAACACCAACGTCTGTAATAGAGGTGTGATTACTGGATTCCCTGACAAGCCCTTCAATTCCAATAAAGTGAAGGTATTCCCTGATTCCATGGAGCGTTCTAGCTCCTTGCGCGCTCTCCGGTACTGATCTGTTAGTTCCGTCTTCATTCTTTTCAAAGCGATAATATGTTCGTCCTTCTTATACTTAGCAGGAACGGCTTTCAACCCTTTACCTTTTCGCTTAATACCAATCTCTGACTTCCCTTCTTCATTAATAAGAAGTTGAACTATTGTCTCCTCATCTAATTTATAGGGTTCGAAATAAGATTGCATATCGTCCAGTTTTCGTGCCTCCATATCCCACATCAGCCGAATGACATCTCCATATCCGGCATTTCTCGCCAAGTTCCCAAGTGCAATTTGCGCAGTCAATCCTTCACTTGCCCGACGCTGAGCGCCGAATTTTTTACTCTGAGCAACAAAACGTTGGATGAATTCATAGCGTTCACGAATATCTTGCTCACGATTTTTACGTAATGGAATGAGACTGTAGCTAAGCAAGTGGTCCTTATTCCTTTTCTCTTCTACGGACCGCTGTATGTCCATGAACGTTAGCTTCCCTAGTGTCGCATCTGCGAAAAGCTGTGATCTTCGGTGATTAGCTCCGCCCGAAATATATTTAGCGCAATCGTACAATAAATCGAATCGCTTCGTTCCCAACGTTTCATAGGCCTCTTTAAACCATTTGATATCAAAGGCACCATCCGTAAAGTCTTGCGCTGAAATCGGTGAATAATGTGCCACAACCGTTTCTTTCTCAGCAGAAAATCCTTCATTTATATGTGCATGGAAATACCAAGCTGCACTGCGCAGTCCGTCCCAATCTAAATAGTTAGCCACTATAGTTAACCATTGAGGCGCATACATGGCCGCCTCTAACAGCCTTTTCTCTGTAATATCAAGACCCACTAGCAATTGTTTCAAAAGTACTTCCTCTTCACCTTCACGTGGATAACTGACCTTGAGCAGATGACTAAAAGATTCCTTCTTCGTAATCCTATCTCCATAACCATAGACATAGCCACGAATAAAGGTTTCCTGCTGTAGCCCGGATAAAATATGAACAAAATGCTCCATGCCCTCAATCCGCTCCAGCCCCATAGCAAGAGATGTTACCTCAGTTGCGAGATCGCCACGTTCGAGCTCCACATCTAGGATCCTCTCCACAGCCGCCTGACAAATTTTCACCAATTCAGACTTATCATCTATCTCGTCAAATCGTTTAGATGTAATGCTTCGAATATGATTGCGACTATCTTTTCCGCCTAATAATTCCCGATACACTTCTTCTGTTCCAATCATCCCCGCTCCAAAAGCCCGGAAATAATCCTTTAAATTAAGTACCGAATAAGCATTGTTATCTGGGTTCATCATGTTATATGCATAGAATGTATGAAACAATCGCTTAAAGCTCTCCTCATCATGCACACGACTTCTGGCCATTGAAAGCCACGGATTCGCCAATAATTGTAAGATACCCCACTCTTTTGACACCTTTTCTTTAGGCATCGCTTGCATAACAGTATCCAAAGCATCAATCGTCAAATTAAATGTTGCACTTTTATCACTATCCTGAAAGTAAGCGATAAGGAGGTTGCTAATTTGCTTACTGTACTGAAATTCGTTGAGAGCATTTTTAACCTCTCGAATTTGGTCCACTGGGTATAACTGCTCCGTAAACTCCTTGCGCCACCCCTCCAACAGCACATGCTTCTCAAGCTCAGAATAATCCATCTCATCAGAAAAATACCGATAATAATTGTTCAACGTCTTATCAAGCGAATCAAGTTCCGAATAAAAATAAATCTGAAGTAATTCAGTTGCGCCTAAATTACTACGCTCTAAATAATCTTTCCACACCTCATATAATGGATACTTCCCAAGCTCGGGTGCATCGACCTCTTCCTCCTGATAGGGGCGAACACTTCTTAATTCTGTACCTAACAGCAACGTATCCTTATAGCCAGCGTAATACTCTACCTCATACTCATAATCACGGTAATTATGTATTTCTTGGTCTAAACCAGCGAGAAAACGAATCACATCTTTCGTCGACAGACTGAAGATATTCCCCCACTCGAACTCCCCTAGTTCCGATGACTCCATAGGACGAAGCTCGATAACTTTCGGGTCAAATAGACCGAAGCCATTCGCTGCTGTATAGTCATTTTTCCGACTTAGTCTTCCTATCAATTGCTGTTCCTTTTGCGTGGGTTTCTCAATTAAATTAAGCATCGAACGCAAGCCTTCATACTGCTCCACACGTTCACTATCTTCAAAAATCATAACAATCGTCTCTAATGCTGCTAGTCGCTGTAATTCACTCTTGCCTTGCATTAATCGAGTCAATGAGACTGTCACACTGTTCTCGGGCTGATGCAATAATAACTGAATAGCACTTTGGCGTAAAGATCCTGTCTTCAGCTTCAACAAACCTTCTACCAGCTTTAACTCTTCGTCCGATAACGTTAATTCTTTCGCTTTATCGAGTGCCTTCTCGCGATTATTCATGCTCTTATCTGATAAAGTTGTAAATATGAATTCACGTTGGATTGAATTTTCCATATCCTGAACGAAATGAGCTAACAGTTCGCCACGCATATCCACACTTAACCGATCCTTCAGGGAAATGATAGTGGCAATCCATTCACTATCCATATCATAAGCTATCAGATATAGCATTTTTCGAAGAGGAAGATCCAAGCTGTAATGGAAATGTACAAAATCTAACACTTTGGAAGGAGCAGATAACTCTTTGTGAGTAGCACCAAGGAACATCACCTTTAGCTGTTCAAATTCAAGTCGTCGTTCCTCCTTGCTCTCTAGAAGCGGGATACGTTCAATTCCAATACTAGACCCATTCCCGTCTTCTATTCCCCACACGCGTGTATAGTCATAACAATAGTTGGATAGAATCCAGTACTGCAATTCTGGATCCGTAGCATCTAAATATTGTCTGGCTATTCCATAACGTACATCCCGATTCTCACTGTTCACGAGTACATACTGTGCAATGATCTTCTGATACAGCTCCCCGTGCTCCATCAAATACGTTATTCCACTAAATAAATCACGTTCTTCAACTACAGCTGTAGCCCATAAACTTATATAAACGTGATTCGCATTATCACTAGATAACCATAACGCACGAATTGATTCATCAGTTAGAGCACGATAAGCTTCCTCGATAAGCTGCCCAGCTACACGCTGATTTGCTGATTCTAGTCCCATACCTGTCCATACGCCAAGCGCTCTTACGACAGAACTATAGCGAATAAAATCTTGGTCAATGATGACCTTCAGCATGTACCGATTTGCTTCCAACGTCCCCTCGTCCATTCGTTCCACAATGGATTGTCGAAGCCCCTCCTGCAACCGTGCAGCAGTTAATAATTCGCCCATCATCTCATACAATTCCGAATGATGGCTCCTAAATATCCCTTTGATCATTTGATGGGTAAGTAACGCCGTTTGATTATCTCCATATACAATTTCCTTAAGTGCTACAATGACCTCTGTATTGTTGGAATCTATCTCAAAAGCAATGACATCACTAATCGTATGTGCCAACTGATAATTCTGCCCCAACGGATAATCAGCCAACGTCAAATAATCTATAATAGCGAATTCATGACACTCCATATAGATGAGCGCACTCATCTTGCTAATCACCTGGGCCATGTGAGCACTCGATTCCGATGTACGGAAAGGTCTACGGCTGTATCCTGTGGCATATGGATATTCAGTCGCATGAGTAGCAATATATTCAAAGACTTTCCCCGTGTACTCATTTGTAAGCTGCTTTATAACTTTCACTAACGGTTCGAATAATAAATCATTATTCCCTTCGGCAAGTGAATGCAAGATGTCTCGGCATTTCAAAAAAGAATCTTCATCCTGACGTACATACCTTATTTGACTCAATTCCACTACCCACTTCGCTAATGGAGAAAGATGAGGCTTTACCCTCTCAGCTCTCTCTTGTAGTGATGTATAATAACGCTTCTCTTGCTCCTGTTTCTCCATCATTCGTTCTCCCCCTTCACCATAAACTTCCAGCTAGCATTGTAAATCTTATAAATACAATCTCATCCTCTTCGTTAAGCGTAAGCGGTAATTCCAAATTACTTTTCTCGTCTTCGCGAATAAATACTTTATAAAACCCATCTTCAAAAGCCACGATTGCAGTCTCAACTGCTTTCGCAAGATCGGGACTTTGTTCGTTATACACCGCTCCAAATCCTATCTTTCCACTCTCTCCACGCTCTTCAATCTCCGTTTCTGTTAAGAATGGAATCAACGCAGTGCTCTGTTGCTTATCGTTTAGCTGCTGCACATTCAAGCTAACAACTTCCGTAATAAGTTCCCTCAGCGTTGTCGGAATGATCGGTAGTTCTATTCCAAGCTTTGTAAGTACATTCTTACGTTTCCCCAAATTTTTTACTGTTACATACAATTTCACAAACGATTCCTCCACCTCGAATGTTCTATTCAGAAATAGCGATTCTACCTATTAGTAAAAGTTAATACTCCGACACGATTTCAAGAATATTTTACCACGTAAATCAACAATTCTTCAATTCAAACGCAAAAAACGACAGAATCGCGCATTCTTTCTTGAGATTTAACTCTCAAATAGCTTCAAATCAGTTTTCACAATGTCACAACATATAAAAAACTCCACGATTCCCTCAAAGGAAAGCGAAGATTTTATTAAGTGAAAATTCAATCAGAGGGGTTTTCCTCATCCTCCACTTACGCTTACGCTTCTTCGGGTTTCCTAAGCCTTGAAGTGGGTGTCTTACTGCCTGTTAATGCGGGATAGATATGTGTTTTACACCTGGGTTAACCGAAACAGTTTTCATGTTAGATTGAACAGGCCAATTAATACTTAACATTCAACCGTTGATAAACTACAAGCACAATGACTGGAGTAGCATTTATAACAAGCGATAGCATGGATTTAAAAGGAGAATTAACTATATAATTATAAATTGTCGGAAAAATCGCAAGAACTATGTAATAAATCAATGCAAGGAACATCAATTTTCTGTTCGACGGAGTAGCCACGTACCATTTCGTAGTAAGAAAAACGATGGTTAAGCCGACAAACATGACAACAAAAGCCCCTGAATCCGTCGTTCCTGCAAAAACATCGGCCTTTAAGAAAAATGTAAGAATAATACCTGAAAGTGAAAACAGTACCCCAGCTAAAATTGTCGTTATGAAACTATGCTTATTCACTTGCAAAAATGAATGCGGATTCTTTTCTTTTGGAGATTTTGCAACAAAATAGGAAAATAACAATGTCTGAACCCAAACCTCAGGTGACATTTTCAAATGAAATTGTAATGGGATTTGCGTATAAATCATACCTTCAATTGAACCAGGTGCTGCCCCCGGTATATTTACAATACCGACGATAACAATAACCAACCATAAACGGAGCCATCCATACTTCTTGCCAACAAAAATGTCCTTCATAAATAATAAAATAATACCGAACAACAACCCACGAAAAACTTGTACAATCGGTCCAATTAGCACACTAGCTCCATCGTACGAACGCATATAAGTATCCACCTTATCGAGCTTAAATAGTGCCTCATAGTCAAATAAAAACGAAAATCCGATTCCACATAAAATATACGTGATCACATGGATTGCAGTTACCCTTACAACAAAATTTCGCTTCGTCATTACCTGTAGCCCCCTCTATTTCAAAGTCCATACTGAGCAGCGACCTTCATAAGTATAATAAGGATTCACTATATTCTTTATACTACTATTTTTCAAATGGCTATACGAGGTATAATTGAGTCAACTTACCAACAATATTCAATACGAAAAACACAGCAAGTTGTTACGAGTTCTAAGCTCTTATTTTTCGCAAATGCTAGTCTTGGTTGACAAACCAAACGTTCATTTTTGACTAATAGTATGCATAAGCAATAGATCTCTCATTTCAACACATTCATTTCTTGACTCTCTGCATATATATAGGAAAAGTTTGGAGGGTTATATATGATAACGATAAGCTTATGTATGATTGTTAAAAATGAAGAAGATGTAATAGCTAGATGTTTAGATTCGATTAAGGGAATAGTTGAAGAGATAAATATTATAGATACAGGATCCAGTGATCGAACGAAGGAGATTGGGAAAAAATACACCAATCGAGTTTTTGACTTTGAATGGATAGATAATTTTGCAGCAGCAAGAAATTTTGCATTTCAACAAGCTACAAAGAATTATATTCTTTGGCTCGATGCAGATGATATACTCACAGAAGAAGATCAGGAAAAATTAAAGATACTAAAGGAATCATTAGCTCCTTCTATTGATGCTGTTTCAATGAATTATCATTTAAGTTTTGATGATGAGGGCAATGTAGTCTCTTCTTTAAAAAGATATCGTTTAGTAAAAACAAAAAATAAGTTTACTTGGATCGGTAATGTACATGAATTCCTTGCTGTTTCGGGAAATCTTTTTGACAGCGATATAGCCGTCACACATTCCCCCCTCAGCCACAATCATGAACGTAATATTCAAATCTATAAAAATATGTTAGCGTCTGGAGAGACTTTTTCTCCACGCGATACATTCTATTACGCAAATGAACTGATGGACCATAACAATTTCGAAGAAGCAATTCTCAATTACAATGAATTTCTCGACTCGAAGTTAGGTTGGGTTGAGGACAATATTAGAGCCTGTTTTAAACTTGCTGATTGTTATAACAAACTTAATGACATAGAAAATGAATTAGGTTCGACTTTGCAAACACTTATCTATGATGCTCCCCGCCCAGAGGCATGTTGTCGATTAGGGTATTTCTTTATGGAACAAGCCAAAAATGAAATAGCTATTCATTGGTACCATCAAGCCTTAACATCTGAGAATGAACAGCATATAAGTTTTCAAAACAAAACATTTTCCACTTGGTTACCCCATTTACAATTATGTGTCCTTTATGATCGGGTACAAAAATATGAAGAGGCATATTATCATAATGAAAAAGCACGAAAATACAAACCAAATGATTCTAATATAATAAGCAACAAAAAGTACTTTGATAAGGTACTTGATGAAAAGTAACAACAGATAAATTCGTCCCATACGACTTTTCTTTCTATAAACAGCCGCTCAGACACTATGTCAGAGCGGCTGTTTATGTTGTTATGAAGACGGTTCAGCTTCCGTAAACAGCGGAAATCTTTTCCTTTAGCCGTATGTCTATATTATTTATCGTAACACATATATGCTTTTCAGTCTTACGTGTCCCTTTTGAAATAGGCTTTAACAATCGGGAAGGTTCTTGTCCCTTATCTAACTACTTTTCCTGAATAGTATGTTAGGGACAGGAGGTGAAAAATAATGGACTTTTACAATTATATGAGATCTTCAAGATGTAACGAGAACAATTGCTGTTGTAAAAGAGGTCCTAGAGGATGTCCAGGAGCGACTGGACCGACTGGCGTGACTGGGCCTACAGGTGCAACCGGAGCTAATGGTGCGACCGGACCAACTGGGCCTAGAGGTAATACCGGGGCTAATGGGACGACTGGCGCGACTGGACCTACAGGTGCAACCGGAGCTAATGGGACGACCGGACCGACTGGTTCTACAGGTGCGACGGGACCAACTGGGCCTAGAGGTAATACTGGGGCTAATGGGACAACTGGCGCGACGGGACCTACAGGTGCAACCGGAGCTAATGGGACGACCGGACCGACTGGTTCTACAGGTGCGACCGGGGCTAATGGTGTGACGGGGCCAACTGGGCCTAGAGGTAATACCGGGGCTAATGGGACGACTGGCGCGACTGGACCTACAGGTGCTAATGGTGTAACTGGAGTAACTGGAGTAACTGGTGCTGATGGTGCAACCGGACCAACTGGCACGACTGGGGAAACTGGTACTAATGGTGCAACAGGACCGACTGGTGCAACTGGACCGACCGGCGCGACTGGACCAACTGGTGCTGATGGTGCAACAGGACCGACTGGTGCAACTGGACCGACCGGCGCGACTGGACCAACTGGTGCTGATGGTGCAACCGGACCAACTGGCGCGACTGGACCAACTGGTGCTGATGGTACAACCGGACCGACCGGCGCGACTGGGGCAACTGGAGCAACTGGTGCAACCGGACCAACTGGCGCGACTGGACCAACTGGTGCTGATGGTGCAACCGGACCAACTGGAGCGACTGGCGCAACTGGTGCTGATGGTGCAACCGGACCAACTGGCGCGACTGGAGCAACTGGTACTAATGGTGCAACCGGACCGACTGGTGCGACTGGTGTGACTGGGGCTGATGGTGCAACTGGACCAACTGGAGCAACTGGTGCAACTGGGGCAATTGGTGCAACCGGACCAACTGGAGCGACTGGAGCGACTGGAGTAACTGGTGCTGATGGTGCAACCGGAGCAACAGGAACGACTGGAGCGACTGGAGTAACTGGTGCTGATGGTGCAACCGGACCAACTGGCGCGACTGGTGCAACCGGGGCTGATGGTACAACCGGACCAACTGGTGCAACCGGACCAACTGGCGCGACTGGGGCAACTGGGGCAATTGGTGCAACCGGACCAACTGGCTCGACTGGAGCAACTGGTGCTGATGGTGCAACCGGACCAACTGGAGCGACTGGCGCGACTGGGGCTGATGGTGCAACCGGACCAACTGGCACGACTGGTGCAACCGGGGCTGATGGTGCAACCGGACCAACTGGCACGACTGGTGCAACCGGGGCTGATGGTGCAACCGGACCAACTGGCGAGACTGGAGCAACTGGTACTAATGGTGCAACCGGACCGACTGGTGCGACTGGTGCGACTGGTGTGACTGGTGCGACTGGTGCGACTGGGCCAACTGGCGCAACTGGGGCTAGCGCCATAATTCCATACGGTTCTGGTGTTACCTCGGTTGTATTAACAACTGTTTTAAGTGGATTACTTGGAACTACAAGTCTTGTAGGATTTGGAAGTGCTGTACCAGGTGTCAGTATTAGTGGTGGCACTATTAACCTTAACGGGCTACTCAATTACGCTTTTACGGTTCCACGTGATGGAGTCATAACCTCAGTAGCCGGATTCTTTACAACCACACTAGGCCTGAGCCTTATCGGTTCAACTGCCACAGTTAATGCACAATTATATGTAGCATCACAAAACAGCAACACCTTCAGTCCAATTTCAGGCGCTTCAGTAAATCTATCGCCTGGCCTAACAGGTATAATAGGGGTTGGTGTAAACACCAGTGGCATAACAAGTGGTTTATCAATACCGGTAACCGCGGGACAACGTTTGTTGCTTGTATTTTCTGTAGCAATTACAGCCGGTCTTTCTTTAGCAATGACCTTAACAGGTGCAGCCGGTGGCGGTGTGTCTATCAATTAATAGGGTGGTTCGTATAATAACACGCCTTTTAAAAATGGTCAGATGAACAGCAACATATTTTGATTTAAACACTTTCATTTGACTTTTTACACAAAAAAAATCTCCGCACCCCACTAAAAGATTGCAAGAATATGAAGTCTCTCTACTGTCAGAAATGATGGTGGAGAGACTTTTTTAATACTATATAATTCTCTTGTTAAATCAGCGGCCAAAGACCCGTGACTATAGACATAAGTGAGATCATGACCTTGAATTTTTCCAGCTTACTTTTGTTATTACACCCTATTTCCAGACAATTAATTAATGAATCGGGGATTTCTAATGTATATAATTTTATCACTTCCCATGACTAACTTATGTCTATTAAAAACCACATGTTATTATAAAGATGAGGAACAACTAATTAGGAGGTTTACATATGGATATTTATGCGCATCGCGGTTCATCTGGAACGCACCCAGAAAATACATTGTCTGCTTTTAAGGAAGCCGCTAGACTACCCATATATGGTGTCGAGTTCGACGTCCATATGACGAAAGACGGTGAGCTTATTGTCATTCATGATGAATCAATCGATAGGACATCAAATGGTAGCGGATTAGTGAAAGATATGACCCTTGAAGAGTTAAAAACGTTTGATTATGGAGCATGGTTTTCAGTGGAATTCGAAGGTGAAGGCATTCCAACGTTACAGGAGGTTTTTGTAGTTTTCGCTCAAACTTCCCACCATATAAACATCGAACTTAAATCCGATATTTTCCCGTACGACGGGATGGTGGAGAAAGTTGTGGCGCTTGTTGGTACGATGAAACTTGATAAACGCGTCGTATTATCTTCGTTCGATCACGGGGCGATACGCAAAGTGAAACAGATTGCACCACACTTAGAGACCGCTGCATTATTTATGGAGGTATTAGTGGATCCACTCAATTATGTGCGTGACATTCCCGCTGACGCTCTGCATCTCACATTACCCGCAGCTCTCCGTCTAACAATAAGCCAAGTAATCACAGAAGGTTTTGCGGTCCGAGTATTCACTGTCAATAGAGTAGAATACCTTGAAGCGTTAAAAGCAGCGGGGGCTCAGGCTATTTTTACAGACTACCCAGAAAAAATGAGTATCTACTTGAACGCAAAAGAGTGAGCTGAATTAAAGAACTAGGGGCTTATCCCCCAAGTCTAAAATAACCACTCACTTTATTGTTCGTAAAATTTTTGCTGCAGTTCAAGCTAGTTCTTCCAATTTCTCGGCTGAACTAGAGTGTTCTGCAAGTCTTGCTAAATCTTCTATTTAACAGCATCGATAATTTTGCCAGTAGTTTTTTCACTAAACACTCCAAGCACCAGTACTTTCATACACTATCATCAAAAGCTAAGACGTCTTTTATTAAGGGAATGATTTCTTTCGGGGATGTGAATAATTCAATCCATACTTGCATAACCAAAGCATGTTCAATTGGCTTCTTTCAAAATCGTATGTCTACGCCGGAAGTTTCGGCCAACAGAATGTTGGTTATTCAAGGGAGATGGATTGAACTTCATCCCTCTTTGTTCGCAGGACGAATAGGACTACATGTCGTAGACCGCTTCGGCAATATTAGCCAGAGTTCTGCGGTATTCAGCAGGGTTTTGAACCCCCTCCGAAGTGTTTAGACATTTGCATTCATCTCACCACTTATTGAAGTGGGAGACTTCTGCTGGATGAAGTTAAAATTGAAGAGTATCTAACCTTTTATTATAGAGATCGGATTCAAGTAAAATTAGGCTACCTCTCTCCACTATATTATGGAAAAGGCAGCCTAAAGGGTGTTATATATAGTATCGTTAGGTAAATTTATTTGAAAACATGTCTTTTATTGTTATTTCTTCTTAGTTACTCTACCAAGAAGAAACGCACCGGCAGCTAAGCCGATTAGTGTATTCGTTTTCTTATTGAATACTTGTTTAACGACAAGATTCAAGTTCTGTGGTCTTTCTGCAAGACGACGCATGAAATAACCGTACCAGTCATTTCCAAACGGTACGTATGTACAGAAGTTATAGCCTTCTTTCGCCAATTGCAATTGCATGTCTTTCCGGAATCCATAAAGCATTTGGAATTCGAATTTTTCATTCGGAATGTTATTTTCTTTAACGAATTGTTTCACATGGTTGATGACATTATGATCATGCGTTGCAATCGATGTAAATTTACCATTCAACAAATGCCATTCGATTAATTCAATATAATTCTTGTCTATATCTTTTTTATCTTGATATGCATATTCCTCAGTCTCTTTATAAGCACCTTTTACAATGCGTAAACGATAATTTGCATATTTTTGAATATCATCTTCTGCACGGAAGAAATAAGCCTGGATAACCGTTCCTATATTGTTATAGTCCTTAGAAAGCTCGTCTAGCATATCGAATGACGGTTGTAGGTGGCCGTGATCCTCCATATCAAAGTTGATGAAAATGTCATAATTAGCTGCTTTCGCAATGATTTCTTTTAAATTTTCCAAACAAAATTGATAGTCGATATCCAAACCGAGTTGAGATGGTTTCAAGGAAATATGAGCGTCAACTCCATGTTCGTGAATCGCTTCGACCACTTCAAGAATTTGTTCTTTCGCTGCAGTTGCCTCTTCTTTTTTAAAGACGAATTCCCCTAGGTTATCTACCGTACAGGAAATACCAAACGCGTTAAGCTCTTTGATACTTTGCATTGTTTCTGCCACGTTTGTACCTGCGACGACATTTTGTGCGCCTAATTTCAAACCATACTTTTTCGCTGCACTATTCAACAGCTGATTTTGGGATAAACCGATAAACAGATCTTTTAACATTTCTCTTGCTCCTTAAATACTGTATTTTCTTCCATCATATCATATCGTACTGTATTTTTTAAACCAAATTTTTGACTTTGACTTTTAAAAATGATTTCATTCATTGTTATTCCTTAGCCACACTCTTTCATTCATCACTTTATATAAGCGAAGCGTTTCTCGAGGTAATTTTGCCATACCTCTACAACTAAGCATATTGCCCAGTAGATAAGGCCAACAACAATATAGACTGTCATATAGTCAAACTCTCTACCTCCAACAACTTTCGCATGATGAAAAAGATCTGGCACCGTAATCATTGCCGCTAAGGACGATGCCTTGATAAGATCTAGCAACACATTTGATAAAGGCGGGATAGCAATTCGAGTCGCTTGTGGCATGATGACAGAAAACATCGTTTGCCAATTCGACAATCCTAGAGCTGTCGCCGCTTCCCATTGTCCTTTGTCAACCGAGTTCAGTGCAGAACGAATAATTTCAGCCATATAAGCGGATGAATGAAGACTAAAACCGATTAGGGCGGCTATGACTGCGGAAAATTGGATTCCGATATTGGGCAGCCCAAAATATAACAGGAATAGAAACACTAACATCGGAGTTCCACGCATATACGAAATAAAAAGACGTGCAGGCCATCTAAAAATGATTCTTTTTGAACCCCTTCCAAGCGCTAAGACGAACCCCAACACTAGCCCGCATACCATACCCCCAAAGGAAATAAGAATTGTATAACCAATTCCTTGTAAAATATAAGGAAGAGAATCGATGGCAAGCGGTAAGTCAAAAATATGTTTCCATTCAATTCCACTCACAATTCGACCCGCCTTTCACTTTACTTAAAATTCAATTCTTGCTCAATCGACACATCTTCCCCACTGAAAAATTTCTTCGATAATTCAGAGATTGTACCATCCGCATGCATAGTAGCTAATACGGTATTTATTTGCTTCAACAGTTCATCATTGTCTTTCTTCATGATGATTGCTTGTACATTTGGATGATACTTAATATCCGGATGAATCATTATTTCAAACTCTGGGAATGCTGCAAGCGCTAATTTTTGCAAATAATAATCGTTTAAAATAACATCTGTACGTCCCAAATCTACATCGCGTAAATATACATCATTCGTGACATTATCATAAATGACTTCTTCTACACCATGGTCACGCCCAACCTGCATATAAACGGAAGTCGCAGCACCTGCTGCCTTTTTCCCTTTCAAGTCTTCAAGTGATTCGATTCCTGAATGATCCGATTTACGCACGATTGCTGTACCGTATGAATATTTATAGGGTTCCGAAAAAGTGAATTTCTCTAGACGTTCTTTCGTTATTTCAATATCATTCACTGCGAGGTCCACTTGTCCACTATTCAAAGAAGTTAACATGCCGTCCAAGCCCATTTCCTTAAATTCAATCTTTACATCCATTCGCTTGCCGACTTCTTTAATAATTTCAACCTCGTAACCCGTTAATTCCTTTGTAGCGCTATCATGATAAGATGCTGGGTAAAGTGTTCCTGATGTCGCAACAATGATTTCTCCGGCTTCTGAAACTTTATCCCAAACAGTTGTTGCTTTTTCTTTATTTCCACAAGCTGCAAGTAACAGCATCGCTGAAATCATACAAAGTGATAACGTGATCTTGCTTAAATTCATTACTTTCATCATTTAACCTCTCCTTAAAAAAAGTCTGTAAAACGAAATTGTCCACTTCAAATTATAATGTATTCACCGGTAAGATGTAACCTCTTTATCAATGAATTGAGAATGCAAATAGTTACGAATAATAAATCATCTATTAATAAAACCATAAACACACAAAAAGAGCCGACAAACCACTTATTGGTAAGACGGCTTATTTCAGTTGATCATGCCCGCTCTAACATCCGCTCTAACGCCTTGACCGCATCTTTTGACGTTTCTTTATCGACTTTGATGACATTCACTTCTTCGCCACCCTCTATACTTTCTAAACTCCAAAGCAAATGCGGCAGATCGATTCGGTTCATTGTTAAACAGGGGCACATACTTGGATTAAGTGAAATAATCTGTTTGTCAGGATGACTTTGGATAAGCCGGTTGACAAGATTCATTTCAGTTCCAATTGCCCACTGGCTACCAGACACTGCGTTTTCAATTGCATCAATAATATATTTTGTAGAACCACTGTCATCCGCCATTGAAACAACTTCCCTGGAGCACTCAGGATGAACGATGATTCGCATAGCGGGATATTGTTCACGGACATCCGCTGTGTTTTTAACAGTGAAATTTTCATGAACAGAACAATGGCCTTTCCACAAAATAACAAGGATATCCTCGGGATTTCCTTCATAGTCAAGTTTGTCGTTAATTGGGTCCCAAATTGCCATTTGCTCCAGTGGAATGCCAATATCGAATGCCGTATTCCTACCTAAATGTTGATCTGGCAAGAAGAGAATGCGTTCCTTTTGTGCGAATGCCCATTTCACCATCGCATGAGCGTTTGACGATGTCACTGTCGCTCCCCCATTTTTTCCGACAAAAGCCTTAATGGCAGCAGTCGAGTTCACATATGTGAGGGGTACAATCGTTTCTCCAAACTGCTCCACCAATGCATCCCATGCTCGGTCTGTCTGGAAGATATCCGCCATGTCCGCCATTGAGCAACCCGCTCGCATATCGGGTAAATAGACTTTCTGGTTATCGCTCGTCAATATATCCGCCGTTTCCGCCATGAAATGGACACCGCAAAAAACGATATGCTCTGCCTTTTCATTGTCCGCACACAGTTGAGCAAGTTGCAGTGAATCCCCTGATACATCTGCGAATTGGATTACTTCGTTTTTTTGATAATGATGACCCGGAATGAAGAGCTTCTCACCGAGGCGTTGTTTAATTTCCAAAATACGACTTTCCATTTGTTCACGTGTTAAATTTCGATATGAATCGGGTAAGGTACCGCTTTTTTTCTCTTCGAAGTATTCTAAGATTGACATGTCGATTCCTCCATTATGTAATGCTAACTGATACGTTCGCGCTAATGTCCAATGCTTTTACGGAGTGTGTCAAATAACCTAATGAAATATAGTTCACTCCGGTTTCCGCATATGCCCGGATATTTTCTTTCGTAATCATACCAGATGCCTCTGTAATGAATGTGTCGGGTACGGTTTTTATCCACCGCTTGATAGTTTCAGGTGTGCAATTATCGAACATGATGATATCAGCCTTAGTCGCTATTGCTTCTGTTAATTGCTCGAACGTTTCAATTTCTACTTCGATTTTTACTGTATGGCCCAGCGCTGCTTTTACTGTTTCAACCGCTTTCGATAAGGATCCCGCGAAAGCGATGTGGTTGTCTTTTAACATGACCGCGTCATACAATCCATTCCGATGATTATAACCACCGCCTGTACGGACAGCATACTTATCCAGCATACGTAGCCCAGGCACCGTTTTTCTCGTGTCACATATTTTAGTTACTGTCCCTTCAATCTTTTGCACGACATGGTTTGTCTCCGTCGCGATGGCGCTCATCCGTTGTATTAAGTTTAAAATGACGCGTTCGCTTTTCAAGAGACTTCGTACAGAACCCGATGCTTTTGCGATCACTGTTCCTTTTTCAAGTCTTCCACCGTCTTCTATAAAGCAGTTAACGGAGAGCGTGTGATCGACGACACGTACCCCTTCTTCAATCACTTTCTTCCCACAAAAAATACCGTCCATTTTTGCGATGATGTTCAACTCACCACTTACCTCTTCAGGGAATAAATAATCGCTCGATAAATCACCGTCCCCGATGTCTTCTATATAAAATTGCTCAAGCATGGATTTCAATTTGATGGTGTTCATCTATTGTTTCCCTCATTCCAAGTTCTTTTTTTGATTGAACAATATGCAATTGTCCCCACCGCATGTCTTCATTGGGAAAATCGGCTCTGTTATGCGCCCCCCTACTTTCTTCTCGCAACAGTGCAGCAGTTGTAATTAGTTTTGCCGTTTCCAACATGAACAGCCGTTGTATGTCCTCAATACACCAGTTGTCCAGCGGCAGATCCACAAAATCTCCATAATCATAGTCATTCAACCATATTTCAAGATGTTCAAGTTCTGAACGTGTGCGAATAATTCCCGCATACGCCATCATCTTTTGTCTTAGCGTTTCTTTTTCAGGCAAACTTCGACTTTTCACGATTGGAAAATTAAATGGCTCCTCCAAAACGGGTTGCTCACATTCCCCAATACGTTGCCCATTCAAATGATTCGCTAGTTTCTTGCCATAATGAAGCCCTTCCAACAACGAATTGCTCGCAAGTCGATTCGCACCATGAACACCCGTCGAGGCCGTTTCACCGATTGCATACAGTCCGTCGATAGACGTCTTTCCCACCTGATCGACAACGATGCCCCCCATTAAAAAATGACAGCCCGGTGCAACCGGGATTTTCCCCTCCTTTATCGATATGTTATTTGCTTGACATAAAGCTGTAATCGTCGGGAATTTTTCTTCGAAACTAGCGATCATTGAAATGTCCAAATAAACGTCTTTACCTGTTGCCCGTCGTTCGAAAATTTCTTTTGCAACGATATGGCGTGGCGCTAAGTCTCCGAGCGGATGCTTCCCTTCCATTAGTAAAGTTCCGAATTTATCTACCAACCGTGCGCCTTCACCCCTCACCGCTTCCGAAACCAATCCTGCCGTCTTGCCGTTTATATATAATAGCGTTGGATGAAATTGGATGAATTCCATATCAATAATTTCAGCACCCGCTCGGTAGGCTAAAGCGATGCCATCCCCCGTGATAGATGGATCGTTCGAAGTGAAGGAAAAGAGCCCCCCGATTCCACCTACCGCAAGGATAATCGTGTTCGCGAAATAGGTTTCATTGTTGCCATATTCATCTTTCACTTTGACGCCCATGCATTTTCCTGTGATAGGGTGCATGATAAGCTCGTAAACAAAGCGATTTTCTAACATATAAATGCCTAAGCGGAGTGTACTAAATAGATGCTCCATTATGTGTTTCCCTGTTGCATCGCCACCACAATGGACAATCCGTTTCCGGCCATGTGCACCTTCCATTCCTAATGCAAGTTGACCATTTTCATCTTCATCAAAGTGAAGACCACGCTTTTTTAACTCCACAATGAGTTCAGGTCCATTCTCGACGAGCTCATGCACTTCCTTATTATTTTGAAAGCCACATCCTGCCAAAATCGTATCTTCATAATGAAAAGAAGCCGAATCCCCTTTTCCGACCGACGCCGCAATACCACCTTGGGCCCGGTACGAATTCGTTGATTGCTTCGTACTCTTTGTAATTATCAGGACATTGAACATTGAATTGAGATGGGTAGCAAGCTGCATTGCGGCAATTCCGCTGCCAACAATAATGCAATTGTATGCTTTCACAATTATCCTCCTTACGCGATAGTGTCTTGACATCTATCTTTACACATTATGTGATCTATGACAAGATGAAACTACTATTTATATTGGAGGAATTATTTGTGATTTATTTTGACTATGCAGCAACAACGCCACTCCACCCTGATGCATCACGCGTTTTCAGCACGCTTTCCGAACGCTGTTATGGAAATACAAGCAGCTTACATGACGTCGGAGGCGAAGCACAAAATATGCTAACCTATTGTCGTAAAGAATTTGCAGAACTTCTTGATGTATCTTCAGCAGGAATTTATTTCACAGCAGGAGGTACTGAAAGCAATCTACTTTCCATTATTTCGCTCGCAAAAGCAAATCGACAGCGCGGAACCCATATAGTGACAACTGCTGGCGAGCACCCTTCTGTTGATTCTGCGCTGGAATACTTAAAGCAAGATGGATTCAGTATCACAGTTGTTCCGTTTGACCGGAATGGAATTGTCAATCTTTCTTTATTCGAAAAAGCCATTCAAAACGACACTATTTTGGCGTCAGTGCAACATATCAATCCTGAAATCGGCACTATCCAACCCTTGGAACGCATTGCCAACATCTTGAAAGGACGCACTATCCTTCTTCATAGCGACTGCGTTCAATCATTTGGAAAACTAGATCTTAAACCGATTACCAAAATTGTAGATAGTTTGACGGTTTCAAGCCACAAAGTCTACGGACCAAAAGGAGTCGGTGCCGCATACATCCATCCTAGGCATAGGCTAGTACCTGTCTTTCCAGGTTTTGTTCACGAAGCAGGATTCAGAGGTGGAACAGTCAACGTTCCCGGTATTGCCGCGTTTGTGACAGCTGCGAAACTAGCAGAAGAAAATATGTCTAGAAAGCAAGACTTTCTAAAATTCAGGGAAGCCTTTTTCGATAAAATCAATCCTTTCAAGGAACTGTTCACGATTTATGAAGCCCATGAACCGGCTAGCCAACTTTCACAAATCATCGGGATTGGCGTGAAAAATGTGGAAGGTCAGCTTGTTATGCTAAAGTTAAATCGGTATGGTTTTGCAATTTCAACCGGCAGTGCTTGTCAGGTTGGACAGCAACATGCGTCAAAAGCAATGCTCGCTTTGCAAGTAGATCCGCAAAAAGCAAGGGAATTCATCCGAATTTCTTTTGGGCAAAGTACGACGATGGAGGGCGTCCAACTGCTAGCCGACCACCTCATACAAATCGCACAGCAAGTCCATACGTTAAGTGTGATAAAATAAGTGTCTGTGGGAGGGTATAAACTATGACTGAAAACGAAAAAATGCTCGGAGAAGAACGTAGGCAACTCATTGTCGAGACCTTGCGAACAGCGAGTAGACCCATTCCTGGTCGGGAACTTGGGGAAATGACAAATGTAAGTCGACAAGTTATTGTCGGGGATATAACATTATTGAAAGCTAGAAATCAACCCATTATGGCTACGAGCCAGGGTTATGTGTATATGCATGCCCAACTAGCACCAGAGAGATGTGAAAAAACCATCGTCTGCCGTCATGCTCCGGAACAAACTGAACTAGAGCTTAACATTTTCGTTGACAATGGAGTCACCGTGAAGGATGTCAAAATCGAACATCCTGTTTATGGTGACCTTACCGCCTCTATCATGGTTTCCAATCGGAACGATGTAAAAGAATTCATCGAAAAAGTGAGCCAAGTAAACGGCGTCTTTCTACTAAAATTAACGGAT
The DNA here is from genome assembly GCF_014873855.1 of Sporosarcina limicola. GTDB lineage: Bacteria > Bacillota > Bacilli > Bacillales_A > Planococcaceae > Sporosarcina > Sporosarcina limicola. Next base: position 21,741 of record NZ_JADBEL010000003.1, on the reverse strand, counting down.
GCTGGTATTCATCTTCATACCGTAATGGCAGACAATGAACAGCAAATAATCAATGCAGAAGACGCATTGCGAAAAGCAGATATACTCGTCGAATGACGATTGTCATTTTTACTAAATACCACAATCACTTAAAATGTTTATCGAACCTACATCATCTTTTACCAGATGGTGTTTTTTTGATATAAAAATATATAATAATGCGTTATAAAGCACTGTGTTTCATGGAAAATGTCTACACAAATTGAGCTGGTGACTGTTTTTTTGTATCCACGTATAGCTAATTCCTCTGTAATGCCTTACCATTAAACTATCCGTAAATAGTTGGCGATTTGGGATGCGAATAATTTTTTGATACTTAATCTTTTATCGATTTCCATTATGTGTTTCTGCATGTACTTGTTATTGAACCAGTTGAAAGAAGTGTTTTTATAATAACTTTAGTTTAGAGGAGTTCTATTTATGAAGAATCAAAAAGTTACATTAGCCATCTTACTACTAAATTTATTTATTGCCTTTCTTGGCATCGGGCTTGTTATTCCGGTATTGCCTACGCTTATGAACGAGCTAGGGATTACCGGTGCGGTCGTCGGGTATATGATGGCGGCATTTGCGATTACACAACTTATCGTTTCTCCGTTTGCCGGACGATGGGCGGATAAATACGGTCGCAAAATTATGATTGTGCTCGGCCTGTTTATATTTGGTTTCTCAGAGTTTTTATTCGGCTTTGGGGAATCGATTGAAGTATTATTTATCTCACGCATGCTCGGTGGGGTTAGTGCGGCATTTATTATGCCTGCTGTGACAGCCTTTATCGCAGATATTACAACGAACGCCACTAGACCAAAGGCAATTGGCTATATGTCTGCTGCGATTAGCACCGGTTTTATTATCGGACCTGGGATTGGTGGATTTTTAGCCGAGATTGGCACACGTGTACCATTCTATTCGGCGGGTGTACTCGGAGCACTTGCTGCAATTCTGTCTATTATTCTATTAACAGAACCTAAACGTACGACTGAAGATGCGCCGACCCCAGGACAAAAAACAGGGTTTCGTCGTCTTTTCGTTCCGATGTATGCCATTGCGTTCATTTTAATTTTCGTATTGTCGTTCGGCCTCGCGGCGTTTGAATCATTTTTCAGCTTATTCGTTGACCATAAATTCGGCTTTACGCCAAAAGATATCGCCATCGTCATTACAGGTAGCGGGATTGTCGGTGCTCTTGCGCAACTATTGCTGTTTGACCGCTTATCAAAAAGCATAGGCGAAATCAATCTTATTCGCTACAGCTTAGCTCTATCAGCGATTCTTGTCCTATTGATGACCTTCGTGAGCTCATACTTCACAATTTTACTGACGACATTCTTCCTTTTTGTTGGATTTGATTTAATTCGTCCGGCGATTACATCGTATCTCTCTAAAATTGCGGGCAATGAACAAGGTTTCATCGGCGGAATGAATTCAACCTTCACAAGTATTGGTAACATTTTTGGCCCTATCATCGGTGGCGAGTTATTTGACATCAACTTAAACTACCCGTACTATTTTGCCGCAATCTTATTAGCCGTCGGTACGATTATTGCACTGTTTTGGAAGAAACCGAAGCATGTGACATTATGAATTCTGTTTTTCATGCTTGCTATTCTGAAACCTTTTTCACCCAACCTACGTATATTAAGTTAAGAGTTAAATTAAAATATAAGGGGGCTTACATATGTTTTCACCTTTTGGGGATTCCATGTTTACAATTATTCCTGTCTTTATCGGCATAGTGGCCATTATTATTTTCGGTGTCATCATTTTCGCAATTGTGAAAGGCATCGGTGAATGGAGTTCGAATAATGACTCTCCCCAACTGACAGTACCTGCCACTGTCATTACCAAAAGAACCAAAACCTCTGGTGGAAGGGGAGACTCATCGGCAAGTACATCGTATTACGTCACATTTCAAGTCGAAAGTGGAGATCGTATGGAACTTAGAGTGAAAGGATCCGAATACGGCATGCTTGCTGAAGGCGATTTTGGAATGCTCGCCTTCCAAGGTACTCGTTATCTTGAATTCAAAAGAGGTATAAGTGAATAAACACTATAAATCAGGCACCGAAACATGTAACTTTGTTTCGGTGCCTGATTTTTTTTAGTCAAATGAAAATTACTTAAACCAACCGATCTCCTTCATTTTCACAATAAGTCGTTCGTAACTTTTCCTGTACTTTGAACGGTAGTCCCGCTCTAATTTAACACCGGCCTGCTTTGCTATCATTTCAACAACTTCGTCGATAGACATCGAATCCGTCTGAATATGTTCTTTGAACGTTTCCTTTGCTAAGCTACTAAGTCGTTGTTCCATTTGCTTATAAGCCCACGATTTTTTACCTTCAAATCGTTTCCAAAGTCGTTTTTGGACTGTCTCTTCTGAGGCTGATAATGTAAAGTGTTTGACTTCCACTTCATTTGCTCTTAATCTACCAACGATCTCCTCAAAATAGTTTTCATCCGTCAACGTCATTGGGACGATAATCGTTCCTTCAAATTGTTCTGTAATTTGTTTCAATAAAGCATAATTGGCTTCGCGCCATAATGGATAGTCTTGAAAATCAGCTTTTGAAATTTCTTTCGGAACGTTTGCCATAAACACATAACCAAATCGTTCCGGATCGTATACAAAGGAATTTTGCAGTCTTTTTTGTAACTCATAGGCTGCTGTCGTTTTACCTGAACCAAACGTCCCGTTAATCCAAATGATCAATAAAGGATACCTCCTTGTGTTAAGTCAATTTATATTCATGAATAAAGATTCCATCTCCTCACGAAGTAATGATTTACACTTTCCGTTCAATTCTTCCAATCCAATTGGCTAATAGTGGGAAATATGATTTTATATTTGAATGGATTTTAATAGCTAATTCCTCGTTGTACGTATGTACTGTGAGATTTCTATCATTCGCCATTTGCAAGGCAAGAATCGTTTCTTCATCATCGAATAAATTCGTTTCGCGACAGCTTCTAATGACCCCCTTAGGTGATCCAACATCAATGCCCTCCACATCAAATAAATACTGTTTCGCAGCTTTCCAACATGCTTCGAATGTGAATTCAAATCGTTGTATAGATGCATCTCTTTCTACATCATTTGGTTGTTCTAATACAACCAGTTGTCCCAACGCGTCCAATACCTTTTTTGCTGATTTTATGCGTTCATGAAGTCTTTCCAAACGATTCCCTCCCTTTTCACATTTTGAATAAGTGCAGAGCTTGCTTCTTTCAAATTAACGATATCTACATGGTATGGAATGGTGGATTATTCCACCTTGTCCTGTAAATTCAACCATTTCAAAGGGGAAAGATAGCCGGAAGCTTCAACAGCTATATCTATATCAGAGCTTTGTCTTTCTTCATTTCGTGCCCATGAACCGAATAAATAAACTTTTATATTTTCACCAGCGAGTGCCTCAATTACAATTTTTTTAAATCAATTAAGATTTCCTGATGCAATTCTTCATTTGTCACCATTTCTTCCCGCCTCCTTGTTATACCACAGAAAACAACTTACTTTTCAACTCCCTCTCGCCTTCCCAAATACTCTTGTACGAAAAAGAGTGTTGCTGATAAGAAAGGAATTACAAAGTAACCCATTCGATACATAAAAAGCAGAACAAGTATTTTCTCATCTGGTATCTCTAAACTCTGTGTACCCCATAGAAAGACTAAGTCAAATGAGCCAATCCCTCCTGGAATCATACTAACGATACCCGCACACGAAGCGATCAAAAAGATAGGTATTAAACCAGCAATCCCAATCGGAATATTCAACACGATTGTTAAGAACCAAATGAATAAAAATATAGCGACCCACTCGAATAAAGAGACCCCAACAAGTTTCACAGCAATCTTGCTGTTTAGGGGTGTAGCATTTTTTCTATTTTGCAGCATATAGAACAGTAAAAATAACGGCAAATATAAACACACAATTATAACCGCGAACAGTAACCATTTCGTGTCGGTAAGCAAAGGAGCATCTCTATAAATAAACAATACAAGCCAGGACAATAGAGAAATTCCTGTTAGGTAGAATAACGTGACGGAAGCAATATTTTTTAATATCCCCGATTTTTCTGCTCTATATTTTGAAAAGAAATAATTTCTTAACATTAACCCAACAATACCACCAAAACCGATAATATTTGAAAACGTGTTGACGATAAAGGAATATCGAATTAATTTTCTTGCCTTCATTTGAATTCTCAATAGCCTCATTAATACGATGTCATATAAGAACATGGGTGTGATGGCACAAAAGGAAAATATAAGTATAAGTACGACTTTCCATTGTTGCAATTGACTTACTTCAACTCGAAGAAGATTAATGTCCATTCCTCTTATGGATCTCTGAATTTCAAAAATCGCCAAGATCATTAATAATAATGGGAAAAATACTTTCAGGACATTCATTAGCTGTTTTTTACGATTTTTCAACAAAAGTACCCTCATTTCTACAAATCACATTAAAATGCGAAACCATATGGATTTCATTATTATGTATAGCATCATTATACCCCTCAATAAAGATAAAAACCCAAGTAGTTCCAAACACACAAAAACAGCCATAGTCTTAGATGGCTGTTTTTCATTATAGCCTACTACTGTTTCAGTTTGAAATTTAAGATGTAGAATAATCTATATCACCAGGTTTTGAGAAATTGAACAGTACGACTTCGGCCTTTTTCCATCAACGAATCTTTTGCTTCTTCGTCAAGATCAAACTGTGTCGCGCTATAATCATCTACTGGAATGAAAATAATATCTTTTTCACTTTTCCGGGAAATGTACTTTTCATCATGTGCATTTTTCATTGTAGTAAAAAGTGCTTCGAATAAGTTTAATCCATTATTAATCTTAAAGCCTGGACGTTCTTCCTGCCGACGACTTAGTTTCAAACCAAGGACTGGACGATCTTTTTTTCCATCTGGTTTGTCAAATATCCATATTGGAAAATTGCTCAATACCCCGCCATCAACGACAATCGTCTCACCTGATCCAACTTTCAATCGGACCGGTTCAAAGAAAAATGGAATTCCGCAACTCATACGTAAAGCACGAGCGATTGGAAAACTTTCCGCTACTAGTCCATATCTCTCTAAATCATCAGGCAGAACAATCATCTTTCCATTCGTCAAATCTGAGGCAACGAGCTTCAATTTCCCTTGCGGCAGGTCAGAAAATGTATAGACACCTTTCGCTGCCAACTTTTCCAAAAACCAATTTTCTAGGGCTTTACCTTGGTATAGACCAAGCCTCCAGTAAAGATGAAGCCATTTCATAAATGGAAATGGCAGGATTGTTTTGCGAGGATCAAGAAGAACTTGAAAATCCTGCTCACTCAGCATCTCTTCAATTTCCTTACTCGAATAGCCAGCAGCTATGAAACACGCCAGGATTGCCCCTGCACTGGTTCCGGCAACTCGTTGAAAGCGATAGCCCTGTTCCTCCAACACTTGATACGCACCGACCAACGCAAATCCTTTTAATCCTCCTCCAGAAAACACTCCATCTATTAACAATTTAGAATCTCTCCCTTTTTTCGCATTGTTACACTGTAGGAGAAATAGAGAGAGATTAGAACTGGAGATTGATCAGAGCTTGCGAAAGATTGTTTCGTGGTAATTCAGAACAGTCCTATCGATGTTTCTTTTGTTCTCGATTCTTATAGTAGATTAGGAAATCAGTCCATTTCTCATCCTCATATGAAAATGATTCTCTAGTGCATTCATAGCGGAAACCGGCACTTTCAGCCAACCTTTTGGACGGTTCATTGTCTACATTAATATGTAGTTCTATTCTATGGAAATCCAATTCATTAAAAAATAACTCACTTGTCGCTTTGACACTTTCTTTTCCGTAGCCTTGCTGAAAATATTGATTATGTATAGAGTAGCCCATCATCGCCCAGTCATAATCCCTACGAAGAATTGTGCTTAATTCAACTTTACCTATGTTCACACCGTCTTCTTTTCTAAAAATCCCGAGGATATACATGTCATCTTTGTCGGCTGCTACGTTAAATCCTTGAATCCAGTCAACAAACCATTCTTTGGTATACACATCGGAATTTCCACTATAACCATCATCATACTTGTGTTGCGACGGTAACCTATTATTAAATCCTGTACTCCATTGATTATAATCATCGTTTTAAACGGTCGTATGATAAGACGTTTGGTTTCAATAAATAGTTTCTACTTCACCGTTTTACTCCCCAAAAAAATAATTATTTTAATTTGTTAAATGTCTACATTTTGAAGCTATATACTCGGCACTTAACATCTGGAAAAATAGAGTTCCTGTAGCCCCACTTCGTCGCTTGGTGATGGCCTCCCGCAATAAGCCTGATAGAAAACCACTATCAGTCTCATTGCTTCGGCTCACACTTGTCGCTCCTGCGCTAGATTTGTTCATTGTACCGGTGAATTCTAGATTAATAATGCCGAATATATAGACAAAATCACAATCCGACTTCCTTGTTCAATTGCTCCAAAAAGCCAACCATAAATTCGTGTCTCTCCTGTGCAATTCTTTTCCCTTCAGACGTCACCATTAAGTCTTTCAATAATAGCATTTTCTCATAAAAATGCGTAACAGACGTTGTATTTTTGGTTCGGTATTCTTCCTCTGTCATGCCCATTCTTGCTTGCTCGCCTGAGTCATACAATTTTCTTCCCCTTGCACCGCCGAAAGCAAATGTGCGTGCAATCCCGATTGCGCCAATTGCATCAAGCCTATCCGCATCACGAACGATGGCCCCCTCGATGGATGTCAACTCCTTCGCATTGCCTCCGCTAAATGACACACATTCTATACAAGACACTACCTTCTTTGCCAATTCTTCATTAGCTTCGATTTGTTGTAGAATTTCAGCAACGGAAGGATTTTCATCTGATTTGTATTTCGCATCATCAATATCATGTAAAAGAACGGCTAGAAGGACAACTTCCCTATTTACGGACGATTCCTTGGCCATTATTTCGTGCGCATTTTTCAGTACACGTTCGATGTGTGCGAAGTCGTGACTTGCATCGAATTTATTGTAAACCTCTTTAACGCTATTTTTGCATTTATCATATAGGGTTTGCATGCAATCTCTCCTCTTTTTTCACTGTAAAATGCGTCTGAAAATTTAGGCATTCAATTGACGTTCCTTGTCGATTCGTGTATAGTTTAATGCATCCATGCACTAGATGGATGGGACATCGAATCGCCGAGGAGGAGTTTACATGTACCAGGGAAAAGTGAAATGGTTCAGTAACGATAAGGGCTATGGTTTCATCGAAGCGGATGACGGAGAAGATGTGTTCGTCCACTTTACCGGTATTGTATCAGAAGGCTTTAAATCGCTCGATGAAGGGCAAGCCGTATCCTTTGAAATCACTGAAGGAAATCGCGGTCCTCAGGCAGCGAATGTCTTAAAACTCGGAGATGAATGATTGATAAGCACATCCCGCTGGCGCCTAATGCCACGGGATATTATTTTGTGTTTTTATTCACAACAACTTCCAATCGACATAATTCATTCATTCTAATATGCATTGCAATCTGATGCAACTAACTAAATTTATTGAGGTGATAACAGTTGCTTGAATTATACGTAGATGGAGCGAGTGCTGGAAATCCAGGGAAAAGTGGAATTGGCATTTTTATAAAGGGTGAAGGCCATCATTTGAAATTTTCAGAGTCGATTGAACCAACCGATAACCATTCGGCCGAATTCCAAGCGCTATTGCGCGGAGTTGAGGAAGCAGCTAAACTAACAAACGGTATCGTTTCAGCCCGTTCTGATTCACAATTAGTTGTTAGAGCAGTAGAAAAAGAATTTGTTAAAAATGAAATTTATAGCGAATATCTTTCAAAAATTATTGCCATCACTAAAACGTTTGATTTGTTTTTCATCAAGTGGATTCCAGATAATGAAAACCGTTCGGCAGACGCACTTGCGAGAGAAGCAATCCATAAAAAAGACTGAAGGAAATTCACTCTTCAGTCCATTTTATCAAGCCTTTATAAATGTTACCGTATCATCTGCCGAGTTATACAACACCCACTCACAATCCTGAACAACAGCCCCTACATTGACGAGAATCTTATCACCTGCGACTTCATAGGGCACGTTGAATTCAATTTCTTGCGGGATTCCATTGCGAGATAACGCTGAAGTATGACTATGACCGTAAAAAACGAGGGATCCCGAAACATCTGCGCGTATCAGCGCCCACGGTTCTCCACCCCACTCCCACTGATGACCATGGATGACTTTTGAGTGGCCTATTTCAAACGTTTCCGGCAATAAGGCCAGTTTTTCACGTAGTGGATCTTCTGTTTCTGTTATCGCTAGAATACGCTCTTCCTGATTGCCATTTACGGATTCAAACGTCAACAATTCTAAAAAATCTTCAGGTAGTATCATGACATCTTCAAGCTTCGTATATTTTTTATCCGTGATATCCTTTTTACTAATGATGCATTCAAATAAATCTCCAGTTCCGATTCGAACAGCATCTGGTGTTTTATCCGAAATATCCGCAAGCACTTTTTCTAAATCTTCTTTAGATGAATGAATATCTCCCAGAATCGCGTACTCCATTTTTACTGCCTCCAGAATGATATATCTTACTAATCCTCAGCCTTTATCCACTTCTACATTTTCTCTCGAAATCCAATCACTGTAACTACCCACGTATAAGCGTACATTCTCAAAACCATTATGTGTGAGCATCGCGTAAAGAGGCGCTGCGGTCACCCCACTACCACAATAGACGGTTACCTCTTCGGCAGGGTTCATAGTGTTCGTCAACTCTATCTTTACAGAGTCATCCATTCGATAGAGACCCTCTTTTTTCAGACGGTCCCAGTCAAAGTTCAACGCCCCTGGTATCCGTCCTGCAATTGGATCAATTGCCTCTGTTTCACCGCGATATCGTTCTGCTGAACGCGCATCTACTAAAGTACTAGCCGCTTCACCCGCAACTATTTTCTCAACGAACTCTCGGGATGCGTAAATATTTTCATCCCAAATAGGCACTACAGAAGTTTGAATGAGGTTCGGAGTGGCATTGTCTACAGGAATTCCGATTTCTATCATCTTTTGAAATCCTTCAAGCGCAATAAAACTTTTTTTAAAACCTGCATACTGCAAAAGCCACCAACCACGGGCTGCAAATGGACTTCCACCAGCATCGTAAACAACAATGTGATCATTAATTTCCAAGCCGCTCTCTCTGAATAGATCCGTTAACGCCTCTTTGTCTGGCATCGGATGTCTACCTTCCGATTTCGTCATATCGGATAAATCGCGCGAGAGATCCCAATACACTGAGCCCGAAACATGACTTTCCGAATAGTTCACTTTGCCTTGATTTATATCTTGCAATGAAAAACGGGTATCTATCCATTTGGTTTTACCGAACTCCACATCTTGTACAGAAACAAATACGTTAACCAATCAAATCAGCTCCTTCGATTAAAGTTTCACTTTCCCGTATACCTCACGCCATTCATCAAGGTGTTCAGTCCCTTCGAGCAAGGACTTTTCTAAAGCAAGCTGGCTTAGGCTTTCTTTCAGCAAATGTAATCTTAATCCTTCTGCCTCACCGTCAATCCAGCGATTAACCCAGTTTTCAACCTGCTCTTTTTCATTTCCAAGGTAAATAGAGGCGTCCTGCTTCAACAGTTCTTCAAGACGGTCTTTCAACACATCACGCTCCCCTTTTTCAAAGAACGCTTTTTGATTCTTGAATAATTTATTGACACTACCATAGACATTTGAATCTGCGTACGGGAATCCAAAAGTTAGCATATCGGCATCTTTAGCCTCATATGGAGAAGGAGCGATAGAACCATCTTTTTCATTCAATGACGAGATTTCAAGTCGCTGCCGTTCATTCAGCTGCTTTTTCATGAAGTTAAGCATACGTAAATTTGTTACTTTCAATTCTTGAGTCAAGTCGAACCCAATCATTTGTACAATTTCAGCAAGTGCTGCCGTTAAAGCATTATCCGCTGATTTATTAACAAAGGTGGATGGATTATAGGCCTCTTTGAAGAAATCACCGTAACGTAAAAACACACGTTGTAAGATATAGTAAATCAGTTCACTCAATTCATCGTGGGCAGCTTTCGTTAACACTTCAGCAAAGTTATATGTGAAATGTTGACGAATTTCTTCTTCCAACTTATTCAACTCTGTAGCTCTCTCCACTTTTCGTGTCCGATTCAGTTCAGTGCGGGAGATGAGCGCCGATAGCCGTTCAATCGTTTTCACGGTTTCTTCTTCAAGTACTTGCACCGCAATCCCTTTTAAATCACGTTCAAGGAAATCATGGAATTCCTCTTCAAAAGGTGCCATAAACTGATCTTTACGCTGCTGCACTTTTGCTTCAAGTGCCCGCAAACTTGAAATACCATGGACTCTTGGATTCCGGATACCGAATTTCTGTAGTTCATCCCCAACAAACGTTTTAACTGCTTCTGCCTCTTCTTCATTGGAAGCGAGGTCAATCGCATTGACAATAAAAAACATTTTATCAAGTTCGAATGCATCTTTCACCCGTCCTAGCTGGACAAGGAACTCACGATCCGCCCTAGCAAATGCATGATTATAATAGGTGATAAACAAAATTGCATCGGCGTTACGGATATACTCAAATGCAACGTCCGTGTGACGCGCATTTATAGAATCTGCCCCAGGTGTGTCTACAAGGGTTATTCCTTTACGTGTTAATTCGCAATCATAATAGAAATCAATCGAATCGACGAAACAACTTCGATCTTCCTCAGCGACGAATTTGACGAATTCATCCCGCTCTACTTTAATAATTGTGCCGAGTGCATCCCGGTACGTCGGATACCCTTTTTTAAACGCACTGATAAATGCTCTATGAACATGAAGACTCTCATTACTCACTTCAGCATCTAATGCCTCATCCACTTTTTGGAAGGCTTCTTGTAGTGAACTAGCCACAATGCCTATCGCTTCGAATGAACGAACAACATCTTCTGTCATCCGCTCTTCTGTTTTCACAACAACATCGGCAGTGCCACTTTCCTTGCCCTCAGAAATCGGCCGGATACGATTGATGGTAGCAGTTGTGGGATTTGGTGAAACAGGTAATACTTTTTCTCCAATCAACGCATTTGAAAATGATGATTTTCCAGCACTAAAAGCCCCGAACAATGCGACTGTGAATTCTTGACCATCAAGCCGCCCCGCTTTCTTCCGTAGGTATTCAGCCGTTTCCATGAAGCCCGGTATAATTTCAACCGCATTCGCGACATGGACTGCTTGACTGACAACTGCTTCCCAATCTGTTGTATCGGAATCCCTGGGTTGCTGACTATTTTTTTCTTGCTGCTCGACTTTATGTTCCACAATCAATTCAACCTGTTCTTCATCGAATTCGATTAGTTGAAGTTTTTCCTGTGTCGTCCACTGTTGAAGCAGCATCGTACGTCCTTCATTAATTTCCTTCGAAGGATTTAAAATTTCATGTTCAATCTTCGCTACTTGTTCTTCGATTTCCTCGACTTGTCTGATTGCATGCAGTTTTTCATTCAACCGACGCAATTTCTGCTCAAGCATACCGGCATTGTCGTTCCCTGCTTTTGATACGATGAGTGACATTCCATGTTTCCAATCATCCGTCATCCGTCTGAAAGTAGTTTGGATTGTCGCTTTCATCCGTTCAGAATAGTTAAGGACAGTATCGCCTGTAATGACATCTGACACGTTGAATTCTTTTTCAATCGCATCAAATGGTACAGTCATATCCATGCCGTCGATTGCAAGCGACCGTTCATCCGATAAAACGCCTGCTTCTTTCAATGTTTTCTTCATAAGTGATTTCAAATGGACTTCAATTTGGGCATGGACTAGCTGACCGATATTTTCCATAAGTACATTTTTCCGACGCAACTTTTCATCGGCTGTTTTTTTCGCACCAAATAATAGCCCTACTTTGAAGCGAGATGACAGCGATTCTAAATGATTTTTCAATAGGTCACGCGTTTCATACGGCGTAATTGCAGCGCCTTCAAGAAGACTATTTCGACTTTCTTCAAATGCATTGGAAAACGCATCTCCCGATAAGAGCGTAAGCATTTTTTTCGATTCGGAAGCCGCCTCTTGAAGTTCATTTGTCATAGCCCATTCATCTTCCAAAACGATTTCCGAATATGTATTTTTCCGCTCTTCAATCTCTTCATTCAAAAACTGAATATGTTCGTCCTTCAGTTTCAATACTGTCTGTTTGACGTTACTGATGAAATGCGTTTGCCAATTTTCCATTGAGCCATCGATAATTGATTTTACTTCTTTGAAATCATTATAAGGATGCTCCATGTCTTTCAATGAAGTGTAGAATATTCCTTTTGGAACTACACCCCACATGCTGAAAGATTCTTCAACTGACTTTTTGAAATCAGCAAATAGCAATTCGCTGTCTTGATGTTTGTCAATCTGATTGATGATTAAATAGACGTTATCGTTATAACGCAATAACTCTTTCGTGAAACGGAAATTCAATTCCGACTGGACATGGTTGTAATCCATTGTATAAAAGACGAGATCTGCGAGATGAAGGGCCGATTCTGTTGATAGTCTATGAGTGTCATCTGTCGAATCGACTCCAGGCGTATCCATGACAGTGATTCCTTCGGGCAAGTTAGAAGCGCTATGGCCAATTTCAACAAGCGATACAGCTACACCATCCTTGCTGAAGGATTTAACAGCAGCCGGGAAGCCGTGGCCTCCGTATTTCACTGCTGTACCATCCGTGCGATGAATAATGGCATAATCTGTGTCAGCCTTAAGCACTTTCACGATATTAGCACTTGTCGGGATCGGACTAGAGGGCAACAAATCTTGCCCTGTCAACGCATTAATCATTGACGATTTACCGGCAGAAAAATGACCGGCAAATCCGATTGTATATTCTTTATCTATGAGTTTTTTCGCGAATAGGGTTGTTTTTTGAAAACGTTCCTCATCATTATTCAGTTTAAAAATCTGACCGCATGTTGCAGCTTGTTGCAGATAGTCATCCAATTCTGGCATTTATGTTTCGATCCCTTCACAAATTATAGAGTTTTGTGTACTTGTCAAATAAATAATCGGCTAGGTATTTTGCATTTAGCCCTTCCCCTGTCGCATCCTGAAGAATTTCAAGTGGCTTCTTCAATTTCCCGAACCTATGAACATGCTCAGTTAACCAATCAAGGATTGAGTGGAATTCCCCTCTTAGGCAAAGCTCATCGAAATTAGGAATATCTTTTAGCATCGCAGCTTTAAACTGTGCTGCGTACATAAATCCTAAGGCATACGACGGGAAATATCCGAACAAACCCGCTGACCAATGAACATCCTGGAGTACGCCTTCACCATCATTTTCAGGACGGATACCAAGATATTCTTCGTATTTATCACCCCAAACTTGTGGTAAATCCTTCACTTCAATATCACCATTAAATAATCCTTTTTCAATTTCATAGCGAATCATTATATGAAGTGCATACGTTAATTCGTCTGCATCAAGTCGAATGAGAGACGGTTTCGAAAAGTTAATTGCACGTAGAAAATCATCCAATGGAACATTTTCAAACTGTTCGGGTGAATGTTTTTTCATCAAATCAAAATTGTACTTCCAAAAGTTTTCATTATGTCCAATAAACTTTTCATAGAACAGTGATTGTGATTCGTGGATTCCCATTGACGTTCCATCAGCTACTGGAAGACCCTCTAGTTCCAAATCGATATTTTGTTCATACAAAGCATGCCCACATTCATGGATTGTGCCAAAAATTGCAGAACGGAAATCATTTTCAGCATATCTCGTCGTAATACGAACATCACGAATAGTAATGCCCAGCGCAAATGGGTGAACCGTTTCATCCAAACGGCCCGCTTCAAAGTCAAAGCCGAGTTGCTTCAAGATTTCATGACTAAATACTTTTTGATTTTCTTTCGGGAATTGTGCGAATAAGAAAGATGTATCTGGCTGATTATTCTTTTCGGAAATCTTCTTCACCAGCGGTACAATCGTTTCTTTCAATTGACCAAACACTTCATCAATAATGTCCGTTGTCAATCCAGGTTCGTATTTATCGAGAAGTGTGTTGTATGGATTCCCATCTTTCACACCCCAATAATTTATCAGGTTTTTAGTAGATGAAATCATATTTTCAAGATAAGGGAGGAACATTTCAAAATCCACTTTATCTTTCGCTTCTTCCCATACCGACTCAGATTTCGAGCTAAGGACAACGTATTCTCGGTATTCGTCAGCAGGGATTTTTTTACTTTGGTCAAATTCCTCTTGCACCACTGCAACTGTTTTTGCCATGACCGGATCGAGCGATTCCATCCTGTCTCCTAACTTCTTGAGATAGCCTTCCATTTCTTCGGACACACTCATCTTAAAAAGTTCAGATGACAATGTACCAACCGCTTCCGACCTTGTGGAAATCCCTTTTTTCGGTGCACCTGTACGCATATCCCAGTACATAATATTCAATGCTTCCGAATAAGCGCTCATCTTTTTTAATAATGCCATGAATTTTTCTTCTGTTGTCAAAATAGTTCCCCCTTTGATAATTGAGTGGTCTTTATTTTACCATAATCAAGTTAACTTCTATATACCCGGAAAGGCTTTCCCTTAAAATAAGGAAAGCCTTTCGCTGTTAAACTGTCATTTTCATTTTGACTGGGAAGACCCCTTCAATTTCAGACTTCATCGCCTGCTCATCGCCTTCAAGCAATAAATGAATAGTTCCTGAATCAGCAGATGTCCGGATTAGACGCCCAGCACCTTGACGTAGTCTAAGTAGCATGAACGGCAAATCTACCTCGCGGAACGGATCAGTCGCATGTTTTCTTCTTGCGTCAAACAGTGGATCCGCAGGTGGGAACGGCAAGTCATGGATAATAACACGCGTTAGTGCATCCTGAGGGATATCGAGTCCTTCCCATAAGTGATACGAACAAAGGACCGATACTTTCTGTTCTTGGAAGTCACGGACTATTGAAGACAGTTCTCTTTCACCCTCAAAAGCAATACGCCCTGCCCAGGCTACCGGTACTTGTGCTTTGAATTGATTCATCGCATATTCCGATTTGAACAAGATAAGCGTCTGCTTATCATCTTCAAGCAATTCAAGTACTTGTTGTGCTTTCCCACCCTGCTCGACATCTGTCGCAAACACTTCCATTACTTCATCATAGTCAAATGGCGAATCCACAGAAAACGAGAGGAAGTCTTGAATTCCAAGTCCATCTGCCAAGTAAGAGAAATCTTCTCCAATCGATAATGTTGCAGATGAAAAAACAATTGGCGTTTTTGATGAAAATAATTTTTCTCTTAAAATATCAGTCACAAGACGTGGCATAATAACAAGCGTTGTCTCGCCACCGCGATCTTCAAGCCAATCAACTGCATCATTTTCAGATGTAAATAATTCCATAGAAAATATATATTGATCGAGATATTCTTCAACAATTTTCAAATCATATTCTGGGATGATATACAATTCTGCATCGAAAACAAATTCTTCAAGCAGCGCATTCGAAAACTTCACCGCATCTTTGCCGATACCAAGAAGTTCCGGTGCTTTTTCAATTGCTTTTCGTTCATTAATTGTCGTATCCGCATATTCATCAAGTAATTTGAAAAAAGCATCATGCGTTTCGATTAAGTTTTCCATCAATTGAAGCGTCTTATCCCTAATGCCGTCAACCATAATGCGTTCAAGCAATTTCAACAATGTGCTACTCTGCACTTCGTAAGTCAAAGCCCTTTGCGCTGAATATTCAAGAAGATGCCCTTCATCGAATACAATCATCGATACTTCCGGTAATAAAGGCAATTGCCCTTGACGTTTACGTGAATCCTTCGTCCAAATATGTTCCATATAGAAGTCATGTGAACAAATAATGATTTCCACTGCCTCGCGATAATGATTCCTGTGAATCGTCTGTCCGCATCGATTCCGAACATCACAGGCCTCACATTGCTGAATCGGATGGAAATTCACCGATTTCCACTGTTCGTCACTTAGTTCGGGATAATCCGACCGTTCACCATAGGGCCGAATTGATTGCAGTGATGCGTTGCCGTGAACGAATTCTGGAAGGCTATCTTGAACGATATCCATATAATCATCGTCAATCGTATTATTCGCTTCTTCCAGGCGCTTCAAACAAAGGTATTGGTCTCTTGCTTTCGCAAGGCGGACATCAATATCCAAATCCAACGCTTCACTTATTTTACGGATGTCACCGTCTTGTTTCACAAGTTGGTTGATGAGCGTTTCATCGGCACATGAGATAAGTGCCGGTTTTCCGGTATAACGTGCATAGGCAATTGCCGGAAGTAAATAAGCAATTGTTTTGCCGGTCCCGACTCCCGCTTCAGCGAAAAGAACCTTTTTATCTTTCAACGATTGCTCAATTTGAAACGCCATAAAAATTTGTTCATCACGACATTCGAAACCTTTTTCCGTTAAATCATCATATAATGTGTCCCCTATCCAATCGTTCAAAGAATCGTAGAACGATTTTTCTTTCGATAAAGGGAATGGCATTTTTTTCTTCATAAGACACTCCTCTCTGAAACACATGCAAAAGGAAGAGGAATATCCCTCTTCCGCACTTTTCTACTCATTGACGTCGTCCCCAGAACTGATGTAAATCCGTCCGAATGAACCCGTTAAACAACTTCCGCTTCTTCGTTGCTCGCTTGCCATACATCGTTTCGAAATTTTCTAATGAGGATAACATGTAAACTGACCAAGAAGGGTAATTTTTCATAACCTGTCCAAGTATTTGCGTGATATCCTCCGCGTCTTCAACTTCTCCAAGACGCTCACCGTATGGCGGATTTCCGACCATGACACCATTTATGCCATCCAGCTTCAAATCTCTCACATCACATTGTTCCCACTTGATTAAATCCATGAAACCGGCTTCCGCAGCATTTCCCTGCGCTATCGTAATCATTCTCGGGTCAAAATCATAACCAGTGATAGCAAGAGGCTGATCATATTTCGCAGTATCCTCTGCTTCTTCTCTTAACCGGTGCCAAATGGCTTTGTCAATCCACGGCCACTGTTCGCTCAAAAAATCACGATTATATCCTGGTGCGATGTTTTGTCCAATCATAGCTGCTTCTATCGCAATTGTTCCAGATCCGCAAAAAGGATCTACAAACGGCCGGTCCGGTTTCCAACGTGTCAACTTGACGAGTGCTGCCGCAAGTGTCTCTTTAAGCGGTGCATCCCCTTGTCCGATACGATATCCACGTTTATGCAAGCCCGTTCCGCTTGAATCGATTGTCAAAGTCACTTTATCTTTTAAAATTGATACTTCCAATTTATACATAGGGCCCGATTCATCAAGAAAACCGACTCTCTTATAAGCAATTTTCAACCGTTCGACAATCGCTTTCTTCACGATTGCCTGACAATCCGACACACTAAATAATGTCGACTTCACCGATTTTCCCGCAACTGGAAACGCTGCATCGACTGACAAAAATCGCTCCCATGGAAGTGCTTTTGTCTGTTCAAACAAATCATCAAATGTTTTTGCTTGAAACTCCCCTACAACGATTCTGACGCGGTCAGCCACACGAAGCCACATATTTGTTTTTACAATCGCCGACTCATCTCCATGGAAATAGACCTTGCCGTTTTCCGTCGTCGTTTTGAATCCAAGCTCTTTTACTTCATCCGCTACAATGGACTCGAGTCCCATTGCAGACGTCGCAACCAACTTATATTCACTCATACATTTCCAGCTCCAATTCAATCAACCATCTCAAACGGTTCTCTTTAATACGTAATCATTTATTTATATATATGTTCAAATTCCAAGCGTTTTAAACTTCTTGGACAATTTCCAAAAGAAAAGCTCTCCACAATAAATATAGGAGAGCATCAGTTAGTACAATAAAACCATAGGAAATTCGATAAGCCATGTTTTGTTCCCGAGTACTCAAACGGCTTACGCCTCGTACTTAGGGTGGTAATCATCTATCTACAGACAAGCGTCTGTTCCTTCATCAGTTCATTTCCTTCAGAAGAATGCCCCTACCATAATTTGGGTTTCTCACTCGTGGGGTTTACCGCGTTCCATTCGACCCGTTTCCGAGCCGACTACGTCACTGTGGCACTGTTCAGGGAACCTAATCCATATTCAACAAGGTAAACCTTCTCAAACTTAGGACTTATTCCCGCCGTCTACGCGCAAGCGCGAAGCCACGGCTTATTCTTTCGCCGAGCACGAACACTACGGTCATCTCAGAGCCGTGTGAGCATGGACTTTCCTCTACAACGTCAAGCGTTGCAGCGATTACCTAAATTAACACTATGGTATTGCTAGTATACCGCATCTTCACTTCATTTACAATATTGATGTTCACATTCTTGCTTAACTGTCACTCTTGATCGAAGAGCTTGCTACCAAATACATGCTTCTCCAGATTAGAAATCCGTTTTAATAAATCGAAGTTCGTCGTACCCGCACTTCCCGCCGATGGTCTTTTTTCAGCTGCCGTCAACTCTTCTTGCAACCTTGCATTTTCACTTCGTAACTCTAAAATTGTTTTTTTGAAAGCTTCATAATCATGGATGACATCGTCAAGGAAGAGATCGACCTCTTCTTGGCTGTAGCCACGAAGACCCGTCTTGAATTCTTTTTCAAGAATTGTTTTTGAATCTAGTTTTGTGTCCAATAAAATCGCCCTTCCATCTCTGTTTACATACGCCTAATTATAACATATGCTGTCCGCTCTTGTCCTATTAAATCGGATTTAGACTAGTTTTTTTGTCGGTTCATGCGCTTCCCCAGGAAATAATTTTCTTCGTATTCTTATTTCCCTTCTTAAGAAATTATCGCTCAATCGTTTCCGGAAATGTTCTGTTAATCTGGATTCCTCCCGTAAATGACGTTTCGCTTCTTTTGTAGACTCCAAAGCTTTCTCCAACTCTTTTACCTTATGCTCATACAGTTTTGCTAATTCCTCCAAAGCGATGATTCTTTCTCTGCCGTCAAGCCCTGTTGCAGCGATTGTAAACGAAGAAAGCGAGTCTATATAATTCTTCTCCCTTTTTAAAATGAACGCTAAATGAAAATGTGTCACAGGATGATGCAAACCAAATTCAGCGATGGAACTTTCAAGAATCAATTTACTTCTGTCATATGACTTCAAATCAGCAAACCATTTCCCAATATTCGTTTGCGTGATTGCCGATTCTGGATAATCCGTTTTTAATAATAAATCGGTAGACCGAATATAAAGTGCAACAAGTGAAAGGATATCCCATTCGTTATGTAAGAGTACTTTCATAAGGAGTTCGGGACGCCCATTTTTCACCGCATCTTGGTAGATAATCGGCGCCATATGTCCAGGAATATCCCCTTCCCGAAGAAAACCTAGTTTCTTTTCCTCAATGAGAGGCAATCGAAATGCGGCAATTTCACCTTTCCAAATCCTTCTCGACCCATGTAACAAGTCAATCTGGGTATGTTTCAAAAGAGGCGGTAGCATTTCCCTATTCATTGTCCACCGCGTTTCGACTTGTGGGATATCGAAACTTTTGCCGTTATACGTTACAAGTGTTGACGGCCTTTCCCATAGACCTGATGCGTAAAGAAAAGCTACTTCATGGTCGGGTCCGGGCAAGATATACTGGGTTAGTTTAAAAGAGGAGTCAGTCTGCTCGATGAAGCCCATCAGGAAAATCAATGTCCCCGCACCTTTAAGTCCGGTCGTCTCCGTATCGAAAAACAAGAGCCGTTGCGAAGAATCTGGTGCCAACGGATGATTTTCCCCAGATTTACGCCAGTCCTCTAACGTTGACTTTAGTCCAGACAGCGAGACGTTGCCATGCATATAATCCATATCGTAGTTAACAATTCGTTGATAGAAGATGCCATGAGAATTCAACTCTTTCGTCAAACCCGCAGCGAGCCATTCTTTTTCGTATGATGGTGGCAGTGGCAGAGTAGTTTCCTTTTTCGGCTCTACAACGACCTTGGCATCTGTCTTTTTAAGCAACTTTTTCATCTGCATCAGTTTCTGTTCATAAGACATTCCGTTCACCTCCCGCAAGAATTCCAAGGAGCGACCCAACATCTTGCTTCATCCCCATACCAGCTTCCTGTGCGCCGATGCAAACCGGACAACCCGATTCACAGCGGCAACCCGAAACATGTTCAGCCGCTTGTTTCAACAATGTTTCCCATCGTTCAAATAGCTTTTCACTTAACCCGATGCCACCCGGATAACTGTCATAAATAAAAATCGTAGGCTTCCCAGTATGAACTGCTTTAACCTGTAGAACAACATGGATATCCGTCCGATCACACCGCACAAAAAGTGGGATGAACGATTGGATTGCATAAGCGGCACCCGTCATCGCATCGGTTAGTCCCGCCCCCGTCCATCCTTTTTGAACATCGAACGTCAACCAGGTGGAAGTCGTATGCAATTCCTCTGCTGGCAATGAAATCCCACCAGAGCCGATATTGTCATGTGAGTAAAAACGTATTTTAATGAAGCATGTATTGAAGACATGAGAAAGCATGATTGTACCCACCTTTCTATTTATAAGGAATTTACGGTTAATCTTACATGAACTATTATAACAAAGAAGCAACTTACTTATTATAGAAGGTGACTGTTTTCTTTACCACAACAACCAATTATAGAAAGGCACAGTACGCCTATTTTCGCTTCGTCTTCCACAGATGATGAGTAACAGATAACTAATTACAGTTGTCTGTTTTTCTTTTACCCACATATAGCCAAATATCCTAATATGTCGTACTATAGAACTATCAGAATATATTGGAGGTTTAATTATGGATAATTTATTTTTAATCATTTTTGCCATCTCGATGTTTTCGCTTGCTTTTTTCGCCATACGAACAATCATTTCGGCAATCACAAATGATAATACAAAACGTAAGATACATTTAAAGCGGACTGGAATCTCGTTAGCTGTCATGTTCGTTTCGGTTGTCGGATTCGGCATCACTACTCCTTCCACAGAAAAAGAAGAGCCAAAAAAAATTGAAGTTGCAGCAGTCGATAAACCAGAAGAAGTTAAACCAGAATTAACGGAAGAAGATAAAGCAGAAATCGCGAAAAAAGAAGCAGAAGAAAAAGAAGCTGCTGAGTTAAAAGCAAAACAAGATGCAGAAGCTAAAGCTAAAGCGGAGGCTAAACAAAAAGCTAAAGAGGAAGCCAAGGCAAAAGAGGAAAGTGTCCCTAGGGAACATAAATCGGCGTTAAAGAAAGCGGAAACGTACGCGAAAACTATGCACATGTCAAAGGCAGGCATTTACGAACAGTTGACTTCTGAATATGGAGAGAATTTCCCTCCAGAAGCCGCTCAATATGCTATCGATAACTTTGTATTCGATTGGAAAGAAAATGCATTAAAAAAGGCACAAACATATGCAGAAACTATGAGTATGTCAGATTCGGCTATTTACGATCAATTGATTTCGGAATACGGGGAAAAATTCACTCCGAAAGAAGCGCAATACGCGATAGATAATTTAGAATAAGATAAAAAAGGCATCGCTCAATTAATTTGGCTCTTACGCTCATTTGGGGAAAAGGTCTATTCCGCTCCATTGCTAGAAGTTAATAGTATTAGAATATAATTATAGTTCATAAAGAACCCTGT
>NZ_JADBEL010000002.1:280375-297362 GCF_014873855.1 Sporosarcina limicola | reverse complement strand
GATACTTAAAAGGTTGAACCGCCGTATACCGAACGGTACGTACGGTGGTGTGAGAGGTCGGCTGATCAAATAATGATTAGCCTCCTACTCGATTTGTATTTCCTTAAGTTTTTTAAGTGGGAGTCTTACTGCTTGTTAATACTGAATAAAGTGAAATTTTCTAAGTAAATTTATCCTTGATTAATCTAAATATATAGACTGAAATCAACACTATAATTTTTTTGATATAAATATGATGTGTTAATTTTCATTAAATTCTTAATTGCATACATCCTAATGATGATGAAATTCTTATTTTTCACATACAATTTCATGTAATAGATACTATAGTCCGTGCGGATATAATTTTCATCTAAAGATGATAGGAGTATACTCATGCTATATATTCTTCAATTAGTAAATCTTGTTAGTTATGAATCATATATCAAATATAGGATTATATACCCATATCATTTACACTGGCTATATGGAATAATCTGAATAAGATTTAACTTGTATATTTTTTACTTTTTTGAATGAATCATTGTTATCTTTCATACTGTCTTTAAACGGGATCAGGAGGAATAGACATGAATTTTAAAAAGGAAGAGGTAAGAAACTATATATCTTTTTTAATGGATGATGCACTTAGGCCTGCCGCAATAGTAGACCTCAAAGGAACAATTATGTATGTAAATGATTCGTTTCGTGAAAAAGTTGGTACTGAGCGAACAGGGTACATTCAAGATTTTATGAACGATCAGTCAATTGCTTTATGGAACGAATTCTCTAGTCAAGTAAATCGAACAGGACGAAAGACAATCGAGATGGAAATAAAATTGACGCCTGACAGGGTATATTTGGTTAAAGTACAGTTGATGTATTTCGAGAAAATTCAACAAATAGTCGTGCTTTTTTATGTACCTCAATGGGGGATATCAGTAGCTGAAAAGGCTTATTTTAACGCTTTCCGTAATGCGGAGAGCTTCATGGTCGTGGTTGATTCAAAGGGGATTATCTATGATGTCAATGAATTGCACAATGATTATTTTAATTTACCAAGGGATTATTTTGTAGGGCAACATTTTGATGTAATTGTCTGTTTACTTTCAATAGATCCAAAAATACTTTCACAAAATTTAAAGGATATACAAGTATACGGGTTTGCAGAAAAGGTAATAGAGTGCGAAAAGGTTCCTGGTGAGGTGAGGCATTATTCTGTTACTGTTTTTTTTGATAATGAAACAAAGATGTATTTAGTAAGGATGAAAGACTGTACGGAAAATAAGGTTCTTGAAGAAAGATTAGCCCACACTGGCTCATTATCAGCGCTTGGAGAATTAGCCGCAAGTATCGCGCACGAGATTAGGAATCCGATGACGACATTAAAGGGATTCACGCAACTTTTAAAAGTGACTGCTTCTGAGGATTCGATTCGCTATATTTCTGTCATTGAGGAAGAAATTCGAAGAATGGAATCGATTTTGGGTGAGATGCTCCTCTTATCCAAACCGGCGTTGAAAAAAGAAACCACTTTTTCTTTAGAAACGCTTATAAATGACATGATTCAACTCTTCTATCCGAAAGCAATCATGGAAGGGATTACTATTGTACAGAAAGAGAACTCGCTTGAAGATACATTAATTGTTGGTGAGGCCGATAAAATAAAGCAAGTACTGCTTAATCTCTTTAAAAATGCATTTGAGGCGATGTCTAAAAATGGGGTTTTGACAATTGGAATAGAACAGGATGTAATCGGTCAAATCGTATTAACTATTGCTGATACTGGTAAAGGGATGAATAAGAATCAAATCAATCGGGCGTTCGTATCATTCTTCACATCCAAGGCGAAAGGGACAGGTCTCGGATTACCATTTGTTCTAAAAGTAGTGGAAGAACATGGCGGTTCGGTGAATGTTGAAAGTGAGGTCGGTAATGGTACGACATTCATATTATCATTCCCGTCGGCTATTGCACATGTTCAGGGAAAGTTTTTTAGAGAGGATAAGGCTCTTTCATCCTAATCAATTGCAATTGGGGTTTTACTGTTAGAATGGAATCGATTTTTCGACAGATAGTAAAGGTGGAACGGTGTTATACTAAAAGACATAGGATGCTCAATGAGGTTTTACATTTTGATGAAAGTACTACGTCTACTAATTAGAAAGAGCCGAATGGATATTCTATTATCCATTCGGCTCTTTCTAAACAATCTATTAGTTCTTTATTATGGTTTCGCCCATACGGAGAAAACTTTCAAAGTGTTCCTCTTTTGGGGAATCGAAAATTGTTAATCTAACGAGGATGTCGCCACGTTCGAAGACAATCCCTGTAACAGTACTACTTTCAGCTTGTACGGAAAGTACTTTTACGTTTTTAATACCTTCTCCAGTAGGAGTGGAGGCCTCTTCTGTCAATTCGACCGGTGTTCTCCCGTTGCTTGAAGCTTCAAGAACATCAACCATGTTTTCTACTAAATAATCATACGTACCTTCTTCGTTTGTCATCGTTTCAATCCGCATGAAGACGGATTCATTTTCGACAGCTGCAAGACTGTCTCTTCCCGGCTCTTCACTTGCCAATTTATAAGCAGGAAGTACAGACATTGCATAACCCTGTTCATCACTTTTAGTTAGTTTAGCTTCATTCATCAACTGACCATCTATTGATTTATCAATTGCACCTGTTTTATCAATCTCAGCTACTTCAGCCTTTTCTGGGACTATAGCTTCCTTCTCTTCTTCTTCTTCTTCTTCTTCAACATCTCCATTTTTTTCTGGTTCCGCAACAGCTACTTTGGATCCAGATGTACTATTATCTGGGCTGTCCTTTCCTGTTTCTGTACCACACGCGGAAAGTAACAAAGCGGCAGCGATTGCTGTGTATAAAAGACTCCATTTGCTTTTCATTGTAAACCTCTCCTTCGTTAATTTGGACGTATAAAACGTTTGAATGTTTCATTGACTAGACTTTAGTGTTGTTTAATTTTCGCTACTATGGATGATAGTATAGCGTTTGTGATTGATGACAGTCTTTTCCTCAATCTCAAGCTCACCGAAGTTTTCCATGTATGTAAGGTCGACGATGACTGAGTTCTCATTGACCTTTTCTACAATACCTTGCAATCCATCCTTGAATTCAATGATATTTCCAACTTCCGCAATTGTCATAGTTAAACAACTCCCTTTATAGAATGTCAAGACTCAAAGGAACAGCTTAAGAGCCACTTTTTATATAATCCTTTATCCCGCATTAACGGGCAGTAAAACCCCTGCTGATTGAAGTTTCACTTTATAGTGTGCCTTAAAAATTAGTAGACGTAAAGTTTTTTCTATTATTCGTACTAAAAATGCACCTTTTTGATTTGTCGAAATCTGTCGGAATTCTTTTTGTTTTTCATTAAAGCGTTCATGTATAATAGGATATCATCTATGCTTGTAATCCTTGGGGGGATTAGGTTTGAAAAAAAGATTGGAAGATGAAATCGAGTTCATACGTAAAGAGATGCTGGATGCAGCAGATAAGGAAGGTCTGTCCGCCGATAGAACGATGAAACTGAGCGAAAAGCTTGATGCACTCATCAATCGTTTTGAAGAGCAGAAAGGAGACTATGGCGGTTGTCCGAATGATGGGGAAACAACATCATACACCGATTTTCAACAAATAGATTATTAGTGGGGGGATACCATTGGCTACGATACAGGATTTTAGAAATGAATTGAACAGAGCAATCATCGGCAGAGAGAAAGAATTCGACTTCATGCTTGTCGCATTACTGCAACAAGGACATGTGTTACTAGAAAGTGTGCCTGGTTCGGGTAAAACGATGATGGCGAAGAGTTTCGCACATGCATTCCGGAGCGAATTTGGAAGAATTCAGTTTACACCGGATGTGTTACCGTCAGATGTCACGGGAATCCGTTATTTTAACCCGCAAACGCAGGAGTTTGTTTTGAAAGCAGGACCTGTTTTCACAAACATACTGCTCGCAGATGAAATCAATCGTGCAACACCGCGCACCCAATCTAGTCTCCTCGAATCTATGGAGGAGAAACAAGTGACAATCGACGGTGATACGTTGAAATTGCCTAAACCTTTCATGGTAATCGCAACACAGAACCCGATTGAAACACAACAGGGAACATTTCCACTTCCAGCTGCACAACTCGATCGCTTTCTGTTCAAATTGATTATCAACTATCCTTCATTTGAAGAAGAACATCTCATCCTGAAGCAATACGGAAAAAATCCAGGCGCCATCACGATTTCTCCGGTTATCGGACCAGTTGAAGTGGAACAATGGTCAAAAGAAGCAGGAGAAGTCATTATTCATGAAGATATTGAACGCTACATTTTAAAAATCGTCCGTGCAACAAGGAAACACCCTTATTTGGAGTTAGGATTGAGCTCGCGGGCCGCGTTGGCTATAGTACAATCCACAAAAGCACATGCATACATTTCAGGAAGAGATTTTGCGACGCCAGACGATGTGAAAAGCATTATTGAACCTGTGGCACTACACCGTTTGGAATTATCAACGGAGGGGATGTTGACAAAAGAATTAGAAGAAGTGTTGAAAGAAATTGTCGATTCCATTCCGACACCAGTTGAGGCGACGATTTAATGAAGTGGATCCGTTATGAAGAAGGATTAAAAACGGTTTATCAAGGGATGGGTATCGTTCTCGTTTTTTTTCTATTGTCATTCATTTACTCCCAAGTGATGCTTGCTGCATGTTTCGCGGCTGTATTTGCTATGTTTTCATTTCAAAATATTTATTATTCGAAAGTTGGAAAAAATTTAATAGTACTCCCTCTGCGAAACCGAACTCGTTTTCTTATTGGTACGGAAAACGACCTTATACTCGAGTTTGAGAACGGTAAAATTCCGATATGGAATGGGACGCTGACGTTATCGATTCAGGACGCCGTGGCCCCTATGGTAGATGACATGGATCATTTTAGCGGTATTTTCGACTTCCATGTACCGTTTGCAGTAGGAAGCGGTGAAAAAGTGAAAGTTTCAATCCCTCTGCAGGGGCGTAAAAGGGGAATGGCGCGAATCACCCGTATGACAATCAAAATCCCCTATCTTTTCGGTGATGGTTCCGTATTAATGGAGTTGGCAGAGCCAATTAGACAGGAGAATCTTGTCTATCCGAAAATTTTGCCGTTCACCGGAAAATTGAATCCATCTCCACATCGTCCAGGGGAAACCGAGCAACACCAAGGCCTGTTCCATGATGTGTTCCAACCCGTCGGTACAAGAGATTATATTCCGGCCGACCGCTTCGATCAGATTCACTGGAAGGCCAGTGCACGGATGCAGAAATTACAGACAAAAGAATTTCAGGCGGTTACTGCGCTGTCGGTGCTTTTTATAATGAATGCAATCGAGAAACCCCGTTCACCGGGAGATTTTGAAAAGAAGATTGAGCGTCTTGCCTCTTACGTTGATTATTGTACGAGGAATACAGTTACCTATTCGATTGTCATCAACATTCAAACATTCGGTGTAACACCATATGTGTATATCCCATTGGGAGCCGGAAAAATAAGATATCAGAAAATTATGGAAATATTAGCGCGATTATCTGAGAAAAATGGGAAAATTCCGTATGAGAGTATCCTACGAAGTGTAGATTTAAATGTAACCCTACCCCCAACGATCGTTCTCATAACGCATGATCCTGAACTTTTCGGGAACATCACGAAGAAGTGGTTGAAGTATAACCATGTTGTTATAGACAGTTTCTATGATGGGAGGAAAGAAGGATGGTGAAAGGACTGATTGAAAGGGACCATCTTAGGCTGATCAATTCGGAAAGGACGGTTCTAGAACTGTTCCTGATTGTCTACCCTTTCCTGTTTGTAACTGCGGGTTCCCCGTTTGCATCGCACTATATCTGGTTGATCCTTTCAGCCTGTATAGGGGTCATCGCATTCTTCCTGTTTAGCAGAGTGGAGTACTCTAAGGGCTATGGTATGCTTTTAGCCACATTGTTGGCGGTGCCATTCTACTTTCTTGAACTGCCGCTTGTGATTGTTGTCCTGCTGTTCGTTTATTCATTCTGGCGATTTCATGCCAATTTCAATGATGTGAAGGTCAACGGCTGGTCATTTCTGGTGTTGAATACGGTCCTATTCGTTACTTTCTGTCTCTTATCGATACCGTTTTTTTCCAATGCCAATCCGCAGGAATTTATGAATACTCATACCTTTCTTTATATCACTACGACCGTCCTGTATTTTTTCATTAGATTCGCGGTTATTGGAATGATTGGATACCGACTGGGCAATTTTAGTATCGGGGAAGCGGGGAAAATGTTCGGGGGAATTCTTGGTCTACAGATAGTCACTTTCTTTGCAGTCTACTTTCTATTGGAACCGCTACGGACGGGTGCGATTGCCGTGATGGGATTCCTGTTCGGCGGATTGTTCAATTTAATCGGGAAAGCGACTGAGCCCATGCTAGATGCGATGATTGCCTATCTAGATGCGAAGCGGGCGGAACATCTGGAAGGGACAGAGGGAGATGTCATCTTCATAGACTTTAAAATGCAAGAAGAAACTGAAACCTATGGTGCTGTTTCCGGAAGTATGGATCTAGCCATTACGATTGCAGTTGCAATCGTGGCAATCATTGTATTCGTCTTAATTATAAGGAAATGGAAACAAACAACTCTCAATATAAAAAAGACAGATTATTCATTCAAATTAACTGGACGGAAAAAGAGCGAGAAAAAATTTCGTCCTATTTATGATTATTCTGAAGCGCATGATGCTGTCAGAAATGCATTCAAGCATTTTGAGGAGGAAGCACAGTCTTGGAACGCGCCACGCTTGCAAGGGGAGACGGTAAAGGAGTGGTTCTCCAGAATGGATTGGGGATGCAAAGAAGGATTATTCCATACATACGATAAGGTGAGATATGGATCCCATTTGGTTACAGAAGAGGAGGGACGTTACTTTATAGATAAGCTTGAGAAAATAAAAAGTGATTTTTTCATAGTAGATGTTTAACTAACGCAAAAAGCGGGGACAATAGTATTGAACACAGCAACATTCTCATTTCCCCCTTTTGAGGACGGAATCCGATTATTGGATCCGTCCTCCTTTTTTGATAAGATGAAAAGAAGTAGAAAAGGGTGGAGGGTGAAATGGATTGGAAAAGAAGAAGATTGCATTTATTGGAACAGGTGTAATGGGAAGTAGTATCGTTAAACATTTACTAAGTGAAGGTTATTTGGTGGCCATAAATACGCGTACAAAAGAAAAAGCGGAAGCGCTCATCGATGCTGGGGCAGTATGGGCGGATCGGGTAGGTGAAGCGGTAAAGGAAGCGGAACTTATCTTTACGATGGTTGGTTACCCAGCAGATGTCGAATCCATCTATTTCGGTGAAGAAGGCATCTTTGCGAATAGCCAGGAAGGTCAGATTGTTGTAGATATGACTACTTCCAGCCCTGCACTTGCGAAGCGAATTGCACAACAGGCTTCCAAGTTGAACATGTCATCTATTGATGCTCCGGTCTCTGGTGGAGATATCGGTGCGAAAAATGGTACGTTATCCATTATGTGCGGTGGAGAAGAACAAACGTTTAATGAGATTTCACATGTATTATCGATCTTCGGAAAACAGATTATCTATCAAGGAGCGGCAGGCGCGGGACAGCATACAAAAATGTGCAATCAAATTGCTATTTCAACAAATATGATTGGCGTGTGTGAAGCACTCGCATATGCGGAACATGCCGGGCTGAATCCTGAAATCGTATTATCATCTATCTCGTCGGGTGCGGCAGGGTCATGGTCCTTGTCGAACTTGGCGCCGCGTATCTTGAAAGATGATTTTGAACCTGGATTTTATATGAAACATTTTTTGAAAGATATGAACATTGCACTCACAGAAGCGGCAACAATGAACCTAACTCTCCCAGGACTCCAGCTCGCACAGGAAATGTATGGGCAACTTATTCAAAAGGGGTTTGGAGAAAAGGGGACCCAAGCCCTCTATAAAAGTTATAAATAACCCAACCTAATCGAGTTGATCCTTTAATACTAATTATTAGGCTGTCATATCTATATGAATAAAACGGTTGAAGCATGTGGATATAACATGATTCAACCGTTTTCATTTGCCATCCAAATAAGAGGATCGAAATTGATGATTCATTTGTACATTATGCATGTTTTTCTTTGGTATAGATTGTTTTTTTTTGAGGACTTTGCAGGGTAAAGGACCAACGAAGTTAGATAAAAGTTCTCTTGCTGACTTCAAGCTCATACGTTCTTGTGGATTGCGGGAAGTCTGGTCTTGTTGACCTAGGTGTGGAAGGGTATCGAAGTCTTCTTTTTCCGGAATTGAATGAAAGAGGAAATCGTCACAGCGGATGAGAAGTGTGGAATGCTGCTTGCTGAATTTTGGGTTGTCGACAAAATGTAAACCGATTTTCTCTGCACTACCTAAGTTGAGGAGTTTGTCGAGTGCCATCTTTTTTAACGTATATAAATGTTTATTGTCAGGCGCAGTTTTCGCGTGTCGATTTACAGTATAGATGGCGATTGCTAATTGACGGTTGGATTGTTTAGTGTCCAAAATTAGGCCTCCTTCTTCGAAAGGTATTCTATGTATCGATAGTATCAAGTTTTAAGAAAAATGTATACAGCCAGATACGGTAGTATGTAAATCCTTTGGGTAAACCATTCCGAAAAAGTATTTGAAATGAGAAAGAGTAAGGCACTGATGAAAATCTTATTCGTCACGTGTCTATTAACATGATACAATAATGAGTGAGTATTCATTCAATCTGAAAGGGGGAATTTTAATGTTTGAAGGGAAAGTTATCATTGTAACGGGTGGATCGAATGGAATGGGGAAATATATGGCGAAGAAATTCGTTGCGGAGGGCGCACAAGTCGTTATTACGGGAAGAGACGAAGACAGGTTAAAAATTGCACAAAAGGAAATTGGGGAAGGGTCTCACGTATTTCAGATGGATGTGCGCAATGTGGAGTCTGTCGAAGCACTTATTGCGTTCACGGACGAAAAGTTTGGACGCATCGATGGGCTGGTTAACAATGCGGCTGGAAACTTTATTGTACGAGCGGAAGAATTGTCGCCGAATGGTTGGAAATCTGTTATTGATATTGTGTTGAATGGAACATTTTATTGTTCTAGTGCTGTCGGGAAGTATTGGATTGAAAAAGGTCAACAAGGATCGATTTTGAATATGCTTGTAACGTATGCATGGGGTGCAGGTGCAGGTGTTGTTCATTCCGCAGCAGCTAAGGCAGGCGTTATGTCATTGACACGTACATTGGCGGTTGAGTGGGGTACGCAATACGGAATACGTGTAAATGGAATTGCGCCTGGGCCAATTGAGCGAACAGGTGGAGCAGACAAGTTATGGGAGTCAGAAGAAGCGGCGAAAAGGACGTTGGCATCGATACCTCTTGGAAGGCTTGGACAGCCGGAAGAGATTGCGGAACTGGCAGCTTTCATCATGTCTGATAAAGCTTCATATATGAACGGTGAAATTGTCACACTTGACGGCGGACAATGGCTTAACAAATTTCCATTTTGATGACTAAGTTTGTCTAGGAAGCACATCCTTCTATATTAAAGGAGGGATGTGTGTTGGACATATGGACAATCCCATTAATCATTGTTGTGATTATTATTTGTATGATTGGTTTTGCATCAGTACGGAAGTGGAACAAAGTAGAACATGTAGTCAATGGACAGGATGATGCGATTCCTGAAGCGATAGAGGAGCATCCGTTTACGTTAAATCCGATTTTATGGGTTATCCTTATTGCAACATTGTTCACGGGGATTGTCATATTTTATTACGCGACCTCTTCTTAACAGAAGAGGTTTTCGTATTTCATTTGAGGCTGGAGAGCCCTTCGTATGATATGATAGAAAGGTAGTCTTAAAAGAAAAACATAGCTACAGAAGGAGCCGATTAACATGATTTCCGTTAACAACAAGGAATTTCTCTTTACGCCGATTGTGGAGTATATTATTTCATCTGAAAAAGTTGCACACGTTCAGATTGGCAATAATGCGGAGCACGCCCTTCTTGTCCTTACGAAAACGGGCTATTCAGCCATCCCTGTCCTGGACTCGAAGTATCATCTCCAAGGCCTGCTTAGTATGCGAATGATAACAGATTCCATTTTAGGACTTGACCATATTGAGTATGAGCGTCTAGGCGAATTGAAAGTTGATGAAATAATGCAGACTGATATTCCCTTTATAAAAACAACTGACCGATTCCAAAAAGGTCTTGACCTTCTTATTAACCACCCCTTTCTCTGTGTGACTGAAGAAGATGGGACATTTGCTGGTATTCTCACAAGAAGAGTGATGTTAAAGCAGTTTAAAAAATATATCTATTCGGCTCAATAAGGAATAGCGTAAGGTGCCGTTTAATCCCAATAATGACGGTTGAAAGGAATGGAAGGCTCCGTAATGGGGCCTTTTTCTGTTTTGAAAGAAGAATGTTTAATAATGAACAAGAATAAAGTGACAAATCGGCCACTAGTGCTTATTTCCGTTATGCTTGCAATGGGTGTACATTGCAGTTGTTGCTTTTGCGGTTCTAAGTTTCCTCCTCATATAGTACGTATTCCACGTGGAAAGGAGATTCAACATGACAACGACAGAACTTGAAATCATCAAAGCACTCGCAGAAGAAGGAAATATGCGGAAGGCGGCTGAGCGATTGTTTTTATCTCAACCGGCTCTTTCCCAACGGTTGCAGTCGATTGAAAAGGATTGGGGAACTTTGTTGTTTATCAGATCTCAAAAAGGCCTTGAAGCGACGCCTGCCGGAGAACTTGTTATTGCCTATGCAAGAGAAGCGATTGTGAAAAGGGAAGAGACGTTCGAAACCATCACTTCGATGGCTGATAAAGTTCACGGAACATTAAAAATTGCTTGTGCATCCATTGTAGGACAAACATGGCTTCCGCAAGTGTTAAAAGAGTATGTTCAGCTGTATCCTGATGCAAAAATTTCACTTATTACAGGATGGAGTTCAGAAATTGTAAAGGCCCTCTATGAAGGGGATGCTCATGTCGGGATTGTACGCGGAAAGATTGATTGGAAAAGCCAAAAGACGTACTTATTCCGTGATCGACTCTATCTCGTAGACCGCGAAATTAAATCGATTGAAGAATTGAAAGATACAGAGCGCCCATTTATTCAATTCAAAAGCGATTCGAATTATCATATGGAGATTCAACGATGGTGGCAACGTCATTTTGCTCAGAATCCAGGACGACAAATTACAGTTGACCAGATTGAGACATGTAAGCAACTCGCGCTAAACGGAATCGGCTACGCGATTTTGCCATCCATCACGTTGACGGGTAATGAGGATGTGAATAAAATTCCACTCTTTAATAGTGAAGAAGAGTTTGAATTGACACGTGACACATGGTTAATCGGCTATGAATCATCGTTTGCACTGAAGCAAGTGGATGCATTCGCCCGGATTGTTCAAGGGCATGCGGAAAGATTACAAAAAGATTACAATTATTAAGAAATAAAGGAACTTTGACCCTTCCTATACGTACTAATAGGAGAGAACTAGTAATCTAGTATACTTTTTTGAAAAAGCATGGATAGGAGGATAATGGCATGTGGAGAAAAACTGCGTTGTTTATGGGGCTACTTCTAGGAATGATTGTTTTCATCCCTACTATGACGGCATTTGCAGCCCCGGAATTGAAAGTGAGTATTACGACGGGCATTGATGGTAAGGCGAAGGCTGGAAAAGGTGCGCCTGTTACCATCACGATTGAAAATAGTGGAACCGACTTCTCAGGGGATCTCATTCTTGATATACCCTATTCGTATATGGCGGGAAGCGGGGAGGCCATTGCGCTTGCGATTGGTGCTGGTGAAACGAAAACGATTTCGATGATTATTCCTAAAATGAATGATTTCGGAGGTATGCAAGGCGGCCCACAGAGTATAAAAACAATCTACTTCTATGAAGGTGGCTGGGAAAAAGGGAAAGAGATTTCCCATAAAGGTAAACAACAATTAACATCGACATTATTCTACGATGATACAAA
Source organism: Sporosarcina limicola (assembly GCF_014873855.1). GTDB lineage: Bacteria > Bacillota > Bacilli > Bacillales_A > Planococcaceae > Sporosarcina > Sporosarcina limicola. Next base: position 285,291 of record NZ_JADBEL010000002.1, on the reverse strand, counting down.
ATTCATTGTGATGTTTACAGATAATGTGGATCGCGTGAGTGCGCTGAAAAATGTGAGGATACCCAATGCGTCGGGCCAACAACTTATTAATGGATCGAAAATGAGTGAAGCGAATTACCCTGAGGAGGCATCGGGTTGGGGAGTGGCAGATTTTATTGTCATTGACGAATATCCTCTCGCCGATTTATCAGAAAAGAAGCAAGAAGCACTTTTAGGGTGGGTACGTTCAGGCGGCGTCATTGTAATTGGCGGTTCGGACAACGTCGAAGCTGAAGCTGGGCTATTCGTTGATTATTTGCCTTTACAATTAAAAGGGAGCACGCAATTGAATTCTGATTTCCTGAACAATTGGTCAGGGACAAAGGGCTTCAAAGGTCAAATTCCATCCTATGAAACTGTATTGAAACCAGGAGCGCTATCACTTCTGGAAGATAAAAAAAATCCGTTGATTGCTTATAAGCAAGTGGGAAATGGATTCGTTATGCAAACCTCTTTTTCTATCGGGGATGAACCTCTGTCGAAAATGGAGGGCATGGGTGCGTTATGGAGTACGATTTTCGATGAGGGACAACGTAAACAACAAATTTCTATTGTAGCCTCGCAAAATTATGGGGATCCATTGGAGGCAATTGTCCATATGGTTGGAAATTCGAACGAATTATTTCCGTCGTTTAAAGTATCCGCACCGCTCATTTTTGGTATTATCATTGTTTATATGATTATTATCATTCCGATATTGTATTTCATTCTTAAAAGGAAAGATAAGCGGGAATATGCTTGGTGGATTATCCCATCAATCGCTATCTTGACATCGCTTGCTATTTTCGCCTATGGAGCAAAAGATCGTATCGGACGTGCGCAAATCCAACATGCAGCCGTGTTGAATATACAACAGGATGGCGGTATGGAGGGCTATTTTGCAGAGTCAATCCTTACGAATAAATCAGGGGATTACGCATTTACAGCACCAGCGGAGACGCTTTTAATACCTTCATCATCTGGCAGGTATTTCGATTATACTTCGGCACTTAGCCATAAAAATGCAATAATTGAAAAAGATGCAACTGGTTCAACATTACATCTCCGGGATGTCGGATTTTGGGATGTTGCGTCGGTGTACGGGAAAACGAGGGTAGAAAATATAGGTGATTTTGAAAGTAAGCTTCGTGTCGAGGATAAAAAATTAACTGGCTCTGTGATGAATGGCTTTCCGTTTGCGTTAAAGGATGTTGCTATTTGGTCAGGCGCAACACTGATTCCGCTTGGTAACATCGGTCCGGGTGAATCGGTTCAGGTGAATGAAACCTTGAAGACATCCACTTTACTGCCTAGAAGGTCATTGCTTAACCCCTATATGAATCCGACACCTGTCGATCAGAATGACTTGGAAAAAATGAAAGTAGATAGCCTCCAGTTGTTTTCAGGTGAAGTCATGAACTCGGCGATGAAACCTGTTGTTATGGGCTATACGGATACGAAAATCGCTCATGTTCAACTCGATAAGGTGAATCATTCCACATCCTCTTTGACAATGCTTGTCAAACCAATTGAAGTGGATCTGATTTTTGTCGATAAGTTTACAGTCGATTCGCAAATGATGCCAATGAAAATCGCTTCTGAAGTTGGATCTTTCGAGCCGCATTTGACGGGTCCTCTAATGGATCAATATTATTTCCAAGAAGCTGTTTACAACCAGACTTGGCAACTGCCAGAGAAATTGATGAAGAACAAGATACATTGGAGTTCACTTGAAGTAGGTAAAACACAGAAAAAACTATACGATGTAAGTATATTGAATGTGAAAACAGGCTTGTTTGAACCGTCCGACTCGGGAAAATTGGAGAAGACAGCAAATGTGGATCAGTATATTTCCCCTGAAGGACAGATTGTAATTCAGATGTTTATTCATGATGCGAAAAACGGCGTTGAAGCCAAGGTTCCTGAACTTAAGTTGAACGGCGAGGTGGCGAAATGATAGAAATTAAAGGGTTGACGAAAAAATATGGAAAATTTCATGCGTTAGACAATTTAAATCTAACACTAAAAGAAGGAACTGTTTTTGGTTTCGTCGGTGCGAATGGGGCGGGAAAATCGACGACATTCCTTATACTTGCTACATTGCTACAAGCAACGGCGGGTGATGTGTTTATCAATGGAGTTAATATTCGGGAAAAACCGTCGGAAGTGCGAAAGATGATTGGGTATATGCCAGATTTCTTCGGTGTCTATGATCAGTTGAAGGCGGACGAATACTTGGACTTTTATGGTGCGAGTTATGGAATTCCAGAAGTGGAACGAAAAAAACTTATACCTCAGCTTCTTGAACTTGTGAATCTTACACATAAGCGTTATGACTATGTGGATCTTCTATCGCGGGGGATGAAACAAAGACTCTGCTTGGCTCGTAGTCTTATCCATGATCCAAAAGTGCTTATCTTGGATGAACCAGCTTCCGGACTTGATCCTCGTGCCCGTATAGAGATGCGAGATATTTTGAAAACGTTGAAAGATATGGGCAAGACGATTTTGATTTCATCACATATTTTGCCAGAGCTTGCAGAAATGTGTGATGAAATTGGCGTGATTGATAACGGGCGTCTTATTGCTCATGGTTCCGTCGCTGAAATCCAGGCGAAACTGCAAGGAGAAAAAACCATTACAGTCCGTTTTACATCACCTTTGGAGGGCACAATCGCATTTTTTGAAGAGGATCCATTTGTTTCAACTATTGAGCCGACAAATGCGGCTGATGGCATTTCATTTTCATTCAAAGGGACGGAAGAAGATCAGGTCAACCTACTGAAACGGGCGATTGGCCACGGTATCCCAATCCTGTCGTTCATGGAACGCGTGACAAATCTTGAAGATGTGTTCATGGAAATCACGAAAGGGGCGGAGTGATATGAAGGTGATATTTAATAATCCTGTCCTGTTCAAAGAATTGAAATTAAGGTTCCGATCTCCGAAAAGTTTTAATGGTATTCTTTTCTATCTGCTAGCAATATGCCTTTTCGTTTTCGGATTCATCTTCATGACGACGAGTTCGATGGGAACGTCGTATTTCAGACCAAGTGAAAGTTACATCCTATTTACGCTTCTATCATTCATTCAATTAGGTCTTGTGTTGTTCATCACACCTGGTTTAACTGCGGGGGCGATTAGTTCGGAAAGGGAAAAACAGACACTCTCGATTTTGCTGACAACATCGCAAAGTTCGTTTCAAATTATTACGGGAAAACTTTTTTCATCGATTGCATTTTTAGTGCTCTTAATCGTAGCAGGGTTACCCGTTTACAGCCTGGTGTTCCTATTCGGTGGTATTTCGCCGATGGACTTTGCTAAAGTATTTCTTTTCTTGTTTGTCACGGTACTTGCAATCGGGAGCGTTGGGATAATGTTCTCGACGTTAATCCGTAGAACGATTGTCTCGATGATTGTTACCTATGGAACGATGCTGTTTTTGTCTGTTGTTACCGGATTTCTGTTCTTGTTGATGAGACAGATGACAATGTTCGGAAGCTTTACAGGCACCGGGATGACTACTCCGTCACCTTCGATAGTGAGTCATATTTTAGCGTCCGTCAATCCGGCGATGCTCTTTGCTTCGTTCACCTCCCCTGGGATAGCGGGGGCAATCTTGGAAGTAACACAAGTGAAATTCCCAATTTGGATTGGCTATTTAATCTTTTATATATTGCTTACAGTGCTCTCGTTATTCATTGCAATAAAGAGGCTACGTGTCAATATGAAACGCTCTAAATGATAAGGAGGTATTGAACGGATGGAAAGGAAATCAATACTGATAAAGTATGTGAAATCAGCACTTTTACGGTTGCATTTTGAAAAAGCCATCCATACATTGCAAGCTGGGCTATTTGCCGCATCCTTTCTCGCAGTGATTATCCTTGTCGCTTCCAGACTGTTCGTTCTTCCTTATTACGGACGGATTATATGGGTAGCGGCAGTAGTAGCACTTGTTGCGACGATAATACTCTTTGTATATAAGCGAGTTAAAACAGGTGAAGCTATCTGGCGACTTGACGGCTATATGCCTGATAATCTACTCATTACTGCGATGGACATTAAAGAGAAGGATACGGTTCTTTCTCAAGCACTGGTTAATTCGGCTGAGCAGAAAGTGGCGCAAGCTTTTGGACGGTTTAAAAAGAGGAAGAAAAAGTATTTTAACCCGAAAATGTTTGGTGGGTTTATTCTGTCAACTGTTTGTCTGACTTTGTTAATTGTATTTCCATCGGAGGCTCAACTTGAAGCGGGAACAATTGAAAAGGAAAAAGAAATTGTTCAGGAAATAAAAAAAGAAGTGAAAGATCTTATCAAAAAAGAAAAACTTCCCGATGTGAAAAAGGAATTGCAGGAACTAGCGAAAAAACTGCTAGAAGCGGAAACGTCAGAAGAAGTATTGAAAGAACTTGTGAAGAAACAGAAAGAACTGCGCTTGAAAGAACAACGCCTTGCGGAAAAGAAATCGGCCGCTGAAAAATCGGGAGAGCCGTCAGATGCTTTATCCGAAGCGGAAGAGAAGGAACTAGAAGACCTTGGTACACTATCCGATAGACTTGCCAAAAATGTAGGGAAAGCGCATAGCTCATTGAATAAAATCGGAAAAGCGCCTGCACTACCAGCGCTTGCGAATGCCAGGGATAAATCTTCTGGAGAAGCGGATGGAAGTAAGTCTGGAATTTCAGAAGGTCAAGGCCAAGGTCAAGGTCAAGGTCAAGGTCAAGGTCAAGGCCAAGGCCAAGGCCAAGGCCAAGGCCAAGGCCAAGGTCAAGGTCAAGGTCAAGGTCAAGGCCAAGGTCAAGGTCAAGGTCAAGGTCAAGGTCAAGGTCAAGGCCAAGGCCAAGGCCAAGGCCAAGGCCAAGGCCAAGGTCAAGGTCAAGGTCAAGGTCAAGGCC
>NZ_JADBEL010000002.1:75306-280278 GCF_014873855.1 Sporosarcina limicola | reverse complement strand
TCAAGGTCAAGGTCAAGGTCAAGGCCAAGGTCAAGGTCAAGGTCAAGGTCAAGGTCAAGGTCAAGGCCAAGGCCAAGGCCAAGGCCAAGGCCAAGGTCAAGGTCAAGGTCAAGGTCAAGGTCAAGGCCAAGGTCAAGGCCAGGGTCAAGGAGGTCAAGGCTCTGGAGCGGGCAAAGGGTCGGGAGGAAGGAATCTTCTTTCGATTCCCTTCGATCGTGTTGGTGAAAAAGGGGATACATCTACAGTCAACGGGTCCTTGGGTGAGGGTAACTTCATCGAGGAACGGGAAAAAGAAGGCCTTGTGGAAAAAGGGACAATACGTCCTTACAGTGAAGTTGTCGGTGAATATAAGGATTCTTACTTGAAGAGTACGGATAAGATGAAGCTGCCTCCTGATTTGCAGAATATTCTCTCCGATTATTTCTCTTCGATTGAATGAAAACGGAATGGGAGTTGTACACATGCCATATACACCAGAACAATTTGAAGAGATGAGTGGAAAGCTTGCAACAGTAAGAGAGGAAATTGGGAAATTTATCGTTGGTCAACACGAAGCGGTCGAGTTTTCCCTCTATTCAATATTAGCGGATGGCCATGCGCTTCTTGAAGGATTGCCAGGGCTTGGTAAAACGATGCTCATACGGACGATTTCAGAAGTACTTGATTTGTCTTTCTCACGGATTCAGTTCACGCCGGACCTGATGCCGGCAGATATTACCGGAACGAGCATTTTGGAACGGAACGATGAAGGGATGCAACGTTTTGCATTCAAAAAAGGACCGATTTTTAGCCAGATGGTACTAGCGGATGAAATCAACCGAGCAACCCCGAAAACACAGAGTGCCCTGCTTGAAGCGATGGGTGAGAAAACGGTGACAGTACTTGGTGAAACGAGAAAAATGGCAAGACCCTTCTTCGTTCTCGCAACGCAGAACCCGATTGAAATGGAAGGGACGTATCCACTGCCAGAAGCGCAGATGGACCGGTTCCTCTGTAAAATCATTTTGCCTTATCCATCGAAATCGGAACTGAAGGAAATCATTATGCGTACAACGGGATCCGATAGCGTGAAAATCCAAAAAGTAATGAATACGGAAGAAATCGTCGAAGCACAGGAAATGGTGAAGGAAGTCATCATCGCGGATGAAATGATTGATTACGCGGTAGATCTAGTAGCGGCAACACACCAAGCCGTCGACCAAGTCGCGGCAACGCCCCAAGCCGTCGACCAAGACCAGTCTCGGGATAAAAGTGGAGCGGCGGACGAGTGGACAAAATATGTCCAATACGGAAGTGGTCCACGAGGCCTTCAGTCAATCATCAGATTGGCGAAGGCACGGGCACTTGTATCAGGACGCTACCATGTATCGATTGCGGATATAAAAACAGTCGCCAAGCCTGCACTCCGTCATCGCATCCTTATCAATTACGAAGGGGAAGCGGAGGGCGTTGATGTCGACGGACTCATCATCAAGCTACTTGAAGAAGTACGACAAGGGGCGTCGGTGCAATGACTGGTCAACTCTTTCCCGACAGATTGACAAAAAGGCTTGGAACATTATCGATATTGTCCAGGTCTGGGCGACTAGGGCATCATAAAGGGACGCATCGTTCCCGGAAAACGGGTGCATCTCTCGACTTTTCCGATTTCCGGGAGTATCATCCGGGTGATGATTTACGACATATCGATTGGAATGTATATGCACGGACAGATAAGCCTTTCATTAAACAGTTTTTAGATGAACAGGAGATGCGTATACATATTCTATTGGATCCGACGAGATCGATGGGTGCGGATGGAAAATGGGATTATGCCCGTCAACTTTCAATTGCACTCGGCCATATCGCACTGAAGAGCGGTGATACGGTATCGTTTTCTACATGGTCGGATGGTCAGGATCATTTTTTCAGAAGGAAAGGTGCTGTACATCGTGCTTCGATGACGAAATTCATTTCATCCATCAACGAGCCTGGGGTAGTAAGTGATTTCACAGACAGGGCCCTTCGGCATATTCCAAAAGCAGTGACTGTCTTGTTTATTATTACAGATGGGCTTGAAGAGACTGGGAAATGGGCGCATCTATTCCGTCGTCTACCGGGTATTTGTAGAGATATCCGCATTGTCACGGTTCATTCAAAACAGGAAGAGGCGCCTGAATATGATGGGGACGTCCGTTTTATAGACATAGAAAGTGAAGCGGGAGTTGAAGTGACTGTTACCCGCCGAGCTGTTCAGGATTATTTGGAGAAGAAGGCAGCACATGAGGCAAAAATAGCGGCTCTTGCGGGGAAGTATGGGATTCAGCTTCTCCACGCAGAAGTTAGCGAGGGCTTCATGGAAACGGTGACGAAAAAGATGAGACACGCTGGATGGGTACGATAGGAAGGAGGCGGCCACGTGGGATTCGATAAATTAGTGTATACGTGGACGGCAATTTTTCCGTTGGCCGTCCTTCTTTATTATTTTTTCCGAAAACGGTATGAAACGCAAACGATTTCTTCGACATTGTTTTGGGAACAATCGATGCGGGAGACGAAAGTGTCGCCTTATTTGAAAAACTTGCAACAAAATGCGCTTTTTTATCTACAAATGGCTGCACTTTTACTATTGGTATTCATTCTACTTGTACCTTATTTAAATAAGGAAGAAGCGGTTGGTAATCATACAATTCTCATTGTGGATACTTCGGCAACGATGCTTGCAAGCAAAGAGGGCTTAACATTGTTCGAACGAAATCAAGTAGCGATGAAAAAACTCGTTGCAGGCCGTGCAGGACACCCTGTTACCATTGTGACGACCGGCAAAGAGCCGGGCATCGTTATTCGGGAGGCAAAGGACGGGGAAGTGGTGGCAGCCGCCATTGATGCGTTAGCAGTCGCCTACGAACATGAAAGTATGGAACGGGCGTTGGAGTTCACGAGGTCCATCGTTTCATCAGGCAGTGCAGATATCCACATTTACACGGACTCAATGGAGCGGTCGGCATTTTCTGAAGGGGACAGCTCCATCGCTTGGACTGTTCATGGTTCTGAGGATGCTTACGTTAATGTATCCATCGATAAGTTCGGTGCTGTGAAGACACCTGAAGGAACTGAGGCGATTGTTAAAATCGTGAATCATTTTGGAGATGACAAGACGGGTAACGTTCATATAAAAGACGCGTTAACAGGGAAGTCGCTCAAGGATGAAGCATTTTCTGTTGAAGGTGGAAAAGATATTTTATTATCTTTTAAAGGGTTGCCTGCTAGTCAGGCGATAAGCGCGAAAATTGTTGTAGATGATGACTATGAGGCGGATAATATAGCATTTGTCTTACTTGGCAATGAAACGCAGGAAGCGGTTGTTGATGGCAATTTACATGAACTGGTTAAAAAGGCGTTCGAGGTGATTGGATTATCCGTTACGACCGGTTCAGCAAAGGAAATGATTGTTGCACAAAGCGGATCTATCATTGTGACGAATGATGTTTCATTCCTTAGAAAAGGGGAGGAGCCGGTAATCGTCATCGGCAGAAATGACAAACCGACTAAGCCGATTTCTGGCGTCATGACAAGCTCCAAGGACCCGCTTTTTACTATCGTGGATATACAGGATACCTATGTAAGTGCATTGTATCCGCCGTTTAAAGGATTCACAACAATCGCAACTGTTGGAGACGAGCCTTTCATCCAGAAGTCGAAGCGTGGAGATATTGTCGTTCTCACGGATATAGAACTGACAGATTGGCCACTCCATCCTTCTTTCCCGCTCTTTGTTTGGAGCGCAGCTGAAATGCTTCGATCTGAAACAGGCTCAGTAGGGACATTTGTTCCGAATGAAAGAAAAGCGTTGCTAACGGGTGGAACTTCGGATGCGGTGGAAGTATTCACGATGGAGGATGAATATGTCACTACATTCGCGGAAGGTTCGGGTTTCATTGCACCGTCACGTCCGGGAATCTATAAACTTCGGGATGAAGGAACGGAGAAAATGTTTTCTGTTCAACTGGAGAAGTCCGAAAAAGAATTCACACAAGGCTCTTCCTATCGGATAGGAGAGTTGGAAAATGTGAAAGGGGCTGAAGAAGGGAAGAATAACATCGGTTGGTTATTCCTACTACCGGTACTCCTTCTTCTACTTATAGAATGGGAGGTGCAAAGAAGACGTGGATATCCGAATTGATGAGCCACTTTGGCTTCTGTTGTTTATTCCCATTGCATTCTATATGGTATTCACTTGGATTTCGTCGGGTATGCGATTCATTGGAAGAGGAACAATCCTCTTTGTGCTGCGTTGCACAGCCATCGTAGTACTTGTTTTGGCGCTTGCATCACCTTTTGTTACGCTACGTGCCGATGAGGAACAGGTTCTGTTTGTTGTGGACCGTTCTATTTCCATTGAAGGCGCAAGTGGGACAGCGGAGAAATGGATTGCGGAAAGTTTGAAAAAGCGGAAAGTGAATCAGTCTGTTGGGATGTATTCATTTGCGGAAACGTTCCGGACGGATGTGCAACTTACGGATGCAGATGTGACGATTCCTGTTGTTGAGTCGCTGGAGGCGAAAGATGCGACGGATATTGCGAAGGCGATTGATCTTGCAGCAGCTGTTGCTTCAGGGAGTAGTGCGACACGAATTGTCCTGTTATCGGATGGGTTGGAAACTGTTGGTTCAGTCGAGAAGTTGCTGGCGAAGTATGGCGGGGACCAAGTGGAGATTGATACAGTTCTCCTTGAACGTCCGAACAATGCGGACGCATCCATCTCCATTTTTGAAACACCACGAACCGCTTATGAGGGGGAGAAACAATTCCTTCAAGTAGAGGTGGAGTCTTCTACGCGAACAGTAGGGGAATTGATTATTTATCAAAATGACAAGGAGATTATTCAAGAACCTGTTGCGCTTGAGCCGGGGAAGAATAGCTTTTCATTCCGAACATCGGCAAAGGGCGGTGGTCTCCTGAAGTATGAGGCGAAGCTTATTGTGCAAGGGGATGGTTTCCTTGAAAATAATCGGATGTTGTCGGTTACGATGATGGAACGTTCACCGCGTGTGTTAATCGTTCAGACAGATCGTAATCCATCCGTCATTCCGTCACTTCTCGATAAATCTGCCATGACTGTTGACGTCATCGATGCAAAACAATTACCCGAGTCGCTATCTGGTTATCTAGGTTATGGTGCGATTATTTTTGATAACGTTCCAGGGCATGTTGTTGGCGAAGATAAAATGACAGTTATCGAGCAGGCAGTGAAAAATTTCGGAACAGGATTCATGATGGTTGGCGGTGAAGAAAGTTTCGGTCTGGGCGGTTATTTCAAATCGCCTATCGAACGACTTTTGCCTGTTGAGATGGAAGTGAAAGGGAAAGAGCGGCTTCCATCCCTTGGTCTCATCATTGTGATGGACCGTTCAGGAAGTATGTCCGGTTCAAAAATTGTACTGGCGAGAGAAGCGGCTGCACGTTCAGTAGAACTTCTTCGTGATGATGATACATTTGGCTTCATCGCATTTGATCATCAGGTGTGGGAAGTGATCCCTGTTGGCTTGCTCGGTGATCGAAAAGAGGCGATTGAACAGATCCTTTCTGTTCCGGCAAACGGTGGGACGGATATATTCCCAGGAATGCAAAAAGCGTATGAAGATTTGGCGGATTTAAAATTGCAACGGAAGCATATCATCCTTCTTACGGATGGACAATCCCCGATGCCGCCTGAATACGAGGATGTCATTGCGGAAGGTAAAAAGAATAATGTTACCATGTCGACGGTAGCCATTGGTTCGGATGCGGACTGGGGGCTGTTGGAAGTCCTTGCGGAAAACGGCGGGGGTCGTTTTTATGATGTCGTTGATGAATCGACTGTACCGGCAATCCTAGCACGGGAAACATCCATGATGACACGTACCTATATCGAAGATAATCCGTTCTATATGCGTTTGGGTGGTGTTGCGGAATGGTCTTCATTGTTCGAAGAGGGTGTCCCACAAATGAATGCCTATATTGCGACGACTGCTAAAGGTACAGCGACAATCGCTGCGGAAAGCCTTAAGGAGGATCCGATTATAGCAGAATGGATGTACGGACTCGGACGAACAGTTGCGTTCACATCCGATTCTACTGGGAAATGGACAGGTGATTTGGCGAGATGGGGCGGTTATCCGGACTTTTGGAACACTGCAGTTGCACGATTATTACCAACCTATGAAGAAGTCCCTTATATCATCACGCATGAACGGGGCGGCACTTATACAGTGACGGACAGTTCGCGTAAAGCAGCATTCCTTGATATCGCGGTTGTGGATGAGGGGGGCCAAGAAGTGCCGTTCACATCAGAACCACTTGCGCCTGGGAAAATGCGTGTCACTGTCGATGCCAAACCGGGTCTGGTATTTTTCGGTGTATCGGATGATAAAGGCGGTCTTTTCGAAGCAGGCATATCTGTCCCATACAGCGACGAATACAAATCTACCGCACCTGATACGGCACTTATGATAAAGATTGCTGAGCGGACGGGCGGCAAAGTTTTGGAAGAGCCGGAAGAGGCATTTCGTGATCATCGATTCAAGGGCGGCGAAAAAAAGCCGATTGCACAGTGGCTTATCCTCGTTGGGATGATTCTATTCTTCCTTGATATCACATTACGTCGTTTTGGCATGTTCAAAGGATTTGGCATGAGACGGGTTCGGGAACAACCGGTCGTCCACGGTAAATCGACGGCTGAGGAAAGTATATCGGAATTGTTGAAAGCGAAGAGGAAGCGTTGAGTTTGTAAGAACAATAAAATGCCCGCCATATCCGGTGTAAAAACCAGTATGGTGGGCATTTTGTTTACAGCGTTCTCGTACTTGCAAGTAACGGGCCGTGTTGCTTCGCCCATGTAGCCGCGATAGCGAAACAAATGAGTAAAATCACCATTCCGAGAATGTATGGATAACCGACATTAATGTCAAAAACAATACCAGCAAGTGCAGGGCCAACCATATTTCCTAAACTCATATAGGCATTCATCATGCCCGCCGCATAGCCTTGCTCTTTACCAGCAAGCTTTGAGACAAGGGTGTTGACGGCTGGTCTGAGTAAGGATGTCGCAGTTGAGAAAATGGTTGCCACCATCAAAATGGACCAAAACATATCGACGAATAAAATACCGACCATCGAAAATGCGGAGATGACAAGGTTGATTAGGATGACGCGCATTTCACCGTATCGTCGGAATAGTGGGTTGATGACAAATGTCTGGACGATGACCCCAACGAATCCACCAACTGTAATCAATATGGCAATTTGTGAAGGCGTATACCCATATTTGTGGTCAACGTAAAGTGCAATGGTAGACTGGAAGTTTGCAAGTCCAAAAGAAAAAACGAACATAACAATCAGGATGATGAAATAGGGTGTCTTCGTTGAACGTTTCATTTGTTGATACAGGTTTTCTCTTACTTTCGTTGTGGGATCGCCATCTATAACCGGTTTAGGGTTTGGTAGGATAAAGATTGATAGAATGGCTGCAAATAATGCGGCACCCGTTGCAAAATAGAAAGGCGTCTCGAGACTTATTTTAGAGAGAAAGCCACCAATTCCTGGTCCAATCATAAAGCCAAGTGACATCGATGCGCCGAGAAGCCCCATCCCTTTTCCTCGATTTTCATAAGAAGTGATATCAGCAACGAATGCCATCATCGGTGGAATAATGAATGCAGCACCGAAGCCCGAGAAGAATCGTGCAACAAAGAGCATCCAAAGTTCGGTAGAAAGGCTGAATGCAAGTTGGGACAATCCGAAAATAATCAGTCCAATGATGATAATCATTTTGCGACCATACCGATCAGATAAATCACCAGCGAATGGGGAGAAGAGGAATTGTGCAAGTGCGAAGATGGCAATCATAAAGCCAAGTGCCTGCCCAGCGACACCGAACGTCCCCAAGTATTCTGGCATAATCGGTATAATGAGTCCAATACCTGACATAGCGATGAACATATTGAACATTAAAATATAGAGAGCGAAATTAGTTGATTTTGCCGTCATGAGTATCCCAACTTTCCAAACTATTTCGTGTATCTAAATTATCTTATCATAAACTTATGCTGAGTACACCTCTAGCTTACTCTTTAGCAGGAAAAAAAGACGCCCCCTTAATTGAGTAAGTAGGGAGGCGTTCTATCATTTCATATCCATCTTAAATTCAAGAAATAATTCATTGTAATGACCAAGCATTTCCAACCCGAGATTTTTGTACACTTCCAAATGATTGCGAGCCTCTTCGTCTGGATAGAAGCGTTCATCTGAAGTTACTTCAGGATCCATGAAATCGAGTGCTGCTAAATTTGGCGTGGAGTAGCCTACGTAATCCGCATTTTGGGCAGCCATTTTAGCATCTAGCATGAAATTAATGAATGCATAAGCACCTTCGATATTTTTAGCCGTGCGGGGAATAACAATATTATCAAACCATAAATTGGAACCTTCTTTAGGTACAATATAATCGATATCTTCATTCTCGGACATCATATCTGCAGCTTGACCGGACCATGTGAGCGAAACAGCTGCCTCACCATTTACCATGAGTTGTGTCACTTCATCCCCAATAACCGCTTTGACATTAGGACTAAGCGTCTTTAATTTATCTGTCGCCTTGCGCAATTGGTCAAGATCAGTGGTGTTCAATGAATAGTCGAGAGAATTCAATCCCATACCGATTGTTTCCCGGGCGCTATCGACAAGAATGACAGCTTGCTTGAGAGAGGGGTCCCATAAGTTATCCCAGCTTTCAAATGTTTGTCCCTCCAGTAATGTCGGGTTGAAAGCAATACCAACAGTTCCCCAGAAATAGGGGATGGAATAGGTATTGCCTGGGTCGAACGGCAAATCAAGAAAATAAGGATCTATATTTTTAAAGTTCGATAATTTGTTATGATTGATGGGCAAAAGTAGGTCTTTTTCAGCCATCATTTCAACCATATATTCTGAAGGCATCGTAATATCATACGATGTCCCACCTTGCTCAATCTTCGCCATCATTCCTTCATTCGTATCGAACGTCTCGTAGATGACTTTAATGCCTGTTTCTTTTTCGAATTGTTTTAGAAGGTCGGGATCAATGAATTCTCCCCAGTTGTAAACTGTAAGTGTTCCTTTGGCGGAAGGTCCTCCGCTAGCATTTAATTTGCTATTGATGAACCAGAGAACAACGGATACGGTGACAATCAATGCCGCGACACGTAAGATTTCCTTCATTTTTTCACCCCCGTATGCGGTGCTTTCGTTTTTCTGCTAATTGCATAATAACCTAGTACAAGTGTAATTGTCACAAAGAAGATTAGGCCTGATAATGCGTTAATCGTCAATGTAACTCCTGTTCGTGCCATCGAATAGATTTCAACTGATAATGTTGAGAACCCGTTTCCAGTAACAAAAAATGTGACAGCAAAATCATCAAGTGAATAGGTCAACGCAAGGAAGAATCCTGCGAATATCCCAGGTTTAATGAAAGGGATAATGACACGCGTTAGTACATCTCGTTTTGTCGCTCCAAGATCCAGTGCCGCATCAATTAGCGAGGGACTCATTTCTTGTAGTTTTGGCAATACCATGATGACAACAATTGGAATGCTAAATGCGATATGCGAAATGAGCACGGAAGCGAAGCCAAGTTTAACACCAATCAGTGTAAATAAAATTAGGAATGACGCACCAATAATGACATCCGGGCTGACAATCAAAATAGTATTAAGTGATAGTACAGCATTGCGCATCGCCCTGTTTCGCATGAACATAATCGCTAAGGCGCCAAGTACGCCAATCGCAGTGGAGACAAGTGCTGATAGAAGTGCGACGATAATTGTGTTGATAAGTATACTAATTAATCGGGTATCCTCAAAGAGGGCTGTGTAATGTTCCAGTGTGAACGATTCAAAATTCGACATACCACCACCAGAGTTAAATGAGTAGAAAATCAAATAGAAAATAGGTGCATACAAAATGATGAAGACAACAGACAGATAGAGTTTAGGAAGCTTACTTAACTTTTCCATTGATGCTTGCTCCCCTCTCTTTGCCGCTCGTCATCAGCATAATGATAAACATGAATAGGATTAGGAATACCGCAATTGTCGAACCCATTCCCCAATTTTGCGTGACGAGGAATTGCTGTTCAATCGCTGTACCGAGTGTAATCACTTTATTCCCTGCAATGAGTCGGGTAATCATGAATAGCGATAAGGCAGGGATGAAGACGACTTGAATTCCTGACTTAACGCCATTTAAAGTTAATGGCCAAATCACCCGTCTAAATGTCGTCCATGAATTCGCCCCGAGATCACGGGATGCATCGATTAATGTCGGATTCAATTTATCCAATGAATTAAATATAGGTAGAATCATGAATGGGATGAAAATATAGACTGAAACGAAAACAAAACTGAAATCGGTAAACAGAATTTGCTGTTTTCCAAGACCCGTCAATTCCAAGAACGCATTGATAGGGCCATAAAGACCGAATAGCCCAATGAACGCATACGTTTTTAGTAGAAGATTGATCCAAGATGGAATGATAATAAGTAATAGCCAAAGGTACTTATGCTTCGTCTTCGTTAAAAAATAAGCAGTCGGATAAGCAAATAGTAAGGCGAATGCTGTAATAAGGAATGCGTACCAAAAAGAACTGATTGTTAATTTCAAGTAAACTGAAGAGAAGAAGTTTCTATAATTATCAAGTGTAAAATTGCCAACCAAGTCGAGAAATGAATAATAGACAATCAATGCAATTGGCGCAATGACGAACAGGATAATCCAAGCTGCATAAGGGAGCGTGTAAAGTGGGCGTAATGGTTTATTGTTCATCAGCCAATACCTCGTATGCCTCAAGTCTTGCATCAAATTCCTCTTCCGATTCGTTCAAGCGCATGACGTGAATATCTTCCGGATCAAAGTCAAGTCCGACCTGTACACCGACTTCTGCTTTTTTCGTCGAGTGAACGAGCCATTCGTTGCCATCCGCATCATATGTGGATAACTCATAGTGGACACCGCGGAACAACTGTGTATCCACAGTTACATTCAGTTTTCCTTTGTCTACTGATGTCAGTTCAAGATCCTCTGGGCGAATAACGATATCGACTTTCTCATTTAGATTAAGTCCTTGGTCAACGCATTCAAAGGTCTTGCCCGTAAATTGTACAACATAGTCTTCAATCATAACGCCGCGTACAATATTCGATTCACCGATGAAATCAGCGACGAAACGGTTAATGGGTTCATCGTAAATATCAAGTGGTGTACCTGATTGTTGAATTTCACCGTCATTCATAACGAAGATTTCATCGGACATTGCGAGTGCTTCTTCCTGGTCATGGGTGACAAAAACGAATGTTTTGCCGAGACGCTGTTGCAATTCGCGGAGTTCGTACTGCATTTCTGACCGTAATTTTAGATCGAGTGCAGAAAGCGGTTCATCCAGCAGAATGACTTCAGGGTCGTTAACGATGGCGCGTGCGATTGCGACTCGTTGACGCTGACCACCGGACATTTCAGGGATTTCACGTGTTTCATAGCCGACAAGATTGACGAATTTTAAAGCTTCACGTACGCGACGGTCTACCTCTTTTTGTTTAACTTTCTTAATGCGAAGGCCGAATGCCACGTTTTCAAAAACGTTTAAATGGGGGAACAATGCATAATCTTGAAATACGGTATTCACCTGACGTTCATTCGCAGGAACGTCATTGATTTTTTTTCCATTGAAAAAGATTTCCCCTGCGGTTGCTTCAGTGAACCCGGCGATGAGTCGTAAAATAGTCGTTTTTCCACAACCAGATGGACCTAGCAAGGTGTAAAATTTTCCTCGTTCCAATTCAAAGGAGACACCATTTAGTACAATCGTTTCATCGCTATATTTTTTTGTAACATTATCAAAGCGGATAATCGGTTGAGTCGTCATTTTGACCCTCCTTCTTTATAAATAAGATTATGTTGCTATGAGAAGTACTTCGCTTGTTACATATCACCAATTTCAATTACCACTTCACCTTTCAGCACATAAATAAACGTTTATGTAAGAGAAGGTTCAAACCTTACTCATTATACAAAACATCTTCGAGAAATCAATCCTTTTAAACTTAATTCAGCAGAAGTCTCTCCAACTAATTTGTTGAAAGGGGACAAGATGAGATTCGTGAAAAAATAGTCCATTTAATCTGTGAATTAGCGAAATCTGTTCAAGAAATGTGAATTGAATTTTTGGCTATACGTGGTACAATTATATCGAAAAAGGGGGGCTATGATTGGGAAAAAAGAAGGTATTTTATTTAGACCCTGATGAACGTGAATGGACGTTGAAAGATCTCGGCCTTAATTGGGAAGCAATAGAACGTCTAGGGACAGAAAGAAAAGGAATTGAAGGTACTTTTCTTGTAGATAAAGGGAGAATCCGCAGATGGTCTGAATTAACCAGCAATTGTAAGGTTTGCCTTGGCTCACTAGCTTATAATGATGAGCATGATTCCATCTACTGCCCTACATGCGATGAATGGCGCGAATCCTCTTGTAACGATCCGAATTGTGAATATTGTTTAGCGCGTCCTACAAAACCCTCCCAATGTATGTGATGCCAATAATTTCGATTTTATAAGAATAAATTAAGATAGACATCAAAACAGAGTGCTTTTCATGAATTCGTCATAATTAAAAATGAGTATAATTTTGACAAGGCACTCCGTTTGAACTTGGGCTAGTTTATTGTTATTCTAATTAAA
Organism: Sporosarcina limicola; assembly: GCF_014873855.1. Lineage (GTDB taxonomy): Bacteria > Bacillota > Bacilli > Bacillales_A > Planococcaceae > Sporosarcina > Sporosarcina limicola. Next base: position 267,547 of record NZ_JADBEL010000002.1, on the reverse strand, counting down.
GATGTTGTGGGATTAAGTCCTGCAACAAAAGAAACTTTGGAGGGATACTATAATGATTGAACGCATGGTAGGTAAACAAGCACCAGATTTTACGATGGAAGCGGTTTTAGCAGACAAGTCTTTTGGTAAAGTAAGTCTTGAAGAAAACATGAAGAACGATAAATGGACAGTATTGTTCTTCTATCCAATGGATTTCACATTTGTATGCCCAACTGAAATCACAGCAATGTCTGATCGTTACGGTGAGTTCGAGGATCTAGACACAGAAATCATCGGCGTTTCAACAGATACAATCCATACGCATCTTGCATGGATTAATACAGACCGGAAAGACAACGGTCTAGAGCAGTTGAAATATCCACTTGCTGCTGATACAAACCATACAGTTGCGCGCGACTACGGTGTGTTGATTGAAGAAGAAGGAATTGCACTCAGAGGTCTATTCATCATTAACCCTGAAGGTGAACTACAATACCAAACTGTATTCCACAATAATATTGGACGAGATGTAGACGAAACGTTGCGCGTACTTCAAGCGCTTCAAACTGGCGGACTTTGCCCAGCTAACTGGAGACCAGGTCAGAAAACGCTTTAACTTCATTCAGCAGGGATTCAAACCCCAGCTGAATGAAGTTAAAGCCTTCGGCGGATGACACAGATTTTTACCAACCAGAATCCCCACGCATAGTATGAGCAGTGGGGATTTTTTTGAAAAAGGGGGAAATTCATTTGAAATTACGTGATCAGTTGCCTGAGCTCGAAGGTGCAACAGCTTGGTTGAACGGACAGAAAACAAAAGCGGAACTGGTCGGAGAGAAACCGACACTCATCCATTTCTGGTCTGTCAGTTGTCATTTATGTAAAGAAGCGATGCCGGAGGTAAATGAATTCAGAGACAAGTTTAAAGATGACTTGAATGTCATCGCAGTTCATATGCCACGTTCTGAGGATGATTTGGATATGGAAGTGATTATGTCTGTTGCTACAGAACATGATATTTCACAACCGATTTTTGTTGATAGTGAAGCGAAATTGACGGATGCATTCGACAACCAATATGTACCTGCCTATTATGTCTTTGATAAAGATGGTCAACTTCGCCATTTCCAAGCGGGCGGTGGGGGTATGAAAATGCTTGAAAAGCGCGTCAATCGTGTATTGGATGAGATGAAAAAGTAATTGAAGGTAAGCCCGATATCGCACCCATGCGATATCGGGCTTTTTTCTTAATTAATATACAATCTAGTTGGTATTTGAGTGAGCACATCCGATATGTTACACTAATCGCATCCATTAAGCGGATAGAGGAGAATGTGAAATGAAAAAGGAATTTGTTGTGATTGGTTTGGGCCGTTTCGGTGGAAGTATCGTGAATGAATTGATTGAGCTTGATGCTGATGTCATGGCAATTGATATTTCACCTGAAAAAGTGGATGCGTATGCGCAGATCGCGACGCAAGCGGTGGCAGCGGACACAACGGATGAGTCAGTTCTCAGGTCACTTGGAATCCGTAATTTTGAACATGTCGTCGTAGCAATCGGTGAAAATATTCAAGCGAGCATATTGACAACGTTGATGTTAAAAGAAATAGGTGTGAAAAAAATTACGGTAAAAGCACAAAATGATTATCATGAAAAAGTATTACGCAAAATCGGAGCTGACCAAGTTGTCCATCCGGAACGTGATATGGGCATCCGAATCGCCAATAATATGGTGTCGAATAATATACTAGATTATCTTGAACTGTCAGATGAGCATTCCATTGCGGAAATCAAGGCGAACGACAAACTGGTAGGATTCACTTTGATTGATCTCGATATTCGGGCGAAGTATGGAGTAAACATTGTAGCTATCAAAAGAGGCAAACAGATTCTCGTTTCTCCACAAGCAATTGAGAAAATTCAATTGGAAGATATCCTGATTGTTATTGGTTCAGATGCGGATATCCATCGATTTGAAAAGAAAGCCCTTCATTAAAAAACCCCTTGTCATACATAAAAGTGTATGACAAGGGGTTTTTAGGTTTTTTAAACTTCCATTATGACCGGGAGCACCATAGGCTTCCGCTTTGTTTTATCATATAAGTAAGGTCCAAGGGTATCGATGACTTCATTTTTCAATGCTGAAAGATCAGCGGGTGATGTTGAGAGTTGCCGCTGCATCTGTTTGGATAGCATCTGTTGTGCTTCATAAATCATCGTTCCGGATTCACGCATATAGACGAATCCTCGAGAAATGATATCCGGTCCAGAAACGACACGATTGCGTTTCATATCCACTGTTGCAACAACGATTACTAGACCATCTTCAGAGAGAATCCTACGGTCACGTAGAACGACATTGCCAATATCCCCAATTCCGCTTCCATCGATATAGACATCACCAGAAGGAATACGGCCAGCAATTCGTGCTTCGTCTTGGGTAAGTGCGAGAATATCGCCGTTACCCATGATAAATGTGTTTTCTCGGGGAACATCGCAGGCGACCGCAAGATTTGTGTGCATTTTCATCATTCGATGTTCACCATGAATTGGCATGAAGAATTTCGGCTTGATAAGTCTTAGCATTAATTTTTGTTCTTCCTGTGATCCATGTCCAGAAGTATGAATATTATTCAACTTCCCATGTATTACTTCTGCACCCGCACGAAATAGTGCGTTGATTGCCTTATTGACGCTAAGTGTGTTGCCTGGAATTGGGGAAGAAGAGAATATAACTGTATCTCCCGGATGAATTTGAACTTGTCGATGCGTACCGTTAGCTATGCGGGATAGCGCCGCCATCGGTTCACCCTGACTTCCTGTACAAAGAATCATCACTTCGTTTGCAGGCAGCTTATTTAACGACTGCGTGTCCACGAATAATTCCTTTGGTGCTACGATATAGCCGAGTTCACGTCCGATCGTAATAGCGTTGTCCATACTACGGCCGAACACCGCGATTTTACGACCAAACTTCTCGGCAGCCTCAATTACTTGTTGTAATCTGTGAATATTTGAAGCGAATGTTGCAAAAATAATACGACCGTCGACATTTCTGAAAATTTCATTCAGACTATCACCGACTTTACGTTCAGACATTGTGAAGTTTGGAACTTCTGCATTTGTGCTGTCAGATAGTAGACAAAGTACTCCTTCGCCCCCAATCTTCGCCATCTTCGTCAAGTTAGCTGGCTCACCGACTGGCGTGAAATCGAATTTGAAGTCACCCGTATGGACGATACTGCCAGACGGTGTCTTTACAACGACTCCGAATGCATCTGGGATACTATGCGTTGTTCTGAAAAATGTCACAGAAGTCTTACGAAATTTGATGATATCGTCCTCATCGATGGCAATCATCTCTGTCGTCCGAAGTAGACCATGTTCTTCCAGTTTATTACGTAAGAGCCCGAGTGCAAGTTTTCCGCCGTAAACAGGAATATTGATTTTCTTAAGTAAATAGGGGATGCCACCGATGTGGTCCTCATGACCATGTGTAATGAAAAGTCCTTTAATTTTGTCTGCATTCCGTTCGAGGTACGTATAATCTGGAATGACATAATCGATTCCTAGTAGCTCATCGTCAGGGAATTTAATGCCTGCATCAATTAGGATGATTTCATCTTGGAATTGTACTCCGTATGTGTTTTTGCCGATTTCACCTAGTCCGCCTAGTGCGAAAACGGCAGTTTCATTATTTTTAATTGATTTCATACTGTTATTCCTTCACGAACTCGAAATCGGGCGAATTCTGCTCGTGTTCGAGATGTTCTCCTTCTAGAAGTTGAATATATTCAATGCTATAGTCGTGTTTTTTTAACTTCGCACGGACTGCCCTTTCCGAGTCCGCTTCGATGTACATGCTTTTTGTATTTTCGCGGACAGGTATTTGAAGCGCGGTTTCTTGATAATAAACTTTATAAATCATCTTTTGCTCTCCTTTTTTACGTTCGATTGAAATCATTCTCTTTATATTAGCATGACCCTTCCTTAAAATAAAGAAAAGCCCACCAATTAGAAAGGTGGGCTGTCAAGTTAGGCAATCGTTTTTCTACCGAGTATGCCATTCAGCCGTTTCAACAGTTTGCGTTTCAGGCGTTTGTACATGGCTACATCACTCCTTAGAGTGATTTTATCACTTTCAGAACCTTCTGTCAAGAAAGTTCTCAAGGGAAGCTTAAGATTGATTAGTTGTGTTCAAAAGCAACAGCATTTGAAATTTCTTTGAAAGGCATTTCGTGGTCGATATGATCAAAGAACATCACACCATTTAGATGATCAAGTTCGTGTTGAAAAGCAATGGCCGCCAGACCTTTCAATCTTTTTTTGAATTCTTTGCCCTTGGCATCATATGCTTTCACTGTGATTCGTGCATAACGAGGCACATAACCATCAATTTCTCGATCAACAGATAGACAACCTTCTCCAGAAGATAAGTAGGTTTTTTCGACAGAGTGGCTTACGATTCTTGGATTGATGGCAACGAAACTAATCGGATCTTTGTCTTCATCTATAATGTGGAGTGCAAAGATTCTTTTCAATCGATTCACTTGAGGAGCGGCCAATCCAATTCCGGGACGTAGACCGTATTGTATACTTAATTCAGGATCTTGGCTGTTCTTTACATATTCAATTAAGTTCTCACTGAGTTCCTGGTCAACTTGGGATAATGGAAATGGTACTTCTTCACTTTTTTCACGAAGTGCAGGATGCCCTTCGCGGACGATATGTTGCATTAAAATCATCTTACAAACTTCCTTTCCATCATTGTTCTACTCACCATTATAATCGAATCGGAAAACAGGTGAAAGGAAATAAGCGCAGACTTGAATATAAATCCCTTAAACGCTATAGTTGGGTGGAAATCGGAGGGATGGTATTGTGAAAAATCTCGGTTTAGTCGTATCACTAGCACTATTGCTTTTTGGATGTAGTTCAAGCTCTTCAATCGAAAAACAGCTCTTAGATGTTATGACAAAAATGAATACTGCCGAAAAAGAGTACCGAAATGTACAATCGGCACTAACAGAACTAGAGAAAAAGGAACAACAGCTTTTCAATAAAACGATGAAAATAACGCAAGAACAACAAAAGGATCTTAAAACCAAGGTGACTGCCCTAGAAAAACTGCTCGATCAACGACTTGGCTATCTTAAAAAAGAGGATGTAGCCATGGCAAAAGCGAAAGAATTTGCTAGTGACTTTGATGCAATCATCGATAATGCGGCTGAAAACCACAAGCATAGTATTGAAGAACTACAATTAGTGATTGATGAACGGTATGAGCTCCATTCGATAGTTATGTCAGACTATCAAAAGCTTGCCTCTTTACAAAAAGAACTATATGAATTGCTTATTGCTGAAGGAACTGAATTAAAACAGTTGAACATTAAACTAGCCGAAGTGAATAGTCAGAATGAGATTGTTCAGGCGTCTATCACTGTATATAATGGTATGACTGAAAAAGTTAATGTATTAAAAGATACTATTTTTGCTAATTTAGAAAATAAAGAATGAAGGTGCTATGGGTGGAGTATTCATATCTTCACTTTTTTATTAGATTGGGATAATTAAGCTTCTATTATAATACAGTCATTACATTGTATTAATACAGATTACGGTTTTTTGGCTATTTTTCACAACGATTGGGTACTGTTAGACATGAAGTATCAAGGATTGACCATTGAGTTTTGATTAAGTATACTGAGAAGGGAATGGATTGTACCAATCAATCAAGCAAGAACTCATAATACAGTTATAAAGGAGAGTTGCCGAAATGGCTGCAAAAAAAGACAAGCAGTTCGATCCAGTTGAAACACTACATGCGATTGAAGAAAAGTTTGAAATGTTCCAGATTTTGAACGAAGAAGGCGAAATCGTTAATCAGGACGCAGTGCCAAACTTATCCGACGATGAACTCGTGGAATTAATGACACGCATGGTATATACACGTATTTTGGACCAACGTTCGATTTCATTGAACCGACAAGGTCGTCTAGGGTTCTATGCGCCGACAGCAGGACAGGAAGCTTCCCAACTTGCGTCTCATTTTGCACTGGAGAAAGAAGATTTCATTCTTCCAGGTTATCGTGACGTCCCGCAAATGCTCTTTCACGGATTACCATTGTCTATGGCATTCCTATGGTCACGCGGACACTTTCATGGAAACAGAATTCCTGAAGGAGTGAATGTATTCCCGCCACAAATTATTATTGGAGCGCAATATGTTCAAGCGGCAGGCGTTGCAATGGGCTTCCAAAAACGGGGTACAAAAGCAGTTGCAATGACTTATACAGGTGACGGTGGAACATCGCAGGGCGATTTCTATGAAGGCATCAACTTCGCAGGTGCATACCGCTCTCCAGCAATTTTCATCATACAAAATAACCAATATGCTATTTCAACACCACGCATGTTGCAGACGGCAGCGAAAACACTTGCACAAAAGGGAATTGCGGCGGGTATTCCAAGTATTCTTGTAGACGGCATGGATCCTCTTGCGGTGTATGCGGTTACACGGGATGCTCGTGAACGTGCAATTAATGGTGAAGGTCCGACACTTATAGAGACACATTGTTATAGATACGGTCCTCATACGATGGCTGGGGATGACCCAACACGTTATCGTACTTCAGAAACGGATAGTGAATGGGAAAAACGCGATCCACTAATTCGTTTCCGTAAATACCTTGGAACAAAAGGTATTTGGAATGAAGAAAAAGAGAATGAAGTCATTGAACGTGCAAAAGAAGAAATCAAAGAGGCTATTAAAGTTGCTGACGCTGCACCAAAACAAAAAGCGAGTGATTTCATTAAAATCATGAACAGAGGCGAGCTTCCGTATAACCTAAAAGAACAGCTAGACATATACACTGAGAAGGAGTCGAAGTAACCGATGGCACAAATGACGATGATTCAAGCGATAACCGATGCAATGCGCACGGAGCTTAAAAATGATGAAAACGTCCTCGTCTTCGGTGAAGACGTTGGAAATAATGGTGGAGTATTCCGTGCGACGGAAGGCTTACAAAAAGAATTCGGTGAAGATCGCGTATTTGACACACCATTAGGCGAGTCTGGAATCGGTGGTCTTGCAGTTGGACTATCCCTTACAGGATTCCGTTCGGTCATGGAAATCCAATTTTTCGGTTTCCTCTTTGAAGTAATGGACTCTGTAAGTGGTCAGCTTGCGCGCATGAGTTTCCGAAGCGCTGGAGCTTTTCATGCGCCTGTCACAATCCGTGCACCATTTGGCGGCGGCGTTGCGACACCAGAGATGCACGCAGACAGCTTGGAAGGACTTGTAGCGGCTCAACCAGGGCTGACAGTTGTCATACCTTCAACGCCATATGATGCGAAAGGATTGCTTATTTCAGCAATCCGCCATGAAAACCCGGTCATCTTCCTTGAACATATGAAACTTTACCGTTCATTCAGACAGGACGTTCCTGAAGAGGAATATACAATACCTTTAGGCAAAGCTGACGTGAAACGTGAAGGGAAAGATCTTTCCATCATCACTTACGGGGCAATGGTACACGAAAGTTTAAAAGCTGCTGAAGAACTTGAAAAAGAAGGCTATTCTTTGGAAGTAATTGACTTACGTACAATACAACCTATGGATATTGAAACGATCATTGCATCTGTTGAAAAAACGAACCGTGCAATCGTCGTTCAAGAAGCACAAAAACAAGCAGGTATTGCAGCAAATATTGTTGCTGAAATTACAGAGCGCGCAATTCTTAGTCTTGAAGCGCCAGTTCTACGTGTTACAGCACCAGACACGATCTATCCATATGCACAAGGTGAGAATTCGTGGCTTCCAAATGCAAAAGATATTATTGAAACTGCTAAAAAGGTATTGACGTTCTAGGATACTTAATGACGAAATATGAAAGGGTGAATCGTGTGGCATATGAATTCCGTTTACCAGATATCGGAGAAGGAATCCATGAAGGTGAAATCGTAAAATGGTTCGTTGCAAAAGGCGATACAATCAATGAAGATGACATACTTCTAGAAATCCAGAACGATAAAGCAGTTGTAGAAATCCCTTCGCCGGTCACAGGTACTGTCGAAGAAATACTTGTTACTGAAGGAACGGTTTCAATCGTAGGCGATATATTGATTCGCATAGATGCACCTGGCTATGAAAGTGCACCGGGTCATGGAGATGATTCCGAAACGAACAAAGAAACTGAAGCGCAAGTTCAAGCGACTGCTGAAGCAGGCCAATCGATTGAAAAAGAAGAGGCGTCGAAGAATGGTAAAGAAACAACAGTTGCACCCGTTCAAACAGATGTCGATCCAAATCGTCGTATTATCGCAATGCCTACTGTCCGTAAATTCGCACGTGAGCAAGGTGTGGATATTCGTCAAGTTGCGGGAACTGGTAAGAATGGTCGCGTATTAAAAGAAGATATCGAATCATTCTTGAATGGCGGACAAGTGCAAGAGGCTACACCTGTCACGTCTAAAGAAAACACTCAAACTGAAAACCTAGAACAAGAAGTGGCATCATCGGTTCCTGTCTATCTTGAAGGGGATTTCCCTGAGACACGTGAAAAAATGTCAGGCATTCGAAAAGCGATTGCAAAAGCAATGGTCCATTCGAAACAAACTGCTCCACATGTCACGTTACTCGACGAAGTCGATGTTACAGAACTCGTTGCACATCGCAAAAAGTTCAAAGATATCGCAGCAGAAAAAGACATCAAGCTGACGTACTTACCCTATGTTGTGAAGGCACTTGTCTCCACGTTACGTGAATTCCCAGCATTGAATACATCTCTTGACGATGCGACCCAGGAAATCGTACAAAAGCATTATTACAATATTGGAATCGCTGCGGATACGGATCGCGGACTCCTCGTTCCAGTTATCAAACATGCGGATCGTAAATCGGTATTTGCAATATCCGACGAAATCAATAGCCTTGCAGTGAAAGCGCGTGATGGTAAATTGTCGCCTGCTGAAATGAAGGGCGCATCTTGCTCCATTACGAATATCGGGTCTGCAGGTGGTCAATGGTTTACACCAATCATCAATCATCCTGAAGTCGCTATTCTTGGTATCGGACGAATCGCGGAAAAACCAGTTGTCAAAAATGGTGAAATTGTTGCGGCACCTATGTTAGCATTATCATTAGTGTTCGATCACCGGATGATCGATGGTGCAACAGCGCAACATGCGTTGAATCACCTTAAGAAGTTACTCGGAAATCCGGAACTTTTATTAATGGAGGCGTAAACAAATGGTAGTAGGGGATTTTCCAATCGAAGTAGATACACTCGTCGTAGGATCTGGACCAGGAGGATATGTTGCAGCAATTCGTGCAACGCAATTGGGTCAGAAGGTAACAATCGTTGAAAAAGAACATCTAGGCGGAGTCTGTTTAAACGTAGGATGTATTCCTTCCAAGGCGTTAATCTCTGTCGGGCATCGTTATGCAATTACAAAAGACTCCGATTCAATGGGGATCACGGCTACAGAAGTGAAGCTTGACTTCACGAAAGCCCAAGCTTTCAAAGATAGCGTTGTGAATAAATTAACTGGCGGAGTCGAAGGACTTCTTAAAGGTAATAAAGTAGATATTGTTCAAGGCGAAGCTTATTTCGTCGATAGCAATACGGTACGTGTAATGGATGAAAACTCCGCACAAACATATAAATTCAAAAATGTAATTGTCGCAACGGGTTCACGTCCAGTTGAGATTCCGACTTTCAAGTATTCAAAACGCGTTCTCAACTCTACAGGCGCTTTGAATCTTGCAGAATTACCTGGGAAACTTGTCGTCATCGGTGGAGGTTACATCGGAACTGAGCTTGGGTCTGCTTTTGCAAATCTAGGTTCTGAGGTAACAATCATCGAAGGTGGAAACGACATTCTTGCAGGTTTTGAAAAACAGATGACACAAGTCGTTAAAAAAGGCTTGAAGAAAAAAGGCGTAGAGATTGTCGTCAAAGCATCTGCTAAGGGTGTTGAAGAAACAGATACTGGTGTAACAGTCACGTATGAAGCAAAAGGTGAAGAGATAAAAGTCGAAGCTGATTACGTTCTTGTCACTGTTGGCCGTCGTCCGAATACGGATGAGATTGGTCTTGAAGAGATGGGTGTAAAATTCCTTGAGCGCGGCATCATCGAAATAGACAAACAATGTCGTACGAACGTTCCGAACGTTTATGCAATCGGTGATATCGTATCAGGGCCACAGCTTGCACACAAAGCTTCGTATGAGGCGAAGGTAGCTGCTGAAGCGATTTCTGGACATAAATCAGAAATCGATTACTTGGCGATTCCTGCAGTTTGTTTCACTGATCCTGAACTTGCAACTGTTGGCTTAAACGAGCAACAGGCAAAAGACGAAGGCTATGAAGTAACAGTAGGGAAATTCCCGTTCGCGGTTAATGGACGGGCAATGGCTCTTGATGCGACAGAAGGCTTTGTTAAACTTGTTGGACGCAAAGAGGATGGACTTCTGCTTGGTGCACAAATTGTTGGTGAAAATGCTTCGGATATGATTGCTGAACTCGGTCTCGCGATTGAGGCAGGCATGACGCTTGAAGATATTGCTATGACAATTCATGCTCACCCTACATTGGGAGAAATCTCGATGGAAGCGGCGGAAGTTGCTTTAGGTACTCCGATCCATATGATTGTAAAATAATTTTTTAGCGTTGAAATAAGACCGTCTATGAAGCAGGATGACTGCATCTTAGGCGGTTTTATTAATTTAATTCAGCAGAAGTCTTCCGCTTCTATTAAGGGGTAAGATGAATGAAAAGGGAGGTTTAGTATGGATTATAATTACCCGATTAGACATGACTGGTCAACTGAAGAAATGATTGAAGTCATCGCATTTTATGAAGTGGTGGAAAAGGCATATGAAACAGGTATTTTGAGAGAAATGTTAATGGATGCCTATCGTAGATTTAAAAAGGTCGTTCCCTCTATGGCAGAAGAGAAGACACTTTTTAAAGAGTTCGAGAATGTGAGCGGATATGTTTCTTTCAAGATCATCAAGGCAGCAAAAGAGGGAAACGATGGGGAAAAAATAAAAGGGGTGCAGCATTAGGCTGCATCCCTTTTATTTTTTGCCGATAATTACATCGTAGACAGGAAGAAGCCCATCAAAGGTTTCTTCTGCAAATACCATAAATTCATCTTCAGACATTTTTATGGCAATGTCCCGTGACAAATGACGTCCAACAAGGAATTCCGCTTTCTTCACGTCTTGCAGTCGACCTAGAAGTTGTTCAAGGCCATCCAGACCTGTTTCAGCAATTGCTATTGCGTCAGGTTTCATATGATCGCCAGAAACGATGTACACATCAGGAAGAGCGGTAAGCACTGTTGAATGTACTTGAAGACGTTCGGCAATCCCCTTTTTATCAGGATTTTCATAAATGACTGCTAAAATGATAAATAAATGCGTTCCCCATAAGCCTATTTGAAAGTGTGGTAATGCTTTATATCCTCGCTTTGCTGGTGCGAATGCCACCCAACTATCATTCGGTGGATTGACGGTTCGTCTCGCGTGTTTTGCAACGTGTGGAAAAAACTCATCTGTACCGTGTGCAGAAAGGCGATCCGAGAAATGCATGCCGAGTTTACCGAATTTAGGCTGAATTCTGGTTTGAAGACCTTCCATCCGTTTTTCTAGTCCATCAATTGAAAAAACATCAAAGTCTTCTTTATTCCAAAAAGGATGGTTCAATTTTATCTCCCCCAATTATTTATTCACGTTTATCTTAACAGAAAATAGGGAATGATTTTATATAACAAGGCTTAAAACCAGCGAAAAGTTTGAATGAGGCATATTCTAACTATAACTAACGGAAAATTTAGTCTATAGGTTGAGAAGGGGTGATTATAATGAAACAAATGGTCCATGTGATTCGAAAAGCGGATATAGAAAAAGAATATGTGAAGCTACTTAACCTTGAACTCGATTATGAGCTTGCGACGTTATTCGATGCTTTACAAGAAGAGGATTCGAAGCAGAAAATGAAAAGCAAGCATAGACTTACGGAGATTCATCGTGAATTGGAGATTTTGAATGGTTTTTCGTAAATGGGATAGGTTCATGAACGAGGCATCCGGTCACATCCTGGAAACGGGAAATGTGTAATGGGGTGCTTTTTTCGTTATACTAGAGAAAAGGAAGAGGTGGCTCCATGACTTTAGGAAGTATCGACCGTTATGCCAAATCATTGATAAAAGAAGCGGGACATAAAATTCGTGTCTCTTTTTTTAATACGATCGAGATTGACTCAAAAGCGGATGCGAATGACCTTGTAACTAATATCGACCGAGAAGTGGAACAGTTTTTCATTAGCCGTATAAAGAGGGATTTTCCGGAACACAGGATTTTAGGGGAGGAGGGATTCGGCGATGATATCCAAGCATTAGACGGAATTATTTGGATGCTCGATCCGATTGATGGGACAATGAATTTCATCCATCAAAAACGAAATTTCGCCATTTCTCTTGGGATTTACGTAGATGGTGTTGGTATGCTTGGCTACATATACGATGTAATGCTGGATGATCTTTACCATGCAACTAAAGGGGAGGGGGCTTATTTCAACGATGAAAGGTTACCAAAGTTGGAAATCACCCCCCTCACAGATGCTATTATTGGTATAAATGCTAGTTGGGTGGCACCGAACCGCTACATTAACAATGAAAAAATTATTGAATTAATTAGACGATGTAGGGGAACGAGATCATATGGATCGGCGGCGATGGAACTTGCGTATGTCTCCTCGGGAAGACTCGATGCTTACATGTCCATGCGATTGTCACCTTGGGATATCGCTGGAGGAATTATCATTGCGCAGGAAGTCGGAGCAGTCGCAACAAATATGAAAGGAGAAACGCCAGGTCTTCTTGGACAGGACACGTTCATCGTTGCGAGGCCTGGTCTACATAAAGATATTCTCACAAACTATATCCGTCTTAAGGGATAAAAAGGGGCCGTTTTACGCGCCGGATGTACCAGTCAGCTCAACAGTCCCCGATAGTATTATTATTTCACTTTAAAATAGTCCTTGCTCGCGCATTTTCTTTTTTGTCTTAAAACCGTTTCCCATGATTAGAATCAATGCAACGATGGCTAAGATGGCGATAGGAAGGCTTCGCATACCGACTGCGACGCCGATTGCACACATTGAAGCGATGGCCCCAAGGGAATATAAAACGAATACCCATTTCACGTTTTTCAAAAAAATCCTCCGTTTTTAATAAAAATGTTTTTGTATCGTCTTGTCATGTGCTATAATAACACAGTTAATCATCCGAAAAAAGAATAATGGAGTGAAATCATGATAATAGAACGCAATGATTTACGTAACATAGCAATTATAGCCCACGTTGATCACGGAAAAACGACGCTTGTCGATCAACTTTTGAAGCAATCAGGTATTTTTCGTTCGAATGAACAAGTCGATGAGCGCGCTATGGATTCGAATGATATTGAGCGCGAGCGTGGTATCACAATTTTAGCGAAAACGACAGCAGTAGAATACCAAGATAGGAAAATTAACATTCTCGATACACCAGGTCACGCGGATTTCGGCGGTGAAGTGGAACGGATTTTGAAAATGGTGGACGGTGTTATTCTTGTCGTCGACTCGTATGAAGGTTGTATGCCACAAACACGTTTTGTTCTCAAAAAAGCGTTGGAGGAAAACCTGAAACCAATCGTGGTCGTCAACAAGATTGACCGTGAGTTTGCTCGACCTGAAGAAGTCGTCGATGAAGTACTTGAATTGTTCATCGAATTGGATGCCAATGATGACCAACTTGATTTTCCTGTCGTATATGCTTCCGGATTCAACGGAACAGCAAGTCTGTCACCAGATCCAGCTACACAGGAAGAGACGCTTCGCGTTTTGTATGATGCGATTCTAGAACATATTCCAGCACCGATAGATAATCGTGAAGAGCCGTTACAGTTCCAAGTATCTCTTCTAGATTATAGCGATTATGTGGGTCGTATCGGGATTGGACGTATTTTCCGAGGAACAATGAAAGTTGGACAGCAAGTTTCCGTTTTAAAACGGGATGGTTCCACAAAAAACTTCCGTGTGACAAAAATGTCCGGATTCCTAGGATTGAAACGTATTGAAATTCAAGAAGCATTTGCAGGTGATCTTGTTGCGGTTTCTGGAATGGAAAATATTGATGTGGGCGAAACAATCTGCCCAATCGATCATCCGGAAGCACTTCCTGAATTGTTCATCGATGAGCCAACGCTTCAAATGACATTCCTTGTAAACAACAGTCCGTTTGCTGGTAAAGAGGGCAAATGGGTGACATCTAGAAAAATCGATGAACGCCTTCAACAGCAATTACAGACTGATGTATCTCTTCGTGTCGATCCGACCGATTCACCTGACGCATGGACTGTTTCTGGACGCGGTGAGCTTCATCTTTCTATTCTCATTGAAAACATGCGCCGTGAAGGGTTTGAGTTACAAGTTTCGAAACCATCAGTCATTGTTAAAGACGTCGATGGTGTCCGTTCAGAACCTGTTGAACGTGTGCAAATTGATATTCCGGAAGAACATACAGGATCGATTATCGAATCGATTGGCGAGCGTAAAGGCGAAATGCTTGATATGATCAATAACGGTAACGGACAAGTTCGTCTAATATTCCTTGTTCCTGCACGCGGTTTGATTGGTTACTCAACTGAATTCCTTACATTGACAAGGGGCTACGGAATTTTAAACCATACGTTCGATTCCTATAAACCGATGGCGAAAGGTAAGGTTGGCGGCCGTAGAAATGGTGTTCTTGTTTCTATGGAGAACGGAACGGCTACACCTTATAGTATAATGCAGTTGGAAGATCGTGGCGTAATGTTCGTTAATGCTGGAACTGACATATATGCAGGAATGGTTGTTGGTGAAAATACGCGTGAAAGCGATTTGACAATCAACTTAACGAAAGCTAAACAAGCAACAAACGTCCGTTCTGCATCGAAAGATCAGACAGTTTCAACTAAGAAACCCCGGATTATGTCGCTTGAAGAAGCACTCCAATACTTGGATGATGATGAGTATTGTGAAATAACACCGTTATCAATCAGACTTCGTAAGAAGATTCTAGATAAAAACGAACGTGAACGGGTTACTAAAAAGAAATAAATCTCGGAATTAGGAAAGTAAAAGTTAAATGAACAGACGCCACAGGCATAAGACGAACCGATATGTGACTTTTTAGCCACATATCGGGGCAGGCTTATGCCCCTAAGCGTAGTTCGGTTATAGTGCGTGGCAAGAAACAGGGTAAGGAAAGGGATGTGTTGAATGGGTGCTGTGGATACGGAGTTTGTATTAAATCGCATGTCTGGAATTGCAAATTTAATATACAATGTAATGCCGACCAAGGAAATTGCTGGTTACGTACTTTTCGCGCTCGTCTTCCTAATGGCGGCTATCGTTTACAAACTTGGATTTGCGAAAAAACTAAGGTCATTACAAAACGTAGTGATTTACACTTTTCTTTTTCTTGGCTGTCTGATTTTAACTTTTCTTGCTTTATTCTTACCGGTCGTAGAAGGACTTATCGTTGCGGCGCTTATTTTGATAATCTATCGTGTCCGAAGGATGAATGAACATAAAGAAGACTCCGTTGCATAACGCAATGGAGTCCTTTTTTCAATAGATTAAAAATCTTTCTCAATCGGGTGTGAAGTACGATGGAAAATAAAGTTTCCTGTTGCGATACGAGCGATTGTTTTCTCGGTGATTCGATTGTTACATTGTTCGCACATGAAGGTGTGGATTGGACGGTTCCTCAATTTTTTCGCTAGAGGTGCATCGTCCGGCAATTTTCCGATTTCATCACAGATGACACATTTGACACGCATTGAAACCCTCCTTCAGTCGACTCTAATTGCAATGATATTGCGTATTGGATTGGTGGCGTTTGAACCGTCTTTGAAGAGGATGTGAACTGGACCATCTTCAAGAAGCGGCTTACCTTCGTCACTGTATTTGAAAATGAACTCATCAGCACTTGTGATGGGGAATGTATAGTTGTCCCCGGTAGACGATTCAAATGATAGCGTCTTGGCATCTTCGGTGGGCTCCGCATTTTTTAAGAAATGTTTTAAAAAGATTCCAAATGTACCGGTAAGGATTTTTGTTTTTTCAAACTTCTTCTCGGTTTTCAAAGTTGGTGGAAAAGTTGCGCCCTCCATGATTTCTCGCGACCAATGTTGTCCCATATTTCTTTTATACTCTTCAAGCTCATCCTTTTCGACACGTTGTTCAGTGAAGTATGTCTTTAAGTCGATTTTACGATCGTCAAAAATCCAGACACTAGGATCAAGTGTAATCTTAAAACGAACATTACCTTTGATTGGAATGATAGATTCCAAATTCATAACCCCCTACGTATAAACAATCTTTTCTACTCAGTATAACGCTTTGAGGTCTTTAGGAAAAGCTTTTCTCATCTGATGGGTTATATTAAAGGGGAAACACTTGCATTTTCGCGGATCAAAAGATACAATTTATTCATGATAACCATGATAGAAAAACGATTGATGGGGGCGTCCTCATGGAGATAGAATTACAGGTAACATATCAGGAAAAGGCAATGAAGCAGCTTCAAGCTGATGCCGATAAGATCGGACAACTTATTAAAGTGCAGATGGATCACTTGACGATGCCGCAATGTCCGTTATATGAAGAAGTATTGGACACGCAAATGTATGGTCTTTCCCGTGAAATTGATTTCGCAGTAAAGTTGGGTCTAGTAGACCGTATTAAAGGAAATGAAATCCTTTCTATACTTGAGAAAGAAATGACGGTTTTGCATGAATTATATACCACAAAATAAGCGAAAGACTCAAACTCATAAAAGTTTGAGTTTTTTGTTTAATGAAAAAGAGGTAATTTTGTGAAGTTATATATTAAGCGTTTATTTCGCTACTTTGATTTCCCGCTATTCTTTGTATACCTTATGCTTATTCTATTTGGTCTCGTTATGATTTATAGCTCTAGTATGGCTATGGCTGTCGGAAAATATAAGTATAAGCCGGATCATTTTTATATCCTTCAGATAAGGAATCTTATGGTTGCTATTCCCGCTTTTTTAATAGGTGCATTTTTCCCTTATAAAAATTATAAAAGAAAAGGCTTAATGGTTGCTGGAATCATTGCGATGTTTACACTTCTAATCCTTGTTCATTTTATTGGATATGGGGAATCGGTAGGAGCACAAAGTTGGATCAAACTTTCAATCGGAGGTAGTATTCAGCCATCCGAAATTGCGAAACTTGTGATTATCATTTATTTCGCTAGTGTATTCGCAAAGAAATACGAAGCGGGAACGATTGATAATATTAACCAATCGATTGCACCACCTATCGGAATTCTTGTTCTAGCAGTCGGCTCAATAATGTTGGAAACGGATATCGGTACATCATTCATTATCGTCATGGCAGCCCTCTCTGTTCTGGCAGCAAGTGGCATTAAGAAACGAACCTTCTTAAAGATGAGTGGTGTTGTTACGGTGGCTCTTATTCCTGTTGTGATTATCCTTTATTTTGCTTGGGATACTGTTATGACGCCGGGGCGTCAAGGTCGATTATTGGCATTTTTGAATCCATTCGACTACGCACTAGGTTCAGGTTACCAAATAGCGAATGGGTACATAGCTATTGGGACTGGGGGACTGAAAGGTCTAGGTCTTGGGAATTCAATTCAAAAGATGGGTTATTTGCCTGAACCCCATACGGATGTAATTATGGCGGTCATATCGGAAGAACTAGGTTTGTTGGGTGTCATTATTGTTATAGGCGGTTTAGGTTTTATCGTCTTAAGAGCATTATCAATTGCACTGCATGCAAAAGATCCACATGCACGTATGCTTGCGGCTGGGATTGGCAGTGTAATTGGCATCCAAACATTCGTCAATTTAGGAGGGTTAACAGGTCTTATTCCTCTTACAGGTGTTCCTTTGCCGTTTATTAGTTATGGCGGAACGTCTGTCATTCTGCTATCGTTAGCGTTAGGAATATTGATGAATGTATCAATGTTCGTGAAATATGAAAAATCAAATAGAAAAGGAAGTGCCTTGTGATGGAAAATATTAAGAAAATCCTTGTAGCTAACCGTGGGGAAATTGCAATTCGTATTTTTCGTGCTTGTACCGAGTTGAATATCCCTACTGTCGGAATTTATTCAACGGAAGATAGTGGATCATTCCATCGATACAAGGCAGATGAGTCCTATCTCGTGGGGGAAGGTAAGAAGCCGATTGACGCTTACCTTGATATTGAAGGAATAATTGCACTTGCGAAAGACTCGGGGGCAAATGCAGTACACCCTGGTTACGGATTTCTTGCTGAAAACGTAGATTTCGCACGACGTCTCGAAGAAGAAGGAATACTATTCATCGGGCCAACTTCGAAGCATCTTGACATGTTCGGGGATAAAGTAAAAGCCCGTGAGCAGGCAATCAAAGCGGAGATCCCAGTGATACCTGGTAGTGACGGTCCAGTAACTACGGTCGAAGAAATTGCAAAATTTGGTGAATCTGTTAGTTATCCGATTATCATTAAAGCATCACTTGGTGGTGGCGGACGTGGAATGCGAATCGTCAATTCCCCAGATGAAGTGATGGAAGCGTACGAACGTGCAAGGTCAGAAGCGAAATCTGCTTTCGGGTCAGACGAAGTGTATGTTGAGAAATACATTAATAAACCGAAACATATAGAAGTCCAAATTCTTGGAGATACGCACGGTAACGTCATCCATTTGTATGAGCGTGATTGTTCAATTCAACGTCGCCATCAGAAAGTCGTTGAAATTGCTCCTTCGATTTCACTTGAAGAGGGACTACGTGAACAGATTTGTGACGCAGCAGTGAAAATAATGAAGAAAGTCGGCTATATCAATGCAGGAACAGTTGAATTCCTTGTATCCGATGGTCGTTTCTATTTCATCGAAGTGAATCCGCGTATCCAAGTGGAGCATACAATCACCGAAATGGTGACGGGTATTGATATTGTCCATGCACAAATTCATATTGCGGATGGACAAAACCTTCATAAAAGCGAAGCAAGTATTCCATCACAAGATAAAATACCGCTATTTGGCTATGCAATCCAATCGCGTGTAACGACGGAAGACCCGTTAAACGACTTTATGCCTGACACAGGGAAATTGATGGTCTATCGTTCTGGTGGGGGCTTTGGTGTCCGTCTTGACGCAGGAAATGGTTTCCAAGGAGCTGTAATTACACCCTATTATGATTCTTTGCTTGTTAAGGTTTCTACTTGGGGAATGACGTTCCGTGAAGCTGCGGCTAAAATGGACAGAAACTTACAAGAATTTAGAATCAGGGGAATTAAGACGAATATTCCGTTTCTTGAAAATGTCGTGAAACATAACAACTTCCTTACGGGGAATTATAATACTGGTTTTATTGATTCGACACCGGAACTATTCCTATTCCCAGAGCGAAAAGACCGTGGAACAAAAATACTGAATTATCTCGGCAACGTAACCATTAATGGATTTCCTGGCATCGGAAAACAATCAAAACCGCTATTCCATTCCATAAGAAAACCGTCAGTCGACCTTCTCACACAACCTGCTCCTGGAACGAAGCAAATATTGGATACGCGAGGAGCAGAGGGTCTTGTTCAATGGATTAAAGAGCAAAAGGATGTACTTTTAACGGATACGACATTCCGGGACGCGCACCAATCCTTATTAGCTACACGTGTCCGTACATCTGATATGACTTCAATTGCTTCTGAATCAGCAAGGCTTATGCCGGATCTGTTTTCTTATGAAATGTGGGGCGG
This sequence comes from Sporosarcina limicola, assembly GCF_014873855.1. GTDB lineage: Bacteria > Bacillota > Bacilli > Bacillales_A > Planococcaceae > Sporosarcina > Sporosarcina limicola. Next base: position 247,731 of record NZ_JADBEL010000002.1, on the reverse strand, counting down.
GGCGACATTTGATGTAGCCTATAGATTTCTAAAAGAAAGCCCATGGGACAGGCTGTTAAAATTACGTGAACAAATCCCGAATGTTTTATTCCAAATGTTGTTTCGTGGTGCGAATGCAGTCGGTTACACCAATTATCCCGACAATGTTATTCGTAAATTTATTAAAGAATCAGCGGATGCAGGTATCGATGTATTCCGGATATTCGATAGTCTGAACTGGATTAAAGGAATGGAAGTTGCGATAGATGCGACACGCGAAGCAGGGAAGGTTGCGGAAGCAGCAATTTGCTATACGGGAGATATCCTTGACGATTCGCGTGCGAAATACACAGTAAATTATTATAAAGAAATGGCGAAAGAGCTTGAATCAGCCGGAGCTCATATTCTTGCCATCAAAGATATGGCAGGTCTTTTGAAGCCAGAAGCCGCATACCGACTTATTTCAGAATTAAAGGATACGGTTGATTTGCCGATCCATTTGCATTCGCATGATACAAGCGGTAATGGTATATACATGTATGCAAAAGCGGTTGAAGCGGGTGTGGACATCGTAGACACTGCCCTCGGATCTATGGCGGGTCTAACTTCACAACCTTCAGCAAGCTCGCTCTACTATGCGCTACAAGGCGGTAAGCGTAATGTGCGTGCAGACGTCAAGTCATTCGAAGATTTATCGTATTATTGGGAGGATGTCCGAAAGTACTACCAGCATTTCGAAAGTGGCATGATGAGTCCACATTCGGAAATTTATGTCCATGAAATGCCGGGTGGGCAATATTCCAATTTACAACAGCAGGCGAAAGCGGTAGGTTTAGGGGAACGCTGGGAAGATGTCAAGGGCATGTATTCTCGTGTCAACTTGCTATTTGGTGATGTTGTAAAGGTGACACCTTCATCCAAAGTGGTCGGGGATATGGCTTTATTTTTGGTGCAAAATGAACTGGATGAAAAATCAGTCCTTATCCGTGGCAAGTCGATTGATTTCCCAGAATCAGTTATTGAATTTTTCGAAGGATATATCGGCCAACCTTATGGTGGATTCCCGGAAGAATTACAGAAAGTGATTTTGAAAGAGCGCAAAGCAATTATCGTTCGACCTGGTGAGTTATTAGAGGACGTCGATTTCAAGAAAATGAGTGATGCGTTGAGTGCCAAATTAGAACGTCCAGTTACAAGCCATGAAGTACTTTCGAATGCACTTTATCCTAAAGTCTTTGAAGAGTATTCACAAACGAATAAACAATTCGGTGATGTATCAGTCATCGACACACCTGAGTTTCTTTATGGAATGCGACTTGGTGAAGAGATTGAAGTGGAAATTGAAAAAGGGAAGACGTTGATTGTGAAACTTGTGTCAATTGGTGAACCTCAATCAGATGCAACAAGAGTAATCTATTTTGAGATGAACGGCCAGCCACGTGAAGTAATTATAGAAGATATGAGTGTGGAATCCGTAACGGTTAGGAAACAAAAAGCAGATCTTTCAAATGAAGGCCATATTGCCGCAACGATGCCGGGTACTGTTTTGAAAGTTGCGATATCCAAAGGGGCGAAAGTGAAAAGGGGCGAACACTTACTCATCACGGAAGCCATGAAAATGGAAACAACGATTCAAGCGCCATATGATGGTGTTGTAAAAGAGATTTATGTCTCAGCAGGAGAATCGATTGCGACAGGCGATTTACTTATTGAACTGGAACGTTAATTAGAATACAAAAAGCACTCAAGGGGAAACCTGAGTGCTTTTTGTATTCTGATAAATTTAGAAAGGATAACCCTCACACTTTATTTCGTTTGTTTGCCTCTCGAAACAAGTAGAATCATATATGTCAATAGACCAAACAGTAATGTAACGAACAACGAATGAAGCAGTGCGACATACAGATTGAGGAGTGTAAAAACGACTATCATACCTGTCGTTGCTTGAAGCACCACTAATGTGAAGGCGATGATCCATCCCCAGTAGATGACACGCTGTTCTTTATAATTCCGGATGGCGTGAATCATGATGATACCAAGCCACACGATGATTAAAGCCGCAGCTGTGCGATGGCCCATCTGCACCCATTCATACATATTTTTCGGTAGTTCAAACGAGTCGTTTCTACATAATGGCCAAGACCCACAAGCGAGTCCTGATTCTGTGTGGCGAACGAGAGCGCCGGTGTAAACGACTAAATAAGAATAAATTGATACGCCAATTGTATGCCATTTTAATGTCGTTCCTACCCGTAGATTATCTGCATCAAATTTTTGGTCCACTTCAAAAATAAGAAGTGTCAATAAAAGGACCGCTGAGAACGAGATAAGTGAAATTCCGAAATGAAGTGCAAGTATGAAATCACCTTGCCCCCATAGTACTTGGGCAGCACCAATTAACGCTTGTAAAATAAGGAAGAATACTGCCATGAAGGAAAGGAATTTTGTTTCCCTTATATGACCAATTGCTTTCCATGACCAGACAGCAAGTACGACAATCAGGATTCCAACCGCTCCAGTAACCAGCCGATGGGAGAATTCAATCAGTACTTCAGGAGTAATCACATCGGGGATGAGTTGTCCATTACATCCAGGCCAGTGTCTACCACATCCTAAACCGCTATCCGTCTTCGAAACGAGGGCTCCTCCGAGTAGGATTAGAAGCATTCCTATCGTAGAAGCAACTGCGAACCATTTTAGATATTTATTATATCGCAAAAAAAGACACCTACTTTTTTAATGATGACCATCCAGTATAGATGATCCCTGCCATTTCGATGATAACGAAAAAAAGGTGAAAAAACAATGGAGAACGGTTAAAAATGGTTAAGGAGTTGCTGTTTTCACAAATTGTTCATAAAAAAGACGCTTTAACTTCACAAAAGGCATACTGAAATGATTTACTATAGATAAGAGCTACAGAATAAATTGTTTCGATGCCCAACGGAATTTGGAGAAATTTTGTTTATGTATAGAAATTATACCCGAATTTCGATATAGTGAAGTATAGAGGTCTTCGCAAACAACTTTGAAAGGAGGGGTAACATGTCAAACGGCTCTACAATTTCAACACCCGTCAAACCAGAAATTGTATCGACATCTGTGTTCAAGGACTTTCTTGCACTCATAAAAATTGGTATTGTCAATTCGAATATGATTACGACGTTTACTGGTTTGTTTTTGGCGTTTCAATTTACCGACAAGAGCTTTCTACAAAATATTGATTTGCTTCTGTACGCCCTTGTAGGGTCGGGTCTGATTATTGCAGGCTCTGCGGCACTCAATAATTTGATTGATTGTGATATTGATCCAGTAATGACGCGAACGAAGTTGAGACCCACAGTCACAGGACGATTCAAAGCACCGGCTGTATTGGCACTTGCGCTCACTTTTATCGTTGTAGGTGAAATTCTGCTATTCTCAGCATCCACAGCAGCTGGCCTTTGGGGGCTTGCTGGAGTATTCAGTTATGTTGTACTCTATTCGATGTGGTCCAAACGTAGATACGTCAGTAATACGATTGTCGGGAGTATTTCCGGAGCTATTCCGCCGCTAATCGGTTGGGCCGCAGTCGAACCTGCACTTGGAGCGGGTGCTTGGGCACTATTCCTAATTATGTTCATATGGCAACCGCCGCATTTTTATGCGCTTGCCATGCGTCTAACAGAGGAATACCGTGCAGCAAACATACCCATGCTTCCTGTTGTAAAGGGATTTGCAAGAACGAAGAAGTCAATGTTAGCATGGGTACTGTTTTTATTCCCACTACCGTTTCTTCTTACTGAACTTGGGGTAGGCTTCCTTTTACTGGCAACCGCTTTGAATATCGGTTGGCTTTACTTTGCACTAAAAGGATTTAAAACGAAAGATGATTTGAAATGGGCGAAGACGATGTTCATCTATTCATTGAATTACATGACCATCCTGTTTGTCTCAATAATCATTTTCTCGCTATTCATCTAACACCGGAATTCTTTCTTTGGATAGGAATTCATATAGAGGGGTAAGTAATCCTCAAGATAAGAAAACATTTTTTTAGAAAGAGAGGTATCATTAAGCGATGATGAAAGGACTCAAAAAGTGGCGTCTCTTTTCTTTATTAGCAGCTCTTACCGTGTTTCTTGCGGGGTGTGGTCAAGAAGAGCTATCCACGCTTCTTCCGGCAGGTCAAGTTGGGCAGGATCAATTTAACTTGCTGATGCTGTCTTCAGCAATCATGTTACTAGTAATCATTGTAGTTGTGACGATCTACGTAGTTGCACTCGTACGTTTCAGACGTTCCAAAGTAGGAGAGGACCATGTTCCAGAACAAGTTGAAGGTAGTCATACGTTGGAACTTGTGTGGACGATTGTTCCGATTCTTTTAATTTTACTACTTGCAGTTCCTACAGTCTATTACACGTATAAACTTGGCGACGTTACAGCGATGGGTGCTGTGGATGAAGATGGAAATGCGGAAAATTTAGTTGTCGATGTGACGGCGAAACTTTTCTGGTGGGAATTCGAATATCCTGAACTGGGTATCGTAACAGCACAGGAACTTGTTGTACCGATGGACGAAAAAGTTTATTTCAACTTAATCGCTGCGGACATCAAACACTCATTCTGGATACCGGCAGTCGGTGGTAAAATTGATACGAACGTTGAAAACGTCAATAAGTTCTATCTCGTTTTTGAAAAAGATTCGAAAAAACTTAAAGATGGAGTTTTCTATGGTAAATGTGCGGAGCTTTGTGGCCCTTCACACGCACTTATGGACTTCAAAGTAAAAACAATGCCTCGTGCTGAATTCGATGCTTGGGCTAAAGCGATGCAAGCAACTGGAGAGCCATCGACAGATGTTGCTACTGTTAGTCAAGGTGAAGAAGTGTTCCAACAAAGCTGTATCGGATGTCATGCGACGTCTGCTGTCGGTGAAAGTGGAGCAGTTGGACCAAACCTTGCTTCATTCGGTGACCGTAATCGAGTAGCTGGATTTATGGATCATACGGAGAAAGATTTAAAAGACTGGATTAAGGATCCACAAAAGTACAAGCCAAGCAATCAGATGCCTGAATTTGGCAGTAAACTCTCTGAAGATGAGCTTGACGCTCTTACTGAATACCTTATGGGTCTTTCAGTTGAAAAGTAATTTAATTGTGAATTTGAATAGGAGGTAAATAAAGTGAGTTCAGTTGCTCAAAAAAAAGGTTTTGGCGCAACGCTATGGGACTGGATGACAACTGTCGACCATAAAAAGATCGGAATTCTTTATCTCGCTGGTGGAGGTTTCTTCTTCGTCCTTGGTGGTATAGAAGCGATGATTATTCGTTTGCAACTTTTACGACCGAATAGTGATATCGTCAGTGCCGGTCTTTTCAATGAAATCATCACGATGCACGGAACAACGATGATTTTCCTAGCAGCCATGCCGATATTATTCGGTTTTATGAACGCCATTATGCCGCTCCAAATCGGAGCTCGTGACGTTGCATTTCCATTCATCAACTCATTAGGTTTTTGGATGTTCTTCTTCGGAGGACTCTTCCTAAATATTTCATGGCTCGTTGGTCAAATTCCTGATGCTGGATGGACATCTTATGCATCATTATCTCTCGTGTCTGAAGGACATGGGATAGACTTTTATGCGATAGGACTTCAAATAGCCGGTGGGGGTACGTTGATGGCAGGGATTAACTTCCTTGTAACGATTATCAATATGCGTGCACCGGGTATGACATACATGCGTATGCCATTGTTTACATGGACTACGTTTGTTGCATCTGCGATGATTTTATTCGCATTCCCTCCACTTACGGTTGGATTGTTCTTGCTTACATTCGATCGAATGTTCGGCGGTAACTTCTTTGATCATACAATGGGCGGAAACACAATCATCTGGGAGCATATATTCTGGATATTTGGTCACCCTGAAGTTTATATCTTGATTTTACCGGCTTTCGGTATTTTCTCTGAGATTTTCCCTATTTTCTCACGTAAACGCCTATTCGGTTATCCGGCGATGGTATTTGCAACAGTTCTTATCGGATTCCTCGGATTCATGGTATGGGCTCACCATATGTTTACAGTGGGTCTCGGACCGACAGCGAATGCAATTTTTGCTGTAGCAACGATGGCAATCGCCGTACCAACAGGGGTTAAGATTTTCGACTGGTTGTTAACAATTTGGGGCGGAAGCATCAAAGTTACAACCCCGATGCTCTATGCACTAGGATTTATCCCATCCTTTGTTATGGGTGGTGTTACTGGAGTCATGCAAGGTGCTGCACCGCTTGACTATCAATTGCACGATTCGTACTTTATCGTCGCTCACTTCCACTATGTAATCGTCGGTGGTGTTGTACTCGGAATTTTGGCAGCTACACATTTATGGTGGCCGAAGATGTTCGGTACGATGTTGAGTGAAACACTTGGTAAAGTGACATTCTGGTTCTTCTTCATCGGATTCCATATGACATTCCTTATCCAGCACTGGTTAGGGTTCTGGGGTATGCCACGTCGAGTCTGGACGTATATGGACGGACAAGGATGGAACACGGCAAACTTTATCAGTTCAATAGGTGCCTTATTAATGGCGATTGGTGTTATTGTGCTTGTCATTAACATAATCATCACCACTGTTAAGAATGTTCGTGTTGGAAATGATCCATGGGGTGACGGTCGTACACTTGAATGGGCAATTAGCTCACCACCTGTTCACTATAACTTTGCACAAACACCACTTGTTCGTGGGCTTGACACGTATTGGATTGAGAAATCAGAAGGTAATGAATCGGGTATTACACCGGCTGAACCTATTCAGGATATTCATATGCCAAACGGTTCAATCATTCCATTCTTCATGACGCTTGGTATGTTCATCGCTGGATTTGGTGCGATGTACCGCGTTGAAACATCATGGGGCCTTTCAGCACTTATATTTGGACTTGTCTTGACATTTGTCTCGATGGCAGTACGTTCATTACAAGATGACTTGGGTTACTATGTTAAGAAGGATGAAATCTTAAGAGATTTAAAACGTAAAGGGGGTCGAAAATAATGGATTTAAACAAAAAATTCACCCCTGAGACGTGGCCGGATCATCCGGAAAGAGCAACTTTGGAAGCGAAAAATAAATTTGTTGGTTTCTGGCTTTTCCTAGGTGGAGAGACAGTTCTGTTTGCTACACTTTTTGCGACATACCTTGCATTGAAAAATAAAGGTCCAAGTGGCTTTGGATTTTCAACACAAGAATTATATCAACTACCTCTCGTGTTTGTTATGACGATGCTCCTACTTACATCTTCATTAACGAGTGTGTATGCGATGTATCATCTAAAGAATTATAATTTCAAGAAAATGCAACTTTGGCTTGGAATCACTGCATTGCTGGGTCTTGCATTCCTAATGCTTGAAGTGTACGAGTTTGTACATTATGTAGGTGAGGGTTTCACTTTTGACAATAGTGCATTTAGTTCTGCGTTTTACACGCTTGTAGGAACACACGGTTTCCACGTAGCTATCGGACTTGTCTGGATTACGCTACTCATTTTCCGTAATTCGAAGCGTGGATTGAATTTGTATAACGGGACGAAATTTTACACATTCTCGTTGTACTGGCATTTCATTGACGTTGTCTGGGTATTCATATTCACTGTAGTCTACTTGATGGGAGTGATAGGATAATATGGCGGACATTCAGGTTTATACGAAATCAGCAGCTGAATTAGAGTTAGGACAGAGACGTGCAAAGAGTTCGATGCGTAATCAGGTCATGATGTTTTCGCTTATGATTTTCCTGACGCTTATCTCGTTTACAATGGTCACAGCCTACGGCGCTGGTGTCGCTGGGTTCTCGAAATTTTTTATTATCCCGATGCTTATGTTGTTTGCAGCTGTCCAAGTTGGTTTACAATTGTATTACTTCATGCATATGAATGAGAAAGGTCACGGAATTCCCCAAATGTTCATGTATACAGGAGTATTATTAGGCGGGCTTATTCCGCTGACATTCCTCACAATTATTTGGTGGTAATTTAACAAGACTAAAAGCCTGTGAAGAGTTTATCTTCACAGGCTTTTCTTAATTGTCTAGCTCCAGCGGCCAGATGCTCGGGTCATAAGCTAGCCCGGCGATGCGGCAAAGTGCGCCGCGTTGCCAGTCCATCTTATGCCTGTCGCATCTAGGCAGGCCGCTTGCGCTTTTCTTAATTGTCTAGCTTCGGTCACCAGCCGCTCGGGACGCTTCGGACTTGAAGATAAAGGCAAAGAACGCCTTTATTTTCAAGTCCTCCAGCGCCTGTCGCGTCTAGACGGCGCCCTGCGCTTTTCTTAATTGTCTAGCTCCAGCGGCCAGATGCTCGGGTCATAAGCAGTCGGGAGGGATTGTATTGCATCCCTCCTATATGCGGCAAAGTGCGCCGCGTCGTTAGACCGACTTATGCCTGTCGCATCTAGATGGCCGCTTGCGCTTTTCTTAATTGTCTAGCTTCGGTCACCAGCCGCTCGGGACGCTTCGGACTTGAAGATAAAGGCAAAGAACGCCTTTATTTTCAAGTCCTCCAGCGCCTGTCGCGTCTAGACGGCGCCCTGCGCTTTTCTTATTTGTCATAGTTCGTTCATTGTGTTAGTGCTTGGTTAGTTTTATAATGGAGAGAGACTTAGTTGAAGGAGCGATGGCAATGTTGCCTTTAAGCATATTTGGATTTAAAGCTTTATGGAGTCCTTGGTTTTTATTATCTATTCTACTTGCTATCGGTTTGTATTTCTTGTTAACGGTAGTATGGAGGGATAAATTTGAGAGGGCGGAACCGATTAGTCCTAGACAGATTAGTTATTTCCTTGTGTCTATGATTATTTTATATATCGTGAAGGGTTCACCAGTAGATTTGCTTGGTCATATTCTGTTTTCCGTACATATGACACAAATGGCAGTACTTCTTCTTGTGATTGCTCCATTTCTCATTATAGGGATTCCGAATTGGATGTGGAAAAAGGTCTTTGATGCAAAAATCCTTGGTTCTATTCTTCGATTTTTCACTAAGCCCCTTGTTAGTCTTATGCTATTCACTTTCATGTTTTCACTTTATCATTATCCAATGGTGCTTGATTTTGTGAAATTAAGCTCAGTTCTACATGCGGTATTTACCATAACTCTATTCATGGCAGCCTTGTCTCTTTGGTGGCCGATCATTAATTCGTTGGAAGGACAACCGCAGCTCCATGGTCTGAAGAAGATTGGTTACGTAATTCTAAGTGCGATTCTGGTCACTCCTGCGTGTGCCCTGATCATCTTTGTGGATGTTCCTGTATATGATACATACAGTACCGGTGAGGCATGGTTAAAAGCGATGGCCTTATGCGTTCCAGCTGGAACATTGTCAGGTTTGACGATTTCAGGACCAGAACTATTTACAAATATGCCTACGCTCTATGATCAGCAATTGGGTGGAATTCTTATGAAAGTTATACAGGAGGCAATTTACGTGGTTGTACTCGGTAGAATTTTCGTCAAGTGGTATAGAGAAGAGCAATTGAACGCAGATGAAATAACGCAACAAGATTTGTTAGAACGGAAAAAAATGACGATGCACGGTTACTAAAAAAGTAGCGGAAATATTCGTAGAAGGGGGTAATTAGCAGATGGGTGTACCACTATTACCTACGATTAGCACCTTTTTTATAGTCCTTTCAGCAATTTTAGTGGCTATAGGATGGGGATTAATCAGAAAAAAGAAAATTGAGGCTCATAAGAAAACGATGTTAGCTGCGGCGGTATTTGCGGTTCTCTTTCTTATCATTTATGTATCAAGGACCATTTTCGTCGGAAATACGGCGTTTGGTGGACCGGATAGTTTGAAAGTTTATTATACGATTTTTCTTGTGTTTCACATAGTCCTTGCGACGACAAGTGCTGTATTCGGAGTCGTCACGATTTCCGCTGGACTCAAGAATAATTTAGTAAGACATCGGAAATTAGGACCGATTACGAGTGTCATTTGGTTCTTTACAGCGATTACAGGTGTCGCGGTTTATTTGCTTTTATATGTATTCTATAAAGGCGGAGAGACGACATCTGCTATTAAGGCAATTCTTGGTTTCTAAAAAACACGCTTCCACATTTTTGTGGAAGCGTGTTTTCATATTCTGAAATTCATTCTGATGATGCCAGCTTCACGGGCAGTTGTGAAGAGGATAACAACAAGTGGTCCAATGAAGAAACCGAGGAAACCGATAAGTTTAAGGCCAACAAACATTGCAATCAGTGTCGGGAGTGGTGACAATCCGATATGGGACCCCATCACTTTAGGTTCTACTGTCCTGCGTATGATTAGTAGAATAACAGCTAGTATCGCCAACTTCGTACCTGTTGCGACATCACCACTTATCCATTCATAAAGGGACCAGGGTGCGAGGATGATGATAGACCCGAGAATCGGGATGATATCGATAATCCAAATGACTAGCGACATGACAATCGCATATTCTGGTACAATCAGGAGCAGTCCGACAAACGTGACAGCGAGAATAATTAAACTGACAAGAAGTTGTGCTTTCATGAAACCGAAAAAGACAGAATTGAGTTTTGTGATCATATACCGAACTTTTTCCGCTGTTGATGTTGTCATATGTCTGAACATGGTCTTCCTTAGTTCGGGTAGTTCAAGCATAAAGAGGAATAAAGCAATCATATAGACAATCAGACTGACCAAGAAATTCGGAATATCCGTCATGAGTCCCATAATTTTATCATAACTCATCAAATTCAAAATCGACACACGCATAGATTCGAATATAGTTCCAAATTCTTTTTGGACAGTTTTAACGACGTCATGAGGCATGCTAGAAGTGTATTGAAATAATTTACTTTGAGCATCTATCCATACACCAGACAGTGAATTGAAATATTCAGGTGCTTCTTTCGTGAACTCAATAATTTTCCCTATAAGTCGAGTGACCGTATAATACAAAACCGAAGTTATGAGGGCAAGGATAAAAATGTAGACCGAGATGACTGAAAGTTTCCGACTCCATTTAAATTTCTTTTCAGTTAGCCTGACCAACGGATCGATAAGCAGGGATGTAAGAAGTGCAAATATGATTGGTATTGAAACTGGAAGGATAAAGATGATTATTAAGATTGTGACAACTACGCTTAAAGTAATGATGAAGTTACGTTTAGTAAGCCATTTCGACAACGGTCATTCCCCCAAATTAATCACTGTTTAAATTATAACCAAAATAGTGACGATTGAATAGTAAAGAAAGTTGCAAGACGTGTCAAAGATTGGGAGGGAATAAAAACACCGGGGAATAGTATATTCTCCGGTATTCCTTACACCATTATTTTTTCAGATTATAAGGTTGTAGTGCATCATTTACCGCTTTTAACGTTAGTACACAATCTTTCACAAGACTTTCCGGGAAGATTTCACTTTCACCGTATTCGACCCCATGTGGATAGTAATACTTGCCAAGGACCGGTTTTTTGAGGTTCATGATTGCGTCACGCGTATCCACATCACCATCAGTTGTATAACCAAATATTCGTAGATAGTATGTACCTTCTTTGATGACGTATTTCTTATCATATGTCACCCGTTCATAATCCCACTGACCTGCACGGACGAGATCATGTTTTAACATGAGTTCATCCAGTAAGGATAAGTCGGCAACAATATTTTCGATGCCTGTATCTTCAATATACATAGTTTGTATCCTCCTCATATATCATTCAGCTAATTCCCTATACCTATTTATAATAGAGCAAATCAGTTACGGTTGCAATGACAACATTGTGACATGGAATAAATTTTGTGAAGAAAAAGACAATCATCATCATTCCCTTCATATTGATGAAGTATAATGAAAAGAAGGAATCATTAATATAGTATGGGACAGGGAATACTAAGATAAACCCATTACTTTTGAAAGTAGGGCGACATATGAAAGTACTTTTGAAAATAGTTTTTTTACTCATCGTTGTTCTAGTGCTATTTTACATTATGGATGATCGGGTGAAGGAAAATAAACCTCTTGAATCACCTGTGAAGCATGGCACGGCTATACCAGTACCTGGAAAGGGAGTAGGTACGACCATCCCACAGAGATCACTACCCAAAACAGGTTTATCGAAATTTGTTGGAAGTAATGTAGAAACTTTACTAGCTGAGATGGGAAAACCAGATCGAATTGAGCCGTCCGGTTATAACTATGATTGGTGGATTTATACAGGAACCCATCAATTCATGGTGGGCGTAACCCAGGAGAAAGTAAACCAAATTTACTCAGCAGACATTACGTCAGATGTATCACCTTTTGAAATTGGACAAAATGTAAAAGATATCTATAGATTTACAATTGTTGAATCGGAAGTAAGTGTTCAAATCGGGGATAATATATACACATTCACATTGAATAGTGAAGATATGCAAAATAAGCTACTCATTGAATACGAAAATCTGTATGCTCAGCTTTATATTGACAGTGTAAACGGAGGACTAGAGGCGGTGCGTTTTATCGATCCGATTACACTTGTCCTCCATCAACCCTATGATATGGCTTACATGGGTGAAATCGTTTCTGCTAACCGTCCGTCATCTACAATGCAAATTGAAGTGGATAGAGCGATGGAGCGTCAAATTTTTGATTTAACGAATCAATACAGGACGAAACATGGAGTAAACGAATTAATGAATAATTATAGACTCGGTTTAGTAGCGCAGAAACACAGTAAGGATATGGCGCTTGAAAATTACTTCTCTCATAATTCACCGGTGACTGGAAATTTTGCTGACAGGTTAAAGGAAGCAGAAATCGAACACCGTAAGGCAGGGGAAAATATTGCGTTCAATTATGTGGATGCGATTGAAGCGATTAATGGTTGGCTCAATTCACCAGCACACCGGGGTGTCTTGCTCGACATGGATTTCACACATCTTGGATCAGGTGCATATGGCACCTATTATACACAAAATCTGATTCGTATGACTGCGGAAGAAAACGGACACCAATGAAAATGTAGTCTGTTCATGGGGTAATCCATGTTCCGGACTCTGTACTAGCAATTCCTCTAATATAGAGAGGGATTGCTTTTTTAATGGCGTGTAGAGCAGCCCGTTTTTGAATGATGGGTCTATCACAATCAAGAAGGTGGATGAAATCGTCTAACTTTAGTAAATCTAGTTTGTGACAATTTTCTACTAGGTGTGGATCATTTGTCATGACGCCAGGTACATCTTTAAAAAACTCTACATGTGAAGCGTGAAGAGCTGCTGCTAGTGCGATGGCAGTCAGGTCACTCCCCCCCCTTCCAAGTGTCATTACATTGTTATTATCATCCACCCCTTGAAAACCGGGGATGATAACACAGCGTGTACTTTCAAAACTATTGAGAATGGGTGTAGTATTTATATGAGCAATAGTTCCATCTCCGAATTCCCCAGCCGTCGTGATTCCTGCCTGGATACCGTGAAGAATCATGTTTGCCACACCTGCACGGGCCAATTCTGCTGACAGTACAGCTGCCGAAATAAGTTCTCCACAAGACACTGCAAGATCGCTTGCTGCTGTCGAAGAGGCGAAGGCATCGGTAAGGTTTAATAGGCTATCCGTTGAATAAGGATCTCCAAAACGACCGATTGCAGAAACGACTATGACAATTCTATCATATTCTTTTAATCCATCATTTATATGGTTGATACATTTCAATCTCATCTGTTCATCTTTCATTGCGACTCCACCGAACTTTTGGATAATCATAAACTCTCCCAACTTTCTTCGTGACGTTCATTGCATTGTTTTCATACGATAAAGTATGTTCGTTCTCAATATATTCTTTTTTACAGAAAATGTTCGGGAAGGGGAGAAGTATGCTGCTTTTAATGGAGCTATTGAAAGACTGGCCGTGTACAGTAAGCGGAGGTGAATTCAGGACCCCTGTAATGGGGATCACTGAAAATTCATCAAAGGTGAAAGAGGGTTTCATTTTTGTAGCGAGGAAGGGGACTCATGACGACGGGACATTCTATATTGAAGAAGCGATAGGACGCGGTGCTTCGGTCGTAATTATTGATAGAATGGATTTGACTGTTTTTCCGGCGGACGTGCCGGTCGTTATCGTACCTGAGTGCAGAAAATTTCTTTCCTATGCAAGTGCCCGGCTTGCAGGTAATCCTTCAAAAAGATTGAAAGTGATAGCGGTGACCGGAACAAACGGAAAAACGACAGTGACCCATTTCATCGGTCAATTACTGAAGAGAGTAGGGGTTCGAGCAGCTGTTATCGGAACGACGGGCTTTTTTATCGATAGCGTAAAAACAAAATGTGAGATACCACATATGACAACGCTGCCTCCCGAATATCTGCATCCTTTATTGGGGATATGTGAAGAAGAAGGCGTCACTCATGTTGTTCTCGAAGCATCTTCTCTTGGATTATCCAGGAATCGTCTGGATCATTGTGAAATTGATATTGGTATAGTATTGAATATCGGGAATGATCATTACGATGAACACGGTGGAAAGAGGGCCTATCTGAATGCTAAAAAGCAGCTTGTACAGATGGCGAAGACAATTATTGTCAACTTGGATGATGAACAATGTGTACAATTGGTAGAAAACGCATTGGTCCGGTTGGTTTATTTTGGGCAGGATTCGTCGGCAGGTTTTCATGTTTCTGACGAGAGGTTGGAGCTTACTGTTTTGGGTCATTATAACAAGATGAATGCTATGGCGGCGGTTACAGCATTAATCGTCCTTGGCTATCCTATGGATGAAATCTTTCAATATACAAGTACGTTAAAATTACCTGAAGGCAGATTGCAACAATTGGAGCGAGATGGCGTGAAGGTTTTCGTAGATTATGCACACACACCTGACGCTCTTCAGGCGGTGTTGCATACGCTTTCCAATTTTTGTTATGGGAGGCTAATCACAGTTTTTGGATGTGGAGGTGAACGTGATAGGGGAAAGAGATCAGAAATGGGAGAGCTCGCTGTCCTTTATTCATCATCTGTCATTGTAACATCAGATAATCCCAGGAGTGAAAAACCGTTAGCAATCATAGAGGATATTATGAAAGGTTTTGGTGGCGATTGTTCAGTCGTCGAAGCGATACTTGATCGAAAAAATGCGATCCGAAAAGCAATTTTTAGTGCAGCACCGGGTGACATTGTCCTGATAGCTGGAAAGGGCCACGAAAAGACACAGCATACGGCGAATGGACTGTTCCCATTTTCTGATTATAAAGAAGCGGAACATGCACTCCTTGAAAAAACAGTATTGGATTTAAAATATGAAAAGGAATAGGTGCATACAAACAGGCTCATCTGGTATGATAGGGGGGGATTGGAGGGATGAGTCCATGATGATGACCGATGAATGGATCAACATCATTGAAAATGCGGAAGAACTAACTGCAATGCTGTTTTCTTCGGAAGCGGTAGCCCAATACCGCAGAGCCTATGACGAAGTTTATTCGGACGCCGAATTGGCTATATCCATTAAAGGGTTTACGGAAATGAAGGAACGTTATGAGGAAGTCCAACGGTTCGGAAAATATCATCCGGATTATAATAGAGTAATGAAAAGTATTCGCGTGCAAAAACGTGCGCTTGACCTTAATGAACAGATTGCAACACTTCGGGTAGCCGAGAACGATGTCCAATCTATATTAGATGGAATTGGCTCACTCCTTGCAAAATCTGTATCAGATGCAGTGAAGGTTCCAGCAGGAAGCGTATTTGTTTCTGATTCATCCTGTGCAACTGGTTGTGGCACAGGTGGGGGTTGCTCATGTTCTGCGTAAAGTGAAATATATTACTATAATGTTGAACGTATGAATACAGCGAAGGCACCTTCCAAGGGGTAGCCGTAGCAGATTCAATGGAATTCTTTATTTCAACATACTATGGCGTTAAATGTCTTGCTATTGAAAAACAGGTTGCATACATGTTGGAAAATCGACATGTGTTGCAACCTGTTTTTCGTTATTCATCTATACTTTCTTGTACAACTTCCATTGCAGGAGTCGGGCAATCTGTGATAAAACCCGCTGCGCCTAAATTCAAAAGTTTGATGAATGATTCTTTGTCATTGACGTTTTCGAAATAAGTAGGAATATTTAACTGTGTGAGGAAGTGAATAAAACTTTTAGTTCCAAGTGGAAAGACACCGAGTTTTTTAGTGATCCTGAACAAATCTGCACGCGGGCTATAGAGATGACCTAACTTACTTGTGAAAGCTGCATATGCTTTTTTCACCTCATCACTACCGGCACCCGTCGCAATCCGGTTTTGTGCGTATAAATTGAACCGATCCGTCTGCTCATCATATTGACTTGTCACGACGACCCGATCTTCGGCTCCAAGCTCTTCCAAAAGTCTCCAAAGTTTAGAGGGCATTAAGCTACCTTCATATGTATCAGGGGAGTCCTTTAGATTGATGGCTATTAACAGGTGAGGGAAGTTCTCTAATAATTCGCGGAGGGTAAGAATCTGTTCGCCTTTGCCGCGGTAAGGGTGTTCACCTTGTTCGTTTTTAAATGCATAGCCTGCATCTGCCTTTTTTAGTTCGATAAGTGAATAATCTGCAATTCTTCCGGAGAAATCAGTCGTTCGGTCCACATACTCATCGTGGAAGACAATGATTTCTTCATCTTGCGTTAGTCGGATATCAATTGCGAAACCGTGCACACCAAGTTCAGCCGATTTTGAAAATGCGGCCTTCGTATTTTCGGGCGCTTCTGCAAGTCCTCCCCGATGAGCGAGAATAATCGGTTTGTTGAAGTCAAGCGCTTTTTTACTTTCACGTGGCATTGGTTTTGCGACAAATTTGGAAGTTGCCCAGGCAGCTACGCCTGCAACACCGACTGTGAGGGCTACTTTTGTTTTTCTTCCCATTAAGGAACCTCCTCATTAGTTATTACTTTTCTCATTATAAGGTAAAAGATTGAAGTTGTCAGCTATGTTCGGTTGCAGCCCTTTTCGTACCTATGGTATTGTATGGGGTAGGAAAAGAGGGGAAGTCTATGATCAATCGACAAGGAGTTATTGTCTATCTCCATCATTTGAAACAGGCAAAATCATTCCGGAAATATGGACATGTTCATTATATATCACGAAAAATGAAATATGTTATCCTTTATTGTGATAAAGAGGATATCGACACGGTCATGGGAAAGATTGAACGACTTCCTGCTGTGAAAAAAGTTCTGCCTTCTTATCGGCCATTTGTGAAAACTGAATATGAAAATGCCAAGCCAGATAAAGCAAAAGAGTATGATTATAAAACTGGATTATAAAATTTAACGTAATGGTGGTAACAAATGATTCAGTCTTAGGATACCTGTCACATAGTGATAAAAGAGGTCTCGTTCAGCGAATTCGGAAGAGTTTTTAAGCTCTATATAGACTGGGATGCTACCGGTTTTTTCAGCGGTCTCTTCAAAAAGCATCCTACGTTTAGATTTGTCGCTACCTTGTTGAAGGATTCCTTCCCTGCAAATATAAATCGGCATAAAGTTGCTGTCATTTGCGGGTTCGAAGGCGGCAGCAAACGATAATGCAAGTCCCGCTGGAGTTACAGAGGATAAGATGAATGTCTTATGTAGGCGATTGCTATTCGTACTTATTAGTTCGCATAATTCGAAAATATCTCCAAATCCTTCACCTAGTTCAATAAATCGTTGATGTAATATCATACATAAACACAACCTTTCTAAATACGTTTTTATTGGCTTTATCATACCATGTGATGGGGTGTAAGAATTGCAATTTCTCAAAAGGGTAGTTGTCTTTTTACTTTTCATAAATGGATTCCTTATTTATATGCATTATAGACAGTCAGCAGACGTGTCGGCGAATGAAACGAATTCGATGATATACTCACAGGAAATTGAAGTGACGAACCGTCCGGATGCACTCTATATCCGTCATCATTTCAGCGGTCTATCGAAAGGGCGGCATGAAATCAGCTGGCCCGAGTCAAGCATTGAAAGAGCGTGTTATCTTGCAAGTGTCACATCTTGCGATCGATTAGACAAGAATGGTGCGGTTTTTATTGAAGGAGTTAATGGTCAACAATCCATTTCATACGAAATACCAAAAAGTGGTCCGATGAAACTGTCAGCTTTATTCAAAGAATCATTTGTAACTATTCGCGATTCTTCGGTTACGTCTACACAATTGCATCTGTCTGATGAAACCGCAATTGGTGGAGTTTGGGTGACCGGTCTGAAACAGATTGGTTTTAAAAAGCTGGAACTTACCGATTATACATTGTTCCGCGGTTCGGGAAAGGTCACGGATCTATATTGGCAACAAAACAGTTTACCAATCCTTGTAAGTGGAGAGAGACTATCCGTTTATGGAACAAATAATGATGTCGACAAATTTGTGGAAGTAGAAAATGCACTTAAAGACATTGATGCAGATCATTCGATAGTCGTAATCGACAGTAGTGTACCTGCTGTTCATTCTTCTAGGTTCATCGTTTCGGATAATACGAATGTAGGTAAGATGACGGACATCTTTTTAACGAATCGTATAGTTTCACGCTTTTCAATTCCATCAGATGAACGGATGATAATCGAAGTGATGGCGTCTATAGTTGGACATAAACCGGTTGGGGTGAAAAAGTCCCGACAAGCTTATAATATGCTCATCGCATCGATTACTAAAGAAGAACTTGAACAATTCAGGGAATTTTTAATTAATATGGAAGGAAAATGGATTGACGCAACTGTTTTAGATGGTCTGATTGATAAAGTGACAGGTTTCAATACTTCTTTTTTCACCAAAAATGTCCAGGAAGATCCCGCCATCTATCCATTCCTTTTTGAAGATTCCAGGGAAGTTAAGGTAGATGGGAAAGACAATCCAAATTTAAAAGTCATTCTAAAGGATGGCAAAACGCTTTATCCAGCTAGAATGATTTTGAGTCAAATCGGATTTTCTGTAACGTCGAATAACGAATCTATGTACATTGAAAACAGTAATAGGAAGTATCGATTTCCGGAGAAAGAGCATTTCTATGTTTATAATGAACAAAAATATGATATTGTGACGATTCCCTTCGAAGTTCTGGGCGGTGACTACTATTTCGAAGAGAATTCGTTTAAGCGATTGTTTCTGTTGGGCATTGAAAAGACAGCCGATACAATTGATATTGTACCAATTTCGACATTGATTGAGGAGGCTGGCCATTGAGGGTTGTTGCAGGATCAAGAAGAGGAATCCCATTGAAGTCATTGTTAGGTTCGGATACTCGCCCAACAACTGATAAAGTGAAGGAATCCGTGTTCAATATAATTGGCCCTTATTTTGACGGTGGGGTTGTGGTTGAATTATTTGGGGGGAGCGGGTCCCTTTCGATTGAAGCTCTATCAAGAGGTGCGGATGAGGCGTTCATATTCGAAAAGAACATGAAAGCTTGTGCTATCATTCAAGCAAATGCGGAAAAATGTAAGTTCACGGAAGAATTACATATTGAGCGGACAGATGCACGGAATGCAGTG
Source organism: Sporosarcina limicola (assembly GCF_014873855.1). GTDB lineage: Bacteria > Bacillota > Bacilli > Bacillales_A > Planococcaceae > Sporosarcina > Sporosarcina limicola. The sequence goes on along the minus strand of NZ_JADBEL010000002.1, from coordinate 228,258 downwards.
AAAATCCTGCAAATAAGTGGTAAGAAAGCAGATTTACTTTTTATTGATCCCCCGTACGCAGAGACGAGATTTTATCATCTTGCACAGGATTTTTCCGAAGCAAACCTACTTTCTGAAGGGGCTGTCATCGTGTGTGAGCATGAGAAACAATTAGAATTGCCAGCTTCTTATGGTCCTTTCAATAAAATAAAAAACGCGGTTTACGGAAATAGCGCAATATCCATTTATGAGAAATGAGGTTTCACTATTGTCTAAAATTGCAGTCGTACCAGGAAGTTTCGATCCGTTGACAAACGGCCATCTTGATATTATTAAAAGGGCATCCAGTGTTTTTGGACAAGTGAAGGTAGTCGTCATGGTTAATTCATCGAAGAATCCACTATTTACAGTCGAAGAGAGAATGACACTCATCGAGGGAGCTAGCTCTCCATTTCCGAACGTAAAGGTTGAATCATCATCGGGGTTATTGATTGATTATGCTAAAAGTGTCGATGCCTCCGTGATTGTTCGGGGACTGCGGGCTGTTTCTGATTTTGAATACGAAATGCAAATCACGTCTATGAACCGATTTCTTGACGAGAGCATTGAAACGTTCTTTATCATGACGAACAATCAATATTCGTTCCTCAGTTCTAGTATAGTCAAAGAAGTGGCGAAGTATGGCGGTGAAATTTCAGGTCTTGTCCCACTACAAGTTGAAGAGGCACTAAAACAAAAATTTAATGTTTAACGTTTGTTCGATGGTTATGATGAAACTAGATTTTCATCATAACCATTTTTATTTTACAAAATGAAATAAAAGATGATTGGAACGAAAATGATGCTCCATATACGACCGACAAAATAGGGAGTCATTGGAATTCCACATGATTTCGCTATGACGAAGACTTGCATATGAATACTAAGGCCGTTCATGGAAATGATTATAGCGATAAGGATGGGGAAGATGGATAGGTCCAAAAAATGGTCCGTTGCCGATTGAACACCTGACGTCATCTCAAAAAAAGATAATGCAAGAGTTTTTGAAATGCCCATGTCCACCGTGAAGGCGGAAGTAATACCATTTGACAGCACTGTTCCGAGAGATGAAAAGAATATGACGGTGGTTGCAACAAGTATGATTACCGTTGAGCTTTCTTTAAGCGCTTCAAGAAGCGGCATTTCTATAGTTGTTTGGATAAATCGAGAAGGAATATTGTCCATCTCCTGTTTACGATAGAGGAATAGGATTGCGATAAGAAAAAAAAGAATATTAGCAATGTGGATGGCTGCAAGCAATTTCCAACCTGTTTCGATGTTACCGAAAATTTCTGTTCCAACAAAGCCGATGATGAACATCGGTCCTGGTGCATGGCAAGCTGCTAGGAGCAAGCCGCTGTGCTTCCGTGCGAGTTCGCCATTTTTCGTCATTGCTGTTACTGTAACAGCACCGACAGGAAATCCGCCGAAAGATCCAAGTACGTAGGCTTTCATGAATCGTCGCCATTTCGGAATGTTTTGTGTGTGATTGGGTATTTTTAAGAGCCATTGTGTCAAAATAATGTAGGGTAGTAAATAAGGGAGTAATGCATGGATGAATAATTGCGCTCCAGCTACCGCTCCCGCATGCGCAACGCCTGGTTTCAAGATGAATAAAATGATGAGTCCCCAAATAACTGCAATATTTATCATGTGAAAAAGGCGTGCATACATTGTATTATCCACGGGCTCGACTCCTCTCGTGATTTGACTCCGGGAAAATAAAAAGACAGGGAATCCTTTGTCAGTCATTTTCTTCGGTGCTACACTTATATACTATGTAAAGAAAGTACAGGCTATTAACGGAGGTGCATCAAATATGAAAAAGAAACAACTTGGCGTGATTGGCATTGTACTCGTTGTTATGGCCATTCTGGTTCTTTACCCGATAGATGCCTATGTATCTAAACCGGGAGGCGCTTATAATCTCGCACCACTCGTCACAGTGATTGGTGGAGATCAGGATGATAATGGCGCATTCAGTCTCATGACGGTTTCTGTTGCAAAAGCGACGCCGTTATCGTATATTTTTGCAAAGTTATCCGATGAGAAGAAAATTCTTCCAGTGGGTAATGTAAGGAGGCCAGGGGAAGATGATAAAGAGTACAATGTCCGTCAAAAGAAACTCATGACAGGTTCACAGTTCAGTGCGATTACAGTTGCTTTTGATAAAGTAGGGATTCCTGTTGATATCCAATTTGACGGAGTCTTTGTCATGATGGTTCTTGAAGGAGGAGCTGCGGACGGCAAATTGGAAGTCGGGGATAAAATTCGATCGATTGACGGAGTGCCTCTCAAAAAATCCGGTCAGTTCTATACCCTCATCGGCGATAAAAAGGTAGGGGATGATGTGGAAATTTCATTGGAAAGGGACGATAAGTCGCTTGATGTTAGACTAACTTTGAAAGAAATTCCGGATAGTGATGGACGTGCAGGACTAGGTGTCCGATTTGAAGAGGATAAAACACTCATAACGAAGCCTGAAGTAGATTTTAAATTGTCTGATATAGGAGGGCCTTCTGCGGGTCTGATGTTTACGCTTGAAATTATGAACCAGTTGCTTGATGAAGATATTTCTAAAGGGTATAACATAGCCGGAACTGGAGAAATGTTGGAAGATGGGACTGTTGGACGGATCGGAGGAGCTGACTTCAAAGTGATTGCTGCTTCACGCGAGGGAGTGGAAATTTTCTTTGCACCTGATGACGACTTGCCTGATGAAGTGCGGGCAGCGAACCCGGGTATTTTAACAAACTATGAAGAAGCGGTGAAAATGGCGAAAAAAATAGACACGACAATGAAAATCGTGCCTGTGAAGACGGTTGATGATGCACTTGACTATTTGGCAACGTTGAAAGAAAAGTGATAATTGTCGTCATTTAATGATAATCGGTGGTGTATCGTAATCGGTTCCAATCTGGGAACGGAAGGCCTCATTCCCGATGCCGAGTGCATACAAATCTGATGCAAGAATATCCATCTCTAGAGAAGGATCCGAAAAGGCGGCTGCTTTGCTTACAAGAGGCAGCTTCAGCCTTTTTTTATTTTCGTTCAAATAATTTTTTCCTGCCTGCGACATACCAAGTAGACGTAAATAAGATGGCGTTGTCATGCAGTTACGCTTATCATACGTGAAGCCGGTGAAAATATGTGTGAGCATTCGCTGAATGCGCGTCCATGTATATCTTTTAGATTTCACCTCGCGCATGAAACTTTCGAACGTTCCGTTGTTGGCAGCCGCTCGGTAAAATAAATTCTCGATTCCCTCTGTGATATCGGCGATTGATCGCAGTCGTTCGGGACCATCTCTCAGGATTATGAAACGAAGTTGGGGATAGAATGTAGCCCAGCTTCCGAATGATTGCCGTTCCGATTGCCATTGAAGGAGAATTTCCCGTGTTGAATCGGGGATGAAGCTTGCAACAGTATTGAGTGCATCCGATTCGAAAAAAGATTTCCTGATACCGGTCGCGCTGGCAATTCGGTTTCCCTCTACTACGTCATCATGATAACGTGCGACAATACGTGGGATTGTGACGGGTTCTATAGTAGAACCGATTTTCTGTGCTGCTTCCATGTAGTGGAATCCTAAAATATTATTTGGCATGGAAAGATCGGCAATACTGCCCTTCGTATTTGCGGAATCTACTGTTGACAAATAGGCCTCATTCAAGGCTTTTGGGTAGCTTAGACCACGTCCGACAGCTTCTTTTACGATTTCCTCATATACATCTCCTGCCTGTTGGATAAGGTGGAGGCTCCTTTTGAACGGTTCGAGATTACCGTCTTCGCTCCCGAAACAAAATGTGCTGCAATGGGCCGCATCTAGCAATCGAATGGCCCCTTGCGCGAAATTCGGTGCATTCGCTGTTGCAAATGCGTAAGGGAGTTCGAAAACGATGTCAACAGCGCTTTCTAAGGCCATTCTTGCCCGACTCCATTTATTGACGAAGGCGGGTTCGCCACGTTGTAGGAAATTCCCACTCATGACGGCGATTATGACATCTGCTTGCGTCGTATGCTTTGCTTGTAATGCATGGTATAGATGGCCGTTGTGAAATGGATTATATTCGACGATTATCCCTACCGCTTTCAAAGCCGTCACTCCTTTGCTATAATGTAAATAGATTATATCCTATGCCGCATCTAGAGTGACAAGAAAATATCTTGACATCCCTTTTCGCCCATTATATAATCAACATTGTTGTCTTGAGGTGATAGACATGAAATGGTCCATCCATCAATTGCAGAGATACAGGCAAGGTGCGATGCCGCTTGACGAAGCTGTCGACCTTGAATCCGTTAAAAAACGGAATCCGGAAATCCGGAATATTACGCCTGTCCAAGTGACCGGAAGTTGTACAATCGGCTCGAAGACATTAACGTGCCGATTCCGGCTTGAAGGTATACTGACCCTGCCTTGTTCCCGTACATGGGAGGACGTCCAATTGCCTTTTTCCATCGAATCTGATGAACAATTCAGTTGGGATGAAGAGGTTCTTGCGACCGACGACGAAATCCGCCCTGTTGTGGGAGAGATAATCGATCCAACCCCTGTCTTTGAGGAGCTCGTCCTCCTTGAAGTGCCGCTTCAGATTTTTAGCGAAAATGCTGATGAAATGAAGCAGGCTGAAGGAAAAGGTTGGTCATATGCGACCGACGAGGAATACAATGCCCGGCTTCGTGAGGAACGGGAAACGACAGTGGATCCAAGACTTGCCGATTTGGCAAAGTTTTTTGAATCCAAGGACGAATAGGCGAACGTAAGGAGGTGCCCCAGATGGCTGTACCAAAAAGAAGAACATCCAAAACAGTTAAAAACAAGCGCCGTACGCATTATAAATTGCAAGTACCGGGAATGACTACTTGTACTAACTGTGGCGAAATCAAGTTGGCCCACCGCATTTGTAAAGCATGCGGACATTACAAAGGAAAAGAAGTTATAGGCGAATAAACATGATTTGCCTATGAATTGAGCGTTTGAAAAGAAGGTTTTCCATCTTTTTGAATAACCTCATGTAAGGCTACCGCGAGACCATGGCTCCCGGTAGCCTTTTTCTATACGTATATACATAAGGAGTGAATGGTATGTCACATATCATTGAAATCAAAAACGGGATTGCGATATTCACAATTGATCGCCCTGAGAGAATGAATGCAGTCAATGATGCCGTCATGGATGGACTTGCAGAATTTCTTGACCAAGTCGAAGATAATCTAGATGTTGCATATACGGTTATTACGGGTGCAGGTAATCGTGCCTTCTGTGCTGGGGGGGATTTATCCGAATTCCATAGTATGCGTACAGCGGATGAGGCTTTACCAATGTTAAGCAAAATGTCGGGTCTTTTGTACAGGTTGGCAACCCTGCCGATGCCTACGATAGCCTTAGTAAATGGGATAGCTGTGGGTGGTGGATGTGAGATTGCAACTGCTTGTGATTATCGTGTTATTTCGGACCAAGCGAATGCAGGATTCATCCAAGCGACACTTGCGATTACGACTGGTTGGGGTGGAGCTACCCTGCTGTTTGAAAAACACGGAAAGCATGACCGGGTATTTCGCTTTCTTTCTGAAGCCGAAGTGCATACGGCGGAGAAATTGCTCGAAGTTGAATGGGCAACAGAAATTTATGATGGCACTGCTGAACAAGGTCTTGAGCGATTTCTATCCAAAATGTCTCGCATCCATCCATCGGTTCATAGGGCTTACAAGACAATCGCTATCCGCAAATGGACAGCCGATTTCATGCGCGACCGGATGCTTGAGGAATCGCGTCAATGTGCACGTCTTTGGGAACAAGAAGCACATCATGAAGTGGTCGAACGGTTCTTATCGAAAAGAAGTTAAAATTTTTTTCCATACAAAGGTTGAAAACGGTTTCATTTATCGTTTAAACTAAAAGGGGAAGGGAAAGTTCACAATCAAACATTTAGGGGGATTACGATGGATAAAATAGTGATAGCGAATCGTGGGGAAATCGCTCTTAGAATTATGAAGACTTGTAAACGCCTCGGAATAGGGACTGTCGCGGTCTATTCGGAAGCGGATGTGGATATGCCATTCGTGAAAGAAGCGGACGAAGCGTTCCTGCTTGGACCTGCACAGGTCCAACAATCCTATTTAAAAGCAGACGCTATTATAGACATAGCGATTCGTACCGGTGCAGACGCAATACATCCTGGCTACGGGTTGCTGTCGGAAAATGCGGATTTTGCTCGAAAAATACAAGCAGCGGGAATTCGATTCATCGGACCGGAAGCGGACACTATTGTTAAGATGGGGGATAAGATTGCTTCACGTGTGACGATGCAAGCGGCAGGGGTGCCGGTGGTTTCGGGTACTGATGAAGGAATTGCATCTTTGGAGGAAGCGATACTTGAGGCGACTGAAATTGGCTATCCGATTATGTTGAAGGCGAGTGCTGGGGGCGGCGGGATTGGTATGGTGCGTTGTGATAATGAGCAAGCACTCAGTCAACATTTTCAATCCGTCAAAACGCGTGCAAAAGCTTATTTCGGTGATGATGTCGTTTTCCTTGAAAAATTCATAACAAATGCGCGCCATATAGAAGTTCAAATTTTTGGTGATAGTTTTGGAAATGTAGTTCATTTATTCGAACGAAACTGCTCGGTACAAAGGCGAAATCAGAAAGTGATTGAAGAATCGCCTTCACCAAATTTACCAGAAAAAGCAAAAAAGCGTCTTCATCAAGCGGCGGTCGATGCAGCGAAAGCAGTTTCTTATAAGAATGCAGGAACAGTAGAATTCATTGTGGATGAAAACAATGAGTTCTACTTTCTTGAAATGAACACAAGACTTCAAGTCGAACATCCAGTGACGGAAGAAGTAACGGGGTACGATTTGGTGGAATGGCAAATCGAAGTTGCGGATGGTAAGGAACTTCCAGTGAAGAATCAGGAAGATATCAAGTTAAGTGGCCACGCAATTGAATTCCGTATTTATGCAGAACATCCGGTCACATTCATGCCTTCACCGGGAACAATCGTGAAACTAGACTGGGGGAATACGGATGGGGTCCGTATCGATACGGGCTATGTTGAAGGTGGGAAAGTGACGCCGTTTTATGATCCGCTAATTTCTAAAGTGATTGTCCACGCAGCGACCAGAGAAGCAGCAATCCAACAATCGAAGGCATTCCTTTCAAAAGTTGAAATCGATGGTCTGAAAACAAACCTACCACTATTCAATAAATTTCTAAGTTCTGAAACGTTCACTATAGGTGACTATACAACGGCAGTATTACCAATTTGGTTGGAAAAACAAAAGGAGAGTGTGGAAAAATGACACCAGTAAAATCAACAATGGCGGGTACAGTATTCACGGTAAATGTAACAGAAGGAGAAGAAGTGGTAGTAGGGCAAGTCGTCATAGTGCTCGAATCCATGAAGATGGAGATACCGATTGAAGCGGAAACGGCTGGGAAAGTATCAGCCATTAACGTAGCAGTCGGCGATTTCGTCAATGAAGAGGATGACCTAGTAATAATCGAGGCTTAATGGGGAATTGAACGGGTCAATGAAAGGGGTATTTGAATGACTAATAAAACTGAACAAATGACTTATAATGAAAAGCTGGAAACAAAATTGCAGGAAATCTTTGCAGGTGGACATCCAAAATATCACGAAAAACAGAAAGAACAAAGTAAGCTATTTGTCCGTGATCGACTCCAACTGTTATTTGACGATGGAGAATACACGGAAGACGGTAGGTTTGCGAACTGTGAAGCGGGGGATTTGCCAGCAGATGGCGTTGTCACTGCGATGGGGAAAGTGAACGGCCAAACTGTTTGTGTCATGGCGAATGATTCGACCGTTAAAGCGGGTTCTTGGGGAGCCCGAACGGTCGAGAAAATAATCCGTATCCAGGAAATCGCTGAAAAGAATCGTGTACCAATGTTGTATCTCGTTGATTCGGCGGGTGCTCGTATTACAGATCAGCTAGCCATGTTCCCGAATCGACGCGGGGCAGGAAAAATATTCCATAATCAGGTAAGGTTATCTGGTTTCATCCCGCAAATCTGTATTCTTTTCGGTCCTTCTGCTGCGGGTGGTGCATATATACCAGCCTTTTGTGATATTGTCATCATGGTTGATGGGAATGCATCCATGTATCTGGGTTCACCACGTATGGCTGAAAAAGTGATTGGGGAAAAAGTGACACTTGAAGAAATGGGTGGCGCTCATATGCACTGTTCAGTCAGTGGTTGTGGCGATGTACTTGCGGTAAATGAGCAAGAGGCCATTGCGGAAGCGCGCCGTTATCTCGCGTATTTTCCAGCGAACTTCACGGAAAAACCTGCATTGAAAGAAAAAGTTGAGGCGAAAGCTGGACGTACGCTTGAAGCAATCATTCCTGAAAATCAAAACGCACCATTCGATATGTATGAAGCAATTGATGCATTGATTGATGAAGATAGTTTTTTCGACATCAAGAAATTATTCGCAACAGAAATTATCACGGGACTAGCACGAATCGAAGGGCAGCCTGTCGGCATCATCGCTAATCAGCCGAAAGCGAAAGGTGGCGTTTTGTTTGTCGATTCGGCAGACAAAGCGACAAAATTCATCAATCTTTGTGACGCGTTCTCAATTCCTCTGTTATTCCTTGCGGATGTACCGGGCTTCATGATTGGAACGAAAGTGGAACGTGCAGGCATCATCCGCCACGGTGCGAAACTAATTATGGCGATGAGTTCCGCGACTGTGCCGAAAATTTCTGTTGTTGTTCGTAAGGCATATGGTGCAGGTCTTTACGCAATGGCTGGACCGGCATTTGAACCAGATGTCTGTATTGCATTACCAACTGCACAAATTGCGGTTATGGGACCGGAAGCTGCGGTAAATGCCGTCTATTCGAATAAAATAGAAGCGATTCAAGATCCAAAAGAAAAGCTGGCGTTTGTAATGGAAAAACATAAGGAATATAAAGAACAGATTGACATTTATAAGTTGGCATCTGAACTTATTATCGATGAAATAGTAGCACCGTCTAGTTTGAGGGGAGTCCTGGCGGAACGTTTCCGTTTCTATAGTACAAAAGATATTCCGCAACCACCAAGAAAACATCCGGTCTATCCTGTATAATCATGTCAATGACCAAAAGGTCCACTTAAGTGGGCTTTTTGGATTGGGAGAAGGGGATATGTATGGAGGTAGTCATTGCTGGGGCTGGTTCAATCGGTTTGCTAATTGGGTCATACTTGTCGGAGGTGGGGATGAATGTGACTTTTTATGTTAGAAGGGAAGAACAAGCGGAACTGCTTCACGTAGAGGGCGTTTGCCGCATTAATCAAGACGGCTCAGAGGGCGTATTCTATGCGAATGCGACAACAAAAATAGAAGATACGTCTCTTGAAGCCCTTTGGATTGCGGCAGTCAAATATGCAGGATTACGTGAACTCCTTTCAGATATGAAAAAAGTGCATGAAACTCATCCTGTCTTATTTGTTCAAAATGGAATTGGTCATATAGAACTTGTCCATGGAACGACATTACTAGACATCGCTTTCGCAACGGTAGAACACGGGGCACAAAGGATAGATGATCGTACAGTCAAGCATAACGGGGTAGGGATGATTACAATTGCGGCTGCACGAGGAGATGGAAGGTTGTTCGAACGCATCGGACAAGCGAATTCGAAGTCGTTTCCAATTACATTCCATTCTGATTCAGAACAGATTCTTATGAGGAAAGTGCTCATCAATTGCATGATTAATCCATTGACTGCTATTCTTGGAATTAAAAATGGAGATCTATTGACAGATGAGTATTGTCTCCTGCTTTTCAATTGTTTGTATGATGAACTCACGGCGGCTTTTCCGGAAATACGGTCATCACTTCCCTATGAGGCAGTGGAAGACGTATGTAGGAGGACTGCGTGTAATCAATCATCGATGTTGGCAGATCGATTAGCAGGCCGTCCGATGGAAATAGAAACGATTGTTAGCGCCATCATTCGAAAAGCGAACGGGAGAGAAAAATCGTTACCACTCCTAACAACACTTGAGACAATGCTCTATGCCCTTGATGGAAAAGGAGTAGGATTATGAATGGGGCGATCGTTGTTTTATTTGGGATTATCATTTTGTGTCCGTTCATTGTGACAATATCTTTCCTTATCTTAATGAGGATAAGGGGGCAAGCACCTGCATCGGTCATTGGACTTGCGGCTGATGTAACAACACCTTTGTTGTTCATTTCGGTTTCCATCGTGGCATATACGATATTCGGTGAGGGGACAGTTGTCTATATAGCTGGGATTGCAATCATGATTGCAATCATCTATACAATTGTTGAAAGGATTAAAGTTAAAGAATTTCGCATTGTACGGATGCTAAGGAAAACATGGCGAATTTACTTTCTTATTTTATCGGTTTCATACCTTCTCTTACTTTTAGGTGGAGTTTTATTAAAAATCATCGAATATGTAAATTGAATCTGTAGAACTTCGTGGAGGCATCTTAAGCGTATTTTTTTAATCCTGTGATTAGAAATGCTATACTTTGTTCAAACCGATCATTATAAAGGGGTATGAATGATGGAATTGGAAGTATTGTCACTTCAAGAGAAAAATAAAGTGATGCAAGCGTACAATGATGATAAGGATTTCTTACATACTTTTTTTGATTATGAAAATCAAGAAAGCTCCTATCCTGAGAGGCTAAAGGAGCTTGCAAGTCGTATATATGAAAGACGTCAGCTCGCAGAAATGATTCATTCATTCATGGAACCGTTCGGAATTTCTGAGAAGGCGAATAAACATATTGTGGAATTATCGGAAGATGCAGTTGCGATTGTAGGAGGCCAACAAGCGGGTATATTGACCGGACCATTATATTCCATACATAAAGCAATAACGGTTATTTTGTTGGCAAAAAAACAACGTCAGGCACTCGGTGTTCCTGTTATTCCCGTATTTTGGGTTGCCGGAGAAGATCATGATTTGAATGAAATCAATCACGTTTACACGGAAATAGATGGCAGACAGGTAAAGAGCCAATACCGTGAAAAATTCGTATTGAAGCTAATGGCTTCAGACGCGGTATACGATAAAGAGCAGATGGCATCGTTCGTTAAAAATATTTTCGCAGATTTCGGTGAAACTGCGTATACGAAAAATGTGTTGGATGAAGTACTTAGCGCAGTAGAGAGAGAAACTACATTCACAAATTTTTTCGTTCGACTTATGAATGGATTATTCGAAGAGGAAGGTTTATTGTTCATCGATTCAGCATTTAAACCGTTACGGGAGCTTGAAGCGGACTACTTTGGTCAATTCATCGCAGAATCCGAAACCATTGCACAATTGATTTTCGATAAAGAAAAACGATTTGCGCAGCTCGGATTCGGTGATCCGATGGGGGTTGAAATAGACGCTGCAAATCTGTTTTATGTTCATGAAACAGGGCGGGTTCTCCTGTCAAGAGAAAATGGATATTTCGTCAATGGTAGTACAGGTATCCAGTTTTCTAAAGCTGATATGCACCGGATCGCCAAAGACGAACCATGGCTTCTGAGCAATAACGTGGCTACAAGACCGCTTATGCAGGATATGGTATTGCCGGTACTGGCATTTGTTGGAGGGCCAGGGGAGATTGCCTATTGGGCCTTGTTGAAAGAAGCATTTCATCATCTTGGTATGAAAATGCCGATTATTGTTCCCCGAATGTCAATGACTTTGATCACCCCTCAAGTAAAACGTGCACTGGAAAGTAAATCGTTTACTGTTGGGGATGTGATGTCTGGGAAAGTAGATGCTGCCCGAAAGCAATTCATCGAAAGTTTACATGAGAAACGTATTGACTTGATTTTGGATGAAACTAGGGAAATGCTGAATATACAGTATAAAAAAATCGCTGGACTTGTTGAGAAGCAGGGGGGTAAGATGCAAGGATTGCTTGACAAAAATCTTCACAACCATTCAAAACAACTTAATTATATGAAAGAAAAGTCAGAAGAAGCACTCCTGTTGAAACATAATGCAACTCTTCGTGCGTTTGGATTACTTGAAGGTGAGTTGTTTCCAGAAGGTGGTTTACAAGAACGAGTTTATACACCCTATACGTATTTTAACGGTTATGGACCGACACTCATCAGTGATCTCCTTGAGTTGCCGTTTGAAATGGATGGAACACATAAAATAATTTACCTTTAACCTACTAGGGTAGAAGTCTCTTTCCTCGAAATCTAAATGATTTAGGTTGGAGAAGAATGTTTTCTTTCATAAGGATAACTCTTCGGACACTCTTGCAAGCACAGTTGTGCAGGTAAGAGTTTTTCCATTATTTTTCCAGAATGACACTCGTCCGATTACATGTTCTAATTTTTTTTTGCTCGAAGCTCCTTGAAAAGAGTTCTATTTACCTATTTTTGAGCGGAATCGGGTGGAATATTTAAAAAATAGTGGAGGATTGTGGGGGGATGTGGTACATTAAGTTCATATCGTGGGGTGAAGAGTATGTTCATGGGCGAATATCACCATACTGTCGATACAAAAGGTCGCTTAATTGTTCCTTCGAAATTTCGGGAACATCTAGGGGATAGTTTCATATTGACGCGTGGTCTAGACAACTGTCTCTTTGGTTACCCGATGGATGAATGGCAACGTCTCGAAGAAAAGCTTAAAACTTTGCCTGTGACGAAAAAAGATGCCCGCGCATTCACCCGTTTTTTCTTTTCTGGTGCTACAGAAGTGGAACTCGATAAGCAGGGTCGCATCAATATCCCATCTTCATTGCTTTATTACGCAAAGGTTGAAAAAGACTGTGTCATACTCGGTGTTTCGGGTCGTATCGAAATCTGGTCCAAACCATTATGGGATACCTATTATGATGAATCTGAACAATCGTTCAATGAAATTGCAGAAAACATTATCGATTTTGATTTCTAAAAAAGGTTGTTAAAAAATAAGAAGCACTGAAAGAGGGCGGTTTCAATATTCAACCATACAACGGTATTACTCCATGAAGCCGTCGAAGGATTAGCTATAAAAGGCGATGGCTTATATGTCGACTGCACGCTTGGAGGAGCCGGTCACAGTAAAGAAATAGCAAAGCGTTTATCACCTAAAGGCAGACTCATCTGTTTCGATCAGGATTTGACTGCAATCGAAGTTGCAAAAGAACGGTTGGAGGAATACCTTCCACAAGTGACGTTTGTTCATTCGAATTTCAGGAATTTGAAATCTGAGTTAGAGAAAATTGGACTATCATCGGTGGATGGAATCCTTTATGATTTGGGCGTTTCATCACCGCAACTAGATACACCTGAGCGAGGGTTCAGCTATAATCATGATGCGCCGCTCGATATGCGAATGGATATGAGTGCCCCACTGACTGCTCATGATGTAGTCAATGATTGGTCATATGAAGATCTTGTGCGCATCTTTTTCCGTTACGGGGAAGAGAAATTCTCAAAAAGGATTGCACGTAAAATTGAGGATGCACGTCAACAAGCACCCATTCAAACGACTGCTGAGCTAGCTGAACTAGTTAAATCGGGTATTCCAGCAGCTGCAAGAAGGACTGGAGGACACCCTGCAAAAAGGGTTTTTCAAGCAATTCGAATTGCGGTGAATGATGAACTCGGAGCTGCAGAGGAGTCGCTGACAGAAGCGATTACGTTGCTTAATCCTGGTGGCCGTTTAAGTGTCATTACGTTTCACTCCCTAGAAGATCGGTTATGCAAGACGATTTTCAAGGAAGCTTCATCTTACCCAGATTTGCCGCCTAATTTACCAATGATCCCAGAAGGCATGGAGCCTATTATGAAGCTCGTAACAAGAAAACCAATTATACCAGGTGAAAAAGAGATAGAAGAGAATAAGCGGGCGAGATCCGCGAAACTCAGGATAGCTGAAAGAAAGTGAAAGTGAAAGGGAAAGGGGAATTGTTGAATGGCGCTTGAACAGAGAAAATACCAGACGACTTTCGTACGCGAGATTGAAATACCAGAAGTACCAAAAAAACAACCTCAAATTCGTCCTTACCGAAAAGTTTTTTCAGTCGGGGAAAAGGTCCTATTCGTGCTATTTTCAACAATTCTCGTCTTTTTCTCAACTTTGATTTTACAAACACAAGCTCAAATTAATGACGCGAACAGGGCAGTTGAGATGGTCGGCAACGAAATTACGGAAATGGGAAAACAGAATATGGAATTGTCCAATCAAGTAAAGCAAAGATCAACATATGATGCGATTTGGAAGAAAGCTAAAGAACTCGGCTTGAATCTGAACGATAGCAACGTAAAGGTCGTGCCAGGACGATGAAAAAGAAATTTCGATTCCAATGGGGAGCCTTTCTAATGTTTTTAGTTTATGGAGGGCTCTTTTTACTTTTGTTCGGGAGAATGCTCTTTATTCAGGCGACCGGACAAGCTGAGGGTAAAGTAATGGCATCTCTTGCGGAGGCGAAATACGCAAGAGAATCGATATTAAAAGCCAATCGCGGGACAATTGTTGATCGGAATGGTGAATTGATTGCATCAGATACGTTAAGTTACCGACTTGTTGCCGTATTGAGTGAAAAAGCGAGTAAAGGAGGGTCAAAAACTCCTAAGCATGTCATTGACTATGAAAAGACGGCGGAAGCTCTTGCCGAATATATTCCGTTGGAAAAAGAAACGATACTTACGAAGATGAAAAACGCCAAGAACTTCAGAGACCCTAAGGACCCTGAGAGAGAAATATACCAAGTGGAGTTTGGGAAAGCTGGCCAAGATATTAGTCATGAAAATGTACTTGCCATCAAAGAAAAAAAGCTTCCGGGAATACTTTTAATTGAAGAGAAAAAAAGATTTTATCCGAATGGTATATTTGCTTCCTACTTGATAGGTTTTTCTATGAAGGAGAAAGATGCCGAAGGAAAGGAATCTACTATTGGAAAAATGGGACTTGAACAAACATATGATAAAGAATTAACGGGTACGGATGGAAAAACGAATTTCAAATCCGATCGCTGGGGTTTCACATTACCGAAATCCGACAAGGCAGTTATTGCCGCAAAGGATGGCTATGAAATTCAACTAACAATCGATAAGACAATCCAGAACTTTGTGGAAGACGCGATGACCCGTGTGGAGAAAGAATATTCACCGAAAAAGATGTTGGTCGTTGTTGCAGATCCGAAAACAGGTAAGATTCTTGCGATGAGCCAACGTCCTGCTTTTCATCCTGCTACACGAGAAGGACTTACCGAAAACTGGTTGAATGAATCGTTAGAAACAACGATTGAGCCAGGTTCAACATTGAAGATGTTTACATTAGCTGCTGCAATCGAAGAGGAAAAATGGGATCCAGATGCTTACTTTAAATCGGGTCAGTACAAAATATTTGATAAGACAATTCGAGACGTTAACCGTACAGGATGGGGAACAATCACATTCTTGGAAGGGTTCCAAAGATCCTCAAATACATCAATGGCCTATTTATTGGAACGTCTTGGGGATAAAAAATTCATTGAGTATATTCGAAAGTTTGGTTTCGGTGAAAAAACGGGAATTGACTTACCAAGAGAAACACCTGGCGTAATTTTAGATAGATATCCAAGTGAACGGCTAACGACATCTTATGGACAAGGTTCTACAGTGACGGCTATGCAGATAATCCAGGCGACTACCTCAATCGCAAATAATGGCGTCATGATGAAACCGTATGTAATTGATAAAATCACGAATCCTAACACGGAAAAAACAGTGAAAGATCAAAATCCTGAAGAACGCGAGAGTCCCATATCTGCTGACACCGCAAAAAAAGTAAGGGAAATACTTGCTTCGACCGTTACAGGTGAAAAAGGAACAGGAAAGAAGTTTGCTTTAAATGGGTATACGGTTGGCGGAAAGACAGGTACGGCAGAGATTCCGAAAGCTGGGGGACGGGAGTATATGGCGGGCGGTGGAAACTATCTGTATTCATTCCTTGGAATGGCACCTGTGGATGATCCCCAGTTGCTTACATACGTCTATGTACAGCAGCCGAAATTGAAGGAAGGGCAAACCGGTTCGGATCCGGTTGCTAAATTGTTCACCTCCATCATGGAAGGTAGTTTGAAATACATGAATATCGTTCCCCAAGGAGAAGAAATCATTGAGGCGACAGTCGTCCAAGATTTCACCGGGAAAAATACGGCTGAAGCGATTGGGGAAATTCAACAAGGTGGCTTCAATCCAATCGTCATCGGTGAAGGAGGGACAATCGACCTCCAATACCCGCAAGCAGGTACGAAACTAGCGGAAGGTTCAATCGTCTTATTACAGACAAAAGGTGTGACGACACTCCCGAATTTTACAGGGTGGTCGAAAAAAATGGTTCTTTCATATAAAATGTTATCTGGGTTTGATATACGCATTAATGGTGACGGATATGTCACAGAGCAGAGTCTTTCAAAAGGGACAGAAATAGGGCTTGATGAACCGGTTGTCATCCAATTGAAATCGCCATCTGAAATTTATAAATCTAGGGGAGAGGCACCGGAAGAAGAGGATATTACTGGTGGTTGACGAATAGCATTCTGTACTACATCATACGTTAATAGAAAAACGTGGGGTGTATGAACATTGCGAACGGTTATAGGATACCAATCGAAAAAGAGAATAAGGGCGATATTCGTCCTGTTTATCCTGTCGCTAGCCATGGTTGTGGGAAAGCTTTTTCATGTACAAATTATTAAACATGAAATACTCAAAGACCGCGCGGAAGCGAGTTGGGATCGTGAAATCCCATTTGGTGGAATGCGCGGAGATATTTTGGATCGGAATGGAAATCTCATTGTCGGTAATAGGCTAGCACCGACATTGTACTTTATGCCAACCCAAAATCGGGATATAAAAAACTCGTCGAAGCCGCTTGCAGCAATTCTAGGTGTGGATGAGGCTAAACTGGCTAAAAAGATGTCGCAAAGGGAAGTCATGGTCAAGCTAGCACCTGAAGGGAAAAACATTACAAAAGAACTGTCGGATGAAATTTCCCGTCTTCAAATAGATGGATTATATACGGGAGTTGACTTTGTCAGGCATTACCCGAATGGTGAATTACTATCGAGATTGATTGGCTTTACAGGGTATGATGGTAAAGGATTAGCTGGTATCGAATACGCATATGATGAATTCTTGCTTGGAACTGGCGATCGTATTCGCTTATATACAGATGCGATAGGATTACCGCTTCCACATGTGGATGATGGTTTTAAGACAGGTGTAAAGGGCGCAAATGTCGAATTGACAATTGATGTACGCATGCAGAAGATTGTAGAACGCGAATTAGTGCAGGCGATGGAGAAGTATGATGCGACCCAAGCACTCGCTATAGTCATGAACCCGAAGACGGGAGAATTATTATCACTCGCATCCGCGCCTACTTTTCATCCGTCTGACTACAAAGATGTGGATCAAAGTATCTATAATCGCAACTTACCTGTTTGGATGACATTTGAGCCGGGCTCGACATTCAAAATCGTTACGCTCGCAGCGGGTCTCGAAGAAAAAGTCATTGATTTGCATCAAGATCATTTTCATGATCCTGGTTATGTGATGATTGGCAAAGCGAGACTTCGTTGTTGGAAACGAAGCGGGCATAAGCATCAGTCATTTTTGGAAGTCGTCGAGAATTCATGCAACCCGGGATTTGTTGAAATTGGTCAACGTTTAGGTGGAGAAACACTTGGGAAATATATCCGAGATTTCGGTTTCGGACAGTCGACCGAATCTGGAATTGCGGGGGAATCCAAAGGAATTCTTTTTTCTGAAAAGAATTTCGGTCCCGTTGAGCAAGCGACGACTGCATTCGGCCAAGGAATCTCAGTGACCCCAATCCAACAAGTGCAAGCGGTAGCAGCGGCCATAAACGGTGGATATCTTTACCGCCCGTATATCGTGAAAGAAATTACGGATGATAAAGGGAAGGCAGTTCGCTCATTTGGTCCTGAAATGCAAAGACGTGTCATCGGGGATGAAGCCTCAAAGCACGTGAGGGAAGCGCTGGAATCAGTCGTGGCAAAAGGTTCAGGGGGAAAGGCATTCACAGATGGTTTACGCGTTGGAGGGAAAACGGGGACTGCTCAGAAGGTAGTGGATGGAAGATATAAAGATGGTGATTATATCGTCTCGTTCATTGGTTTTGCACCAGCGGATGATCCAGAGTTGCTCGTTTATGTTGCTGTTGACGGCCCGAAGAATTCGGTCCAGTTTGGTGGTGTCATTGCCGCTCCAATCGTTGGTCGTATTATGGAGGAGATTGCTCCACTCGCAGGAATTACAGTGAGGAAAGGACAAATCGAAAAAGAATACAAATGGGGCGATGCGTTGACACAGCGGGCACCAGATCTTACAGGTATGACCAAAGGGATGATTACTAGCCAATTGCATACGTTTCAAATCGAATGGCATGGTTCTGGGGAACAAGTGAAGACTCAGTTACCAGTAGCGAACACATTAATCTCCGTGGAAGATGTCATTCATGTCTATACAGAATAACTAGTTAAATGAAAAGGCTGACACAGCGTAAGCATTAATACTGTTTCAGAAGATAGAAGGAGAAAAAATCATGACACTTGTCACTACTTTGACGGCGATAGCCGTTGCATTCATCATTTCAGTAATTCTGGGATTTGTTATTATCCCTGCCCTTAGAAGGATGAAGTTTGGGCAGAGCATCCGCGAGGAAGGACCTAAAACTCATCAAAAAAAAGCAGGAACCCCTACGATGGGTGGTCTTATCTTCATTGGTTCGATTATCATTTCGACGCTCTCCCTTTCATACATATACGATGTACTTACAACTCAGACAATCGTCCTGTTGCTGGTTCTCGTTGGATTTGGACTCATTGGTTTTTTTGATGACTTCATAATCGTAGTCTTGAAGAGGAATCTTGGGCTTACGTCTATCCAAAAACTAATCGGTCAAATAGTTGTTGCAGTTGCTGCATTTTTCCTACTTAAATTAGGGCCTTTCGATACTACGGTTCAAATTCCATTCACTGAATTCAAAATGGAGCTTGGCATATTTTATGTGGCTTTTCTTATTTTTTGGCTTGTCGGATTCTCCAATGCAGTGAATTTATCAGATGGATTGGATGGACTTGTAGCGGGGACATCATCAATTGCCTTCGGTGCATTTGGAGTTCATGCACTCATATATGAACAGTATGATATCGCGATATTCGCATTTGTGGTTACTGGAGCTATGCTTGGTTTTTTAATCTTTAATGTTAAGCCGGCAAAAGTATTCATGGGTGATACAGGTTCATTGGCACTCGGTGGGGCACTGGCAATGCTTTCGGTGTTAATAAAACAAGAATTTCTTTTGCTTGTTATCGGAATTGTTTATGTTGTTGAAACACTTTCTGTTATTATCCAAGTCATTAGTTTTAAAACAACGGGTAAGAGGGTATTTAAAATGAGTCCGATCCATCATCATTTCGAACTGTCAGGGTGGTCCGAATGGAAAATTGTCATCGTTTTTTGGGGAGTCGCTTTCTTGGCAGCAATTCTCCCTGTGTTGATGGAGGTGATGTAAGTGAAGAATGTAAACCAGTTTAGAGAGATGAAAGTCCTTGTCCTTGGCCTTGCGAAAAGCGGCTATGCTGCGACGAAGCTGCTCCATTCGCTCGGAGCAGAAGTGACAGTAAATGACGCATCTCCAGAAGAGGGAAATAAGGAGGCGTCAGCGCTTCGTTTGGAAGGGATTCAGGTCATTTGTGGCGGACATCCGAAAGGGATTTTAGATGAAGGTTTTGAACTTATTGTGAAAAACCCGGGCATTCCCTATAGTAATTCAGTTGTAGTAGATGCGGTTCAAAAAGGAATTCCAGTGTGGACCGAGATTGAACTTACCTCTAGGATAAGTGAGGCTCCGATTATCGCCATCACAGGGTCTAACGGCAAAACAACGACGACGACACTGTTATACCATATGCTTAATATAGGTGGGAAGCATCCACTTATCGCGGGAAATATTGGAACAGCTTCTTGTACAGTGGCCGAAAAAGCAACGGAAGACAATTTCATCGTCCTTGAAGTATCCTCGTTTCAATTAATGGGGACAGAAGCATTCCGTCCGAAAATCGCTATATGGACGAATTTGTATGACGCACATCTCGATTACCATGGGACTTCTGAAGCGTATGCAGTGGCAAAGTCAAGGGTAACTGAAAAACAAACGCAAGAGGATTATTTCATTTATAACGAAGATCAGGCTGAACTACGTAAGTTTGCGGCTCGTTCATTGGCTACAAAGGTCCCATTTTCATTAAAGGGAATAAGAAGTGCCGGCATATCAGCGGATGACGAACAAATATATTGGGATGGGGAACCTTACGTAAAGCGTTCTATCATCAAGTTACCAGGTCAGCATAACTTAGAGAATATTCTTGCCGCAACAGCTGCTGCCATTCTTTTGAATTGCGATAAAGCGGCGATTGAGAATGTGCTTAGTTCTTTTACTGGTGTTAGACATCGAACGCAATTTGTAAAGGAATTAAAAGGTCGGACCTTTTATAATGATTCAAAAGCAACGAACACACTTGCAACGAAAAGTGCATTGGCGGCATTTGACATGCCGATAGTTCTTATCGCTGGCGGACTAGACCGAGGGCATTCATTCGAAGAATTAAGGCTTTTTATGAATAATGTGAAAGCAGTTGTTACCCTCGGAGAGACTGCTGGAAAGTTTGCGGAGTTTGCAACATCATGTGGTATTACGAAAATTATTCATGCTGATGATGTCAATGATGCTGTGCTAAAAGCATATCCACTCACTGACGTTGGCGATATTGTCCTATTATCACCTGCATGTGCAAGTTGGGATCAGTACCCTAGCTTCGAAGCACGTGGAGATCAGTTCATAGAAGCTGTCATAAAGTTGTCATGAATCTGTAAAGGTATCCTTGGATGAAATCGTGTAGAATTTGTTCCTGAGGATTTATTAATTGATTGACTAAAATTGCGGAAGGATGCGTTCACTGGAAGGGAAGCTGAAAACATCATTTATCATTTCGGCGGTGGCGCTGTCATTGATTGGATTGGCTTTCGTCCATTCAGCTGGTTCATATTGGGGAGCGGTCCATTACGCAAATTCCCCGCCATTCATTGTAAAACAGGCAATCTATATGGTGGTATCGATAGGTATTGCAATTGCAATCATGAAAAGTCCATTGACTTCGAGTCCTAGGACATGGACCATTCTCTACTATGGAACGATCTTGCTACTCGTTGCCGTCCTTATCCCTGGTGTGGGTGCAGTTCGGAACGGGTCCCAGAGCTGGATTGCCTTTGGACCGTTCAGTATCCAGCCAGCTGAATTTGTAAAGGTTGCACTTATTGGCAAGTTGGCATGTAGCATGGACAAAATAGGAAGAAAAGGCGTTTTTCGGTTCAAGCATCTAGGATTGATACTTTTACCAGGAATTCTTATCATGCTACAACCGGATTTGGGTTCAGCCGTCATCATGATTGTCTCCTCGTTTGTTATTCTATTCATAGCAGGTTATCCACTCCGTTTTTTTATATTCCTTGGTGTAGCAGGAGTGGGTGCTTTTGTAGCACTAATCGCTGCGGCGCCATATCGATTGAATCGTATAAAGTCTTACATCGATCCATGGAATGATCCGCTTGGAACGGGTTTCCAAGGAATCCAGTCGCTTTTTGCCATCGCGCCTGGTGGGTTAGTTGGACATGGCTATGGAAATAGTCGCCAGAAGTTCTTGTATTTGCCGGAGCCTCAAAATGATTTCATCTTTTCAATTATTGCAGAGGAATCTGGATTTATCGGGGCTATGTTTGTTCTTTTCCTTTTCACTATCCTGTTGATTTCGACTTTTGGAATTGCGATTAGGGCTAAAGGGAACTATGCATTTCTTATGGTAGCGGGAATGGGATCAATGATTTTTTTTCAAACGTTTCTGAATGTTGGTGTCGTATCAGGATTATTACCAGTAACCGGTGTCACATTGCCATTCATAAGCTATGGAGGTTCATCATTGATGACTACATGGTTGGCAGCGGGAACAATCATGCACTTTACAAAGAATTCTAAAAGGTAGATGAAGGAGGAGCCGAAATGGAAAAAGTCATTGACATCGAAGAGCGAATCCCTTCCATGCGGGAAAAGCGCCGAAGAAAGACAAATAAGAAATTTCGGTTCATCTTGACAGTGTTCATTGTTGCTCTACTGGCGGTCCTATATTTACAGTCACCACTTAGTAAAGTAGATAGTATTAGTGTTATGGGTGCGGTTCTTCAGGATCCAGATTTTTATAAAGTGCAAAGTGGCTTAACAGTCGGAAGTCCATTTTGGAGCTTTAGTTCGGGAGAAATAAAAGATGCACTTGAAAAAATTGATGGTGTCCAAGGTGTAACGGTGTCGCGAAAGTGGTTACGAGATATCGAAATTATTATTTCTGAGTGGAAGACAGTTGCTTATATTGAGGAAGATGGGCAGTATAGTTTACTGTTGGAGAATGGAGAAACGTTACCGGCTGGAATGTTGTTACCAGAAGCAGAAGCTCCAGTATTGAACAATATCAAGGATTTAGGTATTCAGAAACGTTTGATAGCCCAACTTCTAAAAATGGATGAAAATATTTATCAAATTATTTCTGAAATTATTTACGAGGGAACAGAAGTGGATCCAGATCGTCTTACTGTTTATATGGATGACGGAAATGAAGTACGTGCTGTTATTTCCACGTTTGCTGAAAGTATGGTTTACTACCCAGATATGATAGCACAACTAAACGGCTATGAAAAGGGGATAATCGATATAGAAATTGGAGCATACTTCACTCCATTCAGTAAAGAGTATGGGGAAGAAAAGGAGGGTGATTCTGTTGACGAAAAAGATGAATGATGCATACAAGAAGAGAGGAAAACACATTATTTTTTCCGTTGTTTTCCTTGTTCTCGGTTTCATCCTCGCATTTTCGTATCGAACTTTCGGTTCAAACAAGGAAGTTGGTAAATTCGAATCGATGGCATTTCTTCAAGAGGAGGAATACCGTGGGAGTCTGATTGACCAACAGGAACGGAACAAGGAGTTATCTGATGAAATCGCCGCCAAGCAGGAGGATATACGTGAGTATGAGCGCTCGTTTTCTATGAGGGAAGAAGATTATGCTGATCTTGTTGAAGAAGCAAAAGACCTCCGCTTGCTGCTTGGCGTCATCCCTGCCATTGGACAAGGTGTTAAAATCACTTTGAAAGATGCGGATTATGATCCGGTTGACCAAAACCCGAATGATTATATCGTTCATGAAAGTCATATTCTCCGAGTTGTCAATGAACTAAGAATTGCCGGAGCACAAGGATTAGCGATCAACGGGCAAAGAATTACATCAAATTCCTATATCAAATGCACAGGCCCAGTTATCACGGTTGATGGGAGAATGTATCCTGCTCCCTTCGTCATCGATGCGATTGGTGATATGAATGTCCTTTCCTCTGCATTGCAATTGAAGGGCGGTGTAATTGACGGTCTAATCCGCGATAACATAGTCGTCACAACGGAACAATTAAAAGATCTCCGTTTGTCAGCCTTGCGGAACGAAAGTTGAGTATTGGTATAGGGAGATGGTCGAGTGAAAAAAACGATAAACTGGAAATTCACATTGATCCTGCTGACTGTCGGTTTTATGACAGCTGTCCAATACAATTCAATGAAGAATCCGAAGGAACGTGATACAAGGGATATTTGGGCGGTTCGTCATGAGCTTGCGGTTGAAAAGCAGCTTCATTCTGAATTATTATCTGAGATTCGTGAACTTGATAAGACGATATTTACATATAAATCATTGAATGATGAAAACACAGGGAAAGCCCTAACTGAAACAGTGGACAAGCTTTATAGTCAAGCGGGCATGACAAACATTCAAGGAACTGGAATTATCATCAAAGTGAAACCTTCCGCTGAAAGTGAAGCATTTGGTATTCCAGTTACTGACGTTTCTCCGGACTTACTTACTCGTTTTGTCAATGAAATTAACCGTTTTAAAGGTCTTATTCTTGAAATTGATGGTAAACGTTTTACAACTTTAAGCTCAATTAGGGATATTAATGGCATTACGACCGTGAACGGATTGAATGTTTCAACACCTCCGGTCTCGATGAAGATTATTTCGCCTAGCTTTAAGGATAGCGAAAAATTATACAGTTATTTGGCAGCATCAACAATTCACGATGACTTCTATATTGATAATTTGATTCTTGAAGTGGGGAAGCCTGAAAGGTTTGTAGAAATCCATGGCTCCCCCGAAATGTTTGAAAATCAATTTTTAAAGGAATTGCCGAAAGGGGAATGACAATGTGGTTACCTTTGCTTGGACTTATCCTTGGAATTTCACTTGGGCTTTTATCAGACATACAAATTCCACAAGAATACGGCAATTACTTATCGATTGCTGTACTCGCCGCACTGGATACGCTCTTCGGAGGTATCCGGGCTCATTTACAACAAGTCTATGATGACCGGGTGTTTGTATCTGGGTTCTTCTTTAACATCGCTTTAGCGGCCTGTCTGGCGTTCCTCGGGGTGCATTTAGGAGTGGATCTATATCTTGCTGCGGTATTCGCATTCGGTGTTAGGCTATTTCAGAACATTGCCATCATTAGAAGAATTCTTCTTGCTAAATGGACAGAGCGAAGTAAGGCTTCCGATACAAATCCTTCCGAATGAAAGGATTTAGACAAAAGATGTCGAAAGTATTTAGACAGTACACTCATAATACAATAGAATGGGATGTAAGAGTTGCCATGGGAGGTGCCAGTAGATGAGCCAATCAGAATTATACATATCACTTGATATAGGTTCTTCGTCGGTTAAAGTATTGATCGGCGAAGTAGACGGTGGTTCTCTGCACGTAATTGGAGTCGGTAACGTTCAATCGGCTGGAATCCGAAAAGGAACAATCATTGACATTGATGCGACCGTACGCTCAATTCGTAAAGCGGTTGACCAAGCCGAGCGTATGATTGGAATGCAAATCCAAGAAGTCATTCTCGGTATTCCTGCAAATGGTATTAGATTGCAAGATGTTAAAGGTGTAGTAGCGGTCAACTCAGAAAATCGTGAAATTACAGATGATGATCTCGATCGGGTTATGAAGTCGGCACAGGTTATGTCGGTTCCACCTGAACGAGAAATCGTTAATATTATTCCAAAACAATTCATCGTTGATGATTATAATGAAATAACAGATCCGCGGGGTATGATTGGTGTTCGACTTGAAATGGATGGGACGCTTGTTACGACCTCGAAAACACTTGTGCATAACATTTTACGTTGTGTAGAGCGCGCAGGTCTTGTAATAAGGGAAATCTATTTACAACCACTTGCAGCAGGTACGTTTGCCTTAACAGAAGATGAAAGGAATCATGGAACTGCATTTATTGATATCGGTGGTGGTTCTACAACAATTGCGATATTTGGTGAAAACCGGCTAATGGCTACAACAGTTGTACCTGTCGGTGGGGATCATATAACGAAAGACCTATCAATCATTTTGAAAACTCCAACGGAACAAGCAAGGAAAATCAAACACCAATTTGGACATGCTTTCTCTGATGATGCATCAGACGATGAGTTGTTTGAAGTGCCTGTCATCGGAGCTGATTCAAAAGATCAATACAGTCAACGATATATATCGGAAATTATTGGTGTTCGACTGGAAGAACTTTTCGATTTGGTCATGGAGGAAATGTACCGCATGGGTGTTCATGATCTACCTGGGGGAATCGTATTGACTGGTGGGATTACGAAACTTGATGGACTTCTCCAACTTGCAAGACATGTGTTAAAAACAAGAGTACGTATCCATATACCTGAATATATTGGTGTAAGGGAACCGATGTATACGACTGCGGTAGGACTTATACGTTATGCGCATATGCAGGATGCATATTTCGGTCATGTACAGAAAACGCCAGCAGTTATGGCTAATGAAGAGCAAACACAAGCTCCGGTCAATATGAAAAAAACAATGGATCGAAATAAGGAAAAAAGGCCCGGCATATTACACAAGGCAAAGAAAGCTTTCGACAATTTATTCGAGTGAGTATCGATTAATAATTGACCCGAACGGTATAAGATGGATTAGGAGGAGAGACGATGCTGGAATTTGATACGAATATCGACGCTCTTGCAGTAATCAAAGTGATTGGTGTGGGTGGCGGTGGAAATAATGCAGTAAATCGTATGATTGAATATGGTGTACAGGGTGTAGAATTTATTGCCGTAAATACAGACGCACAAGCCCTCAATCTTTCAAGTGCGGAAGTGAAATTGCAAATTGGTGCTAAACTGACAAGGGGTCTTGGCGCAGGGGCAAATCCGGAAGTTGGTAAAAAGGCTGCCGAAGAGAGTAGAGAGCAAATTGAAGAAGCGCTAAAAGGTTCTGATATGGTTTTCGTTACTGCGGGAATGGGTGGAGGTACCGGAACAGGTGCTGCACCAGTTATTGCACAAATTGCAAAAGATCTCGGAGCGCTTACTGTTGGGGTTGTTACAAGACCGTTCACCTTTGAAGGACGGAAACGCTCCACGCAGGCAATGGGTGGGATAGCGGCAATGAAAGAAGCTGTTGACACATTAATTGTTATTCCAAATGATAAACTACTTGAAATAGTTGATAAGAATACACCGATGTTAGAAGCATTTCGTGAAGCGGATAACGTGCTTCGTCAAGGAGTACAAGGTATTTCAGATTTGATTGCCGTCCCAGGACTTATTAATCTCGACTTCGCTGATGTCAAGACAATCATGGCAAACAAGGGATCCGCCCTTATGGGAATTGGGATGTCAACTGGAGAAAACCGAGCAGCAGAAGCGGCGAAGAAGGCCATTTCAAGTCCATTGCTCGAGACTTCAATTGATGGAGCGAAAGGCGTACTCATGAATATTACTGGCGGTTCGAATTTAAGTCTTTTTGAAGTGCAGGAAGCTGCAGATATCGTTGCTTCTGCTTCAGATGAGGATGTGAATATGATTTTCGGTTCTGTTATCAACGATAATTTGAAAGATGAAATCATCGTGACGGTTATTGCAACAGGATTTAACGAAGTTCAATTAGTTCAACCAAGGCCTACAAGGAGCTCAGGCTTTGGTGCAAGTCGTTCACAAGCTCGTGATCAGGAACACCCGTCTCCGATTAGGGAACGCTTAGAAGAGACGAATCAGTTCCAACAGCCACAGGGATCGGGACGTCAGCAGAATAATAATCAGCCTGAAGAAGCACTAGACATCCCTACATTTCTACGTAATAGGCAACGTCGAAAATAAGTCAACATTGAATTCTGTTTGTTCGAAAATACAGTTAAATAACCAGTGCAGTTTTGAATAAAAACCCTAGTCCACATGCTTGAATTGTGTGGATTAGGGTTTTTATTTATAAACATTATATTGTTGAATAATAATAGTAGCTTTGAACAATTGGTATAAAAATCGATGATATAAGCTAGAACTATAGTAGTTCTATGGTTTTTTAATTACTCCTGGATTAGTGTTAAAAATGCATGAATTCCACCAAATAAAACACTTTGTATCATCGATTGATACCTTATATTTTGCGGTTAAACAGAGGATGAATTATTTTTTCCCGTAATAAGTCTTTATTTTAGAGGGTTTGTCGAGTCGTTTTTAAAATCTGAAATAGTTGTCGAATTCTTTTTTTATTTCTGCGCCTATTCCGACAAATGTTTCATCGCATGGATGCTATTGTTGAAATCGGGGAGGGCAGTCTATGTATGGTGAACTTATTATCGTATTAAACATGCTGTTTAATTACGCAATTCTCTTATTCGCGAACAAGGTAGGAAACGTTGAGACTACCCGTAGACGTCTTGTGTTCGCTTCATTTGTAGGTTCCGTGCCGGTTACTCTCTTTCCTACATCATTCGTCGCTATAATCGCCTCTTTTTTTGGTATGACAATGAGTGCTTTTGGAAAAGCATTTGAACCGTGGAGAAAGTCGGCAACGATGGTAGTAATCGGGGCGGTTTTTGCAGGAGGATTATTAACAGCCCTTCAATTTCGCATCAATCTAACCAATTCAACATTGACTGTTCTATCTTATGCGCTTGTTGCATATGTCGCCCTATTTTTAATGAAAAGGAAATGGCTTGATGTCAGGACAGCACGGAGTGTGTCGTCACTACGTGCGTCGTCCATTCTCAGGATTTGGAACTCTGAAATAGAGGTCGATGTATTTGTTGACTCAGGGAACGGCTGCACGGAGCCTTTGTCGGGTGCTCCGGTCCATTTCGTATCCTTTGATAAGGTCTTAAAGTACTTACCCGGGGATTTGGTAGAGCCACTACTTGCTTGGGATCACTGTGGTTCCCCCATGATGACAAAGTTTCCTAGCGCCTATCATAAGGAGATCCGACTTATTCGTCTGTTGACGGTTCAAGGGCAGTCATGGGCAGTCGGTTTTAAATTCGAAGAGTGGACGATTGTGGATGGAGGGAAATTGCAACCGGGATACATCGTACTCACAAAAAACGACCGTCGTTATCCGGATGGTGCTGAAGCTATTTTACACGTATCTGCAATGGAATCAACAATCGAAGAAGGGGGAAAAGTCCATGCTGCTTGAAATGAAGAAATGGATGTCGATGCTAGTCAGCTTTTTCAAAAGGAAAAATGGAACATACTATATTGGGGGACACGAGTCACTTCCCAAACCATTAAACCGTGAAGAGGAAGCTAAAACGATTCATGCATTCATGGAAGGAGATATGAATGCACGTGATACCCTTATTGAAAAAAATCTTAGACTGGTCGTTTATATCGCCCGACGTTTTGATAATACGAATACGCATATCGAAGACCTCATTAGTATTGGTGCCATCGGACTTATAAAGGCGATCGAGACATTCAAAACCGATAAAAATATAAAATTGGCAACTTATGCGTCACGTTGTATTGAAAATGAAATTCTAATGCATCTACGCAAAACGAATAGATTGCGTTCAGAAATATCTTTCGATGAACCGCTTAATTCAGACGCGGATGGCAATGAATTACTTTTGTCGGATATCCTTGGAACAGATGAGCATATTATCATTGACGATGTTGAAAAGAAAATTGAACGCCAGCACATGATTGACGCGATCATGACGCTTGATGAGCGGGAACGCTATATTATGGAACAACGTTTTGGTTTGTCAGGGCAAATTGAAATGACTCAGAAAGAAGTTGCTGAATTACTCGGAATTTCCCAGTCCTATATTTCCCGGCTTGAAAAGAAAATAATCATGGACCTGCGCGAAAGGTTGAATCATCCAATTGCATAATGGTTGAAATTGGCGACTTGTATTCCGCATATTCCAGACGACTGAGGACACAATATCTCATACAGTCATCTACAGAAAGCGGAGGAAAAGCGAATGGTACGTACAAGAGTGGAAATATGTGGTATCGATACGTCCGAGTTGCCATTACTCACGAGTGAAGTGATGAAAGAAACGTTTATTAGGCTTCAAAGCGGAGATTTAGCAGCAAGGGAAGAACTTGTTTTCGGAAATTTAAGACTTGTTTTGAGCCTTGTTCAAAGATTCGCCTATAGGGGAGAACAAGCAGATGATTTATTTCAAGTAGGATGTATTGGTCTTCTAAAATCAATCGACAACTTCGATTTGAAGCATAATGTCCGATTTTCAACATACGCCGTTCCGATGATTATCGGAGAAATAAAAAGACATCTGCGTGATCATCATTCAATAAGGGTATCTAGGTCACTTCGTGACACAGCTTATAAGGCAATCAGGGCAAAAGAACAGTTTGTAAATGACAATCAAAAAGAACCGCGGATTTCCGATTTGGCGGAGGCAACAGGTATTCCAGCAGACGATATTCTTTTTGCGCTCGATGCTATCCAAGATCCCATGTCACTTCATGAGCCTATGAACGGAGACGGAGGAGATCCTGTATTTTTGATGGATCAAATCCAGGATAAAACAGTGTCCGAGGAACGGTGGTTGACGTATGTCTCTGTTAAAGAGACTGTTTCCAATATGGATGAACGGCAACAGTCGATACTTTCAAAACGATTCTATCTAGGACAGACACAGACGGAGATTGCAAAAGAAATGGGAATTTCACAAGCGCAGATTTCAAGACTTGAAAAAAACGCAGTGAAAATCATCCGTGAAGGAATGGATCAGACAATGTAGAAGATGTTCAACAAAGTAAAGAACGCAATGCGGCGATTGCATTGCGTTTTTTTCTACTTGGGTGCATATATTCATCGTAAGGAGGGATTTCATGAAGTTTTCAGAAATACAGAAAAAGGAAGTCATCGACGTTACGAAAGGCGCGTTTCTCGGATTTGTCCAAGATGCGACGATTGACATCGTAAACGGTAAAGTTGAATCATTTCATGTTGGGGGGGGAGATCGCAACCTGTTTTTCGATGTGAAAGATAAAGAAATAAAGCGGGTTCGTCTCGAAGATGTTGCAACAATCGGTAAAGATATTGTTCTTGTGGGGAAAAAGGACGAAAAAAAATGATTTATCATTGATATGTAGACGTCTGCTTGTTACAATGAAGATTAAGAAACATGAAAAGTAGTGATAATATTGAGGGAACTTCAACAACGAATACAAAGAATTGAATATGATATACAGTCAACTTGTGACCGCATAGGTAGAAATAGATTAGAAATTACGGTTGTAGCAGTTACCAAGGAAGTATCGACAGCAAGAGCTTCTGCTGTGATGGATTCAGGTATAATACATCTTGGGGAAAACCGTCCAGAGGTTCTCCTTGATAAGCAGGTAATTATACAAGACGAAGCTATATGGCATTTCATAGGGAATGTCCAAAGTAGGAAAGTAAAAGAGTTTATCAATAAAATTGATTATTTACATTCAGTTGATCGAATGAGTATCGTAAAGGAGATTCACAAGCGATCTAACCAAACTCTCGATTGCTTCCTGCAAGTGAATGTTTCTGGTGAAATGAGCAAGTCAGGGGTTACTCCGGCTGAGTTAGCAAGTTTTATTAAAGAAGTAGGGGCTTACGATAAAGTCCGAATTATTGGGCTGATGACAATGGCACCATTGTCGGGAGACAAAGATTTAATCCGTACCATTTTCCGCTCATTAAGGGAACTCCGTGATGAAATTTCGGCACTAAAGTTGCTACATGCGCCGTGTACACAGTTGTCCATGGGAATGTCAAATGATTTCATCATCGCAATCGAGGAAGGTGCTACCCATTTAAGGATTGGAACTGCACTCGTCGGAGCAGAAAGCGAGGGAGAGGCATGAGCATAAAAAAAAAATTTGAGAAGTGGTTTTATCTTGACGACGAAGAAGAATATGTGGAAGAACAGCCACGTCGAGAAGAACAACGCTTTGTACAGGAAAAACCGAGGCAAGCCACGACCCGTAAACACCCAGTAGGTGAAACACAACAAACAGGAACGGTCGTGAGTTTACAAAGCATTCAGAAGTCTTCGAAAGTCATTCTAGCCGAACCACGTGTCTATGCGGAAGCGCAAGATGTTTCTGAACATCTAAAAAACAAACGTGCAGTCGTCGTTAATTTGCAACGGATTGAGCGCGATCAAGGGGTTCGGATTGTCGATTTTTTAAGTGGAACCGTTTATGCATTAGGTGGAGATATTCAGCGAATCGGAACGGATATTTTTCTCTGTGTGCCGGAAAATGTGGAAGTTGCTGGAGCAATATCCGATTATTTTGATCGATAGAATTTGAATGAGGTGTAAAAACTAGAATGGCAGAGATACTTATATTATTATACAAAGGCATATCAATGATAATTCAAATTTACTGGGTGCTCCTTATTATTTACATATTCATGTCATGGGTACCTTCGACACGTGATACAAAATTTGGGCAACTGCTCGAAAAAATTGCCGAACCTTATTTAGGATTTTTCAGGAAGTTTATACCCCCACTTGGAATGATTGATATTTCACCAATCGTAGGACTTTTCACTTTGAACTTAATTTCGAGAGGTGTAGAGGAACTGTTTATTTTATTGTCCAAGTATTTACTATAATTATGTTGTCCTCACTTATGTGAGGATTTTTCTATAAGGAGCAGAGTGTAATGGACAGTTTAATCCAACATTTTAGAAAAGACGAACAGCCCTTCATCGAAACGACAATGGGTTGGATTCGTGAAGTAGAGGATAATTATTCCCCTAAATTGACCGGATTTCTTGACCCGAGACAACGATTCATTGTGGAATCGATTGCAGGGAGTTCAATGTTATTGGTCGGAATGGATGGTGCATTTATCGATGCGGAACGGCAAAGAATTTTAATCTATCCCGATTATTATGTGCCTGAAACGGCTGATTATCAAATCGCAATATTCAATGTGAAATACGCAACAAAATTTTTAAAACTGGAACATAAAGATATCCTTGGTTCGATGATGTCACTTGGCATCGACCGTTCAAAATTCGGAGATATTCGGGTAGGAGACGATGAAGTACAGTTTGCACTCGTAGGCGAGTTAAAAGATTATATGACAGCGAATTTCATATCGATTGGAAAAGCGAAAGTGACAATGGAAGTGAACAATCATCGAGAAAGCTTGCTAGTCACAACGGAAACATGGATTGAGGAAATATACATTATTAGTTCCTTACGTCTTGATGTAGTTGTCGCAGCACTCATAAATTTGTCACGTCAGAAAGCAGCTTCTTTAATCCATGGTGAAAAAGTGAAAGTAAACTGGACGGTCCGAAATCAGCCAGCATTCGAGCTTCATGAGTCGGATATATTATCTATTAGAGGTTCCGGCAGATTCAAAGTAATTGCGATTGAAGGAAGGACTCGTAAAGATAAAATTCGTCTCCTCATTGGAAAACTTGAATGATTTTCCTGCATAACAGCAATAATATCCTTAATATAAACTTTTTTAAGGAGGAAATGTAGTTCAATTGCCTCAAGTATTGTGCAATAAAACCTAAGTTCACTCAATCGCATAACTGATTGAATCTTCATTTCATCAGATAACAAGAAAAAACCTATCTTCTGCTGATTCAACATGTATAATAGAATAAGGAATATATTAAAGGGGAGATGCATTGTATGGCTTTATCACCACTTGATATACACAATAAAGAATTCAGTCGCGGGTTTCGAGGCTATGATGAAGATGAAGTAAATGAGTTCTTAGAGCAAATTTTAAAAGACTATGATAATGTTCTTGAAGAAAACAAAGAATTGAAAAATAGCTTAAAACAGTCAAAAGAGCAATTGTTGCATTTCAATTCGATTGAGCAAACCTTGCAAAAATCAATTATTATTGCCCAAGAAGCGTCTGAAGATGTCAGGCGTAACTCTATGAAGGAAGCAAAATTAATTGTCAAGGAAGCAGAAAAGAATGCGGATCGAATCGTCAATGAAGCGTTGTCACGAACACGTCAAATCTCATTGGAAAGTGAAGATCTTAAAAAGCAATCGAAAATTTTTCGTAATCGATTCCGTATGTTAATCGAAGCACAACTGGATCTTATCCAGTCGGATGATTGGGACACCTTGCTTGAATACGAGATGGATGCGGAGCGATTAGAGGCTTTTGCAGACAAAGAAATTTGACAATCACTTGACTCAACTAGATTATGCACATATAATTATGGGCATATATTTACAATAGGCGTTGAAAGAGAAAGTACTTTCTAAGTTTGTGCATAGCGAGCCAGGGGTGGTGAAAGCCTGGTCATCAGATTGGAAATGAAAATCACTCCCGAGCCGGATTGCGGAATGTTGTACGCAATCCCGGATACACCCCGTTATGGTGTCTGAGTGGTGGCAAATTTATTTGCTGCAAGTTAGGGTGGTAACGCGAGAATGATTCCTCGTCCCTTTTAGGGATGGGGATTTTTTTGTGCCCGCAAGATACAGGTACGCAGGGGGGAGGGATTGAACTTTATCCCTCCTTGTTGCGACAGGACGTCGCGCACTAAGACTGTCTTCCTTATAAGAGGATATAGGTATGCAGCTTTTTGCGCTTTTCTAAATTTAAAGGAGGAAAACAAAATGGATTATAAAGACACGTTACTTATGCCAAAAACAGATTTCCCAATGCGAGGAAATCTGCCGAATAAAGAACCTGAAATACAAGCGAAATGGGAAGCAATGGGCATCTATAAAAAAGTGCAGGAACGCACGGCGGGTCGCCCGTTCTTCGTTCTACATGATGGACCGCCATATGCAAACGGTGATCTTCACATGGGGCATGCGCTGAACAAAGTGCTAAAAGATATGATCGTACGCCATAAATCGATGACAGGTTTCCATGCACCTTATGTTCCTGGTTGGGATACACATGGTCTGCCAATCGAGCAGGCGCTTGTTAATAAAGGTGTGAAACGGAAAGAGCATACAATCGCCGAGTTCCGTAAAATGTGTGAGGACTATGCTTATAGCCAAATCGACAACCAGCGTTCGCAGTTCAAACGGATTGGGGTGCGCGGTGATTGGGATAATCCATATATCACATTGAAACCGGCGTTTGAAGCACGCCAAATTGAAGTGTTTGGTGAAATGGCGAAAAAAGGATACATCTATAAAGGCCTTAAGCCTGTTTACTGGTCACCTTCAAGTGAATCGGCACTTGCGGAAGCTGAAATTGAATATCAGGATAAAAAATCAGCATCCATCTACGTTGCTTTCCAGGTGAAGGATGGTCTTGGCGTTATCGACTCGGATGTGAAATTCCTCATCTGGACAACGACACCATGGACGATTCCTGCTAACCTAGGGATTTCTGTTCATCCAGAATTCACATACGTCATCGTGAAGGTTGGGGAAGAGAAATTCCTTATTGCTAAAGATCTTCTTACTTTTGTTGTAACAGAAATTGGCTGGGAAGACTATTCAGTCGAACGTGAACTGAAAGGTTCTGATTTGGACCGTGTTGTTGCAAAACATCCTTTGTATGAGCGCGACTCACTTGTTATGCTTGGCGAACACGTCACTGCAGAAGCGGGTACAGGTTGTGTCCACACGGCTCCAGGACACGGGGAAGATGACTTCTATATCTCTAAATCATATGACATCGATGCGCTATCACCTATTGATGATCGTGGTGTCATGACGGATGAGGCTCCAGGTTTCGAAGGACTGTTTTACGATGATGCCAATAAAGCAGTGACTGAAGCACTTGACAAAGTGGGGGCACTCAAGAAATTATCATTCATCACGCACTCTTATCCACATGATTGGCGGACAAAAAAGCCGGTTATCTACCGTGCAACATCACAATGGTTTGCTTCAATTGAGTCATTCCGTACACAATTGCTTGATGCAATCAATAACACGAAATTCACACCGTCATGGGGTGAAACTAGGCTGTATAATATGGTTCGTGACCGCGGTGACTGGTGTATTTCGCGTCAACGTGTCTGGGGCGTTCCGATACCTGTATTTTATGCTGAAAACGGGGAGCCAATCATTTCGGATGAAACGATTGCGAATGTCTCCAAAATCTTCCGTGAAAATGGATCCAACAGCTGGTTTGAGCGTGAAGCGAAAGAGTTATTACCTGAAGGTTTCACGCATGAAGGTAGTCCGAATGGTGAATTCACAAAAGAAACGGATATCATGGACGTCTGGTTCGATTCAGGTTCAACACATCAAGGCGTACTCGAAGAACGAGATGACCTTGTCTACCCTGCGGATCTTTACTTGGAAGGATCTGACCAGTACCGTGGATGGTTCAACTCATCCCTTACGACAAGTGTTGCCATCAATGGACATGCCCCTTATAAAGGCTTGCTAAGCCATGGCTTCACGCTTGATAAAGAAGGGCGTAAAATGAGTAAATCCATCGGTAACGTCATCGTACCTGCAAAAGTAATGAATCAGCTTGGTGCGGATATCCTGCGTCTATGGGTTTCTTCAGTTGATTACACGGCAGATGTTCGGGTTTCTGATTCCAATTTTAAACAAGTTTCCGAGGTGTATCGTAAAATCCGTAATACACTGCGTTTCCTACATGGTAATACATCAGACTTCAATCCGTCGACGGATAGTGTGAAGTTTGAGGACATGCGAACTGTGGATAAATACGTCTACGTGAAATTGCAAGATATGATTAAAGAAGTGCGTAATGCGTATGAGAACTATGAATTCGCAAGCGTCTATCATGCGGTGAATAATTTCTGTACGGGCGAATTAAGTTCGTTTTATCTTGATATTGCAAAAGATGTTGTCTACATCGAAGGTATGGATCATGCACACCGCCGCGCAATGCAGACAGTTATGCATGAAACCTTGATTACGTTATTAAAAGTACTTACTCCAATCTTGCCACATACGACTGATGAGATGTGGGCTCATATCGAGCATGTTGAAGAGGAAAGTATCCAACTGACAGATATGCCGGAAGCACTGGATCTAGGTGAGGAAGCGACACAACTTCGTGACCGTTTTGCTACATTGATGCTTATCCGTGATGATGTCTTGAAAGCGCTAGAAGAAGCGCGGAATGAAAAAGTAATTGGGAAATCACTTGAAGCGAAGGTTACAGTTACAGTACCTGAAAGTTTACAAGCTGTTTTCTCGGCTGATGACATCGACTTTGCTCAATTCTTCATCGTTTCAAAATTTGCTGAAGGTACTGTTGATCGCATGCCAGAGGGAACGTTGAAGCTAGATACAGTGAGCGTTCTTGTTGAGAAAGCAGACGGAGAAAAATGTGAGCGCTGCTGGACGATTTCTGAATCGATTGGGACAGATGAAATGCATCCGACACTGTGCACACGCTGTGCGGATGTTGTGAAAAAATACTACGCTTAAGTGAATCAAAATTGCAGCGGCTGGGGTAGTCTTTTTATAAGGCTTGCCGCAGCCGTTTTATCATAATGTTGATTTGGCGTTGAAATTCGGTCTTCAAGTTGTCAGTATGTTAAAATGAAACGTAATCTGTTGGACGGAGGTATTTGGATTGCTCATATATTACGGGGTGGCGGTTGTCGTCATCATTTTGGATCAGTTGACGAAATGGTTCGTCGTTAAAAACATGGAGCTCGATGAAAGAATTAGCGTTGTCGAGCCGTATTTCGGATTTCTTTCACACCGTAATAAAGGTGCTGCGTGGGGGATGCTTGAAGGACAAATGTGGTTGTTTTATATCGTAACAGTGTTTGTGGTCGTCGGCATTATTTACTTTTTCCATAAAGAAGCGAAAGGTCATCTGCTATTTGGACTAAGCCTCATGCTCTTGCTTGGAGGGGCGATTGGTAATTTCATCGACCGTATATGGCGCAAGGAAGTCGTCGATTTTATCGATGTCCTCATTCCGATCATCAACTACGATTTCCCTATTTTCAATGTGGCTGATGCGGCATTGACGGTTGGGGTGGTCTTGATTATCATTCATGTCATCATGGATGAAAAAAACAATAAGAAAAAGGTGTCCTAATGGAGAGATTTGAAATTGAAATAACGGAAGAGCAAGTTGGAAGTCGAATCGACAAAGCGTTGTCATCCATTAACTCAGAATGGTCACGCACACATATTCAGCACTGGTTGAAAGATGGCTTTGTGTTATTGGACGGAATACAAGTGAAACCGAATTATAAAGTAAAGCTGGGTGACATCGTGACTGTGGATGAACCTGAGCCAGTAGAACTCGACGTCATTGCGGAAGACCTTAATCTTGATATCGTTTATGAAGATAAAGATGTACTCGTTGTCAATAAACCACGCGGCATGGTCGTTCATCCAGCGCCAGGTCACCCAGGGGGAACAGTCGTTAATGGTCTAATGCACCATTGCACCGACCTATCCGGCATAAATGGTGTGTTGCGTCCAGGTATCGTCCATCGTATTGATAAAGATACAACTGGTCTTCTCATGGTCGCAAAAAATGATCAGGCACATGTCTCGCTTGTCAATCAGCTTGTTGAGAAATCTGTTACCCGGGTCTATACAGCCCTTGTACACGGCCATATTCCACATGATAACGGAACAATCGATGCACCGATTGGCCGTGATAAACGAGATCGTCAAAGCCAGGCAATTATCGATAAAGGGAAGCATGCCGTCACACATTTCAAAGTGCTTGAGCGCTATGGTGATTACACACTTGTTGAATGTAGGCTTGAAACGGGAAGAACCCATCAGATTCGTGTCCATATGAAATACATTGGCTATCCACTTGTTGGGGATCCAAAATATGGTCCGAAAAAGACGATTGAATTCGGCGGGCAAGTCTTGCATGCAGGGACAATTGGATTTGACCATCCTACAACAGGGGAATACTTAGAGTTCAATGCCCCTCTTCCGGAAGACTTCCAAGCGTTAGTCGGTAGAATGCGACAAAGCGTTGACAAAAAGGATGCATGAATTGTATACTGAACAAAGCAATTAAATAGCGATACCTTTAATAACAGTCCAGAGAGGCTGGGAAGGTTGCTCGGAAATACAAAGACTGCTGCGCGCAGTCCCTTTGTATAGTTTTTTCTGAACGTAAACCCTCCCGCCAATTATGGCAGGAGGGTTTTTATACTTGGGTCGGTGTCTAGACTCTAGGCGCCAACCCCTCGGGTCATATGGGAGGGATTGAACTTCATCCCTCCTTGCCGTTTTGCTGTGGTGGCTGGAGTACACCTCCTCGCAAACCATCTTATGCCTGTCGGGGCTGAACGGCGCCTTGCGCTTTTCTTATATTGACAAAGGAGGTTATGAAGTTGACGGAAAAGGCCAATATTCTCGATGAACAAGCAATTGGCAGAGCGATTACTCGAATTGCACATGAAATCATCGAACGTAACAAAGGGATTGAGGAATGCATTCTTGTAGGTATAAAAACAAGAGGCTCCCATCTTGCAGAACGACTTGCAAAAAAGATTGAACAGATTGAAGGGACACCGATTTTAATAGGTGAACTTGATATTACCTTATACCGGGATGACCTGATGTTGAAATATGATAGCAATGAACCACTCGTCCAACAAGTAGACATTAAACATGACGTGACGGACAAGAAAGTAATCCTTGTAGATGACGTCCTTTACACAGGAAGAACAGTACGCGCGGCGATGGATGCCGTCATGGACCTTGGTAGACCAGCAACAATCCAACTTGCCGTACTAGTTGACCGAGGGCATCGGGAACTTCCTATCCGGCCAGACTTCGTCGGAAAGAATATCCCAACATCTAGCGATGAGCGGGTAGTCGTTAGTTTAAAAGAAACAGACGATAAAGATAGCGTATCGATCCATTCAAAATAAAGTAAACGACGCAAGGAGGAAAATGAAGATGAGTGAAAAAGTATTAGATGTACATGAAAAACCAACAGTAGACAGATGGCTTATACTCAGCTTGCAGCATATGTTCGCGATGATTGGCGCAACGATATTAGTTCCCCAACTTGTCGGATTAAGCCCAGCAATTGCTCTTTTGACAAGTGGTATCGCAACAATCGTCTTCGTACTTGTGACACGCTTTCAAGTGCCTGCGTACTTAGGTTCTTCATTTGCCTTTATCATTCCGATTCAAATTGCTACTAAAACTGGCGGGATTGGCAGTGCAATGATTGGAAGCATGTTCGTCGCGCTTGTCTACGGAATTGTGTCCTTGCTTATTTGGAAGACTGGCCCTAATTGGATTATGAAAGTACTGCCACCAATCGTCGTGGCCCCCGTGATCATGGTCATCGGGTTGGCCGTTGCCCCAGTTGCAGTTGAGATGGCAAGTACCATCAAAGTAGACGGTAAAGCAGTTTATAATTTGCTACACTTTTCAGCTGCAATGGTGACATTGGCAGCAGCCATCATCTGCCTCATGTTTTTCAGAGGAGTTATCAGTCTGATGCCTGTTTTAATAGGGATTATTGTCGGTTACATATACTCCGGTTTTATAGGAATCTTGGATTTCACAAAAGTGAAGAAAGCGGATTGGATTGAAATACCAAATTTCTTATTACCGGGAGTAGACTATGAATTCATCATAACGCCGACCCTGTTAGTCATCATGGTTCCGATTGCAATCGTTACGATTTCCGAGCATATCGGACACCAGCTTGTTCTTGGGCGTGTCGTAGAAAAGGATTTCATCAAAGATCCAGGCTTGAATCGGTCGTTGTTAGGAGATGGGCTTGGTACCTTGATCAGTGGTCTATTGGGAGGGCCGCCTAAGACGACATATGGAGAAAATATCGGTGTAATGGCAATTACAAGAATATACAGTGTCTATGTCATCGTAGGCGCAGCGGTGTTTGCGATTCTGTTTTCCTTCATCGGAAAAATGATGGCGGTTATCCAGACCATTCCGACAGCAGTACTTGGTGGTATCTCGATCTTATTGTTTGGGATTATCGCATCTTCAGGATTGCGCATGCTTGTTGATCATAAAGTCGACTTTGGCAATCAACGCAATCTCGTCATTGCATCCGTTATATTAGTCGTTGGAATCGGTGGAGCAACAATCAAATTCAGTGAAACCTTCGAAATTGGAGGAATGGCGCTCGCCGCAATCATCGGTGTTGTACTCAACTTGGTACTACCAGGAAGAACAAACGAAAGTTTGATTGATAAAACTGAATAACAGACCTTTTAACACTGCCCTGAGAGGCGGGGAAAGGTTCGTTTGGTATCTATTCTTCATACGTTTTGGAGGGATATGGATGACCAGCTTAAACGAGCCTTTCCGCTTATCGGGAAGGCTTTTACTTAATTAAGGGGGATTATCTGGATGAAGCATCTTGTATCTATGAAACAGTTAACAGAAGCAGAAATCATGGGGATTTTGGATCGGGCAGACGTTTTTAAGAAATACGGAATACGAGAATTGCCCGGGAAATATTTTGTCAGCAATTTGTTTTTCGAACCAAGTACACGGACGAAAATGAGCTTTGAAATGGCGGAGCGGCAACTTGGTCTTGATGTATTGCCGTTCGAAGCTAGTTTTTCAAGCGTATTAAAGGGTGAGACCCTGTATGATACGGTGAAAACACTGGAAGCAATCGGCATCAATGCGCTTGTCATCCGACACCTTGAGGATAATTATTACGACCAATTAATCAATCGGACAAGCGTATCGATTATTAATGGAGGGGATGGTTCAGGCCAACACCCGACACAATCGCTGCTAGATTTGTTCACAATCAGAGAGGAATTTGGCTCATTCAAAGGATTGAATGTCCTTATTGCAGGAGACATTGACCATAGCCGTGTAGCTCGCTCCAATGCAGATGCACTGAAGAAATTAGGAGCGAATGTGACGTTTCTCTGCCCAACTGAATGGGCAGGCGAATTCGATAGTGTCAGCGAGTGGGATGAAGTGATTGGGCAAAGTGATGTAGTTATGTTGCTGCGTGTCCAGCATGAAAGGCATGAAGAGGAATCGGTTTTCACGAACAATAGTTATCACGAACAATTTGGTCTAACAGAGACTCGCGCGAAGATGATGAAAGAACATGCAATTATCATGCACCCTGGACCTTTTAATCGGGGCGTTGAATTGGCAGACAGTCTTATAGAATGCTCACAATCAAGGATCTTCAAGCAAATGGAAAATGGCGTATTTATACGGGCAGCAGTGCTAGAAGCAGTATTGAAAGGGAGGAATTGACATGGAGAAAATCATTCAAGGGGTACAGACGCTAAACGCTGAAGGTGAACTAATCACAACGGATGTGAAAATTACAGGGGATAAAGTTTCGAGCATCGGTGAAAATTTGGAGGAAGGGGATGCTGAACTAATTGAAGGACGAGGGTTGTTCCTTGCACCAGGTTTCATAGATGTCCATGTTCACCTTCGTGAGCCAGGGGGCGAGCATAAGGAGACGATTGAAAGTGGAACGCGAGCAGCAGCAAAAGGCGGTTATACAACAATCTGTTCAATGCCAAACACTCGTCCAGTACCAGATACGAAAGAAAATCTAACCTTTATCAATGACTTGATTGAGAAAAATGCACTCATCCGTGTACTTCCTTACGCATCAATCACAATCCGCGAAGCGGGTAAAGAACGGACTAATCTTGCGGAGTTGAAAGAACATGGCGCATTCGCATTTACTGACGATGGTGTGGGTGTGCAACAGGCAGGGATGATGTACGAAGCGATGCAAGATGCAGCTAAAATTGGCATGCCGATTGTCGCGCATTGTGAAGATAATACGCTCATTTACGGCGGTGCAATGCATGAGGGGAAACGAAATAAAGAGCTCGGCTTACCTGGTATCCCTTCAATTGCAGAATCCGTACATATCGCTCGTGATATCCTGCTCGCTGAAGCTGCGGGTGCCCATTATCATGTTTGCCACGTCAGTACGAAGGAATCGGTTCGTGTTATCCGTGATGCAAAGAAAGCAGGCGTCCACGTCACAGCAGAAGTAAGTCCGCATCATCTGCTACTGTCAGAAGATGATATCCCAAATGACAATGCGGATTGGAAGATGAACCCACCACTGCGTGGAAAAGAAGACCTCCATGCGCTCCGAGAGGGTTTGCTTGATGGTACGCTTGACGTCATCGCTACGGATCATGCACCTCATACCGCAGAAGAAAAAGCGGTTGGCATGCAAAGGGCACCATTCGGCATTACGGGATTTGAAACAGCATTCCCCCTTCTCTATACGAATTTCGTGAAAGAAGGCACATGGACATTGCAACAGCTCATCGATTGGATGACGAAGAAACCAGCCGATGTATTCGGCTTACCTTATGGGAAAATCGAAGTCGGTGCTGTAGCAGATCTGGTATTGATTGATTTGACTAAAGAACAGGAAATCAATCGGACGACATTTGTTTCAAAAGGAAAGAACACACCATTTAATGGGTGGAAATGCACGGGCTGGCCTGTGAAAACGATTTACGGTGGAAAAGTAGTTTGGGAGGATGGCCAATGATGAAAAAACGAATGCTCATTTTAGAAGACGGCACGATTTTTGAAGGGATTGCATTTGGTTCTGATACAGCTTCAATCGGAGAAACAGTTTTCACAACCGGCATGACTGGGTACCAGGAAACGATTTCAAATCCATCTGGTTGTGGACAGATTATCGTCATGACTTATCCACTCATCGGCAACTACGGCATTAACCGAGATGATTATGAATCAATCGAACTTACGGCAAGCGGCATTGTTGTCCGTGAACTATCGGATGAACCGTCAAATTTCCGTAGCGGCATGACACTTTGTGAACTACTTACATTGAAAGGTATTCCAGGAATC
Organism: Sporosarcina limicola; assembly: GCF_014873855.1. Classification (GTDB taxonomy): domain Bacteria; phylum Bacillota; class Bacilli; order Bacillales_A; family Planococcaceae; genus Sporosarcina; species Sporosarcina limicola. Next base: position 185,068 of record NZ_JADBEL010000002.1, on the reverse strand, counting down.
CAGGAAATCGATACACGGAAATTGACACGGGTTTTACGTGAAAAAGGTCCGTTGAAAGGGATGTTGACCGCGGTTAATGAAGAAGTGGATAGTCAGGAGAAAATTGCCCAACTGCAATCCTACATATTACCTACAGACTTAGTTGCGCGTGTGTCGACGAAAAAACCCTATCCAAGCCCAGGCCGAGGAGAGCGTGTAGTTCTCATCGATTACGGCATGAAGCATGGTATTTTACGCGAACTGAACAAGCGGGATTGCGACGTTATCGTAGTTCCTTACACAACTTCGACAAAAGAAATTCTTGCGTTATTCCCAGACGGCATCGTTCTTTCAAGCGGACCGGGTAATCCCGAAGACGTCGAAGGGGCAGTCGAAACCATCAAAGAATTAGTAGGTAAAGCCCCAATCTTCGGTATTGGGCTTGGACATCAGTTATTTGCCCTTGCATGCGGTGCACGCACATTAAAACTGAAGAACGGTCATTACGGCGGTAATTATCCAGTGAAAGACTTAACTTCAGGACGCACCGAATTAACAGTTCAATGCCATGGCTATGCAGTCGATGAGGCGTCAATAGAAGGCACAGGACTTGAAGTAACGCATAAAGCACTGAATGATGGCATCGTCGAAGGTGTGCGAAGTACAGTTTATGATGCTTTTTCCGTCCAGTTCCATCCAGAAGGTTCACCTGGGCCCGAAGATTCGAATCACTTGTTTGATAGGTTTACTGATTTAATGAAAACAAGCAACAGGGAGGAGAATATCAATGCCTAAACGTCAAGATATTGAAACTATTTTAGTTATCGGATCAGGTCCTATTGTCATCGGACAGGCAGCAGAATTCGACTATGCCGGAACGCAAGCCTGTCTTTCATTAAAAGAAGAGGGCTACCGCGTCATCCTTATCAACTCCAACCCAGCAACGATTATGACAGACACTGAAATCGCAGACAAAGTGTATATTGAACCGCTCACACTCGATTTCGTCAGCCGCATTATTCGTAAAGAACGTCCGGACGCACTCCTTCCGACGCTTGGCGGACAAACGGGTTTGAATATGGCAATCGAACTTCATGAATCAGGTATTTTGGATGAACTTGGCATTGAAATTCTTGGCACAAAGCTTCATGCAATCCATCAAGCGGAAGACCGAGACTTGTTCCGGACGTTGATGAATGAAATGGGAGAACCTGTTCCAGAAAGTGATATTATCCATAACCTCGAAGAAGCCCATGCATTTGTCGCTAAAATCGGGTACCCTGTCATCGTGCGTCCTGCATTCACAATGGGCGGCACAGGCGGCGGTATTTGTCATACTGATAAGGAACTTGAAGAGATTGTTACAGGTGGTTTGAAATACAGTCCAGTAACTCAATGTCTATTGGAAAAATCGATTGCGGGTTTCAAGGAAATTGAATATGAAGTGATGCGCGATTCGGCGGATAATGCAATTGTTGTCTGTAATATGGAGAACGTCGATGCTGTTGGGATCCATACGGGTGATTCAATTGTCGCAGCTCCATGCCAAACGCTTTCGGACCGTGAAAATCAGATGCTACGAAATGTGTCGTTGAGAATAATCCGTGAGCTGAAAATTGAGGGTGGATGTAACGTTCAACTGGCACTTGATCCGCATAGTTTTAATTACTACATCATTGAAGTGAACCCACGTGTCAGCCGATCATCTGCATTGGCATCGAAAGCGACAGGCTATCCGATTGCCAAACTCGCAGCGAAAATCGCAGTCGGCCTAACGCTCGACGAAATGATGAACCCGGTCACAGGCACGACGTATGCTTGTTTCGAGCCAACACTCGACTATATCGTGACGAAAATTCCACGCTGGCCGTTCGATAAATTCGAATCCGCAAAACGGAATCTTGGAACGCAAATGAAAGCGACGGGCGAAGTAATGGCAATGGGTCGCACATTCGAAGAGTCAATCCTAAAAGCAGTACGTTCACTTGAAACAGGTCAATTCGGCTTATCATTGAAAAATGGTAGCGAGATGACGGATGAATGGATTGAGAAGCGCATCCGACGTGCGGGAGATGAACGTCTATTCTTCATCGGCGAAGCATTCCGAAGAGGGGTGAGCGTCGAAACGGTCAATGATTGGAGTCAGATTGACGTCTTTTTCCTGCGCAAGCTTCAAAAAATCGTTCAGTTCGAACAAGTATTGCAAGCGAATCCGTTTGACTTCGCAACTTTACGCAAGGCAAAACGGATGGGCTTTGCTGATATAACCGTCGCGAAATTATGGAATTCGGACGAACGTACGATATATGACTGGCGCAAAGAGCGAGGTCTCATCCCGGTTTATAAAAAAGTTGACACATGTGCGGGTGAATATGAATCGGATACACCTTATTTTTACGGCACATATGAAGATGAAAATGAATCCGTTAAATCAGCTAAGAAAAGTGTTGTTGTCTTAGGTTCAGGGCCGATTCGAATCGGACAAGGCGTCGAGTTTGACTACGCAACAGTACATTCCGTCTGGGCGATTCAAGAAGCAGGCTACGAAGCAATCATCGTTAATAATAACCCTGAAACGGTTTCGACAGACTTCTCGATTTCGGACAAACTTTACTTTGAACCGCTCACAATCGAGGATGTCATGCATATCATCGATCTTGAACAGCCAGAAGGTGTCATCGTCCAATTTGGTGGTCAAACGGCCATTAACTTGGCGGCAGGACTTGAAGCACGCGGCGTGAAAATTTTAGGGACTTCTCTTGAAGATATCGACCGTGCAGAGAATCGCAATAAGTTTGAAAGTGCATTGCGTGACATTGGCATCCCACAACCACTTGGAAAAACAGCCGTCTCTGTACCAGAAGCAGTCGTCATTGCCAATGAAATCGGTTATCCCGTTCTCGTTAGACCTTCCTATGTTCTTGGTGGGCGCGCGATGGAAATTGTCTACCTTGAAGAAGAGTTGCTTCACTATATGGAGCATGCAGTCGAAGCAAGTCCAGACCACCCCATCCTTGTCGATCGCTATTTGACAGGTACTGAAATCGAAGTAGACGCAATTTGCGATGGAGAAAATGTTTTAATACCAGGCATCATGGAACATATCGAACGCGCAGGTGTTCACTCGGGTGACTCGATTGCCGTGTACCCACCACAAAATTTATCGGAAAGCCAAATGTCGACAATTGTCGATTACACAACTCGGCTCGCAAAAGGCCTTGGTATTATTGGGTTGCTCAATATCCAGTACGTCATTTCAGAAGGCCAAGTGTATGTGATTGAGGTGAATCCACGTTCAAGCCGTACAGTGCCGTTCTTGAGTAAAATCACCAACATTCCGATGGCTAACATCGCGACGAAGGCGATTCTTGGACAATCCATTACAGAACAGGGCTATGGAACGGGGCTTGCAATCGCACCAGCTGGCGTTTATGTGAAAGTACCGGTGTTTTCATTCGCGAAATTGCGCCGTGTCGACATTACGCTCGGACCTGAGATGAAGTCGACGGGTGAAGTTATGGGGAAAGATACGACGCTCGAAAAAGCACTGTACAAAGGTCTAGTAGCCGCCGGAATGGAAATAAAAGAATATGGTTCTGTGTTGATGACTGTGGCGGATAAAGACAAGGAAGAAATGGTCGGCATCGCTCAACGCTTCACCAACATCGGCTACCACATTCTGGCGACAGAAGGTACGGCGCGTGTGTTGAAGGAAGCTGGGATTCCGGTCAAACTGGTCGATAAAATTGGCTCGGAAGGACCGACACTTCTTGATGTCATTCAAAAAGGCGAAGCGCAAGTCGTCATCAATACGTTAACAAAAGGAAAGCAGCCGGAACGCGATGGCTTTAGAATTCGACGTGATTCGGTTGAGAATGGCATTCCTTGTTTCACTTCCTTGGATACGGCTGATGCCATGCTCCGCGTTATCGAATCGATGACATTCCAGACGGAGGAAATGTCCAAACAGGAGGTACGTGTATGATCATTCAGGACCGAATGAAGGTCATTAAACAACGACAGGTTGCGAAAAATAACTTTGAGATGAAGCTGTCGGGAAAATTGGTCGGGGAAATTACTTCCCCCGGCCAGTTTGTCCACATCCGAGTGGCAGATTCATTTGAACCCTTGTTAAGACGCCCGATTTCCATCGCTTCTATCGACAAAGAAGCCGGTGAAATGACAATCATTTATCGTGCGGAAGGTCGCGGAACGACAATCTTGTCAGAGAGACGGGTTGGTGATGAAGTCGACGTACTGGGTCCACTTGGAAATGGCTTTCCTGTTGATGAAACAGCGGAGGGAGAAACGGCTATTTTGATTGGCGGCGGTATTGGTGTTCCACCACTCTATGAACTATCGAAACAATTGACGGCAAAAGGCGTGAAGTGTGTGCATGTATTGGGGTTCCAATCGGCGGACGTCGTCTTTTATGAAGATGAATTCAAAGTTCTTGGAGAAACACATATCGTTACAGTTGACGGAACGCATGGAACGAAGGGTTTTGTAACGACGGTCATGGAGAAACTAGGTGACGATTTCGCGACCTATTACAGTTGCGGACCAATGCCGATGTTGAACGCTGTGGAAACGATGTACGCTGGCAAAAAAGGGTTCTTATCATTCGAACAGCGTATGGGCTGCGGAATTGGCGCTTGTTTCGCCTGTGTTTGTCAAACGACGGAAGGGACGGAAAAAGCATACGTTAAAGTATGTTCAGATGGTCCAGTCTTCCCAGCGGGGGTGGTGGCGATATGAACAGACTTTCGGTTGATTTACCTGGCTTGCAGTTAAAAAATCCAATCATGCCGGCATCTGGTTGTTTTGGATTTGGAAAAGAGTATGGTAATCTTTACGATTTATCGCTTCTTGGTGCGATTATGATCAAGGCAACAACACTTGAAATGAGACTCGGTAATCCAACGCCACGTGTTGCAGAAACGGCATCAGGTATGCTCAATGCAATCGGCCTACAAAATCCAGGTTTGCAAGGTGTACTTGATAGAGAGCTCCCTTGGCTCGAACAATTTGATGTGCCCATCATTGCAAATGTTGCCGGGACAGAAACAGCAGATTATGTAGAAGTAGCGAAAATGATTTCGGCTGCACCAAACGTCAAGGCGCTTGAACTGAATATATCTTGTCCAAACGTTAAATGCGGCGGGATTACATTCGGTACGGATCCGGAAATCGCAAAAGAGTTAACAAAAGCTGTGAAAGCAGTTTCGGAAGTACCTGTTTATGTGAAATTATCACCGAATGTGACGGATATAACTGCGATTGCCAGAGCTGTTGAAGCGGGGGGAGCGGACGGCATTACGATGATTAATACACTTGTAGGCATGCGACTTGATCAGAGAACGGGTCGACCAATCATTGCAAACGGTACAGGTGGATTATCGGGACCAGCTGTAAAACCGGTCGCAATACGAATGGTCTACGAAGTAAGTAAAGCGGTCAATATTCCAATCATCGGAATGGGTGGAATTGCAGAAACAGCGGATGTCATCGAGTTCCTTTCTGCGGGTGCAAGTGCAGTCGCAGTCGGAACAGCGAATTTCGTCAATCCGTTCATCTGTCCAACGATTATTAAAGAGTTGCCAGCTAAGCTGGATGAGTTGGGCATTAATCATATTTCTGAATTGATAGGAAGGAGCCATCGTCTATGAAAACAGCACCGATTATCGCGCTTGATTTTGATTCTGCGGAAAAAACGTTCGAGTTTCTCAAGGCATTTGAAGGCGACGTCAATGTCAAAGTGGGTATGCAACTTTATTACAAAGAAGGACCTGCAATTGTCGCTCGATTGAAAGAATTGGGTTATGATATTTTTCTTGATTTGAAATTGCATGACATTCCGAACACGGTGCAATCTGCGATGGAAGTGCTCGCGGGATTCGGTGTGGATCTTATCAACGTCCATGCGGCGGGCGGGAAGACAATGATGGAGGCGGCACTTGAAGGACTAGACAAAGGGACAACTTCAGGACTCGTTCGTCCATCATTGATTGGCGTAACACAACTAACATCGACGGATGAACAACAAGTTCGTTCAGAGCAACTAATTGACGGTTCGTTACAGGATTCTGTTCTTCATTATGCGAAGCTAACAAAGGATGCTGGACTTGATGGTGTCGTTTGTTCGGTCCATGAAGCGGCAGTGATTTCACATGTTTGTGGGAACGAGTTCTTCAAAGTGACGCCGGGCATTCGCCTCGCGGACGGTGGAATGCATGATCAAAAACGGATTGCGACGCCTGAAGAAGCACGGCTAGCAGGTTCGACACATATCGTTGTTGGACGAGCGATTACGGGAGCGGCTGATCCACGCGCTGCATATGAACATATCAATTCGCGTTGGAAGGGGACGAAATAATGACTGAGAAAAAAGAAATTGCGAAAATCCTATTGAACGTTGGAGCAGTGGCATTAAGTCCAGATGAGCCATTCACATGGGCTTCGGGAATTGAATCACCGATTTACTGTGATAATCGTTTGACAATGTCAGATCCAGTTGGAAGGAAACAAATCGCGGAAGGTCTTGCGGATCTAATCCGTGAAAACTATCCTGAAACGACGGTAATCGCCGGAACTGCGACAGCTGGGATCCCTCACGCGGCATGGGTTGCAGATATTCTGGGCTTGCCAATGGTGTACATCCGTTCGAAGGCAAAAGGACATGGACGCAGCCGTCAGATTGAAGGGAAAGTTGCTGATACAGATAAAGCGGTCATTATCGAAGACCTTATCTCGACAGGCGGTAGTAGTTTGAATGCAGCACAAGCGCTACGTTCCGAAGGCGTCGAAGTAACAGGCGTTGTTGCAATCTTTACATACGAACTCAAAAGCGCCGATGAAGCCTTTGCAACGGAAGGCTTATCATACAGTAGTTTAACCAATTTTGGAGCGCTCACAGAGGCGGCGAAAGATAGCGGAGCAATCAGCGAAGCATCGATTACAAGTTTGCTGGACTGGCATGGCAAGTTGAAGGCGGGTTTGTTGAAATAAGTTTCGTGAATAAGAAAATTATTAGAATGAGTTGCTTCGGCAGCTCATTTTGTTTATACAATCGGCGTTTAGTTGAGATAACAATACAAATTTTATAAAAAGGGAACTTGTGGGTTTCGCGTAAATGAGTAAAAGATAGAAAAATGAAACCTTTTAGTTTTTATAACGTATTATAATTTACATAAGATAATAACTTTAACATTAGACAAATTATCAGGGGGGGATTAGCATGTATAATAAACAAATCAAAAAAAAAGGAGGCATCTTATTCTTGATTAGCTCGTGTTTTCTGTTTGCGGGCTGTTCGGAGGAAAATCCTGAACACCAAGAAGAAGTGATTGTTTCATCAGAAGATAAAAATATAGAAGCAGTCCAAGCTGTTCTTGAATCGGAGTTTACAGTTCCGAACGAAGAATATTTGGTTATTGTCAAAAATATCGATAAAAAAATGACCGAAATAGGCAGCCACACACCTGAAGCAAATGAAGTAAATGGAGGCGAAGAGTCGGGGGTCTCAGACGAATGGCGTGCCTACGTGGACTTAGTGAAAAAAACGTATGGACCTTACTTTACGGATAATGCTTTTGATACCCTTATTTCTACTGTTATTGCTTTTAAATATCATTATGGATATTTAGGCTTTTACGAAAATGTTAGATACGAAATGAAAGTTAGTGATATACAAGTAACTAAAAGTGAGAATATTAACACTCCCAAGTTTTATGACTTTACCGCTCAGGTAGAATATACGAATAATGCAGGTGAAGTTTCACAACACGAAGTAAAAGGTACGGCAATTCTTTCAGAACCAGGAAAAATTGGGAAATTTGAAATACGGGATGATGGTGGTTTAAGAGAACAAGTTCAGTCAGACCGATAATAACAACAAAATATTAAAATTTTGTACTGCCTTCGGGTGGTGCGTTTTACTCAGTTTGTTGGAAATGGAAAATTGATTAAAATATAGATTTTTAAAATACCTTGTTGCACATTGGGAGCATTATGTGTCGCATATGAAAGGTACAAATGGGTATATAAAAAGAACTTGCGGATCACTCCGTTTGCTCTTTTTCTAATATCAAAATATCACTGATTTCACAATTCAATGCAACGCATATCTTCGCTAAATTATCGAGAGGTGTAGGTAATCGGGCCATTCAGCGCGAAATCGATAAAATAGAAAGCAGCCTATACTTCATTGAAGTATAGGCAGGAAGAATCAAGTCAATCTGTTCTTAATTTAGAATAAATAGTAAGATCAATAAACTTTCCTTTCGATCTTTCAGATTGTCTCAGTGTCCCCTCGAATATAAAGTTCAACTTTCGTAAAAGTTTTATAGAATTTACGTTTTCGGGTTCTACTTTTGCTTCGATTCTATTTAGTTCTAGGGATGTGAATGCATAGTCTAACAAAGAATAGATGGCTTCTGTAGCATATCCTCTACCCCAAAATGCTCTGGCAATATCATATCCAATTTCTGCTTTAGCATTTTCAAAGTCTAAGGAATTATAACCACAAGAACCGATAATTTCATTAGATTCTAATTCAATTATGGTGAACCGAGCTGCTTTGTTATCCTGAGACAATTCATTAAGGAGATTAATCATATCTTTTGCTTGGTTTTCATCAGTGAAACTACTGATATTCATAAATTTAGTAACATCTGGGTCAGACCAAATAGTAAACAAGCTAGACGAATCCGACTCCTTCATCTTCCTTAAATATAATCGCTCAGTGTGTAGTTCTGTAATCAATACTCTTACCTCCATTATATTTATATAGTCGGATTAAAGATATTGATATCTGCGCATAGTTCAGTCCCTTCAAATTTCCAGTTAGTTTTATTATACTTGATAGAGGGAATAAAAGGTTGAACAAAACGATGATTATTTAACCACTAAGGCAGTTGACAATGAACCTAAATGTATCGTTTTCAATTCGTTTATTTCACTAACTGGAGCAATAATCGAATAAAGGGAGCATTTTTTTTACAAATCAGAACAGCCCTTATCGAGCAGTTAAATCGATTAAATTAGAAGGAGAATAGCGTTGATAAAAAAAGTGGATATTACTAATTTTAATTCGGCTAGGGAAATAATAAGCATTCAAATACCTTCGTATAATGTGGAGGCGGAGTTGATTGACTTTCAAGATATACCGCCACTAAAAGATACGATTGAAACATTGCAACAATGTGGTGAAACGTTCTACGGTTATTATCTGAATGATGAGTTATGCGGGGCGATTTCCTTAAAAGTTGAAAATGGTATCATTGATATCCACAGGTTAATGGTACATCCAAAACATTTCAGGAAAGGAATTGCCGGTATGTTATTGGAATATATTGAAGGTATCAACGAAGATAGTGAAACGATTGTAGTATCCACTGGTTCCAAAAATGAACCGGCAATAAATTTATACAAAAGAAATGGTTTTTCGAGCACAGGAGAGACAAGAGTGGCAGAGCATCTATCGTTGACTTCTTTTATAAAGAAAATTTAACTTCATTCAACAGAGTTCTCCTACTTCAATCAGTAGCGGGATAAATGCAAAATAGGCATTCTATTCAATGGGTGTTAAACACCTGCTGGATCCCGCTAAGATCGCCAAAGTAGGAAGGCATATTAAATTCGCTGCATCGAGCGAGCGGCAACAAGAAGGAATGAAGTTCAATCCCACTTTCCTAAGTGATTAATATCTTATTGACCTAAAATCTGGACGCAAATACGTGACGTCGCGTACATTGTTTCTGATATAATTGAAATTTTACTTTATTCAAGGTGGATTGTTTTGAGTAGCAGAACTAAAAGAATAAGTAGGAATTTTGTTGAAATAGTTTTATGAATAAGGAGTTTCTTGAAATGAATTGCTCTGGCAGCTCATTTTGTTTATTAAATTATGAAGTTTCATTCATTAAAGTACTAAGATTTTCATAGTTGAATGGACAAAGATCCATTACAAATGGTATGCTTTAATTTACATTTAATTGGATATGAATAATGATTTGAGTGGTTTTTATTCATTTCGCATAAGTTGAGAGGATTGTTATATGTATGAAAAAAATACAAACACTGTTATTCGTTCTATTAGTAATGGTAGCTTTTCCGGACTCTTATTCAATCGTATTAGCAACTACTGATTCAGCAGCTAAGGAGGGAACTCAGCTTCAGCATGTTAAGTCAGTAGATATCACGACTGATGCGAAGTTTACGGATATTTCAAATGACTATTGGGCGAAAAATGAAATTATGCAGCTTGTGGACATGGGGATTATGACGGGTTATCGCGATATGCAGTTCCGTCCGGATTTGTCAATGACAGTCGGAGAGGCGGCACAAATTTTTACCGATGCGTTAAAGTTACAAGAAGTGGCATATGAGCCGGTTTTCAAAGATGTGAAAAGTGATTCAAACTACCAGGCTGCTGTTATGGCAACCTATAAAGCGGCTATTTTCACTGGTGATAAGAATGGTGTTTTTGGTGTAGACAATCCTTTAACGCGTGAACAACTGACGTCTGCACTCGTGCATGCATTTAATCTGAAAAACAATGAAATGATAGATTGGTCAAATATCAGTCCAATAGCCAAAGAAACAGCTGGAACTGTTCCGCAGCTCGGAATTAGAACAATTGTACAAAATAGCTTATTCAAATCGGAAACAACGGTTGACCGCGCTACTTTTGCAGTTATTTTGCATCGAATGCTTGCAGAGGCTGGAACAATTGAAACAACGAAAAATTATGAGTTGACTAATTTCGAGCTGTCAACTAACTTTATTTCGCTTCAATCGGATGTGAACTTAGTTAAAGTGTCATTTGATGAGCATCCTATTTATTTAAGATCGGCAGAAACGATATTATTTACGAATCATACGAGAATCGATAATTCATTTTCAAGAGATAATATTTACATATATAAGGTCGGCGAAAAAGGTGCAACAATTGAGTTAACGGTCCGCTCATTTGATAATGGGGATTACTTCTTATTTTCAAAAATCGATAATCCTTCTAGATCAGCAATAACAGTGGATGTGATTCAAAAGGAAGACGAAGTCGATTCATTTAACCTATACCGTTATGACCGCTATACTATTAAGCGCAGTTCCCAAGATGTTTTCGGTAGTGACACAACGTCCTATCCGACTGGCTTGTTACGTTTTGTAAAGCAGGACGGAATGGTTAAGGATCGTATGGTTGGGCAGTCGTACCTATCGAAACAGTTATCATTAGAATATCCGAATGATGGATATAGCTATATGCGTCAATTACTTGATGAAAAAGTGGCGCTTTCATATGCTCAAATTGGACCTACTTTACTTTCCTAGCATACGTTGAAGTCAAAGGGGACCGACATTGTAGATCAATGGTATTTGAATGCTGAAGATCAGTTATTTGAGAATGACGTGCATATGGAAAACTGGTTACTTGAATCTGCTCAAAACTATAAAAAACGTAATAAATGGTATACAGCGAGTGGTCCATTCAATAAAATGGCGACAACGACAGAACCTATGCCAGAAACAGGACAAGGGTATGGACGAAATCTACTCCTAGTAAAAGAGGATCGTGCATTAGTTTTATATAATCAGCAAAAGGATCGCTATTTTGAAAACTTAATTTATAACTCTTTTGTTAACTTGAAAAATTTCAAAGAGGATAAAACATATTGGGAAACAGAGGTAACCAGCACATATTTGAAAGATTTATATGAAATTACAGCACCATTCATTGATACACGATTTAATGAACAAATCGCACTATTTTATTATAATAGTGGAGCTGATTTCGGAATTGAAAATGCAAAGGAGCCGTTACGTAATTATGCGGATCTACTTGTGTCACAAAAAGAAAAAGGCAATTTTATTCCCGTGAATGGCGGTTCCTACTACATCTCGGACTACTTTCCGATTGTGCAGGATGTAAAGACACATGCCTCGATGAATCACGTGTTAGGTGGTATGAATATTTTACTGATTGCTTACAATGAGTTTCAGGACGAGAAATATTTAGATGCAGCGCGCGCTATCCAAACTGCAATCGCAACGGAGAAACAGGATTGGATTCGTGATAACGGCGATATCTGGTATCGTATTTCCCCATTGCATGATTACAAAGGTGATGATTATAAACATCTAACTTTAGAAGATTTAATCAATTCCTATAAGCTATGGCAAGATATCGACCCAACGTATTTGCCGTTACTTGAAGAAATGATTGCTTCAAAAGCATCATATCTATCCAATGAAAACCTTGGCTATACAACGAAAATAAAAAATGGTTTGCAAGATATTGGCTTATCGCAGTATCTTCCGAAAGGGAAAGAACAAACGGATGCATTATAACAAATAGGGGCTGCCGCTTTGTCGAATAATCGACTTGCAGGCAGCCCTATTTTTTATTTCGTAGAGGAGAATAAGGAGAACTTTATTGGATGAAATTTTGCATAACTAAAAGCGACAAAGCATGTGAGGTAGGATATGCTTATGATGAGGTTAAAAAGTCTGTGAGTGTTATTACACTGCTAATTTTTATGCAACTGCTTATAGAGCAAACTTAAGTAAAGCTGCTCAAGAGTATTTGAGAAACGCTCAAAGTGTTATTGTTTACGGGAACTGGAGCGGAGGAATTTTTGGTTCTGTATTAGGATATTAATAGTTAAGGAGGATTTTTTATGAGAAAGTATATCCTACTTTCTATATCAGTGTTCATGATGGGGATGGCAATTTGGGGTATTTCTACCGTTGTGAACACTGATAAAAGTTCATCCACTGTATGGGCTACTTGGAGTATCATATTTGGCTCCATCGCAATGTCCCTTATATCGTTAATTTATGCTATTTGGGCATTTAAAAAGAAATGAATGTACTTAATATTAAAGTGAAATCAAAAATGCTATCCCCTGTTGAAATTGGAATAGCATTTTTGATATTCTTACTTTCATGTTCGATATTTTTAACAGCTAGGTCCACTCACAGGAGCTGCTCACCATCATGCATATGAATGTAATCCGGAAATGATTAGGTTTACGAAGACTTGGTTGAAAATAATAATTCCGAAACCTATAATTGCCATCCAAGCCGTACGTTCTCCTTCCCATCCTTTGCCGAACCTCAGATGTAGCATTGCGGCATAGAACAAGAAGGTGATAAGAGCCCAAATTTCTTTCGGATCCCAGCCCCAGAAGCGACTCCAGGCAAATTGTGCCCAAATCATAGCGAATATCAGTCCGCCGAGTGCGAACAAAGGAAACCCGATGACGACTGCACGATAGGTTATTTCGTCCATCGAGTTCGCATTTACTTTATGAGTAAGTGGTTTTAGCAGCGAGATGATTGTCCGCCTTGTCAGCAGACGAATCAGAATATAGAGCACAGTCCCCACGAAAAATGACCACAGGATTGTATTCAATTTCAGTGAATCAATTGCGTTAGGGATTTCAATAAGGCCATTTTGTTTATCGACCATCTCTTGAACATTGTTATCCTCTACTAAAACAACGATGGAGTCTTTAGGAACGGTAATAGCCGGTAGTTTATATTTATAAATCTCCATCTTTGATTCGCGATTTTCAAATTGAAGGTCTTTACTATAACCTGTTGCGCTAAAAGTACTTGTCACTGTGATGAAGCCCACTACGATGACCATGAAATACATGACCAGCTCCAAAAAGAATGTTTTCATGCTTTTTTGAACGGGATTGACTGTTTTCAAAAGGTAGATGATGGCTGTAACAAAGGATATGGATAAAATCGCACTAGAAAAAGCAACTGTTAGGACATGTATCGTTAGCCAATTACTTTGTAACGCCGGAATCAGTGGAGTAACATCCTTCGAAAAAGCGTTTGCGTAACCTAGAATCAGCAATGCGATTGGAAGAGCGAAAAGTCCAATGACCGTTTGGTGATATAGATAATACATAATTAGGAAACTACCGACGAGCATAATACCAAAGAACGTCATGAATTCGTACAGATTACTGACCGGTGCATGTCCGGCTGCAACCCATCTTGTTATAAAATAAACAAGTTGTAAAATAAAACCTATCCAAGTTAATGATATTCCTAAGATTGAGAACATTTTCTTTTTCGAATTCACGGATAGACCTAAGGGAATCATTGCGATTAGGTAGATGAAGAAAGAAATATATAGTGCGGTACTGCTTAGACCGATTAATGAACTTGAAGACATAAGTACACTCCTATTTACGTATTTTTATCCATACATGGACAGATTCGGTTTTAATAGCGAATAATAGCCTTCATATAAATGAAAAACCTAATTATATAATTCTCCCTTGAAAACCAATTGAAACCAGTATAGCATTGACGAATTGTACTAGGGGCTCAATTTTACGACAATTATGTGACTTGGAATGAATGGCGAGAGAATAAGAAGTCCCCTCAAATTAAAGGTAGTTCATTGTAAGTATGCAATCGATTGATTTGAACCTCTAATAAAGAAAAAAGCTATCCCACAAATCACATGTGGAATAGCTTTTTGTCATTTCTTCATTGTCCTAACAATATCCTCATCCGGTGTGACGAACATCGTCTTCTGCTCAAAATAAATAACAAAACCGGGTTTTGAACCATTGGGTTTTTTCACATGCCGAACTTCAGTGTAGTCGACTGGTACGGAGGAAGATCCGCGCGCCTTGCTGAAATAGGCGGACAGGACCGCTGCTTCCCGAATTGTTTCTTCGTCCGGATTCGCATCGTGGATGACGACATGTGAGCCAGGAATGTCTTTTGTATGAAGCCATGTTTGATCACGTGATGCAATCTTAAATGTTAAATAATCGTTCTGTTTATTGTTCTTGCCGACAGAAATCTTCACACCAGCAGAAGAGATATAGGATTCGGGAGCTGGTTTCTTCGGTTTGCTTTTCTTTTTTAACTTCCGCGCTTTCAAGAAGCCTAATTCCGCGAGCTCTTCACGTATTTCCTCGATATCTTCAGGGGAAGCTTGCATAACCTGCTGTTTAACCATTTCGAAATAAGCGATATCATCCACTGTTTTTTCAAGCTGTTCCGCAAGCATGATCAACGCGGTTTTCGCCTTCGAATACCTGGAATAATAACGCTGCGCATTGTCATTCGGCGATTTGCGTGGATCGAGTGGAATGGTCATCGTCGTTCCTTCCTCATAATAATTGTCAACGACCGCTTCTTTCGCGCCTTTTTGCACGGCATGGATATTAGCGGTAAGTAATTCGCCATATAATCGAAGTGTATCCAATTTCCCAGCAGTTTCCCGTTCTTTCACAAGTTTTTTCATTTTTAGATTGAGCTTTGCAATTTCATTGTCAAGCCAGCGTTCGAGATCCGCCGCCTGTGATTTCACTCGTTCCCGCTCCGCACGTGCAAAATACACTTTATCCAGCAGGTTTCCGAGTAAATTAAATTCGGCAACCGTCTTGTCAACATAGGTAAGCGCCGTTGCGGAGAACACTGTTTTCGTGCCGTTCGCCGAAATGTTTGGTGCAGAATCGATTCCTTTGAATGAATAAAGGAATAATGTAAACACTGTAAATGCTTCATCCGCGGAACTTCCGCGTAATCGGTAAAGAAGTTCGTCCGCATTGATCGGTGAAAATCCTGTCAACGTATCGACGATATCGCGGGAACTTTCAAATTGCGGGAGAAGTGTAGCGAATGCATCCTCTGACAAGGAAAATGGATCAGTTTTGTCTTGCGGTGGTGCAGATATGAATGGCTGCCCTGGCATGACTGTGCGATAACTGTTAACGGATGGAGGCAAATGCTTCATGCTGTCGATGATTAAATCACGATCGGGGTCAACGAGCAGCAGGTTACTATGCCTTCCCATGATTTCCACGTAAATTTTTCGATTGATGTCGTCACCAATTTCATTTTTCGCGCGGATGTCCATCGTGATGATTCGGTCCATGCCATATTGATTGATGGAAGTAATTTTGCCGCCTTCGAGATGTTTGCGCAAAACCATACAAAACATCGGTGGTTCGGAAGGATTCGTAATCGCTTCCTCCGTCAGCTGGATCCGTGAATAGGATGGGTGGATTGAAATGAGCAGCTTTTGATTTTTACCGTCTGCTCGAATAAGAAACACAACTTCCTGTGCGTTAGGCTGATGGATTTTGGAAATGCGTCCATTCTTTAAAACTTGCAATTCCTGTACCATCGCCGTTGTGAATAAACCGTCAAATGCCATTTGGATTCCTCTTTCAATTCGTTTTGTCCCATTTTAGCACTACGCGCACTCGATATGATACAATAAGAACAGATTGTTAGGATGAAATTAATTGAGCCGGTCGAATTGTACCTACGCTCTATTGCCAATCAGATTAGAATAAGAAGAGGGATTGTATGTACAAACAACGTGGGCTTTTGATTGTCCTATCCGGTCCTTCCGGTGTAGGAAAAGGGACGGTTAGAAAAGAGCTTTTTACACAGCCGGACACCAACTACGAATATTCCATATCGATGACGACGAGAAGTCCGCGTGAAGGCGAAGTGGATGGCTCCGATTATTTTTTTAAATCGAGAGATGGATTCGAGCGACTTATCGAAGAAGGAAAACTGCTAGAATACGCCGAGTACGTCGGCAATTATTATGGTACACCGCTTGATTATGTGAATGCGACACTTGATGCTGGGAGAGATGTGTTCCTTGAAATAGAAGTTGTTGGAGCGGCACAAGTACGTGCTAAAGTTCCTGACGGGCTATTCATCTTCCTTGCGCCGCCAAGCCTTTCTGAACTTGAAAGTCGTCTTGTTGGTAGAGGAACGGAAAAAGCAGATGTTATTGCATCACGGATTTCCAAAGCACGTGAGGAACTTGAAATGATGAATTTATACGATTATGTCGTCGAAAATGATGAAGTAACAAATGCATGCGATCGCATCAATGCAATTGTCACTGCAGAACATTGTCGTCGGGAACGTGTGGAAAAACGCTATTTAACTATGCTGAAAGGGGAATGATATTATGTTGAAGCCATCAATCGATTCATTGAAAGATAAAATTGATTCCAAATACACACTTGTAACAATCGCTTCGAAACGTGCACGTGAAATGCAAGAAGGAGGAAACTATCTTCTTTCTTCTTACAAATCGAAAAAAAACGTTGGGAAAGCGCTTGAAGAAGTTGCTGCAGGAGCACTTAAGAAACGTAAGCAGGACGATTCAATCGTCTATGAAGACGAAGTTTAATTCATTTCAGTTATGCCATTAAAATAGTTCAATACGATACTCCCTTAGAAACGAGTTTTTCTTTGGGAGTTTGTCATTTTAGAAAGGAAGAGGACTGTGTTAGTGAATAAAAAAATCCTTCTTTGTGTAACGGGTGGAATTGCAGTCTATAAAGCGGTTGTGCTTGTTAGTAAGTTAGTGCAAGCAGGTGCAGAAGTGAAAGTCATTATGACAAAATCAGCGATGGAGTTTGTTACACCGCTTTCATTTCAGGCGATGTCACGTAATGATGTCTATTATGATACGTTCGATGAAAAAGAATCTGGTGTCATTGCCCATATTGACCTTGCAGATTGGGCTGACCTTGTTGTCATCGCACCTGCTACCGCGAACGTTATCGGTAAACTTGCAAACGGAATTGCAGACGATATGGTGACGACGACACTCCTTGCTACGACAGCTGAAGTGTGGATTGCGCCTGCAATGAACGTTCACATGTATGACAATAAATCCGTTATCCGCAACATTACAACATTGAATGATGATGGCTATCAATTCATCGAGCCATCCGAAGGTTTTCTTGCATGCGGTTATGTAGGGAAGGGGCGACTTGAAGAGCCTGAAAAGATTGTAGAACTTCTAGCGGAACGATTCAATATGTCGAAGCAACTCCCACTAAGGGGGAAAAAAGTCGTCATTACCGCGGGTCCAACACGTGAACGAATCGATCCTGTTCGATACGTCTCGAATTTCTCGAGCGGCAAGATGGGATATGCCATGGCGGAGGCTGCCGCCGCGCTGGGTGCTGATGCAGTCCTTATTTCCGGACCAGTTGGATTGGACAAACCCATAGGGGTGACTGTCATTGATGTCGAAAGTGCCGCGGAAATGCTGGAAGCGGTTCGTTCACAATTCGACGACGCGGCAATTGTTATCAAAGCTGCTGCCGTCGCTGATTATCGACCGAAGGAAGTCTATCCACAGAAGATGAAAAAGCAACCTGGAGACTCTACTATCGAGCTTGAGCGGACAACCGATATATTAAAAACGCTTGGTACAATGAAAACCCATCAGATTCTTGTCGGCTTTGCGGCGGAAACGCAAAATGCGGTCGATTACGGGTCGGGGAAATTGGAAAGTAAAAACCTGGACTATATTATCGTCAACGACGTCACAGATCCCGATGCGGGTTTTGGGAAAGATACAAATGTTGTTACACTTCTGTCAAAGAATGGGACTCATCGACCATTTCCAGCGATGTCGAAAAAGAAGCTCGCTACTTTGCTACTGAAAACGATTATAAAAGAGGAAAGTGAACAACTAAATGATCGCTGAAGTCATTGTAGATGTGGCTGCCTATCCGATAGATCGACCGTTTGACTACCTTGTTCCTGCATCAATGGCGATGGTAATAGAATCCGGGTCACGTGTAAAAGTACCGTTTGGACCGAGAAAAGTACTTGGTTATGTAACGGCGCTGAAAGAGGAAAGTGACCTTGAGTTCGGTAAATTAAAACCAATTGTTGAGCTAATTGACCTTGAGCCAGCTATTTCGGAAGAACTGCTGGATTTGTCAAAATGGCTTGCCACACAGACGCTTTCCTATGAAATCGATGCACTTCAAGTCATGTTACCCGCGGCAATGCGTGCCAAATATGAAAAGTTCATCATCGTTAACGACTCGGAACGCATTGAAGATTTGGAGTTTCTTCGATTTCTAGCAGGTAGGAAACGTATCCCACTAAAAGAAGCGACTGCATCAGGAGTATTGAAAGCAGTGAAAAGATATGTAGAACAGGAAGTCATCACAGTCGATACGGCTATCAATCAGAAGACCGCCGTAAAAAAAGTGCGTATGATTCGGGTAGTAGACGAATCTTCACTAATTAAAGTACTTGAATCTATTCAACCCAATGCTAGAAAACAAGTTGAGTTGATTCAATGGATGTTGGGACGAGCTGGACAAACGATTAGCGCAAAAAAAGTAGTGGAGCTTTCCGGTATCCAATCGTCAGTGCTGAAAATAGTTATCGAGAAAGGTGCTGCATTCGAAGAGTTGTCTGAGGTGTACCGTGAACCCGAGGGCTCTACCCTTAAAGACGGTAAAATCCCGCAACAATTAACCAATGAACAACAAACGGCGCTCCAACAGCTAACGATTTCCGCAGATAATCGGAAAGCGGAGACATTTCTGCTTCATGGTGTTACGGGCAGTGGGAAAACGGAAGTCTATCTCCGTGCCATCAAACATGTTTTGCAGGAAGGTCGGGAAGCAATTGTCCTCGTACCGGAAATAGCTTTGACACCTCAAATGACGGCGAGATTTAAAGAACGTTTCGGAGTCTTAGTTGCTGTCATGCACAGTGGTCTTTCCGCTGGGGAGAAATACGATGAATGGCGAAAAATCCGTCGGGGTGAAGTGAAAGTTGTTGTCGGTGCAAGGTCAGCGATATTCGCCCCGTTTGAAAATATCGGCATTATCATTCTTGATGAAGAGCATGAATCGACATATAAACAGGAAGATACACCGCGCTATCATGCCAGAGATGTGGCCATCAGACGCGCGGAGTATTATAATTGTCCTGTCATTCTTGGTAGTGCAACTCCTTCACTGGAATCGTATGCCCGGGCTTCAAAAGGGGTGTATAGCTTACTTACACTGACAAAACGTGCGAAAAACCAGGAATTGCCTGCCGTTACAGTCGTAGATATGCGGGAGGAACTGAAAACAGGAAATCGTTCGATGTTTTCGGTGGCACTGGCGGATGCGGTGCGTTTACGGTTGGAAAAAGGGGAGCAAACCGTTTTATTTCTAAATAAACGCGGTTTCTCTTCGTTTGTCCTATGTAGGGATTGCGGCACCGTCGTCGAATGTCCGAACTGCGATATATCACTTACTTATCACCGCTCGCATGAACAGTTGAAATGCCATTACTGTGGGCATGAGGAACGAGTACCGCTTGTCTGTCCAGAATGTAAGAGTGAGCATATCCGTTTTTTCGGCACCGGGACACAAAAAGCGGAAGAAGAAATTGCGAAGCTGTTCCCAGAAGCACGCGTTCTTCGTATGGACGTTGATACAACAAGAAAAAAAGGATCTCATGAACGCATTCTAAGTCAGTTCAGTGAAGGGAAAGCGGATATTCTACTCGGAACACAAATGATTGCGAAAGGCCTTGATTTTCCAAATATCACGCTCGTTGGTGTTCTTGCCGCAGATACGACGCTCCATCTTGCCGATTTCCGTGCTGCAGAAAAAACATTTCAACTGATGACGCAAGTGAGTGGACGTGCTGGACGTCATGAATTGCCTGGTGAAGTGTTTATGCAGACGTATTCTCCGGAGCATTATGCAATCGATTTGGCAAAAGCCCAACATTATGAACCGTTTTACAACTTAGAAATGGCAGCAAGAAGGCAGTATGGCTATCCGCCCTTTTATTTTGTTACACTGATCCAATTTACGCATGAAGACCTGTTAAAGGTTGCCGACTTTGCGGATAAGGGTGCCCGTTTTCTGAAAGGGAACTTGTCGCCCGAAACCGTAATCATTGGTCCAACTGCTGCTGCAATCAGCCGAGTGAACAATAGATATCGGTACCAATGTTTGATAAAATACAAAAAAGAGCCGAAGTTGACGGAAACGTTGCAACAGCTCATTAAGTACTACCGAACGGACTGGATAAAGTCAGGTCTAACGATGACCGTTGATATAGAGCCCGCGTCCATTTATTGAGTAGATAGGAAAGAGGAATTGATTTGGTGATACTTAAAATTGTGAAGCACCCTGCAAAGATTCTTGAACAATCATGTAAGGAGGTTGTGAAATTCGATAAGAAGCTCGGAAAACTTCTTGATGATATGCACGAAACAATGGTAGCGGCGGATGGCGTTGGCCTTGCAGCACCCCAAATTGGAGAAGCAGTTCGTGTCGCAATCGTTGATTTGGGTGAAGGGCAGGAAGTCATTGAACTAGTGAACCCTGTTGTAACGGCTATTGGAGGCTCGGAGGTCGAGGTAGAAGGATGCCTAAGCTTCCCGGGGTTATATGGTGAAGTAGAAAGGCCATTTTTTGTCCGAGTCGAAGCACAGGAACGAAACGGGACACTCTTTGAACTTGAAGCAGAAGACTATGAAGCGCGAGCAATCCTTCATGAAATCGATCATTTAAATGGCGTGCTCTTCGATTCGAAGATTATCCGCGTTGTTGATCCGTCTGAATTTGAAGAAATGGTTGAAGAAGAGAGTAAAGAAGGTGAGAAACGATGACGAAAATCATTTTTATGGGGACACCTGAGTTCTCAGTGCCAATCTTGACGATGCTCCATGACGAAGGGCATACGATACTGGCAGTCGTTACACAACCGGACAGGCCTGTGGGGCGGAAAAGAGTCTTGACTCCCCCTCCAGTCAAAGCAGAAGCATTGCGTCTTGGATTACCCGTTATCCAGCCTGAAAAACTAACAGGATCGGCGGAATTGGTAGAAATTCTAGCACTGCAACCCGACCTCATTGTTACCGCGGCCTTCGGTCAAATTTTACCGAAGGAATTACTAGACGCCCCAGCACTTGGCTGCGTCAACGTTCATGCTTCCTTACTGCCCAAATACCGGGGTGGGGCGCCCATCCATCAGGCAATCATGGACGGGGAAACGGAAACGGGTGTCACAATCATGTATATGGTTGAAAAACTCGATGCAGGCGATATCATTTCGCAAATAGTAGTTCCGATAGCGGAAACGGATCATACAGGAAACCTATTCAAAGCGCTATCTAAAGCGGGTACCGAATTGCTAAAAGAGACACTACCATCTTTGTTGAGAGAAACAAATAATCGACAGGTTCAGGACGAATCACTTGTGACGTTCGCCCGCAACATCTCCCGTGAGCAAGAACGGATAGATTGGTTCAAAGGCGGCAAAGCGATTTACGATAAAATTCGAGGACTTCACCCTTGGCCTGCTACCTATACGCATATTCAAGATGAAAACGTAAAAATTTGGTGGGCAGAAAAAGTACATTCAGATGTGAGTAGGGAACCCGGTACAATTATTGGGATAGAAAAAGACCGGATCCTTGTGAAAACAGGTGATGACATCGCGATTGCAATTACGGATCTTCAACCAGCAGGGAAAAAACGAATGCTGGCCGAAGTATTCATTCGTGGCACCGGATCTAAATGGAGCGAAGGGGACCAATTTGAATGAATAGACCTAAAAAGAAAATATGGAATGGCAATGTCCGAGATGCCGCTCTTTCAATTTTAATGGAAATTAACGACAATCAGGCGTACAGTAATTTGCTGCTTCATCGAACGATTGAAAAATATGGAATCGAAACGAAAGACCGTGGCTTACTGACGGAATTGACGTATGGCACACTGCAACAACGGATGACACTGGATTATTATCTTGAACCATTTGTCCGCGGGAAATTGGATGGCTGGGTTAGGGAACTTCTTCGATTATCGGTCTATCAAATTGTCTATCTAACGAAAATTCCACCGCATGCTGTTGTCCATGAAGCAGTTGAAATTGCAAAGAGGCGTGGCCATAAACGAATTGCGCCAACCGTCAATGGAATTCTCCGAAATGTGTTGCGACAGGGCGTCCGCTCACTGGATGAATTGGAGGATGGAATTGCAAAAACGGCCATTGAAACAAGCCACCCTGAATGGCTTATCAAGAGATGGAGCGCGCAATTTGGTGAAGAAGAAGCGGCAATCATGGCACATGAAAATAATGCTCCCCCTGCAATGTCAGTTCGTGTCAATACAGCTAAAATAACGGTGGACGAAGCAATCGCATCACTCGAATCAGAAGGAATCGAAGTGAGACATGGCGAAGTAGTACCTGCGTGCATCGTTTCTGTCAATGGCAATCCCGCAAATACCGAAGCCTATAAAAAAGGCTATATCACCATCCAAGACGAAAGCTCAATGTTGCCGGTACTTGCTCTGAATGTCTCGCCAGGTATGAAAGTATTGGATATGTGTGCAGCACCTGGGGGGAAAACGACTCATATCGCTGAATTAATGAACAATGAAGGGGAAGTGTTCGCGCATGATATTCATGAGCATAAACTTGCGCTTATTGAAGCAAATGCACACAGACTTGGTTTATCGTCCATTAAACCAAAAAGCGGAGATAGCCGTAAATTAGTAGAGCTTTACGGACCTTCATCATTTGATCGTATTCTTGTGGATGCGCCCTGTAGTGGGCTAGGTGTCATTCGCAGGAAGCCTGAGATTAAGTACAACAAAACGGAAGCGGATTTCATCGGTCTAAGCAATCTTCAATCACAGCTGCTCGACACCGCATGTGAATTGATCAAACCCGATGGAGTGATTGTCTACAGTACGTGTACCATGGAGTATTTGGAAAACTACGGAGTGGTCAAACGCTTCCTGAAACAGCATCCAGATATGGAGAAGATACCATTGCATCAATTGAAAAACCATGAAAAATTGGCAATTTCGGACGATATGCTTCAAGTGCTTCCTCAACACTTTGGGAGCGACGGATTTTTTGTAGTAGCTTTCAAGAAAAAAGAAAGTTAGGCAGTAAAACTAGAAGCGGAAAAGAGGGGATGGACGTTGCAATTCGAAGTGTTGACGGATGTCGGTAGAAAGAGGACAGTCAATGAAGATAGTGCGGCCGTTTACACACTTACTGAAGGGATTCTTCTTGCTGTTATTGCAGACGGCATGGGGGGGCACCGTGGCGGAGATCATGCAAGTTCAACAGCTATCAAAGTGATTGGAAAACAATTTATGGAACTCGACAGTACCGCTTTCGAGGCGGAAGAACACTGGGCAGAATGGCTACAGAATGCAGTTGTTCATGTAAATAAGTTGCTTTACAATCAAGCCGAAGAAAATGAAGAACTTAAAGGGATGGGAACGACATTAGATGCGGCAATCATATGGGGACAATCGTGTCTCGTATCTCATATAGGGGATAGCCGTGTCTACACTATAAGTGAAGAAGGCGTTCACCAGGTGACACGGGACCATTCCTATGTCAACGTCCTCCTTGAAAGTGGTGAAATAACGGAAGAAGAAGCAGCAATTCATCCGAAACGGAATTGGATTATGAAAGCGCTAGGTTCGGAAAAGACGGTTGATCCTGATTTTTATTCTATGAAATTGAATGAGAGAACTTATTTGCTACTTTGTACGGATGGTCTCAGTAATAAAGTCAATCAACAACGGATGAAGGAAATTGTCCTGTCCGAAGCAACTTTACGTGAAAAGACGAAAGAACTTGTGGATTTAGCGAACGAGATGGGCGGAGAAGATAATATTTCCGTCATTTTGATCAATTCTACCGGTGCGGAGGTGAATAATCTATGATTGGAAGTAGAATCGGTGGACGTTATGAAATCATTAAAATCATCGGTGATGGAGGCATGTCGAGAGTGTATCTTGCACACGACATTATCCTGAATCGGGACGTTGCTATCAAAGTGCTCAATTATGATTTTGCAAATGAAGAGGAGTTAAAAAGGCGGTTTCAACGAGAAGCGCTTTCTGCGACCAGTCTGACTCATCCGCATATAGTGGATATCTTCGATGTAGGTGAAGAGGGGAAACTTCATTATCTTGTTATGGAATACATTGAAGGTCAGACATTAAAGAAATTTATCAAAACAAATGGCCCGTTAAAGCCTGAGCGGGCATTGCCGATTATGCGTCAACTTGTTTCGGCGATTTCAAACGCGCACCACAACGGGATTGTGCACCGTGATATAAAACCGCAGAATATTTTGATGGATCCAGATGGCAATGTGAAAATAACGGATTTCGGCATTGCGATGGCACTTAGCGCGTCAGATCATACGAAAACGAACTCGGTCATCGGGACAGTCCATTACTTATCACCCGAACAAGCACGTGGTGGAATGGCGACGAAGAAATCGGATATTTATTCTTTAGGAATCGTGTTATATGAATTGCTAACAGGTGAATTGCCATTCTCGGCAGAGTCTGCTGTGGCGATTGCATTGAAGCATTTACAAGAAGAAACACCTTCTGTCCGGGCTCTATTTCCAACAATCCCGCAAAGTGTAGAAAATGTAATTTTAAAAGCGACTGCGAAAGATGCTACATATCGATATCGTTCGGCTGATGAAATGGTTGATGATTTACTGACGGTCCTTTCACTAGAACGAGCGAATGAAGAGAAACTTAGTATTCCATTCGATGATGACCGTACACGTTCAATACCAGTAGTCAATGAAATGTCGAAATTTACGAGCATCGAATCGACAAAGAAAATCGAACCAGTCACGCTTGAGCAACCTCCTGTAGCCGTAAAGAAGCGAAAAAAATGGCCGATTATTGCCGGCTCAATCGGCGGCATTATTATCCTCCTACTTCTGTTGTTTATATCGGGGATATTGGGTCCAAAACAGGTGGAAATTCCAAAGGTGGAAGGAATGGAGGAGACAAAGGCGGTCAATCTTCTGGAGGAAAAAGGATTTAAAGCCGACGAGCGGATGGAGCAGCCGTCCGATGAATTCGAAAAGGGAATAGTTATTAGTACCGTGCCTGAAGTAGGAAAGAAACGGGATAAAGGAACCTCGGTCAAACTATTTGTTAGTACTGGAAAAGAAACAATGGAACTGGAAGATTACACGGGACGTGATTACACTCAAATTTATTCACTTTTGGCTAGTTACGGTTTCAAGGTTGACTCAGAAGAAGAGTTTAATGATGAACCAACTGGGACAATACTTAAGCAGAATCATGAGAAGGGATCGGAATTGATCCCTAGTGAAACGGATATACTATTTACAGTGAGTAAAGGGCCGGACGAACAAGAGCTTGAGAGCCTAGAAAATTACGACAAAGATAGGCTGCACGACTATGAAAAAACGTCCGGATTTAAAATTATTGTTGTAGGTGAAAAACATTCTGCGACTATCGAAGCGGGACATGTCCTATCACAGCGTCCAAGTGCAAGAACAAAAATTGCAAAAGGCGGAAAAGTGGAGGTTGTCATGTCGAAAGGCGTAGAGAAAAAACCCGTTAAATCTATTTTTAAAACAGTGACAATTGAATACAAACCAGAAGTTATGGACGCATATGAAGATGAAGAGGGCAACTGGATAGAACCAGAGTTAGTTCCTCAACAGATACGAATTTACGTTCAAGATAAAACACATACAATGGCTGACCCAGTCGAGGAATTTACGATTACAGAAAATACGGTGAAACAGATTAAGATTGAACTAGAAGAAGGGCAGCGCGGTGCATATAAGATTACGCGCGATTCAACAATTATTGCCGAGGAACCAGTTCAATTACAGTGATTAGGAAGTGGGATAGGATGCCAGAAGGACAAATCAGAAAAGCCATCAGTGGATTTTATTATGTAGAAAAAGATGGAGAATTGCTTCAATGTAAAAGCCGGGGTGTTTTCAGAAACCGAGGCATCCATCCTCTTGTAGGAGATTTTGTGACTTATGTACCTGATGGGGATAATGATGCGATGATTACCGTGGTTCATGAGCGACGCAATGAACTTGTACGTCCGCCGATTTCTAACATCGACCAGGCATTGCTTGTTTTTTCAGTCGTGGAACCGGCGTTTAGTCCCCATCTGTTAGATCGATTTCTTGTGGTCGTCGAATCATATGATGTGAAACCTATCATCTGCCTAACCAAAAGCGATCTTGCAAGTGACGCAATACTTGAGAAGGTGGCAGAGGCCGCAAGCTATTATGAGCAGATTGGTTATGATGTGATTTCCACTTTCATTGGCGATGAAACCCTGGCTACAACGTTGAAACCCTATTTGGAAGGGAAGACAACAGTCCTTGCCGGCCAGTCTGGTGTGGGGAAATCCACATTGCTGAACACAGTGCTACCTTCCCTTGGGTTGAAAACGAATGCCATTTCGACAGCGCTCGGCCGTGGTAAACATACGACGCGCCATGTGGAATTACTTGAAGTCGCAGGTGGACTTGTTGCTGATACACCCGGGTTCAGTTCCCTAGAGTTTGACCATATCGAAAAGGATGAATTGCCACATTATTTCATAGATATGGCTGAAATATCGTCGGATTGCAAGTTCCGGGGATGTTTGCACATGAAAGAGCCGAAGTGTGTAGTGAAAGAAAAAGTGGAGACGGGAGAAATTCCGCGTCACCGTTATACGAATTATTTGCAGTTTATGCAGGAAATAATAGATCGAAAGCCGAGGTATGATAGAAATGATTAAAATTGCACCTTCAATCTTAGCGGCAAACTTTTCAAAACTCGCTGAAGAAGTGAAAGAAGTAGAAAATGCGGGAGCGGAACTAATCCATATTGATGTAATGGATGGTCATTTTGTTCCGAACATTACGATGGGCGCAATCGTAGTAGAAGCACTTAGACCTGTGACGAAGTTACCGCTAGATGTTCATTTAATGATTGAAAATCCGGATGCTCATATCGAACAATTTGCAGAAGCGGGTGCAGATTATATTACAGTGCACGTCGAAGCATGCAGGCATTTACATCGGACATTGCAACTTATCAAATCGACCGGGGCGAAATCGGGTGTCGTTTTGAACCCGCATACACCGATAGAAACGATTCTCCATGTTCTTGATGAAATTGATCTTGTGTTATTCATGACAGTCAATCCGGGCTTCGGGGGTCAGAAATTCATTTATTCGGTACTTCCGAAAGTGAAACAACTTGCCGATTTAATTCGTGAACGGAATTTGAAAATTGAAATTGAAATCGATGGCGGCATCAATGAGGAAACAATTATCCCTTGTGTCGAGGCGGGAGCTACAATTTTTGTTGCGGGATCTGCCATCTATAATGAACCAGATCGGGCGAAGGCATTACAACGGATAAAGTCTGCTGGTGAAGGCGCGTTAAAAAAATGAAAATTGCTGTCATTTGCGCGGGAGGGCCTGAATCAGAAATCGTCGATATGTTGGAATTTATTCAAGAGGATACAGTGTTCATCGGGGCAGACAGGGGAGCACTGCATTTATTGCAAAAAGGAATTACCCCTCTTGAGGCGGTTGGGGATTTTGATTCTGTCACGCAGAGTGAATATGAACGAATCTCGACTTCTATCGGTATAGTGGGACGGTTTCGTTCGGAGAAAGATGAAACTGACATAGAACTTGCGGTAGAACGAGCGCTTACTTATCATCCGGACCATGTCATTTTAACAGGTGTAACAGGTGGAAGACTGGATCATATGGAATCTTCTCTCCATCTACTCTACCGGCTTCAGACAGAAAACGCAGCGACATCATTTTCAATACGCAATCCAACAAATGAATTTTCTATCCTTCTTCCGGGAGTCCAACGCATTAAACCAGATGATAGTTTTCCGTACATATCTTTTTTTCCTTTCGGCGGAAATGTTTTGGGTCTCACGCTTACAGGTTTCAAGTATGAAACAGTTGATGTTTTGTTAGAAACAGGTATGACGAGATTTACTAGCAATGAACCAGCCGCAGAAGTCTGTACTATCTCATTCCGTGAAGGCATATGCTTAATGGTAAGGAGTTCAGATTCCTGAAAGGAGTGGGGAATTGCGGGTTTACACGTTTACGTTACCTAAGATTGTGAGCGGAATTGTTAGGAAGTACATGGTTGTTTTCCATAAAGAAGAACAAACGAAAGCAACTGCGAGTAAAAGAGGTAAAGCTAAAAAAAAGACTAAAGAAAAAACGTCAAGCTGAATCAATTCAGCTTGACGTTTTATTTCTGTTCACTTTACACGCGTTGAACTTTACCAGATTTAAGGGCTCTTGCAGAGACCCATACTCGTTTAGGTTTACCGTCAACGAGAATACGGACTTTTTGAAGGTTCGCACCCCATGTACGTCTGTTAGCATTCATCGCGTGAGAACGAGAGTTTCCAGCGCGGGCTTTGCGTCCAGTAATAACACATACTTTAGCCATTGTAGTACCTCCTTGCGAATGATAATTAAGCGATTCACTTTTATTCGCATACCCTAATAATGTATCATATGAAATCCAGTGTTGCAACCTTTTTTATGACATCTTTCAAGGAGAAACCCTTTACACACTATTAGCCTGTAGAAATGCTTTCTTTTATTATTATGTGGTATATAGTACAATGGAAGAAGTGAAAAAGGATGTAAGGAGGACTCAACCATGTCAATCGAAGTGAAAAATCAATTCGGCAAGATTGATATAACGAATGACGTCATCGCTCAAGTGGTAGGGGAAGCTGCTATCGAATGTTATGGGATTGTTGGTATGGCTTCAAGGCACCAAATCCGAGATGGACTAACTGAAATTCTCCGGAAAGAAAATTTTGCACGAGGGGTTATTGTACGCAATGTTGGTGAAGAGACACATATCGATATGTATGTCATTGTAGGTTATGGTACTAAAGTTTCTGAAGTTGCCTATCAAGTACAATCAAAAGTGAAGTATACATTGAAAAAGACAGTCGGCATGACTGTGAAATCTATTAATATTTTTGTCCAGGGAGTCAGAGTGACGAACCTGTAGAGGGAGGAAGTAATTTCAATGAAATCTATCGATGGTTTGAAATTTGCAGAAATGATAAAAATGGGTGCTCACCATCTTTATCAAAATGCCGACTATGTCGATTCGTTAAATGTTTTTCCAGTACCTGATGGTGATACGGGAACCAATATGAATTTGTCAATGACATCTGGAGCGAAAGAAGCAGATGAGAAAGCTGTAACTCACCTTGGTCAAACTGCTCAAGCTCTATCTAAAGGGCTATTGATGGGTGCACGAGGCAATTCGGGCGTTATCCTTTCACAGTTATTCCGTGGGTTTGGTAAAGCGATTGAAGAGGAATCTACTGTTGACGGTGTGAAATTTGCGGCGGCACTGAAATACGGCGTGGAAACAGCGTATAAAGCTGTCATGAAACCTGTTGAAGGAACCATTTTAACTGTTGCGAAGGACGCTGCGAATAGTGGTGTAGAAAAAGCGGCATTGACCGATGATTTTATAGCGGTAATGGAAGCAATCTTAGAAGAATCCAAAGCTTCACTTGAACGGACACCTGACTTGTTGCCGGTTTTAAAGGAAGTTGGAGTCGTCGATAGTGGAGGACAAGGTCTCGTTTATGTGTACGAGGGCTTTTTAGCATGTTTAAGAGGCGAGGAACTTCCTGCGAGAACTGTGGTCCATTCGATGGATGATTTAGTCAACGCAGAGCATCATCGCAGTATTCAAGGTTTTATGAATACGGAAGATATCGAATTTGGCTACTGTACAGAGTTCATGGTTAAGTTCGACAATGAAAAAATGCAAACGAATCCATATGATGAATCAGATTTCCGCAAAGCATTGAGTGAATTTGGCGATTCATTGCTTGTTATTTCCGATGAGGAAGTTGCGAAAGTACATATTCATACAGAAGAACCGGGAGACGCCCTTAATTACGGCCAAAAGTTCGGTTCACTTATTAAAATTAAGATTGAAAATATGCGGGAGCAACATAGTGAAATCGTAGGTAAAAATTATTCGGTTCAAACGATGCCGAAAAAAGATACTAGTAAGCATCCCTATGCAATCATCACGGTTGCAATGGGGAAAGGCATTGCTGAATTATTAAGAAGTGTAGGTGCTTCTGCAGTTATCGAAGGCGGTCAAACGATGAACCCGTCTACCGAAGACATCGTCAAGGCAATTGAAGAGGTCGGCGCAGAACGTGTCCTCATTTTGCCGAATAATAAAAACATCATCATGGCTGCCGAACAGGCAGCAGAAATTCTCGGTATTGAAGCAGCTGTCGTTCCGACGAAGACTGTGCCAGAAGGACTTGCTGCGATTCTTGCATTTAATCCGGAAGCGGAAGTTAGTGTAAATGCCGTAGCGATGGCGGAAGCAGCATCGCATGTGAAAACGGGACAAGTTACACATGCTGTACGAGATACGTCAATTGACGGCGTTGAAATAACGAAAGATGATTTCATGGGTATCTCTGGTGGGAAAATAATCATTTCATCTCCTTCACTTGAAGAAGTTATGAAAACACTTTTAACTTCCCTTATTGATGAAGATGATGAAATTGTGACAATTCTCTATGGTGAGGATGTTAAGAAGGAAGATGCTTCTTCAATTGCAAGTTATGTAGAAGATACCTTCAGTCACGCAGAAGTTGAACTGTATAATGGTAAACAGCCGCTTTATCCCTATATCATTTCAGTGGAATAACAGTGTTTTAGTGGTGCACCTTACTAACAGGTGCACTATTTTTGTGAAACGTGGTAATTAGATAATAATTTTGTTTTTAGTTAACTTCTCATGTAAAATGAATAGGAACGTATGCTTACTTAATAGGGGGTAGTATGAATGAAATTCAGATCAGTTTTTGATATTATTGGCCCGGTTATGATTGGACCTTCCTCTTCACATACTGCCGGTGCAGCACGGATTGGCCGTGTCGCACGGACACTTTTCGGACGGCAACCGGAATGGGCAAGGATCCATCTTTACGGCTCCTTTGCTGAAACGTATAAAGGTCATGGGACGGACATCGCAATTATTGGTGGATTACTAGATTATGATACATTTGATGAACGAATTAAAACGTCGTTTGCAGATGCTGAAAGACTTGGTTTGACGTTTGAATTTATTCCTGAAGAGGAAGAGGCGGAGCACCCGAACACAGCGAAGTTAATTATTGGGGATAGTAAGAGTGTTATGGAGCTAACTGGAATTTCTATCGGTGGTGGGACAATGGAAGTCACTGAGCTTAATGGATTCCCACTTAGGCTCTCTGGGCATTTCCCTGCGCTTCTCATCGTTCATGAGGATCGTGCCGGTGTAATTGCGAGCGTTTCCAATGCACTTGCAGCACAGGGCGTTAATATTGCGCATATGGAATGTGGTCGGAAAGAAAAGGGCGAAATGGCGCTTATGGTAATCGAAGTTGACCAATTTATCAATGATGCACTTATCAATGAGTTGGAAGTATTAGCGCATGTTACACAAGTTTCTACATTGGCAAACTAAGGAGGGAAATAGATGGAAGTTCTATTTAGGTCAGTTAAAGAGTTAGTGGCACTTGCTGAAGTGCAAAACAAGCCTATTTCAGAAATTATGATTGAACAGGAAATGCTCATGACGAAACGGTCAAGGGAAGATATTATCGCACAGATGGATAATAATTTAACTGTTATGGAAAACGCTGTTGAGAAAGGGCTTGAAGGGGTTTATTCGACCTCTGGCTTAACGGGTGGGGATGCAGTACTTCTTCAAAAATATATGGCGACAGGAAAGTCTCTTTGTGGGGATCTAGTCATAGATGCCATCAGTAAAGCGGTTGCGACGAATGAAGTGAATGCAGCGATGGGGACGATTTGTGCAACACCTACAGCAGGTGCTGCTGGAATTGTGCCGGGTACATTATTCGCGGTGAAAAATAAATTGAATCCGACACGTGAGCAAATGCTCAACTATTTATTTACCTCAGGCGCTTTCGGTTTCGTCGTTGCCAATAATGCATCGATTTCGGGTGCTGCTGGTGGATGTCAAGCGGAAACAGGATCAGCCGGTTCGATGGCGGCAGCAGCAATTGTCGAAATGGCGGGTGGAACGCCACAACAAAGTGCAGAAGCATTTTCTATTGTTATGAAAAATATGCTCGGTCTTGTCTGTGACCCGGTTGCTGGTCTCGTTGAAGTACCTTGTGTGAAGCGCAACGCAATGGGGGCGGCGAAAGCACTTGTAGGTGCGGATATGGCGCTTGCAGGGGTTGTCAGCCGTATTCCTACAGACGAAGTAATTGAAGCGATGCATAAAATAGGGCAGTCGATGCCTTCCGCTCTACGGGAAACTGCAAAAGGTGGATTGGCTGCTACACCGACTGGAAAAGCACTAGAAGCGAAAATTTTCGGCAAGGATAAAGTTGATAGTGACTCCGTCCATTCATGATTCCGTTACGACAATAAAAGGGATTGGAAAAGCAGCCGGTGAGCAACTTGTAGCACTAGGAATCGTCACAATTCAAGATCTTACCATGACATTTCCGTATCGTCATGAAGATTTCAGGTTAAAAGATTTAACAGAAACGCCACATAATGAACGGGTTACGATTGAAGGAAGGGTCGAAAGTGAGCCTTCCGTTCTTTTTTTAGGGAAAAATAGGTCGCGATTGCAAGTCCGTCTCCTAGCCGGAAGGCATCTTGTAAAGGCGGTCTTTTTTAATCAGCATTATTTGAAAGATCGTCTAGCACCTGGAATGATTGTTACTGTTACTGGCAAATGGGATCGGGGTAGGCAAGTAATCAATGTCAGCAATTTTAAAGACGGACCGAAAACGGAACAGGCTGATTTTGAGCCGGTGTATAGTTTGAAAGGTGTCATGCATCAAAAAACATTTCGACGTTTTATGCGGGCGGCATTGGATATCGTCGTTGGAAAGCATGAAGAAACACTTCCAACGGATATTCGTGAAATGTACCGTTTACCTGGAATTGGGGAAGCTTTTGAAATGGTTCATTTTCCGACAAGTCCTCAGGATGTTAAGCAGGCAAGAAGGCGTTTCGTTTATGAGGAACTGCTTTTATTCCAACTGAAAATGCTTGCAATGAAGAAAGCGCGAAAAGAAGTAGAAAAAGGTACGGCCATCGACTATGACTTAGTGAGAGTGAAGAACTTCATTGCTTCTCTGCCATTTGAATTAACGAATGCACAGAAAAGGGTTGTCAACGAATTATGCACAGAGTTAAAGAGTCCAATCCGGATGAACCGTCTGCTCCAAGGGGATGTTGGATCTGGAAAAACAGTCGTCGCAGCCATCGCTTTATATGCTGTTATTACGGCTGGTTTTCAAGGTGCGCTCATGGCCCCAACAGAAATTCTTGCAGAACAGCATGCTGTTTCCCTTGCTGGGTGGCTTGAGTCACAGGGTGTCACAGTTGCATTCTTGGCTGGATCGACAAAGGTGAAATTGAGAAGAAATCTTCTGGAACAACTGGAATCAGGTGAAATTGATTTGCTTATAGGAACGCATGCCCTTATCCAGCCTGATGTCATCTTCAAAAATCCAGGTCTTGTCATTACGGATGAACAGCATCGATTTGGTGTCGAACAAAGACGTATCCTTCGTGATAAAGGATTGAATCCTGACGTTCTGTTCATGACAGCGACTCCGATTCCGCGGACACTCGCGATTACGGCTTTCGGTGAGATGGATGTATCTATACTCGATGAGTTGCCTGCTGGGAGAAAGGTAATTGAGACGCATTGGTTGAAAGAGGATTCATTGCTACCGGTTCTGAAAAAAATGGAAAATGAACTATCGGCGGGACGCCAGGCTTATGTTATTTGTCCGCTGATTGAGGAATCCGACAAATTGGATGTTCAAAATGCGGTTGATGTCCACGGCCAGCTTTCCACTTATTTCAGTGGTAACTATACGGTAGGTCTAATGCATGGACGACTTCATGCAGATGATAAAGAGGCCATTATGCGGGATTTTAGTGAGGGTAAGATAAATGTCCTTGTTTCGACAACTGTCGTAGAAGTTGGTGTTAATGTGCCAAATGCGACGTTCATGCTCATTTATGATGCGACACGCTTTGGTCTTGCGCAGCTTCATCAGTTGAGGGGCCGTGTAGGAAGGGGAGCAGAGCAGTCGTATTGTGTCCTCCTAGCAGACCCAAAGACAGAAGAAGGAAAAGAACGGATGCAGATAATGACAGAAACGAATGACGGATTTGTGTTGGCGGAAAAGGATCTTGAACTTAGGGGTTCAGGAGATTTTTTTGGGAAGAAGCAAAGCGGAATGCCTGAGTTCAAAGTTGCAGATCTTGTTCATGATTATAGAGCGCTTGATACAGCAAGGAAAGATGCAGAAATATTGCTAGAATCAACCCGTTTTTATGAAGATCCCGAGTATGCGATTATTCGGGTGCAGCTTGAACAGTCGGGTGCGTTAAGTGGGGATAGGATCGATTGATAAAGTGCACCGCTTTGCCAATCCGTCTTATGTCTGCCACATTTAGACGGCGTCCTCCGCATTTCTATGCTGTCCAGCTCCAATGGCCAGATGCTTGGGTCATAAGCCGTACCGACCATGCGGCAAAGAACGCCGCCTTGCCGTTCCGTCTTATGCCTGTCGCGGGCCTACAGGAAGTAGGTCACGTAGCCATTGCCGCAGGACGCGGCGGGCTTAGGCTACGTTCATTTTCGGCCATTTTCGCATTTCTATGCTTGCATTCTTTTTTTTATCTTTATATACTAGTGTTAGTACCAAGTGCTAATCCGGAAGGTGAAACGATTGAGAATGCCTAAAAAGGAAAGGCAACGACTGCTTGGATTGTTGCTTGAAAAAAATCCGTTCCTAACAGATGAGGAAGTATCCGACCATTTTACTGTGAGTGTACAGACGATTCGATTGGATAGACTTGAATGTGGTATTCCCGAATTGAGGGAGCGCTTGAAATCTGTCGCATCGCGGACGATGAAGGAAGAAGTGAAGTCTCTTCATTCCGACGAGATTATCGGAGATATTGTTGACATCGAACTTGATAAGAGGGCTTTGTCTATATTTGACGTCACGGAAGATCATGTATTTCAACGGAACGGTATCGCTCGTGGGCATCATCTTTTCGCACAGGCGAATTCTCTTGCTGTCGCTGTCATGGATGATGATTTGGCTTTGACAGTGAAATCTACAATTCTCTTCTTGAAACCAGTCAGGGCAGGAGACAGAGTCGTAGCACGCGCCGATGTGAAAGAAGATAGCCTATTAAAAAAGAGGACATTAGTCGAAGTTGTCTCAAAAGTTGGCGACGAAACCGTGTTCACAGGAGAGTTTTATATGTACCGTATGACGGATACGCAGCAGGGGGAGTCAAATTGATAATAGCAGTAGATGGAATGGGTGGAGATCATGCACCCGCGGAAATAATTGCGGGTGCACTTGAAAGTCTCGCTGTATTCGATGACATATACATACATATTTATGGAGATGAGGCGGTGATGGCGCCTTATTTGAAAGAGCATGCAAGATTGAAAATTATTCATTGTACAGAGAAAATAGAGTCCGATGATGAGCCGGTGCGAGCAGTTCGGAGAAAAAAAGATGCTTCGATGGTCAGGATGGCTCAAGCGGTCAAAGATGGTGAAGCGGCGGCTTGTGTATCAGCTGGGAACACAGGCGCTCTCGTTTCAGCTGGTCTATTTATCGTCGGCAGAATGGAAGGGGTTGAACGTCCTGCACTTGCACCGACATTGCCAACAGTTGACGGGAAGGGGTTCGTCATGTTGGATGTCGGGGCGAATGTAGATTCAAAACCGTCTCAGCTTGGCCAATTTGCGGTTATGGGTAGCATTTATGCCGAAAAAGTAAGAGGTGTCGAAAATCCGCGTGTCGGCTTATTGAATATTGGAATGGAAGAAGGAAAAGGGAATGAATTGGCGAAAGCAGCTTATGATGTACTGTCAGAAGCGCCGGTCAATTTCATCGGCAATGTAGAATCACGTGATTTGTTGAATGGCATAGCAGATGTCGTTATTGCAGATGGTTTCACAGGTAATATGGTACTGAAGACGATTGAAGGGACAGCGCTTGCTTTCTTCTCCATGTTGAAAGAAGTGTACAGTGCTTCATTGAAATCGAAGCTTTCTGCTGTGCTTGTGAAGGATAATTTGCGTGGATTGAAGAAAAAGATGGATTACACGGAATATGGTGGTGCCGGGCTGTTCGGTTTGAATTCACCCGTCATTAAAGCGCACGGATCTTCAAATGCGAACGCAATCTTGAACGCACTTCGTCAGGCAAGAACAATGGTGCAATACGATGTATGTGGAACAATTCGTGAAACGATTGGAAAGGTGGAGACTAAATGACAAAAGTAGCGTTTGTTTTCCCAGGACAAGGATCGCAATTGGTGGGTATGGGGAAAGAGCTAATTGAGATACATGATGATAGTAAATACTTTTTTGATAAGGCTGATCGAGTGCTGGGCTACCAACTTGGCAAACTTATAACTGAAGGGCCGCAGGAAGAGTTGACATTGACTTATAACGCTCAGCCAGCGCTTCTGACAGTCGGGTCCATGATTGCGGACAGGTTGATTGAAGGAGGCATTTCACCTGACTATGCGGCGGGTCACAGTTTAGGTGAGTATACGGCGCTTGTTGTGTCGGGTGTCCTTTCATTCGAAGACGGTGTGTCTATCGTCCATCAGCGAGGATTATTCATGAATGAAGCAGTTCCGGCAGGTGAAGGGGCGATGGCGGCAATACTTGGCCTCGATGTAGAGAAATTGAAAGAAGTGACGGACATCATTACTGCGGATGGTTTTGCTGTCCAAATGGCGAACTTGAATTGTCCAGGTCAAATTGTCATTTCCGGAACGAAATTAGGTGTCGAGAAAGCTTGTGTCCAATTGAAAGAAGCGGGAGCTAAAAGGGCAATTCCCCTTGATGTGAGTGGTCCGTTCCATTCGTCACTCATGAAACCAGCGGCGGAGAAACTTGCTGCAGTTCTTGAATCTGTGGAGATGGAAGAAGCGGAAATTCCAGTTATCGCGAATGTCAATGCATCTGTTGTCGAGGATAGCAATGAAATAAAAGGATTGCTTATCGAACAGATCTATTCCCCTGTTCTATGGGAAGACTCCGTTCGGACATTACTTGAGCTAGGCGTCACTCATTTCATCGAATGTGGGCCTGGTAAAGTTCTTAGCGGGCTTATGAAAAAAATCGATAAAAATGCGACTGTATTCTCTGTCTACGATGAAGAAACATTGCAAGTAGTGATTGAAGCTTCGAAGAAAGGATGGTCATAATGGGCAGGTTTGAAGGGAAAGTGGCAATTGTCACCGGCGCTTCGCGTGGGATTGGTCGAGAAATCGCACTTCTTCTTGCAAAAGAAGGGGCACGCGTAGTGGTCAACTATAGCGGTAGCCAAGGGAAAGCGGAAGAAGTCGTCAAGATTATTATGGAATCGGGTGGAGAAGCATTTGCAATTCAGGCAGATGTGTCCAATGCAGACAGTGTGAAAATTATGGTTGATAAAACATTAAAAATGTTCGGTTCAATCGATTTGCTCGTCAATAATGCAGGTATTACGAAAGACAATCTACTCATGCGTATGAAAGAAGACGAGTGGGACGATGTCATTAATATCAATTTGAAAGGCGTCTTTCTTTGCACAAAAGCTGTAACACGCCAGATGATGAGGCAACGTGCAGGGAAGATTGTGAACGTCGCATCGATTGTCGGTGTATCTGGAAATCCTGGACAGGCGAATTACGTTGCTGCAAAAGCGGGTGTTATCGGGCTCACAAAGACTGTCGCAAAAGAGCTTGCTTCACGTAATATCAATGTTAATGCTGTCGCACCAGGCTTCATAACAACGGATATGACTGACGCATTGAATGAAGACATAAAGACCCAAATGTTAGCTGCTATCCCACTTGGTAAACTAGGCAGTCCTGAAGATGTAGCACGGACCGTCCTGTTTCTTTTATCTGATGATGCTGCTTATATTACAGGGCAGACAATCCATGTCGATGGTGGGATGGTAATGTAAGCGGCCAGATGCTCGGGTCATAAGCCATTTTGCCAATGCGGTAAAGTGCACCGCTTTGTCAATCTGTCTTATGCCTGTCACACCTAAGCGGCCGCTTTCGCTTTTCTTGTTTGTCCAGCTACAGCGGCCAGATGCTCGGGTCATAAGCCATTTTGCCAATGCGGTAAAGTGCACCGCTTTGTCAATCTGTCTTATGCCTGTCGCATCTAAGCGGCCGCTTTCGCTTTTCTTGTTTGTCCAGCTACAGCGGCCAGATGCTCGGGTCATAAGCCATTTTGCCAATGCGGTAAAGTGCACCGCTTTGTCAATCTGTCTTATGCCTGTCGCACCTAAGCGGCCGCTTTCGCTTTTCTTGAGAGGAGGTGACAAATTTGTCAACAGTACTTGAACGTGTAACGAAAGTGATTGTCGATCGCCTTGGCGTCGATGAAAGTGAAATTAAAATGGAAGCTTCTTTCCGTGATGATCTCGGCGCAGACTCTTTAGACGTCGTAGAACTTGTTATGGAATTAGAAGATGAATTCGATATGGAAATTTCTGATGATGACGCTGAAAAGATTGCGACTGTCGGAAACGCAGTTTCGTTTATCGAAACAAAAGTGAACTAATAAAGTATAAATCTGCCGAACTTAAGTGGAATTGAACTTTGTTGCATCGCACTTTAATGGACATTCCGGCTGAGACTCTTTCATCCTTTCTCCTGAAAGGATTGGAAGTGTCTCTTTTCGGTTTTGCACTAATCAGGCTAAAGAGGTAAAATTAAAAGCATTATGGACTGAAAGGCAGATTCGAATGATAAATAATAGACATAGTAATGAAAAAAACGCACGCTCAACTCTTCCGCTAGTAATTCGTAACCAATTCGATGAACTGCAAAAAAGATTGGGGATTCATTTCAATAATACTTCACTTCTTTACAACGCATTCACTCATTCATCCTATGTGAATGAGCATCGAAGAAAAAAGTTCACTGATAATGAAAGGCTTGAAT
Source organism: Sporosarcina limicola (assembly GCF_014873855.1). GTDB lineage: Bacteria > Bacillota > Bacilli > Bacillales_A > Planococcaceae > Sporosarcina > Sporosarcina limicola. The sequence continues at coordinate 145,392 of NZ_JADBEL010000002.1, read as the reverse complement.
TTCTAGGAGATGCAGTGCTCGAACTTGGTGTTTCACGGTTTCTTTATGCCACAGAGCCTAATATGGCCGAAGGAGAACTTACGAAATTGAGAGCGGCAATTGTCTGTGAACCTTCTCTTGTGAAGTTCTCCAATGAACTCGAATTTGGGAACTATATCCTGCTAGGAAAAGGTGAAGAACAGACAGGTGGACGAATGCGCCCTGCCCTTTTAGCAGATGTTTTTGAGGCGTTCCTTGGTGCGCTGTACATAGATCAAGGAATGGAGTCGGTGACGCCGTTTCTTGAGACCATTGTATTCCCGAAAATTAGTGTCGGTGCTTTTTCGCATGTGATGGATTACAAAAGTCGCTTGCAGGAAATTGTCCAACAAAAAAATAATGGCCAGCTCCAGTATGAAATTATTGAGGAAAAGGGTCCTGCCCATGCTAAAAAGTTCGTCACGATTGTCCGTCTGGGTGAAACGCAACTTGGTACAGGGCTCGGTAGATCGAAAAAAGAAGCTGAACAGGAAGCAGCCCGCCATGCGATTCAAGAACTCGGGAATCGGCAGGCTGAAGGGGAGAACTGATTGTGTTTCTTAAAAGACTTGAAATCATGGGATTCAAATCGTTTGCAGAACGGATTGTGATGGATTTTGTCCCAGGTGTAACTGCAGTTGTTGGGCCAAATGGTAGTGGAAAAAGTAATATTACGGACGCGATTCGTTGGGTTCTCGGTGAACAGTCGGCGAAATCACTCCGGGGTTCGAAGATGGAAGATGTCATATTTGCAGGAAGTGATTCGAGGAAACCTCTCAATTTTGCAGAAGTGACGTTGATTCTTGATAATACGAAAGGGCTTTTTCCGCTCGATTACACTGAAATAAGTGTCAGTAGACGTGTGTTTCGTTCAGGAGAAAGTACCTATCTTTTAAATGGTCAACAATGCCGATTAAAAGACATTAACGATATTTTTATGGATTCGGGACTTGGAAAAGAGGCATTTTCCATTATTTCGCAAGGACGGGTCGATGAAATATTGAATAGCCGACCGGAAGATAGACGGAGTATTTTTGATGAAGCGGCTGGGGTTCTAAAGTATAAGATGAGGAAAAAGAAAGCGGAGCATAAACTAGTTGAAACGGAAGATAATCTTGATCGTGTACTTGACATTTTGAAGGAACTCGATTCGAGGATTGGCCCTCTTCAAAAAAGTGCGGAAGTGGCTGAAAAACATGAGGTCCTGTCTGAAGAGACTCGAGAAGCCGATGTGTTACTCCTCAACTATGATGCTAGAAAACTCCGCGATGAAATCCAGGGGAAATCCGAAGAGGTCAAAAAAAATCGGCAAGATAAGGAATTGCTTGAAACCGAAATAAGGAAAGCTGAAGAAGAGTCCGAATCAGTCAAGAAAGAACTAGTAGAAATAGATGAAAAACTGGACATATTGCAAAAAGAATTGATAGAGGCGAGCTCTGATACCGAGAAGTGGGAAGGTAGACGTCTTTTATCTCTTGAAAAACGACGGAATGTAAATCAGCAGATTGAAAGAATTAAAGTTGAACTAACCGCCACGGAAAAAGAAAAACTGAGTCTTTCATTAAAACTTGGAACAATACGTAAAAAAAGCGATTTGTCCGAAATAGAGTATGAAAAAATAACTATTGAAATGGATGGTATTTCCCGAATTTTGAAAAAATCTGTTAAAGAGACAGAAAAGGAAATTGAGGAATTAAAATCTGTATATATCGATCGATTGAATGAGGAAGCGACACTCCGTAATGATTTGAAGCATATTGAGGAACGTCTTGAAGATGAAAAATCTTCATCCGAAAAGATAGGGCAACAAACATCTATTTTGAGAAAGAAATTTGACGAGTTAACTGAAGAAAAGTCTGTAAAAGAAGAATTATTATTCGTATTGAAGCACCAATTGACAGAAGCGAATACGACTTACCGTCAATCGGCACGAGCGTTAAGAACTGTCGAAGAGGAACTCGATTTACAGCAGGAACTGATACAAAAAGCACTTAACAAGCAACATGAAATGCAAGGACGTATGCGAGCGCTTGAAAGTATGGAGGCAGATTTCTCAGGTTTTTATTCAGGCGTGAAGGAGGTCCTTGTCGCAAAAAAATCAGGTAAGTTAACCGGTATAGACGGGGCTGTTGCGGAACTCATATCTGTCGAAAAGGACTATGTTAAAGCTGTTGAGGCGGCATTAGGTGGTGCGATGCAACATATTGTGACATCTACCGAAGTGGAAGCAAGAAAGGCAATCGCTTATTTGAAATCGAAAAATGCGGGACGCGCGACTTTCCTTCCAAGAGATGTGATGAAATCTAGGAAACTTCAACCGACCTCTATTCGTGAGGTTGAACAACATCCGGAATTTATCGGAACTGCTGATGGACTCGTGGAAACGGATGCGGCATATACGAATATCACTGAAAACTTGCTTGGCAATACAATCGTTGCAAAAACGCTTTCTGGTGCATCTGCGATTGCAAAAATAGTAGGGTATCGTTTTCGTGTCGTGACAATCGATGGGGATATTGTGAATGCCGGGGGTTCACTTACTGGAGGGGGAGTGAAGGGGCAAGCATCCGTCTTCACGAGAAAAGCAGAACTTGATACGTTGAAAATGCAACTAATTCGGATGACTGATTCGATTGAATTAGCCGAAAAGAAAATTGGCGATACAAAAATGGGTGTTGCGAAGCAGTTGCAGGAATCGGAGCAGTTTCGTAAATTGACGGATAATCTTCAAATCGAAATTGCTGCGGAGGAATCTAGGATTCGTGAAACCGATATTTCAATCAGATCGGTTGAAGCTGAACTTGCATCGACTGAAATAGGGAGACGTGGTGCTGAAAATTCCGGCTCGGAACTATTGGAAAAGAAAACGATGTTACAAGAAAAGCATGCGAATGTGAAAAGTGAGCTGGAAACGATTCAGTCGGAAGTGGAAAAACTTGAACGTCTTGCTATCAATCGAAGGAACGAAGAAGCGACTCTTACAGGCCGCTACAACGGACTACGTGAACAGGTAGCAGTCCTACGTGAACAAAAAGCCCACCAACAATTATCGATTGATGAAATGGAACGTGCATCCGAACAAGCTGAACATAAAAATTCTTCATTGCAGGATGAACTACGGTTTCTCGCCGGAGATGAAGAGGGCCGTGATTTGACCACAGAACAAATCACGGTACGAATCGAACAGGCATCTGCTGATAAAAAAACGCTTGAGCAAGGGATTGTGTTAAGGAGAGAAACCCGTACAGTTCTTGCATCCCGACTTGAAGAAAAAAGTTCATTCCTCCGTAAACTTAGAGAAAGTGCTGGGGAAGCGGTCAGCACGCTGAATACAGTGAATGTTTCAGTATCGCGCCTTGAAGTGAAATATGAGGCAATCACTCAACGGTTAGTAAATGATTATGGCTTGTACGCGGATATGATTATAGCAGATCATTTTGATGAACAGCTAACACGGGAAAAAGTCGAATTACTAAAACGCGAATTGTCAGCATTAGGACCTGTGAATCCAGGGGCGATTGTAGAGTTTACGGAAGTGTCGGAACGCCATCTATTCCTGACTGAACAGCTTAATGATTTGATTAAGGCGAAAAACACGTTGAATGAAGCGATGTCTGAGATGGATGTGGAGATGACGACGCGCTTTTCGACAACATTCGGCGCTATCCAAAACCGTTTCCGCAATGTGTTTAAGGTAATGTTTGGCGGTGGGGATGCAGATCTGATTCTCACTCAACCTGCAGATTTACTTGAAACGGGTGTGGAAATTGTCGCGCGTCCACCTGGAAAGAAATTGCAAAATTTGAGTCTTCTATCGGGTGGTGAACGAGCGTTGACGGCAATTGCTTTGTTGTTCTCGATTATCGAAGTCAGACCTGTGCCATTCTGTATACTGGATGAAGTCGAGGCGGCCCTAGACGAAGCGAATGTCATACGCTACAGTAACTATTTGAAAAAGTTCTCGGAGAAGACGCAATTCATCGTCATCACACATCGGAAAGGGACGATGGAAGGGTCAGACGTGCTCTATGGAATTACGATGCAGGAATCAGGCGTCTCTAGACTTGTTTCAGTCAAACTATCCGAGGTACCAGAAGAAGCGATTATGTAAAGGAGTGGTGAGCATTGTCTTTTTTAAAAAAGTTGAAAGAGAAAATAACAGGAACGAATGAATCGGTGACGGAGAAGTTTAAAGAAGGCTTGTCGAAAACTCGTAATCAGTTCACGTCGAGAGTGAATGACCTTGTGGCACGCTTCCGCGAAGTCGACGAAGAGTTTTTTGAAGAACTGGAGGAACTGTTACTTCAGGCGGATGTCGGTTTCGAAACGGTAATGGAATTGATTGATCAACTAAAGCTTGAGGTGCAACGTAAAAATATCAAAGATACAGCTGGCATCCAATCGGTCATTTCTGAAAAACTTGTAGAAATCTATAAAGCGGGCGAGGAGCTAGATAACAATCTTAATATCCAAGAAGACGGTTTGACCGTCGTATTGCTGGTTGGGGTTAACGGTGTCGGTAAGACGACAACAATTGGTAAACTCGCAGCACGACTAACGGCGGAAGGAAAAACAGTCATGTTGGCAGCAGGGGATACATTCCGTGCTGGCGCCATCGATCAACTTGTCGTCTGGGGCGAACGTGCTGGAGTGGAAGTCATCCGTCAATCGGAAGGTTCCGATCCTGCCGCAGTCATGTATGATGCAATACGTGCTGCAAAAAATCGCAAGGTGGATGTACTCATTTGTGACACTGCTGGAAGGCTTCAAAATAAAGTGAATTTGATGAAAGAACTCGAAAAAGTTCATCGGGTTATCAGTAAGGAAGTTGAAGGTGCGCCGCATGAGGTTCTTCTTACCCTTGATGCAACGACGGGTCAGAATGCATTGGTTCAGGCACAGACATTCAAAGATGCCACAAACGTCACGGGGATTGTCTTGACGAAACTTGACGGGACTGCAAAAGGTGGTATCGTACTGGCGATTCGCAGTAAATTGAATATTCCTGTCAAATTTGTCGGTCTTGGAGAAGGCGTGGATGACCTGCAACCGTTCGATCCTGAGAAGTATGTATACGGACTTTTCGCGGATGGACTAGAACAGGAAGAGAACGATACAGACAAGTAATTTTGCTTGACGGTACATAGCCGTCAGACTATGATATTAGGGGAAGAAACAAGTGGAGGAGGCAAGACATATGGTGCTTGCAAAAACGACACGCATTAACTTCCTCTTTGATTTTTATCAGTCGCTATTGACTGACAAGCAGAGACTTTACATGCAGTTATATTACTTGGAAGACCTATCGCTCGGAGAAATCGCGGGGGAGTATGGTGTATCCCGTCAGGCCGTCTATGATAATGTTCGCCGGACGGAAGCGATGCTTGAAGACTATGAAGAAAAATTGAATCTGTTTTCGAAGTTCCAGAATCGAATTGAAATTGTCGATCAGCTTGAACAGCTCATAACAGACACGGATACACGATCGGAAGCATTAAGGAAACTGTTGAGCACATTAAAAGATCATGAGTAGGAGGTTCTATGCATGGCATTTGAAGGATTAGCCCAGCGCCTGCAAGGGACGATTCAGAAAATCACGGGCAAAGGGAAAATCAGTGAAGCAGACGTCAAGGAAATGATGAGAGAAGTACGTTTTGCACTAATCGAGGCGGATGTTAACTTAAAAGTTGTGAAAGAATTTGTCAAAACGGTAAGTGAACGGGCTATCGGCCAAGACGTCATGAAAAGTCTTACTCCCGGTCAACAAGTCGTAAAAATTGTTAAAGATGAACTAACGAACTTGATGGGCGGAGAACAGAATCCAATTCAGTTTTCAAGAAAACCACCAACCGTCATCATGATGGTTGGACTTCAAGGTGCAGGGAAAACGACCACAACAGGGAAATTAGCAACAGTCTTACGGAAACGGCATAATAAAAACCCGTTACTCGTTGCGGCAGACGTCTACCGACCAGCTGCAATCCAACAGCTAGAAACACTAGGGAAGCAGTTGACAGTACCCGTATTTGCACTTGGAACGGATGTATCTCCCGTTGAAATCGTTCGCCAAGCACTAGAAGAAGCAGAAAAAGAGCATCATGATGTCGTCATCATTGATACAGCGGGAAGGTTACATGTCGATGAAGAACTGATGCAAGAACTAAAAGATATCCGCGAACTCTCAAAACCAGAAGAAGTATTCCTTGTTGTCGATGCGATGACGGGACAGGACGCGGTGAATGTCGCGCAAAGTTTTGACGAAACAGTTGGGGTTACAGGCATCGTTCTCACGAAACTGGATGGGGATACACGGGGCGGAGCAGCTCTTTCTATCCGTTCAGTTACTGGCAAACCGATTAAGTTTGTCGGAATGGGCGAGAAGATGGATGCACTCGAACCGTTTCATCCAGAGCGTATGGCTTCTCGTATTCTTGGTATGGGAGATGTCATGTCACTTATCGAAAAAGCCCAGGAGAATGTTGATGAGGAGAAAGTGAAAGAGCTTGAACTGAAGTTCCGTACCCAATCTTTCACGCTTGACGACTTCCTAGATCAGCTTCAACAAGTGAAAAAGATGGGGCCACTCGAGGAACTTCTAAAAATGATGCCGGGTGCCGGTAAAATCAAGGGCCTCGAGAATGCCAAAGTCGATGAAGGGCAGATGGGGCGCGTAGAAGCCGTTATCCATTCAATGACTAAGCAAGAGCGTATCACCCCTGATATCATCAATGCGAACCGTCGTAAACGGATTGCCAAAGGGTCTGGGACGTCTATCCAAGATGTGAACCGACTGTTGAAGCAATTTGAAGATATGAAGAAGATGGTCAAGCAGATGACAGGCATGCAACAAAAAGGTAAAAAGAAAATGAAGATGCCTGGATTCGATTCGTTTTTCAAATGAAAAGGCTGATTCTGCAAAGAAATTTATGGTGTTAAGAAAAAACACTTTACAAACATGAGAAAGCTTGATAATATACTATCTTGTGTGAAACTATTCGGAGGTGCAAGAAAAAATGTCAGTAAAAATTCGTCTTAAACGTATGGGAGCAAAGAAAAGTCCTTTCTATCGTATTGTTGTTGCAGATTCACGTTCACCACGTGATGGTCGTCAAATCGAAACAGTTGGAACTTACAACCCGCTAACAAAACCAGCGGAAGTGAAAATCAACGAAGAAGCTGCACTAAAATGGCTTCAAAACGGTGCGAAACCATCTGATACAGTCCGTAACCTGTTTTCTGACCAAGGCATCATGGAGAAATTCCATAACGCTAAACACGGTAAATAATCAGGAGGGGTGTCCATGAAGCAGCTGATTGAAACAATCGTCAAACCGTTAGTCGATTATCCCGGGGATGTCCGGGTTGCAATGGATGAGCACGATAATCGTATCATCTACAAACTATCAGTGAATCCCGATGATATGGGAAAAGTGATCGGAAAGCAGGGACGTGTAGCGAAAGCGATACGTACTATTGTTTATTCAGCAGCAGGAAGTCACCACGGCAAAAAGGTTTCAATCGACATTATAGATTGATATGGAGAAGGAAGGAGCAAATGTTCCTTCCTTTTTTGTCTAAATAAAGGAGGTAAAGCATATGAACTGGTTTAATGTAGGCACCATCGTCAATACACATGGTATCCGGGGAGAAGTTCGTGTTATTTCACGCACTCATTTCCCAGAAGAACGCTATACGGTAGGGAATAAACTTGCCCTCTTCATGCCGGAGAGTAAAGCCCCGATTTATCTTACTGTCGCAAGTCATCGCCAGCATAAGACTTTCGATTTGCTAACATTCGAAAACCATCCGAATCTAAATGATGTAGAGAAGTATCGAAACGGTATTTTTAAAATTTCTGAGGATAAATTGGGTGAACTGGATGAAGGTGAGTTCTACTATCATGAGATTATTGGTTGCGCAGTTGTAACGACTGGAGGCATTGATATCGGCAAAGTAACGGAGATTCTTGAAACCGGTGCGAATGATGTTTGGACAGTAACGCCTGAAAAGGGGAAACCACAGTATATCCCGTATATCGATGAAATTGTCATAGAGGTCGATATCGACAACAAAAGAATCGTCATTGATCCGATGGAAGGACTTCTTTCATGATGAGAATCGATGTCCTATCGTTATTTCCTGAAATGTTCGAAGGCGTCCTTCATTCATCAATCATGAAAAAAGCACAGACGAACGGAGCGGTATCTTTTGAAGTGACTGATTTTCGTGAGTACTCTACGGATAAGCACCACAAAGTCGACGATTATCCATACGGCGGTGGTGCCGGTATGGTACTCAAGCCCCAACCGTTATTCGCTGCTGTTGAAGCGTTATCTGAAGGGTTGGAAAAACTGCCTCGAGTCATTTTAATGTGTCCACAAGGGGAGAAGTTCACCCAAAAGAAAGCGGAAGAATTTGCGGCGGATGAACATCTTGTATTCATTTGCGGACATTATGAGGGCTATGATGAGCGCATTCGTCAACATCTCGTCACCGATGAATTGTCTATCGGTGATTTTGTTCTGACTGGCGGAGAAATAGCTGCGATGGCTATCATCGACAGTGTCGTCCGGTTATTACCGAATGTGCTTGGCAATGTGGATTCTCCTGTGCTCGATTCGTTTTCGACTGGCTTACTCGAACATCCCCAATATACCAGACCTGCCAATTTCAATGGGTTAGAAGTTCCTGAAGTGCTGTTGTCCGGAAATCATGCGAAAATCGACAAATGGCGAGAAGAACAATCCCTTCTCCGAACATTTGAACGGAGAAAGGACCTGTTACAAGACGCGCCGCTTACAGAGCATCAACAGAAATTTCTTGTACAATTAAAACGTGAAAAAAAGTAAATAGAACAACTTGCATCCAATTGCGCTTTGTGATACTATCTACTATGTACTTCTATGTGAAGTACATACTGACTGGTGTTCCGCTGCAAAGGCAGGAAGTGCATGAACATCTGTGGATAAGGAGAGATAAATAATGCAAAATCTTATTGCAGCAATTACGAAAGATCAGCTTCGTGAAGATCATCCATCATTCCGTGCGGGAGATACAGTCCGTTTGCACGTGAAAATTGTAGAGGGAACGCGTGAGCGTATCCAACTATTTGAAGGTGTCGTCATCAAACGTCGTGGAGGCGGAATCAGTGAAACATTCACAGTCCGTAAAATCTCAAACGGTGTAGGCGTTGAGCGTACATTCCCTGTACACACACCAAAAATCGTGACACTTGAAGTAATACGCCGTGGTAAAGTACGTCGTGCGAAATTGTACTATCTTCGCAATCTACGTGGAAAAGCCGCACGTATTAAAGAAATCCGATAAAACAAAGACTAGGGGGCCATTAATACGGTCTCCTTTCTTTTTGCCTGAAATATGAATAGACTGTACAATAGTGAGAGTAGCATGCGGGAGGCTTTTGTGATGAATGAAAAAAAGAAGAAAAATGAAACATGGGAATGGATGAAGGCGCTATTGATTGCATTTGGACTTGCAGCGATTATTCGTGTGTTCCTATTTACACCGATTGTCGTCGATGGTGTATCCATGATGCCAACACTGGAGAACGGTGATTGGATGGTAGTTAATAAGATTGGGTACACAATTGGAGAACCGAAACGATTCGATATCGTCGTATTCCACGCACCAGAACAGAAAGATTACATCAAGCGGGTCATCGGCCTTCCTGGTGACGAGGTTGAGTATCGGGATGATGTGTTGTTTATAAACGGAAAGCCGTACGATGAACCTTATCTTGATGCATACAAAGCGGAAATTGCAGATAGTCCATTGACTGAGAATTTCACGCTTGAAGGGAAGATTCAAAGTAAAACGGTCCCTGAAGGTCATGTATTTGTCATGGGGGACAACAGAAGAAAAAGTAAGGATTCAAGACTTATTGGCGCCGTATCAATCGATGAAATTATCGGTAATACAAAAATTGTATTCTGGCCAATCAAAGATTTCGGAATCGTCAACTGATAAAAGGGGATGAAAGTATGACAATTCAATGGTTTCCAGGGCATATGGCTAAAGCGCGGCGAGAAGTGACGGAGCAGTTGAAACTTGTTGACATCGTTTTTGAACTGGTCGATGCAAGACTTCCGCTTTCATCCAGAAATCCAATGATTGATGAAGTCATTCATCAAAAACCGCGACTTCTTATATTGAACAAGATGGATCTTGCCGATGATACTGAAACTGCAAGATGGATTAACTATTTTGAAACACAGGGAATCCGTGCAGTAGCAATCGATTCATTCGAAGGAAAAGGTCTTCAGACAGTCACGAAAGTCGCAAAAGAGATCTTGGAACCGAAATTGGAAAGGATGCGGAAGAGAGGTATCCGACCAGGAGCAATCCGTGCGATGATTGTAGGTATTCCGAATGTCGGAAAATCGACACTTATTAACCGGCTCGCAAGAAAAAATATTGCGAAAACGGGTAATAAACCGGGCGTTACAAAAGCTCAACAATGGATTAAATTTGAAAAAGAACTCGAATTGCTCGATACGCCAGGTATCCTATGGCCTAAATTTGAAGATAAAGAAGTAGGGTATAAACTTGCACTGACAGGCGCTATCAAAGATTCGATTGTTAATATGGAGGATTTAGCGGTGTACGGCCTCCGTTTTCTTGAATTGAATTACCCTAAACGACTCACAGAACGATATGGACTGAAGGCCGTGGGTGAAGATATCCTACCTATTTTCAATCAAATCGGTTTACTTCGTAAAGTGTATTCAACAGGTGGAGAAGTGGATTATGACAAAGTGGCGGAGCTAATTGTTCGGGATATACGAAATGAATATCTTGGAAAATTAACATTTGACTTCACATCACAACAAATACAAAATGATTAGGTTGATGCCGATTCGGAATTTTTCCGCGGCAATCGGCCTTTCTTTTATTTTTTTGTCGAAAAGTGGTATGAATTGCCGATATAATAGAAAAGTAAAATAGCTGCTTCTGGAAGGTGATTCAAATAAAGACAGTCAAAGACATAGTGGAGATGTTGCAAACGGTTGAAGAACCTGGGCCTTGGTTGGAAAAACTAGAGACCGATCATAGGACAGGAGTGAAAAATGCACTTATACGTTGGCGACGACAGTATGATAAAAGGAAAGCGATAGAGAAAGCTCATATGACGAAAAGGGCGTTTGATATATCGCATGCGCCGTTTGAGGGAGCGATGGTTGCAGGGGTGGATGAAGCCGGCAGAGGACCGTTAGCTGGCCCTGTAGTCACTGCAGCGGTCATTTTACCACAAAAAACACCTGGTCTTATCGGGCTTGATGATTCAAAGAACATCCCAAAGGCTGAACGGGAACGATTGGCCAAAGAGATTCGTAATGTCGCAATTGCCTATTCGGCGCACATTCAAACAGTAGAAAAAATCGATGAGTTGAATATCTATGCCGCGACACGAGACTCGATGGAACAAGTGGTTAAAGCGCTATCAGTCCGACCGGATTTTGTCATTGTGGACGCGATGGTTCTTGATACAGATTGTCCGACAGAGTCTGTTGTGAAAGGTGATGCGAAAAGCTTGGCAGTCGCGGCGGCATCTATCATCGCAAAAACGACGAGAGATGCCCTGATGGATGAATTACATATCGACTTCCCTGTTTATAACTTCAAACAAAATGCAGGATACGGAACAGCCGAGCACGTGAAAGCGTTACAGAAATACGGACCATGTGAACATCATCGAACAAGTTTCGAACCTGTTAAATCGATGGTGGCAGAAAGGGGAAGGGACAATTGAGTTTTCCAACAATGGCACCACTGACCGGACAAGCAATAGTTAACGCTGCCCAAAACAGACCACTCATTTTGAATGAAGGCCAGATGTTCCATGGCCAGATCAAACAACTTTTTCCAGGACAAATGGCTGAGGTGCAAATCGGCGGACAGAAGATGGTGGCAAAACTTGAAGTTCCGATGAAAGTGGGCGAGTCCTATTATTTTCAAGTGAATGCAATCAAGCCGGAACTTCAATTGAAAATCATATCAGGACCGTTGCAGGCGACGGAAGGGCAGGCTCGTCAACTAAATGGTCTGATGGATGCGATGCAATTGCCGAAAACACCTGAAATGCAGGCATTACTCTCATTTGTCATGCGAAATAAGATTCCGATGACGAGGGAAAACTTGCTAGAAGCGGAAAGTCTTTTGAAAAGTGTTCCGGCCGCCATGCGTAATGAAGCTCTTATGTCAATTCAAAGGCTGGCCGAATTGAAATTGCCGTTCACTGAAAATCTATTCCGTTCACTACTCGGTGTCGAAACGAAAGAAGGATTGCACAATGTGTTGGCATCACTGAAAAGTGCATTGCTCGCCGATACCTCCTTATCGCCCCAAGTTAGAAATATGATTCTGTCCGTATTGGAGAATATGGCCAAACCTTTTGCGCAGGCGACGGGATCGACGCTTCTTAGTCATTCTCTCTTGGCACTTCTTGATAGCGCCGAAACACCAGCGAGCAGGTTTACAATACTGCAAATGTTGAAAGAAGCAGGTGTATTACCGGATCGAACCTCACTAGCAAACTTGCAACAAGTGCTCACTTCACTACTCACAAATGATAGTGTTGGTCGTCCTGAAAATCTAGCTTCATCACAGCAAACTACACAAACAGGACAATCAATGCAACAAATTTTGAACAATCTTAGACAAATAAGTACTAATCCTCAACCTTTAGCCAATGTCCCATTGGAAGGACTGAAAGCATCCATCATGGCCGAAACAGGCATGAATTCGCAACAAAAAGCCGAGCTTATTGCAATTATTGATCGTGCAATAGGTTCCCCGCAGAATACAGAAACAACAGCAGGACTTGTCCGGGACATCGGACAGGCAATCATCCGAATGAATGCTCAGAATGTACTTGCGACACCGTTCCAGACAACCGAAGGTCCAAAAGAGCAAATGTTGTCCATGCTAGGGCATCAAGGGGCGGGTAATTTGACAACATTCCAAAAATTGGCGGAACACTCTGATAATCCGGTAATCCAGAAAATGATGCAATCGACAGAAGCAGCAGTTGCCGCAGCTGTTGATGGTAGGGCTATGAAAGAAGCCTTGCAAACAGTTATTCGATCATTGGGGTTTAATTATGAAGCGGGACTTCTTAGTAAAGAATCCGATTTCGGACGTCTTGCGGAAGCGTTGAAGCCACAATTGCTAGCGCTCATACAAGATCCCAGCATTTCTTCTGCGTTACGTGTAGCGGCTGAAACGGTTGTCATGAGAATGAACGGACCGCTACTCCAATCAGGAGAAAATGGCGTTCAACATCAGCTCGTTATGCAAGTTCCGCTTGAATTTTTTGGAAAACGCATCGATGCGACATTGCAATGGAATGGTCGTATGAAAGAGGATGGTAAAATCGATCCGGACTTTGCGCGGATTCTTTTTTACCTTGAACTCGAGTCAATTGAAAAAACAATCATTGATATGCAAGTTCAAAATCGGGTCGTATCGGTCACTGTTTTTAATGCGGATGACACACTGAAAATTGTCGGGGGACAACTTCAACAAAAATTAAAAGAAGGACTTGACTCAGCTGGATATAAACTATCGGGTGTTTTCTATAAGCAATTCGAAGAGGAAAAGAAAGAAGTATTGAAAAAGAAAAAGGGGTTGAAAACAGACGGACAAGGAGTTGATTTCCTCATATGAACGATAAACGACATATCCGAAAAGAAGCGGTCGCCCTTTCTTACGAGCCTAATTTAGCCGAAGCCCCGAAAGTAGTGGCAAAAGGGAAAGGGAAAATCGCAGAAAATATTTTGGAAAAAGCGAGAGCAAATGATGTTCCAATCCAAGAAGATCCAAGTCTTGTAGAAATATTAGGGCAGCTGAATTTGAACGAGTCAATTCCCGACGAGTTGTACAAGGCAGTATCGGAGGTTTTTGCATACATTTACCAACTTGATCGAGAGCATGGACTGAAAAAGAGATTATAGACTTGACTTTTTTTCGACAAATTTCTACATTCAGCATACAATTGTGGACATTGTTTGACATGTTTACTACAATAGATAAGGCAGTAAATTATGAGATGTAAGTTCGAATGGAGGATGTAAGATGAATATCCATGAATATCAAGGCAAACAGCTACTTAGGGAATATGGTGTAGCTGTGTCGAACGGCCTCGTCGCTTTTTCTCCGGAAGAAGCGGTTAAAGCGGCTAAGGAGCTTGGAACAGACGTCATCGTTGTTAAAGCACAAATCCACGCGGGTGGCCGTGGTAAAGCGGGCGGCGTCAAGATTGCTAAAAATCTTGATGAAGTGCGTGCATATGCAAAAGAATTGATTGGTAAAACACTTGTCACACATCAAACAGGTCCTGAAGGTAAAGAAATCAAACGTCTTCTTATCGAAGAAGGTTCTGACATTAAGAAAGAATATTACCTAGGACTTGTCCTTGACAGTGCAACAGACCGTGTAACACTTATGGGTTCTGAAGAAGGCGGAATGGACATCGAGGAAGTTGCGGAAGCGACACCTGAAAAGATATTCAAAGAAGTCATTGACCCAGTTGCCGGTTTGACTGGTTTCCAAGCACGCCGAATGGCTTTCAAAATGAATATTCCTGCACATCTTGTAAACAAAGCAGCGAAATTTATGCTTGGACTGTATCAAGTATTCGTAGAAAAAGATGCATCGATTGTTGAAATTAATCCACTTGTTGTAACGGCAGGGGACGACGTACTTGCACTAGATGCGAAATTCAACTTTGACGACAGTGCGCTTTACCGTCACAAAGACATCATGGCACTTCGTGATTACGATGAAGAAGATGCAAAAGAAATTGAAGCTTCGAAGTATGACTTAAGCTACATTTCCCTTGACGGAAATATTGGTTGCATGGTTAACGGTGCAGGTCTTGCGATGGCTACGATGGATACAATCAACTACTACGGCGGATCACCTGCCAACTTCCTTGATGTTGGAGGTAGTGCAACAGCTGAGAAAGTTACAGAAGCGTTCAAAATCATCCTTTCAGATAAAAACGTCAAAGGGATTTTCGTCAACATTTTTGGTGGTATCATGAAATGTGACGTCATCGCACAGGGCGTAATCGTCGCTTCAAAAGAAGTCGGCCTTCAAGTACCACTTGTCGTACGTTTAGAAGGTACAAATGTAGACAAAGGTAAAGCTCTATTGAATGAATCAGGATTGAACATCATCGCTGCCGATACAATGGCAGACGGTGCACAAAAGATTGTTGAACTCGTAGGCTAAGAAAGGCAGGGACAAACCATGAGTATTTTCATTAACAAAGACACAAAAGTTATCGTACAAGGAATTACGGGTGCTACTGCACTTTTCCATACAAAGCAAATGCTTGAGTACGGAACAAAAATCGTTGGTGGAGTTACGCCGGGTAAAGGCGGAACTGAAGCTGAGGGTGTTCCTGTATTTAATACAGTTGAAGAAGCTGTAAAAGTAACAGGTGCAAACGTTTCGGTTATTTATGTACCTGCAGCATTCGCTGCGGATGCAATCATGGAAGCGGTTGACGCAGATCTTGATATGGCCATCTGTATTACAGAACATATCCCTGTCCTTGACATGGTAAAAGTGAAGCGTTATATGGAAGGCAAGAAAACACGTCTTGTCGGCCCGAACTGTCCTGGTGTTATCACTGCGGATGAATGTAAAATCGGCATCATGCCTGGCTACATTCATACAAAAGGCCATGTTGGCGTTGTTTCACGTTCAGGTACCCTTACGTATGAAGCTACACACCAATTGAGCCAAGCTGGAATCGGTCAGACGACAGCTGTTGGTATCGGTGGGGATCCGGTTAACGGAACAAACTTCATCGATGTACTGAAAGAATTCAATAATGACCCTGAAACATATGCAGTTGTCATGATTGGTGAAATCGGCGGAACAGCTGAAGAAGAAGCTGCAACGTGGATCAAAGAAAACATGACTAAACCTGTAGTTGGCTTCATCGGTGGCCAAACGGCTCCTGAAGGCAAGCGTATGGGGCATGCTGGTGCAATTATCTCTGGTGGTAAAGGAACAGCGGCAGAGAAAATTAAAGCCCTTAACGCGGCGGGTGTTGAAGTTGCGGCTACGCCATCGGTCATCGGAGAAACGCTAATTAAAGTAATTAAAGAAAAAGGTCTGTACGAAAAGTGTAAAACACACTAATATGGAGGATGTAGCGTGTCATTTGACGCGTTGCATCTTTTTTTTATCAAAAAGGAGGACTTCGATGGAAATGACAGATGCAGAAAAACGGTTGTTAGCGCTTCATTATGTATTTCCGGTACCGTGGAACAGATTGAAAAGGCTTTACGAGACAGACCCCAATCTCGAAAAGCTATTCACGTACCGAGCAACTGAATTCGCCGAAATACTGAAAATCACAGTACAAAAGGCGAATCGACTTAAGGAAAATTTGATCCGTAACTCCACCACCCCATACGAAGAATTATATGAACGGCATGCAATCACCCCAATCCCGTTCACAAACCCCCTTTATCCTGAACATTTACGAAATCTTATTGATCCGCCAGCCGTCCTGTATACGAAAGGCGATTTCACGTACCTCAACAATGAGTTTAAAATAGCGATTATTGGTTCCCGAAAAGCGACAATTTATTCAAAGCAGGCCATGTCACTTATCGTTCCTCCGCTAGTGGAAAATGGTGCTATCATCGTATCTGGACTTGCGAAAGGCGCTGACACGATGGCACATGAAGCTACACTTGAAATTGGAGGAAAAACAATCGCCGTCCTTGGGCATGGGTTATTTCATCTTTATCCGAAAGAAAATCAGCAGCTGGCAGATGAAATTGCAAAAAATCACTTACTTCTTACCGAGTATCCGCCATATGTAAAGCCCGAACGTTGGACTTTTCCAATGCGCAACCGTATCATTAGCGGTTTGTCCAATGCGGTTGTTGTCACTGAATCGGCAGACAAAAGCGGAACAATGAGTACAGTTGAACATGCACTCGATCACGGAAAAGATATCTTTGCTGTTCCTGGCCCAATCACTTCGACTCTGTCAGCAGGACCGAACAAGCTAATAGAAGAAGGTGCAAAGCCGGTTTGGAACGGTTTTCAAATCGTTGGATTACTTGTTTCTGATAGATAAGTATGAACTAGTCTTGTTGAAATATTTGCAAAAAAATCAAATCTGTTATACATTTTGCAACAGATATTCTTTTGAGTCCTTGTTCGGAGAGATGGTTGCGTTTCTACCCTTTGAACAACCTCTTTTGACGAATAAATATATGGAACCTCTTTAAGGAGGAAAACACTTAATGGCAGATTACTTAGTAATTGTAGAATCTCCTGCAAAGGCAAAAACGATCGAGCGTTATCTCGGGAAAAAATATAAAGTGCGGGCATCACTTGGTCACTTACGCGATCTTCCACGTAGTCAGATGGGCGTAGATACCGAAAATAATTATGAACCGAAATACATTACGATTCGCGGCAAAGGTCCAATTCTTCAAGACTTGAAGAAAGAAGCAAAAAAAGCAAAAAAAATCTTTCTCGCGGCTGACCCTGACAGAGAAGGGGAAGCGATTGCATGGCATCTTGCGCACCAGTTGGGTGTGGATATCGAATCGGATTGCCGTGTAGTCTTCAATGAAATCACGAAGGATGCTATTAAGGAATCCTTTAAAAATCCAAGGCCAATAAATATGGACTTGGTCGATGCGCAACAGGCGCGTCGAATACTTGACCGGCTTGTGGGCTATAACATCAGTCCGATTCTTTGGAAAAAAGTGAAGAAGGGCCTTTCCGCAGGACGCGTCCAATCCGTGGCATTGCGTCTGATTATTGACCGAGAAGTTGAAATCAATTCATTCGTCCCTGAAGAGTACTGGAGCATAGTGGGCCAATTTAAAAAAGGTCAACAAACCTTCGAAGCAGCATTTTATGGAGACGCAAAGAAAAAAGTGAAACTGACGGATAAAAAACAGGTGGATGGAATTCTCAGCCAACTGGACGGAGACGAATTCGAAATTGCAAGCGTTGTGAAAAAAGAGCGTAAAAGAAATCCGGCACTGCCGTTTACAACGTCTTCACTACAACAGGAAGCGGCCCGAAAGTTGAACTTCAGGGCGAGAAAGACTATGATGCTCGCGCAACAGCTCTATGAAGGGATCAACCTCGGAAAAGAAGGTAGTGTCGGTCTCATCACTTATATGAGAACGGACTCAACAAGAATTTCCGATACTGCTAAAACGGAAGCGCATTCGTTTATCGAATCGATGTATGGCAAGGAATACGTTGCCACTTCGAAAGCCGTAAAGAAAGAAACGACCAAAACACAGGACGCGCATGAAGCGGTACGACCAACATCTGTTATGCGTCCGCCATCCGTTATGAAAACGGTATTATCGCGTGACCAACTGCGTCTGTACAAGCTCATTTGGGAACGGTTTGTAGCCAGTCAGATGGCTCCAGCGGTACTTGATACGGTAACGGTCGATCTAGTGAATGGGGATGTCCGGTTCAGGGCGACAGGTTCGCAAGTGAAATTCCAAGGATTTATGAAAGTGTATGTTGAAGGCGATGACGATAAAGAAGAAGAAAAAGATCGCATCCTTCCTCCGCTCGAAGAAGGGGAACGTGTGAATTATAGCGATATCGATCCGAAACAGCATTTTACGCAACCACCGCCAAGGTATTCGGAAGCGAGATTGGTGAAAACGCTCGAGGAACTTGGAATCGGTCGACCTTCAACATATGCGCCAACATTGGATACAATCCAAAAGCGTGGCTATGTGACACTTGATGCGAAAAGATTTATTCCAACAGAGCTTGGAGGAATTGTCCACCAAGCAGTGAATGAATATTTTCAAGATATCATTGATGTTGAATTCACTGCACATATGGAACGGGGACTTGATAATGTCGAAGAAGGCAATGTGAAGTGGGTAACAATCATCGACGAATTCTATCGGGATTTTGAGAAACATGTACAGATCGCGGATGCTGAAATGGAAAAAATCGAAATAAAAGATGAACCTGCCGGTGAAGATTGTGAAAAATGCGGATCTCCTATGGTATTCAAGTTGGGTAGATATGGAAAATTCATGGCTTGCTCAAATTTCCCTGAGTGTCGCAATACAAAAGCAATCATCAAGCCAATCGGCGTTACATGTCCGAAGTGTAAAGAAGGACAGGTCGTTGAACGGAAGAGTAAAACGAAACGCATCTTCTATGGCTGTGATCAATACCCGGAATGCGATTATGTTTCTTGGGATAAACCAATCTCCAGGCCATGTCCGAAGTGTGATAAGTCATTAGTAGAAAAGAAATTGAAAAAAGGTGTACAAGTCAATTGTACGGAATGTGACTATAAAGAGGATACACAATAATATACTTCAAAGAAAAGGGTGACAGAATGACATCCATCGTAAATGTCATAGGTGCAGGGCTCGCGGGAAGCGAGGCTGCGTGGCAGATAGCTAACCGTGGGGTGAATGTCCGGCTTTATGAAATGAGGCCTGTAAAACAGACGCCAGCCCATCATACAGACAAGTTTGCAGAGCTCGTCTGTAGTAACTCATTACGTGCGAACAACTTAACCAACGCAGTCGGAGTGATAAAGGAAGAGATGAGGAGACTGGGTTCCCTCATTATTGGCGCAGCAGACGCTTGTGCGGTTCCTGCTGGTGGCGCTTTGGCGGTAGACCGTCATGAGTTCGCCGATAAGGTGACGGATATGATTCGCAATCATCCACTTATTGAAATCGTCAACGAGGAGGTGACGGAACTTCCGGAGGGCATCATGATCATCGCGACAGGTCCGTTAACATCACCGGCACTGGCGGAGCAGATTCGTAAACTGACTGGCGAAGACTATTTATACTTTTATGATGCTGCGGCGCCAATCATTGAAAAAGATTCAATTGATATGGATAAAGTGTATTTGAAATCCCGCTACAACAAAGGGGAGGCAGCTTATTTAAACTGCCCGATGAATGCCGAAGAGTTTAAGCGTTTTTACGAAGCACTTATCGCGGCGGAAGTCGCGCCGCTAAAAGAATTTGAAAAAGAGATTTATTTTGAGGGTTGCATGCCAGTTGAAGTAATCGCGCAACGTGGTGAAAAAACACTCTTGTTTGGTGCATTGAAACCGGTCGGGTTGGAAGATCCTAGAACTGGTAAACGTCCTAGAGCAGTCGTTCAACTCCGCCAGGACGATGCGGCTGGAACATTGTATAATCTAGTCGGTTTCCAGACACATATGAAGTGGGGAGCGCAAAAGGAAGTCATTAGTCTAATTCCTGGTCTTGAAAACGTCGAAATTGTTCGATACGGTGTGATGCACCGAAATACGTTCATTAATTCGCCGCGTGTCCTTGATGCGACCTACCAGTTGAAAGCAAACCGTAACATTTTTTTCGCAGGACAGATGACCGGCGTTGAGGGTTACGTCGAATCGGCGGGCAGTGGACTCATAGCAGGAGTAAATGCTGCCAATCTTGCACTTGGCAAAGAGCCTTTCCTTTTTCCGAATGAAACGGCACTTGGAAGCATGGCAAGGTATATTACAGAAGCTAATCCTGCGAACTTCCAACCGATGAACATCAATTTCGGTCTGTTCCCAGATCTTGGGGAACGCGTGAAGTCAAAGCTTGAGCGTTCGGAAAAACATGCAGAACGTGCATTGAAAGCAATCGAAAAGTTTCTACCAATCGTTTCGTATTGAAAAATAGTGAACGAATGGAAGGGGAGTTTGGAAGTAATATTCCGGGCTTCTTTTTATCTGCATTCGGCATTCATCTCCAACTTCCATATAGTGGTGAGATGAATGCAAAGTGGGTAGACAATTCAGTGCGGATTCAAACCCCTGTTGAATACTGCAGAACGCTGGCTAACTCTCTTACTTGAATCAGGGTACAAATACGCCGAGACATATTTGATTGTATGTACAAAATGTGACGAAATAATGAATTGATGGTTAGAAGTCTGACTTCTATGCATTGATAAGTTGCAGGATGATCATCGTGTACTGTATAGTGAATCGTGGATGACTTTTGAATTTCCAAATTAGTCGCCATTTTACGGTTATTGTAAATTGAAATTCCTGATTGGTATTCGTATAATGTGAAATACTATTCAAAGGACTTGTAATTTTGCTATAATTTAGATGCTTTTCAATTTGGGGGTGAAATGAATGTTAATCCAACCATCAGTTATACGTGATGAGTACATATCGTATGTACGCTTGGAGAAAAATTATTCATCTAACACCGTTGCGGAATATGAAAAAGATGTAGATGCATTTTTGGTATTTTTAGAAGTAGAGGGAATAACGGATTTGAATGAGGTTACCTATCCTGAAGCGAGGCTTTATGTGACTGGGTTGTATGATAGAGGCTTTTCTAGAGCGTCGATTTCAAGAAAGATCTCATCCGTCCGTTCTTTTTTTAAATACGCTCATTCTAGACATGCTATTAACGATATGGCATTTCGTTCGCTTCACCATCCTAAGAAGAAAGAAAGGCTTCCGGCTTTTTTTTATGAAGAGGAATTAGGGTTGTTATTTTCAGCTTGCGAAGGGGAAGATAAGAAGTCGTTACGTGACTTTGCACTCCTTGAGCTATTGTATGCAACCGGCATGCGCGTAAGTGAACTAACGGCCATTCGTATTCAGGATATCGATGATCACCTTGGCATTCTACTGGTCATGGGGAAAGGGCGCAAGGAGCGTTACATCCCATTCGGAAGTTTTGCACAAACGGCACTCGATAACTACCGAGAGAAAAGCCGTCCGTTATTGATGAAACAGAAGGAGCATGACTGGCTGTTTGTTAACTTACGTGGGGACGTACTAACCGATCGGGGTGTGCGACATATTTTGAATAGGATGATGGAGCGTGCTTCCCTTCATTCGAAAATCTACCCACATATGATTCGCCACTCTTTTGCAACACATCTGCTGGCGGGTGGTGCAGACATGCGATCTGTTCAAGAATTACTCGGACATAGTCACTTATCTTCTACACAAATCTATACACATATAACGAAAGAGCATCTACGGAAAACGTATATGAATACGCATCCGCGAGCATAGGAGGATGATTCGATGGAATTCCATGCAACGACAATCTTCGCGATTCGTCATAACGGCTCATGTGCAATGTCAGGTGACGGACAAGTGACCGTTGGAAATGCAGTTGTCATGAAACGTACCGCAAAAAAAGTCCGAAGATTATTCGGTGGCAAAGTATTGGCAGGTTTTGCGGGATCTGTCGCGGACGCATTTACGTTATTTGACCTATTTGAAGCAAAATTGACGGAGTATAACGGAAATCTTCAACGTGCTTCCGTAGAACTTGCGAAAGAATGGCGTGGGGATCGTATCCTAAGGAAACTTGAGGCGATGCTACTCGTCATGGATCGTGAACGATTATTACTTGTTTCCGGTACGGGTGAAGTGATTGAACCAGATGATGGTGTTCTCGCAATCGGTTCCGGTGGCAATTACGCGCTTGCCGCCGGTCGCGCTTTGAAAAAATATAGCGGACATTCACTGACCGCAACCGAAATTGCCCGAGCAGCACTGGAAACGGCATCGGAAATATGTGTCTACACGAACGATCAGATTATTGTGGAGGTACTCGAATGATAACCAGACAAGAACTGACACCCAAGGAATTGACAGCCCATCTTGATCGGTATATTGTCGGTCAGGACAATGCAAAGCGAGCAGTGGCCATCGCAATCCGTAACAGGTACAGAAGGAGTCTTCTTCCGGATGAGGAGAAAAGTGAAATCATTCCTAAAAATATTCTAATGATGGGTCCGACTGGTGTTGGGAAAACTGAAATCGCCAGAAGAATCGCTAAACTCGTCAATGCTCCGTTCATAAAAGTGGAAGCAACGAAATTTACAGAAGTCGGCTATGTGGGTCGTGATGTCGAGTCAATGATAAGGGACTTGACCGAAACCGGCATTCGGATTGTGCGGGAAGAGCAACGGGAAGCAGTGAAAGGTCAAGCTGCTGTACTTGCTGAAGAACGACTGGTCGAATTACTTGTGCCTGAAAAACAGAAAAAGGGTGGGCTTCAAAATCCATTCGAGATGCTGTTCGGTCAAAAGACAGAGCAGGAAGAGCCTAATTATGCGGAAGTTGCCGAAGTGAAGCTGAAACGATCTGAGATTGCATCAAGTCTTAGGGCGGGACTACTTGAAGAAGAAATGATTACAGTTGAAATTGCTGCTCAACAACCATCTATTTATGATGCTCTGCAGGGTTCAGGGATTGAGCAAATGGGTGCGAATATGCAAGATGCACTGTCCTCCCTCTTGCCAAAGAAGACGATGAAACGTAAATTGAAAGTGAAGGATGCCCGCAAAGTACTTGAAGCAGAAGAAGCGGACAAACTGATTGATCATGACGAAATTGCAAGGCGAGCAATCGAGTTGACAGAGCAGTCGGGTATTATTTTTCTTGATGAGATGGACAAGATTGCAAGCCGAAATGGCGGAGGCTCTTCGGCAGATGTATCGCGTGAAGGTGTGCAAAGGGATATTTTACCAATCGTTGAAGGTTCAACTGTGTCGACCAAATATGGTGCTGTCAAAACGGATTTCATATTGTTTATCGCCGCAGGAGCTTTTCACACAGCAAAACCTTCTGATATCATTCCTGAACTACAAGGGCGTTTCCCGATTCGTGTGGAACTTGAGAAGCTTTCAAAGGATGATTTTGTTCGCATATTGAAAGAGCCGGACTTTTCCCTTATCCGTCAATATGAAAAATTGCTGGCAACTGAAAATATCGTGTTGGATTTCACGGATGAAGCCATCTATAGAATTGGGGAAATTGCTTTTGAAGTGAACGACAACACTGAAAATATTGGTGCGAGACGACTTCATACAATTTTGGAGAAATTACTCGAGGAACTATCGTACGAAGCGGCCGAAATTGGCCCTGCTACAATTAAAATAACACCTGAGTATGTGGATGAAAAACTGAAAGATATCGCAAAAAACAAAGATTTGTCACATTTTATATTATAATCGAATCGTTTTACTTTATTTAATGATTAAAAACCTTTAGAATATTCATTAAACACCCAGCAATTAATTTGAGGAGGAAAAAAACAAATGAATTTATTATCAAGAACACGTGAAATTAATGCAATGCTTCAAGAATCGGCCGGTAAACCTGTTAACTTTAAGGAAATGGCGGAAAAGCTTAGCTCAGTCATAGATTGCAACGCTTTCATCGTCAGCCGGAAAGGGAAATTGCTAGGGCTTGAAATTCATCATCAAATAGAGAATGATCGTATGAAGCAAATGTTTGTAGACCGTAAGTTCCCGGAAGACTACACAAACAGGTTGTTCGAAGTTAGAGAAACATCTTCTAATTTAGATGTGTATAGTCCTCATACAGTTTTCCCTAATGAAAACCGTGAGTTGTTCAAAGAGGGTTTGACGACGATTGTTCCGATTATTGGTGGTGGCGAACGATTAGGTACATTAATCCTGGCGAGACTTGCAAAAGATTTTCAAGACGACGATTTAATACTTGCGGAGTATGGTGCTACAGTTGTTGGAATGGAAATTTTACGTGAAAAATCCGAAAAAATTGAGACTGAGGCACGCAGTAAAGCAGTTGTTCAAATGGCGATTAATTCATTATCATATAGTGAACATGAGGCAATTGAACATATCTTTAAGGAACTTGATGGCAACGAAGGTCTTCTTGTTGCATCTAAAATCGCGGACCGTGTAGGCATCACACGCTCGGTTATCGTGAATGCGCTCCGTAAACTTGAAAGTGCTGGTGTTATTGAATCTCGTTCATTAGGGATGAAAGGCACGTATATCAAAGTACTTAACAGTAAATTCCTTGAGGAATTAGAAAAACAAAAATCTTAATAACAAGCTTACTTGGCACATCTACTGAATTCAGTAGATGTGTTTTTTTTTTTTTGTGTGTGTGTGTGTGTCTGTGTCTGTTAATGGAGGTAATCTATAGGAAGATAGTTCTCAACTATAAGGGAAGAAGTAACAGTAAGCTCAATTTCCAGCACTTTTTGATGAAATTATAACAAAAATCACTTTTTTATATTTTGAAGGAGTATGACGGCAAGGGAAAAGAAACGATTTTAGTTGAAACTCCAGAAGGTGTTTTCTGAAAATAGACAAGGCTTCTATGTACATATTCTGAAATAGAGTGGGTAAGAAAAGGATGGCTAAGATATACTGGCCACTTTTGTCGACCTGTAATGGGCCTTAAATTTTGGCTTATTAACCTTTACAATCCGTAATAGGTATTTAGTTATAAGTGGATGCACTAAATTTACAATAATATTTTATTATAGTATAAAAGATGATTTAATTACAGTTTAAAAAATACAAATAATACATTCTAGTGAGTAAATACCTAACATATAATGGATTCTTTGTGCTCGTTTATGAAAAAGGGATAATAAGGACCACAATTTTTTGTCGAAATTTGGTAGACAAAATTCAGCAAAGTTCGATACAATATGAGTATATACGAGAGAGGTAGTTTACTAGTTTTGCCTTCTCGATTCAACATTAGAAGATATGAGGTGACACCAATGAATATTTTCGGAACAACAATTTCACATCTTGAACGTGGATTAGATTTTTCCGCTATGAAAGGAAAAACAATATCGCAAAATATCGCAAATAACGAGACGCCGAACTATAAAGCGAAAAATGTTAGTTTCAAAGAAGTCTTTGCCAATGTTAAAGGAAATTCATTGGAAGCATATAGAACAGATGAGCGTCATGTTGCTTTCAAAACGAACAGTAAGCACATGGGTGTTTTCGATTATTCGAATCTCCGCTATCGACATAATGGAAATGGTGTCGACATGGATAAGGAACAAGCTGATCTTGCAGCAAACCAGATTTATTATAATGCAGTTGTAGATCGACTTAACGGAAAATTTAATACGTTACAAAATGTCATCAAAGGAGGTCGTTAAGAATGACAATGTTTCACAGCTTGAATACCTCTGCCTCTGCACTGACGGCGCAACGGATGCGGATGGATGTCATTTCGTCCAATATGGCAAACATAGAAACGACACGAGGAAAAATGGTCGATGGGGAATGGCAGCCGTATCGTAGGAAGTCTGTTACGTTCCAACCACGAGAAGGTCAATTTTCATCGATGCTCAACGTCGCGAAGGGCAAACAGATAAAAGGGTCTGCTGGATATGGGGTAAAGGTTTCAAACATAAAAGAAGATACTGAAACACCCTTTAAATTAGCTTTTAATCCCTCTCATCCCGATGCGGATGAGGATGGGTATGTTGAAATGCCGAATGTCGATCCTTTACGAGAAATGATTGACTTGATGTCTGCTACTCGTTCGTATGAAGCGAACGTTACCGTTTTGAATGCCAATAAATCTATGCTTATGAAAGCACTTGAAATAGGAAAATGATAGTACTGAAAGGATGTTAAACGAATGGCTATTCAATCAATTTTTAATGTTGCTCCTTCTGCTGGAATAATCAAGACGGGTGCACAGGAAAAACTTACACCCTATGAGGCCCAACAAAGTTTTGGGAGTTTCTTAAAAGATGCAATACAGGACGTTAATAATAAACAAAATGTATCGGATGGATTGACACAAAAACTGGTCCTTGGTGGAGACGTCGAACTGCATGAGGTTATGATTGCGGCCCAAAAAGCCACAATTGCCTTAAATGCAACGATGGAAGTACGAAATAAAGTAGTAGAAGCGTATCAAGAAATCATCCGGATGCCGGTTTGATTATAAACAATTTGTATAAGTTAGTCCATAATAATGAATTACGTTACCTGACCGGGGGATTATGATGAATGAAAGATTGGCGAAGAGCAGAACGGATATACGGGAGTTCTGGTCAAGCCGTACAAAAAAACAAAAAATTAATTATATTGGATTTGGTATCGCTATAATTATACTAGCTACGATTCTGACTTTCTTTTTATCGAAAACAAATTACGTTCCATTATACTCAGATGCATCGCGAGGGGAAATCGGACGTATCAAAGAACAGTTAGATAGCAAAGGCGTACAAAGTAAGGTCACATCGGGAGGGACTTCGATTTTAGTACCTCGCGAACAGGTTGACGAACTGCTTGTGACACTAGCTGCGGAAGGATTTCCAGACTCAGGAGCTCCTGATTATTCGTACTTCGCGAAAAATGCTGGTTTCGGGACGACAGACAACGAATTCAATATGATTAAGCTCGCAGCTATGCAAACAGAACTTGCAAACTTGATTAAAGAAATCGAAGGTGTGAAAGACGCGAAAGTGATGATTACCCTGCCGACTGAAAGTGTATTTGTTAGTGAAACTACGCAGGGAGCAAGCGCCTCAATCATGTTGAAGACAGATCCGGGTCATAAATTCAATGAACCACAGATTAATGCACTTTATAATCTCGTATCTAAAAGTTTGCCGAATCTGTCAACTGATGACATTGTGATTATGAACCAATATTTTGAGTACTTCGAGTTGAATAGCAATGGTAATTCATACGGTACAAGTATAGCAGATCAAATGACGGTTAAAAAGACGATTGAACGCGACTTGCAACGCCAAGTGCAAATGATGCTTGGGACAATGATGGGGCATGATAAGGTCCTAGTTTCGGTAACTACGGATATCGATTTCAAAATTGAAAACAGGGAGGAGACGCTTGTCACTCCTGTTGATGAGGAAAGTATGAAAGGAATTGCATTAAGCGTTCAGCGTATTACGGAATCATTTGCAGGGAACAATCCAGTCGCTGGAGGAAAGCCCGAAGCAGAAGATCCGACAGATAATCGAACAAGTTACGTTGAAGGGAATTTTTCGAACGGCGATTATGAAAGAATTGAAGAATCGGTGAACAATGAAGTAAACCGAATCAGGAAAGAAATTGTTGAAAGTCCTTATAAAATCCGAGATATCGGAATTCAAGTCATGCTCGATGAACCTACTAATGCAAAAGAAGAAGATAAAATAGAGCAGGAGTTAAGGAATGATGTCGAGCGTATACTTGAGACAATCATTCGTACGTCAATTGATAAAGAAGCGGCGGGCATATTAACGGAAGAAGACTTGAAAGAGAAAATTGTCGTTTCCGTTCAACCGTTCAATAGCAAGACAATTGACGATGATAAGGAAAAAGAACCTGTGATTCCATTGTGGATATATATTGCAGGAGGAATACTTCTCTTGATTATCGTACTATTGATTTTCTTATTCATTCGCAGTAGACGAAAAGACAGCAATCTAGAAGAAGAGTTCGTTATTGAAGAACAGTCTGTATCTTATAAGGTGGATGATATTAATAACGAAATTGAAACAGAGGGTACTGTACGTAGAAAGCAGCTTGAAAAGATGGCGAAAGAGAAGCCGGATGAATTTGCGAAACTATTGCGTACGTGGATAGCCGAAGAATGACGGAGGTATGAACAGTGGTTAGGAAAGAAAAAGGGCTGACAGGGAAGCAAAAAGCAGCACTCCTGCTCATATCTCTTGGTCCGGAAGTATCGGCAGCAGTTTATAAACATTTGAATGAAGAAGAAATAGAACGCCTAACACTAGAAATTTCGAGTGTTAAAAAAGTGGAAGCTTCGGTTAAGGATGAAATTATTGAGGAGTTCCATAATATAGCCCTTGCCCAAGATTATATTTCCCAAGGAGGGATTGGTTATGCCAAAACAATCCTAGAGAAGGCACTTGGAAAGGAACATGCTCAAGCGATTCTTAATCGCTTGACATCTTCCTTGCAGGTGAGGCCGTTTGATTTTGCTAGACGTGCAGATCCAGCCCAAATTATGAATTTTATCCAAAATGAGCATCCTCAAACAATCGCGCTTATTCTATCATATCTAGAAGCAGAACAAGCAGGGGTGATCTTGTCATCATTGCCTCAAGAGATGCAGGCCGATATTGCGAAAAGAATTGCATTGATGGATTCTACATCTCCGGAAGTATTGAGTGAAATTGAAGCGGTTTTAGAAAGAAAACTATCTTCGACTGTTACACAGGATTTCACAGAAACAGGCGGTGTAGATGCGGTTGTCGAAGTGCTCAATGGTGTGGATAGAACGACCGAAAAAACGATTCTTGATGCGCTTGAAATCCAGGATCCAGAATTAGCTGAGGAAATAAGGAAGCGGATGTTTGTTTTCGAGGATATCGTTACATTGGATAACCGTTCGATTCAACGGATTGTCCGTGATTGTGAAAATGATGATCTAATTCTTTCTTTGAAGGTTTCAAGTGAAGAAGTGAAGGAAATATTGTTTAAAAATATGTCCCAACGGATGTCAGAATCCTTTCAAGAGGAAATGGAAATCATGGGGCCTGTTCGATTGCGTGATGTTGAAGAAGCTCAAACTCGAATCGTAAGCATCATAAGACGACTAGAGGATTCTGGTGAAATCATCATTGCACGTGGTGGAGGAGATGACATTATTGTCTAATATATTTCGTTCCCACGACACGATTTTTGAAGAAAGAAAAACAAGAAAAATCAGCATAAGAAGTCTTTCTGTTTCCCAAGATATGAAACATCCAGAGAAGCTCTCTTTGGATGTCCTCCTTGCGGAACGAGATCGACTGTATAAAGAGGCGAATGGAACGATTGAGCAGGAAAAAGTAAATATCGAACAGTTACGACAGACTGCAATGGATGATATTTCGTCTATGCAGGCCACTTGGGAAAATGAAAAAATGGTACTACAGCAACAAGCGTATGACGAAGGATTTCAAGTGGGTTATGAAGAGGGACGAAACAAGGCGTTATCTGACATGGAAATTTCAATACAACAAGCGAATGATGCAACGGAACAGTCCCATATCAATGCGGATAAATACCTTGTAAGTCAGGAACGAGTCATTTTGGAATTAGCTATGCTTACTGCAAAGCGAATTATCGGTCATTCCCTTAAAGAAGATGAAGAAGTTTATTTATCAATTGTCAGAAGAGCATTGAAAGAAGCGCGTGAAATGAAGGAAATTAGGCTATATGTTTCATCAACCTATTTTAAACTTGTTTCTGATAATCGTGCTGAACTTACATCAATTTTTCCACCGGACGTGCCATTCCTTATTTTCGCAAATGATGATTTCGAATCTACTCAATGTTATATCGAAACGAATCATGGTCGAATTGTTGTCAGTATCGATGACCAATTAAACGAATTAAGGGAAAGGCTCGTTGAAATTATGGAAAGTGGTGATTGACGATGAAGAAAGCTGAGGAGCTAACTGAACTCATTCCGAAAATGAAAACATTCAAAAAGTTTGGACGGGTTGTCCGTGTTGTTGGGTTAATGATTGAGTCACAAGGACCCGAAAGTTCCATTGGTGATGTCTGTCATATCCATTTGAATGCAGCAAGTAAGAATGATTCAATCATCATGGCGGAAGTCGTCGGTTTCAGAGAAGAAATCGTCATTCTCATGCCTTATACGAATATCCGTGACATTTCAAGTGGATGTCTTGTTGAAGGTCTTGGAAAGCCACTTGAAGTTAAAGTAGGTATGAACTTAATAGGAAAAGTGCTTGATTCAATGGGAAATCCCATTGATAATAGCCAACTTCCTAAAGGGTTGACTTCGGTCCGAACTGAGCAGGATCCACCGAATGCACTTACCCGACCACCGATAGAAGAAAAACTAGCGGTAGGAGTCAAAGCGATAGACGGCATGCTCACAGTTGGAAAAGGTCAACGTGTTGGTATTTTTTCGGGGTCAGGAGTAGGGAAAAGTACATTGCTAGGCATGATTGCACGAAATACAACTGCTGATTTGAATATCATCGCACTTATCGGAGAACGTGGCCGAGAAGTAAGGGAATTCATTGAACGAGATCTTGGGCCTGAGGGATTAAGTAAAACGATTGTCGTCGCGGCAACGTCAGACCAACCAGCGCTAATGCGTATTAAAGGGGCATTTACGGCGACTGCCATCGCCGAGTACTTTCGTGATAAAGGTATGAATGTCATGCTCATGATGGACTCTGTTACTCGAGTCGCGATGGCGCAACGGGAAATAGGACTAGCTGTTGGCGAACCGCCAGCCACCCGGGGATATACCCCATCCGTTTTTTCAATTTTACCCAAACTACTTGAACGCACGGGCACGAATAAGCACGGTTCGATTACAGCATTTTACACGGTTCTCGTCGATGGGGATGATATGAATGAACCAATCGCTGATGCGGTCCGAGGGATTTTGGATGGCCACATCGTCCTTGACCGAACACTTGCGAATAGAGGACACTATCCAGCCATTAACGTCTTGAAAAGTGTTAGTCGGCTCATGAACCATATTGCAGACCCACAGCACGTAAAGGCGGCAGATAGACTTCGGGATCTTTATTACACATATAACAAGTCCGAAGATCTTATCAACATTGGTGCTTATAAACAGGGGACTTCACAAGAAATCGATCAAGCAATTGAGTATGAACCGCTCATCACGAATTATTTGAAACAAGGTTTTAAAGAAAATATCCCGATAGAGGACAGTATTGCCGAACTCGTCGCACTAGGTGTAGGGGGCGGTATGAAATGAAGACTTACCATTATCGATTTGAACAAGTATTAATGTTTCGTGAACAGGAAAAAACTGAAACTCAAGTAGAACACAAAAAAGCAGTCCGTGAATTCGAAAACATTGCAACAAAATTATATGAATTACTAAAAAAGAAGGAAGAAATATCCTTAGAACAGCAGCAAAAGATGGCAATCGGATTTTCGGTCAATGAAATCCACCATTATGCCCGGTTCGTTGACAGTTTAGAAAAGAAGGTTGCAGAAGTGCAACAACAAGTGTTGCAAGCCCGTTCTAAAATGACTTGGTATGGGGAGAAACTTTTAGAAAAAACACTTGAAGTCCGGAAGTTTGAAAAAATGAAAGAAAATGATCGTGAACATCATCGTACTGAAATGGAACAGCTAGAAGCGACTTGGCTGGATGAATTGGCGACTTTGAAGTTCCGCGGAAGAGAAAACGGGTGGTAATGTGGGTAAACAAAAAAAACAATCAAAAGAATTTGCTACAGTGAAAAAAGGAAAATCTACCAGTACATTTCAAATCGTATTGCTCGGAGTGTTCTTTACACTGTTACTTGTTTTAGCAGTCACACTTGTCATTGCTAAATTTGCAGATGTGAACGTATTCGATAAAGCAAGAGAGTGGACTGGAAATCTTTCTAATGTGAGTGAGAAAAAGAAGGAAGATGAAGGAAGCAAGATTGATAAAGTGGTTGACCCAATCCTTGAAAAACGTGTCGTGACTTTGCAAGCAGAAATTAAGGAGAAAGAGGCTCAATATTTCAAGCTACAGCAAAAGTTTGAAGAGTCAGCTGATAAAAATAAAAAATCACTGATTATGCAAGAAAAACTTCAAGATGAAATCGCTGTATTAGTTCGTGGAAAAGACGATTCTAAAAGAGAATTCAAAGGAATCGTTTCGACATTTGAGCAAATGAGTGCTAAATCAGCTGCACCTGTCATCATGAAAATGAGTGATGCGGAAGCAATTCGAATTTTAACAAACTTAAAATCGGATACACTTGCCTCTGTTTTAGAGAAAATGCCGCCGGAAAATGCAGCGAAGTATACGACAATGATGACGGTGAAGTAAAGAATTTAGGAATCCGATTGAAGGGAGGTGAAAAAATGAACTTCGCATCTATTCGAGCAACTAGTGAAGTGAATCCACAACCTTCTCAAAACGGAGTAAAAGCCTACGAAGCATCCGACGGAACGTTTGGATCAGTTTTCAATAGTATTATTACTAAAAGTGGGACAGCAATCATTGCTCCTATTCAACAAAATCCTCAAAAAGAAGTGTCTAATAAGTTGATTTCTGAACTACTTAACACTTCGTCAACGGAACAAATTGAAGATATTCTGAAGCAATTATTGGGTGAGGAAGAGCTAGATTCAATAAGTGGAATAGAATTTATTTCTTTTTTAGGAAACTTTGAAGAACTAGCAAATCTACTTAAAATGGAACCAGAAAAGTTAATAGACAACCTGAATATACTTTTAGGAAAAGAAGTGTTTAGTGAAGATGTTAATCTGAATGATGTATGGACTGTATTGGAGCAAATCGACAAGGTTGCACCGCAGTTTAGTAATCGATTGACAGAATCACTAGAAGGTAAAGGGGAAGTTTCGAAACAATCGGCGATTGAACTCCTCGCGTTGTTAAAAGTAGTAGAACTCGTTGCTCCGAAAACCGATCTTCTTATGAAGCAGGAACAGCAGGTTTTCAGTTTACAAAGCCTTCTCGCAACAGTGGGAGAGCAGTTCGGTGATGCTATTAAAATCAATATTTCCGTAAAATCCGGCATGCACCATTTAATGGAATCTCATCAAGTGATGAAGTTTGCCGTCCAGACAGAAGCAGGTCAAACAACTAACTCTGAATTATCGCAGCAGGCAATGAATAATGTAACTGGAAATGTTGTCGTATCTAAAGGGGAAGTCACATTGGCTGAACTTGAAAATCGAAATAACTTACGAAACGAAGAATTGGTTCGCGAAATGCAAAATATTTTCAAACGTTCTAATTTCGGTCAGACTGGCGGAACGAATCGTCTTCTTATCAAACTGTATCCTGAGCATCTTGGACAAGTTCGAATTGAATTACTTCAGGTTAACGGAATTATGACAGCGAGGATACTTGCATCAACGGCATTAGGCAAAGAAATGCTCGAAAGTCAATTGCACCAACTTAAGAATGCATTTATGCAGCAAAACTTACAAGTAGAGCGAATTGACGTTTCTCAAACATTGCAAGATA
Source organism: Sporosarcina limicola (assembly GCF_014873855.1). Lineage (GTDB taxonomy): Bacteria > Bacillota > Bacilli > Bacillales_A > Planococcaceae > Sporosarcina > Sporosarcina limicola. The sequence goes on along the minus strand of NZ_JADBEL010000002.1, from coordinate 111,575 downwards.
CATCAAGAAATGATCGTGATCAAGCATTTAGTCAGTTTTTTAAAAAAGAAGAGCAAGAGACTGCTGATGACCAAGGACAAAATGACGAAATGGAAATAACGTTTCAGGAATATATGATAGAATTGGAGGCTTAACAATGGTTAATATTGATGAACAAAAACCAATTACAGAGTCAATGTATTTATTAAATAAAAAACGGGATGCACGTCAAACTGGCAACAGCACAATGGGTAAAGATGACTTTATGAAATTACTCATCGCTCAAATGCAAAACCAGGATCCGATGAATCCGATGAAAGATAACGAATTCATTGCACAAATGGCCCAGTTTTCTTCCCTTGAACAAACTATGAATTTATCGAGGTCATTTGAAAAGTTTGCTGAAGCACAAAACCAGACGCAACTGATTCAATACAATAGTTTCATCGGTAAAACCATTAAGTGGCATGAATTAACGGACAAAAAAGACGCTGATGGCAAACCAATCGTCAATGAAGGGACTGGAAAGATAGAATCCATGAAATTCATTAACGGATCTGTCGTTTTCACAATGAAAGATGGTAAGGAACTAACACCGGGGAACATTTCTGAAGTACTTGCGGGATCAGGAAGTGGAAGTACAAACAGTCTCATTGAAGCAAGCATGCTCATCGGCAAAACGGTTGGCTATATGGACGGTGCGGTTGAGAAAACGGGTACCGTTGTATCTGTTTCCAATAAAGATGGAAAACTCCAATACATCTTGAATGACGGAAGTCGGATTGATGGTAATGGTTTTACATCCATCAGTCAATAAACATAGAACGGAGCGATTGCATGGATAATATGAAACTCCATCGAATTCCATCGCAACCGTTCATTCGCCCAGGTCAACCTTTAACGTCTGTACAGAGTCCTAATAAAACGTTTCTTGAACATTTAAACAAAGCGGTGCAACCTGCTGAACTTACAATTAGTAAACATGCAACGAAACGATTAGCGGAACGAAATATTCAAATTTCTGATGCTGAATGGGCAACTGTTACGGAAAAGGTGAACGAAGCGAAAATGAAGGGAATCAAAGACTCGCTTGTATTGATGGATAAAGCGGCACTCATCGTGAGTGCGAAAAACGCCACGGTCATTACAGCGATGGATCGCGCAGAAGCGAAAAACCAATTATTTACGAACATCGACGGCACAATCGTGCTGAGCTAAGAACTATGGCTGGACCGTAATGGATGCCATCAAACCGCAGACTGATAGATGCGGTTGCACTTAAAATCGAAAGGGGAAAAATAAATGTTACGCTCAATGTATTCAGGAATTTCAGGACTACGAAACTTCCAAACAAAACTAGATGTCATCGGGAACAATATTTCAAACGTTAATACGCACGGATTCAAAAAGGGCCGTACAATTTTCAAGGACGTGATTTCTCAAACAATTGGGGGAGCTTCAGCAGGAAATGTTACACGTGGTGGAGTGAACCCAAAACAAATAGGATTAGGTTCACAGGTAGCTGCAATTGACACAATTCATGCAGGTGGATCATCCCAGTTAACTAATAACACATTGGATCTTTTAATTACAGGCGATGGTTTTTTCCAAGTTGCGGATGGTAAAGGAACCGCTGCTGCTGGTATTACTGAATTTACTAAACCGATGTATACACGGGCTGGTAATTTCGCTTTGGATGACAAGGGGTATCTAGTAAATGCGGATGGGAAGTTCCTTGTTGGCTATTCTGCGTCATGGAATGGTGACTTAACTACGGTTGGTGCGAGTTATCCACTTGCTACTGCTGTTACTGCCGATGCAATAACAGGTAACTTAGATAATGCTATTGCTAATGGTTTTCTACCAGATTTAGCACCGGTTGCAGGAGTAACTACTGGAAAATATGCTCCAATGAGAATTCCAACAAACGCTGAGTCCATGAGTATTGGGCAAGATGGAACAGTATCATTTGTTGACTCAGATGGTAAACTACGCTGGGCTGGACAACTTGTACTTGCCAAGTTTCCGAATCCAGGGGGTCTTGATAAAGTAGGAGGAAATTACTTCAGGGATTCAGCTAACTCGGGTGTACCATTGAACCAGGTTGCAACAAGAGAAGGAATGGGGAAAATTGAATCGGGATATCTTGAAATGTCCAACGTCGATCTTGCGGAAGAATTCACCGAAATGATTATTGCGCAACGTGGTTTCCAGGCAAACACTCGGATTATTACTACATCCGATGAAATTCTTCAAGAACTTGTCAACTTGAAACGATAATAAATGAATGAACACATGACCGAGGATAGCTTGCACTAGAAAAGGAGGGTCGGGCCGGCTCTGTGCTTGGCCCCTTACATATGATTCAAGTCACGCGCCTAAATGGGAGTGCGTTCACATTGAACGCACTCTACATAGAAAAAATCGAGTCGTTTCCGGATACCACGATAACTTTAACGACGGGAACGAAATATGTTGTCCTCGATAGGGCTGATGATGTTAACAGTCGTATCATCGAATTTTATAAGGCGGTCCAGTTGTTATCAAATCCGCATATCCGGGGTGAAGAAAATGAAGAATAAAGTATTGACGGTTTCCTTAATCATTCTAGTGTGTATCACATTACTAGGTGTTGTAGCACTCGTATTTGCTACGCAATTGAATAAAGGCGATGATTCATCGAAAGAACCATCCATCGATGAAATCATCAACTCCTCAGTTGATATCGAGGAGATTACAACAAATTTAGTAGGTAAGAAATTTATCCGTATTTCATTGAAAATCCAGACGGATAATAAAAAAGCTGCTAAAGAGCTTGAGAAACGAGAATTTCAGGTGAAAAATATTGTTATACAAAAACTATCCGAGATGACGCCGGAAGATCTTCAAGGTAAAAGTGGTAAGGTCGCTCTTGAAGATGCCTTGAAATCTCAATTGAATCCACTTATGCAAGAGGGTGAAGTCCAGAAAGTATACATCGTTTCTTATATCATTCCATAAATCATCGGATTTATTCAGATTGAAATCCATTGCGGGGAGGTGACCAGATGTCAGGAGATGTTTTATCTCAAAATGAGATTGACGCGTTGTTATCTGCGATATCTACAGGAGAAATGTCTGCAGAGGACATGAAAAAACAAGAGTCGATCCGGAAGGTCAAAGTGTATGATTTTAAACGTGCCCTGCGATTTTCTAAAGATCAGATTCGCAGTTTGACACGAATTCACGAAAACTTTGCTAGGCTGCTTACAACTTACTTTTCGGCTCAGCTACGAACATATACTCAGATTAATGTTGCGTCAGTCGATCAAATTCCATTTGAGGAATTTATCAGGTCAATCCCGAATATGACACTTATTAACATTTTTGAGGTACCTCCATTAGATGGGAATATATTAATGGAAGTTAATCCGAATATTGCATATTCGATGCTGGATCGTCTTATGGGAGGCGTTGGGACAAGTCCAAGTAAAGTCGATAATTTGACTGAAATTGAAACAAAGATTATGACGAACTTATTCGAAAGATCTTTCGACAATTTACGAGAAGCATGGTCAGGGATTATAGATATTGACCCATATCTTACGGAGGTGGAAGTGAATCCACAATTTCTTCAGATGATATCGCCGAACGAAACAGTTGTTGTCATTTCATTTAATATTGTAATCGGAGAATCGAGCGGGATGATTAATATTTGTATTCCACATAGTGTTCTTGAACCAATCGTACCCAATCTTTCTGTTCGATATTGGATGCAATCTAACAAAAAAGATCCGACAATCGAGCAAAGTGCCATGCTTGAAAAGCGCTTAAAAAGTGCGTCTTTGACTGTTGTTGGAGAGCTTGGACAGGGACAAATGACAGTGGAAGACTTTCTTTATCTTCAAATAGGAGATGTGATTTCACTAGATACTAAAATCGATGAACCACTTGTGGTGAAGGTTGGAGATAAACCCAAATTTACAGCTCAACCAGGGCATTCGAAAAATCGGATGGCCGTACAGATAATTGAACCAATGACCGGAGGGGATGAAGATGATGAGTGATAATATCCTTTCACAGGAGGAAATCGAAGCGTTGCTTCACGGAGAACCTTTGCAAAGTGAAGAAACTATGTTGACCTCAGCCAAAGAGGCGAAAACGAAAGAATATTTAAAAGAGATGGAACGGGATGCGCTTGGTGAAATTGGCAATATCTCCTTTGGCAGTTCCGCGACCGCTTTGTCCACATTGCTTGGACAAAAAGTTGAAATTACAACACCGAAAATTTCAGTGTTCCATAGGGATATGTTGGAAACGGAATTTGTTCAACCTTATGTTGCTGTTACAGTGAATTATACAGAAGGGTTGAGTGGTGCAAATCTATTTGTCATCAAACAAAATGACGCAGCAATCATTGCGGATATAATGTTAGGTGGAGATGGATTGGAGCCAGCTACGGACTTAGGCAAAATCCATTTAAGTGCCGTTCAGGAAGCCATGAACCAGATGATGGGTTCTGCGGCAACGTCAATGTCGACATTATTCGGGAAAAAGGTAGATATCTCTCCGCCAAAAATTGATTTGCTGGACGTTCAGGCTAATAAAGGAACGGAAAATATACCGGATGAAGATATGTTGATAAGTGTATCCTTTGCTCTACAAGTTGGCGAACTGATTGACTCCGACATTAGGCAACTATTTCCACTTGAATTTGGAAAAAAATTAGTTGCGTCACTTTTGGGAGAAGATGTAATAAAGGAAACGGCGGCAGTTGTAGAAATGTCGCCACCAAAGGAACAGCAACATTCCGTAACTCAACAGCCATTACAGCAACCAATTCAACAGCAAATTCATGAGCAAATCGCTCCTCCCGGAGGTATGCAGCTACCACCACAAGTAAATGTTCAACAGGCACAGTTTGCAAGCTTCGACAGTCCATCACTAAGCCAGTCTGGGACAAATAATCTGAATATGCTCCTTGATATACCATTGCAAGTAACAGTGGAACTTGGGCGTACAAAACGTTCGGTAAAAGAAATATTAGATATGTCTAGTGGCTCCATTATAGAGCTTGATAAGCTTGCAGGAGAACCAGTTGATATACTGGTGAATAATCGATTTATTGCTAAAGGTGAAGTTGTCGTTATCGATGAAAATTTTGGAGTGCGAATAACGGATATATTGAGTCAAGCGGAACGTTTAAATAATATAAGATAGAAATTCGGAGGTAAGAGAAAATGGCTAAACGAGTTTTAATAGTGGATGACGCAGCATTTATGCGCATGATGATCAAAGATATTTTAACTAAGAATAATTTTGAAGTTGTTGGTGAAGCTGCGGATGGTGTTCAGGCTATTGAAAAATACTTTGAACTAAAACCAGACCTTGTCACAATGGATATTACAATGCCTGAAATGGATGGAATTGTAGCACTTAAATCAATTATAGAAAAAGATCCTTCTGCAACAATTATCATGTGTTCCGCGATGGGACAGCAGGCAATGGTTATCGATGCAATCCAGGCAGGTGCTAAAGACTTCATTGTTAAACCTTTCCAGGCGGATCGTGTAATCGAAGCAATTGAAAAAGCATTAGGATAAGAGTCGGATGAAATCGTCGCTCTTAAAAAAATGTGCGTTAATCGTCATTTTGTTTGTCCTATTTTATAGTCAACTACCAGACTTTACTGTAAATGCTGACACCGATCCAGATAAATCGGTGTCGGATTTGTTTGAAAATGAGAAAAAAGATAAGAAGATTGACAAAGAACTTCCAGTTATCGATCGCTCGAATGACGAAGTCCCTACTGTAGGTTTATCAGTTTGGGATTACATAAAAACAATTTTCGCCTTGTTGTTTGTCCTTGGTCTTTTGTTTGGTCTACTGAAACTTATCAATCGAAAAAATAGGATATACAATAAGAATAAATTGATGTCAAATATGGGTGGAATATCGCTCGGACAACATAAGTCGATTCAACTTGTCGAGATAGGCGAGTCATACTACTTGATTGGAGTAGGCGAAGATATTCGTTTGTTGAAAGAAATTACGAATCCGGAAGAAATCAAGAGACTCATCGAGTATTACAAAGATGATGATAAGGGATTACCGACGGGCTTGTTTGACCGCTTTCTAGTTAAACTCAGCGGTAGAAACAAGGAAAAACAAAAACAACCTGCGGATGATTCAATCGACTTTAGTAATCTATTCAATTCGAAACTCGATGAGATGAAAGAGGAGAGGGAACAGCATTTAGGCCGGTTGTTGGAAAAGGAGCGCGATCGAGATGAATGATTTCGTTCAATTATTTTCGGATAATGATCCGTCCAATGTATCGACATCCATCAAACTAATGCTTCTTCTAACAGTTTTTTCACTAGCACCTGCAATTCTTATTCTGATGACATCGTTTGCTCGCATTATCATTGTTCTTTCATTTGTTAGGTCAGCTCTTGCGACGCAGCAAATGCCGCCGAACCAGGTAATTGTTGGGCTCGCGTTGTTTTTAACGTTTTTCATCATGGCGCCAACATTTCAGCAAGTGAATGAAAAGGCATTGACTCCTTTATTCGCAGAAGAAATTACGCTTGAGGAAGCTTACGATCAAGCGAGTATTCCGTTTAAGGAATTCATGAGTAAACATACTCGACAGAAAGATTTGGAGCTATTTCTCAGATACAATAAAGTAGATCGTCCTAAGACACTTGAGGAAATTCCACTCACCATGATGGTTCCTGCATTCGCACTAAGTGAAATCAAAACGGCATTCCAAATGGGATTCATGATTTTCATCCCATTTCTAGTTATTGACATGATCGTTGCGAGTATTCTCATGTCGATGGGGATGATGATGTTACCGCCTGTTATGATTTCTCTACCATTTAAAATTCTGTTGTTTGTACTTGTTGACGGATGGTATCTCATTATTAAATCATTGCTTCAAAGTTTCTAGGAGGAATTTGAATGACTGATCAAATCGTTATAGCTATCGCAGAGCGTGCAATCTCGGTCGTTCTTTTAACTTCAGGCCCTCTCCTCATTGTTGCATTGGTGACAGGGTTATCCGTCAGTATCTTTCAGGCAACGACGCAGATTCAGGAACAAACGCTTGCCTTCGTTCCGAAAATTGTTGCCGTACTCGTCGGCATCGTATTCTTTGGTCCCTGGATGTTGAGTAGAGTAACCGCATTCGCAAGCGATATTTTTGAAAATCTTACACGGTATATAGGGTGATAGAATGGAAGAATTAGTACCTTCTTTCGCTGCATATTTGCTAATACTGACCCGGGTAACTGCTTTTTTTGTAACAATACCGCTCTTTTCTTATAAAGCGGTTCCGACAACAATGCGAATCATTTTTGGTGCATTGCTTGCATGGATGCTTGTGTATGCAATCGACATACCTCCTATCGAGATTGATGGTAACTATATTTTGCTTGTCGTAAAGGAAGCAATAACAGGCCTTGCGATTGGTATCATTGCCTACATCGTTATGTCGGCTATCCAAATTGCGGGAGGCTTTATCGATTTCCAAATGGGTTTTGCAATTGCAAACGTCCTCGATCCTCAAACGGGGGCGCAATCACCGCTCCTTGGTCAATTTTTCAATGCGCTTGCGATTCTTTTGTTACTTGCGTTGAACGGTCACCATATGTTGCTGGATGGTATTTATCATAGTTACCAATTCATTCCGGCGGACCAACTATGGCCTGCTTTTGGTGAGGGCCGGTTGGCTGAATTCGTTATTAGGACATTCACAATGTCCTTTGCCATTGCTTTCCAAATGGCTATTCCCATCGTTGCGACGTTGTTCCTAGTCGATTTAGCACTTGGAATCACCGCAAGGGCGGTGCCGCAATTGAATATCTTTGTTGTTGGTTTTCCGATAAAGATTGGTGTCAGCTTCATTGTCCTAGTCGCCGTGATGGGTGTGATGGTAGCAGTGATGAAAAAACTATTTGAAGTAATGATAATTAGCATGCGAGACTTAATGATTCTTCTTGGGGGTGGCTAATAGAATGTTGCGACTCGATTTGCAATTCTTTGCAGGGGAGAAGACTGAAAAAGCCACCCAGAAAAAGCGGCAAGATTCTAGAAAAAAAGGTCAAGTATTAAAAAGTCAAGATGTGACGAGTTCAATCGTTCTTTTAGCAGTATTTCTGTTCCTGTTTTTTTCAGCTGGCTTTATGGGAAATCGCTTTTTTCACTTTTTTTCACAAGCGTTCAGTCAGTATATACTAATTGGGGTACTGGATGAAGATACGGCACTACTCATCTACTTTGACGTCTTGGTCCAAATGGCCTTCATCCTTTTACCGGTCATGCTAATTGCGATGATTGCAGGAGTGGCAGGTAATTTATTTCAATTCGGTTTACTCTTCACAATGGAGCCTTTGAAAATAGATTTGAAGAAATTGGATCCTATCAAAGGTCTAAAGCGAATTTTTTCTATGCGCGCTATAGTTGAATTAATGAAATCTCTTTTAAAAATTTCATTAATCGGTACGGTTACAGTCCTTATTATCTGGATGAATATCGATAGGGTCCTTGGGCTGGCTTTCAAAAGTCCATGGATAGTGTTGACATCGGTAGCGAAACTTGCCGCTCTAATGGGAATTTCTGCATCGTTTGTATTGTTGTTCATATCCGTCCTCGACTTTTTTTATCAGAAGTATGACTATGAAAAAAATCTTCGGATGTCTAAACAAGACATAAAGGATGAGTATAAAAATACTGAAGGGGATCCAATTATCAAGTCCCGCATCAAACAGCGACAGCGTGAAATGGCAATGAGAAGGATGATGCAGGAAATTCCTAATGCGGATGTAGTTATTACAAACCCGACTCATTTCGCTATTGCACTGAAGTATGATGATGGGAATATGGATGCTCCAATTGTTGTTGCGAAAGGCGTTGATTTTGTCGCACAGAAGATGAAATTGATTGCAAAAGAACATGACATCATCATGGTGGAAAATAGGCCACTTGCTCGAGCGTTGTATGACGATGTTGAAATTGGGGGACGGATTCCCGAACAATTCTTTAAAGCGATTGCCGAGATACTTGCCTATGTGTATCGAATTCAACGAAAAATTTAACTTGATTATAAGAAAGTGGGGATGACATGCAATTCAGAGATATAGGAGTGCTCGCTGCGGTCATCATGATTGTCGCGATGCTTGTCATCCCGCTTCCGCCATGGCTACTAAGTTTCTTAATTATTATAAATATCACTTTAGGTCTTTTAGTACTTTTAACAGCCATGAATATGCAGGAAGCGTTGCAGTTTTCAATATTTCCATCTTTACTGCTTTTGCTTACGCTGTTTCGCCTTGGACTTAACGTTTCTACGACGCGGGCGATACTAAGCGATGGGGATGCAGGTGGGGTTGTTGAAACCTTCGGAACATTCGTTACCGGTGGAAATATTGTTGTGGGACTCGTTGTTTTCGTTATTTTGATCATCATCCAATTCCTTGTTATTACCAAGGGAGCGGAACGGGTAGCAGAAGTTGCTGCTCGTTTCACCCTCGATGCAATGCCTGGTAAACAGATGAGCATTGATGCTGACTTGAATGCGGGAATGATTTCTGAGACGGATGCGCGGATGCGCCGAGAGAAAGTAGGTAACGAAGCCGACTTCTACGGGGCAATGGATGGAGCTACGAAATTCGTCAAAGGGGATGCGATTGCTGGTATTATCATTGTTATCATCAATCTTCTTGTTGGGATTATTATCGGTGTCGTTCAGATGGGACTTCCTTTCGCGGAAGCTGCTACACTATTCTCCCAATTAACTGTCGGTGACGGTATTGTTTCACAAATACCAGCATTGCTTATTTCAACAGCGACAGGCATCGTTGTTACGCGTGCAGCTTCTGAGGGGAATTTAGGTTCCGATATTACAAATCAGCTTCTAGGTCAACCTAAACTACTTTATATTGCAGCTGTGACGGTTTTATTACTTGGATTGGCAACACCTATCAATGATATGCTTACAATTCCGATTGCTATTACACTTGCATTGGGCGCATTTGTAATGTCTCGCAAAGCGGAAGAAGATCCAGAAGAATTATTGGGTATGGAAGAGGATTTTGAAACAGAAGGTCTGAAAAGTCCTGAAAATGTTGTTAATCTCTTGAATGTTGATCCGATTGAATTTGAGTTTGGCTATGGATTGATACCTCTTGTTGATGCAACACAAGGTGGCGATTTGCTTGACCGGGTTATTATGATCCGCAGGCAACTTGCGATTGAATTGGGTCTGGTCATTCCAGTCGTTCGGATTCGAGATAACATTCAGCTACAGCCGAATGAGTACAGAATTAAAATAAAGGGAAGTGAACTAGCAAGAGGGGAACTTCTTCTTGATCATTATCTTGCAATGAGCCCAGGTGGAGAAGATGCAATCGAAGGTATTGAAACAATTGAGCCATCGTTTGGACTTCCTGCTAAGTGGATAACGGAAAATGTGAAGGAAGATGCGGAAATACATGGATACACGGTTGTTGATCCACCAAGTGTTGTTTCGACACATATTACTGAAGTGATACGTGCGAATGCCGCTGATTTAATTGGGCGTCAAGAAACAAAACAACTTGTTGATCATGTCCACGAATCATTCCCTATACTTGTCGATGAGCTAACACCGACACCGTTATCAATTGGTGAAATTCAAAAAGTACTTTCAAAACTTCTAAGTGAGCACGTCTCAATCCGTAATTTGCCAATCATTTTCGAAACTCTGGCAGATTATTCGAAATACACATCGGATGTGGATGTTTTGACGGAATATGTCCGACAGGCACTTGCAAGACAGATTACGTTACAGTATGCCACAACTGATCAAGCGCTTAAAGTGCTTACCGTTTCACCTAAAGTGGAAAAAATGATTGCTGACAATATTCAGCAGACAGAACAAGGAAATTATTTATCTATCGATCCTGGAGATTCACAGGAAATACTCGAATCTATTGCGAGAGAAGTGGAACGGGTTGCTTTGATGGATCAATCTCCAGTCATTTTATGCTCGCCAGCAATTCGGATGTATTTAAGGAAAATTACAGGACGGTACTTCCCTCAGATACCAATACTATCTTACAATGAGCTTGAAGCTTCAATCGAAGTCCAAAGTGTCGGGGTGGTGGATATTTAATGAAAATGAAGAGATATAGAGAAAATACGATGGTAGATGCCATGAAAAAAGTACGTTCGGACTTTGGGGATGATGCAATCATCCTCAGTTCGAACGTAGTTAAATCTAAAGGCTTTTTAGGTTTATTTAAAAGAAAGTCTGTTGAAGTTGTCGCGGGAGTTGATAAACCTAGCGCACCACCAGTTGTATCAGTTTCAGCAAACGTCTTAGAGGAACGTTCAAATAACGAGAATAGGACATCTTATGAACTAAAAAAAGAAATGACCGAAATGAAAAAGATGTTAAAAGATATGCATCAATCTGCAGCACATTCTCGTTTTCCAGATGAAATAAAACCGTTACTTTCATATCTTGAGCAACAAGATTTAGCCACAGACTTTGTTTCACATTTGGGTGAAGAGCTTTTCAATCGAATGAAATCTGAGAAAAAAGATTTTACAACTGAAGAGCAACTGGACATCGTGCACCAATTAATTGAAAGAGAAATTGGTGATTTACCATTTGGCGGAATATCTTTTAATAAGAAATACATTAACGTTATAGGGCCGACAGGTGTTGGTAAGACGACCACAATTGCAAAAATTGCCGCACGTGCCCTTCTTGAAAAGAAAAGAAAAATCGGTTTTATCACTACGGATACGTATCGAATTGCAGCAATTGAACAGCTACGTACATATGCGAATTTAATGCAAGCGCCAGTAGAAATTGCATACAATAGTAAAGATTTTGAGAATGCAATTGAAAAACTTGCTGATCGAGATCTTATTTTCATAGATACAGCAGGACGGAATTATAAAGAGAAGAAATATGTGGAAGATCTATCAAGACTCATTGACTTTTCACTTGAAATGGAAACATTTTTAGTCCTTTCTGTAACTTCGAAAGAAGAAGATATGAGAACGATTGTTGAACAATTCAATAAGATGCCGTTAGAAAAATTCATCTTCACGAAAATGGATGAGACAGGATCGATTGGCCCAATATTTAATTTGATGAGAGATTACCGTATTGGAACCGCATATTATACAGACGGTCAGGAAGTACCTGAGGATATTACCGAAGTAGACAGTGAAAAACTGATTTCTTTATTGTTGAAGGGTGCATATGATGCGTGATCAAGCAGAAACTCTTAGGCTCAAGATGCTGAAATCTCAAGGTGAACTTTCAAAAACGATTGCCATCGCCAGCGGAAAAGGCGGTAGTGGGAAATCGTATTTCACGACGAACTTTGCTTATGCACTTCGTGCGCAGAGCAAAAAGGTGATCATAATCGATATGAATGTTGGGATGGGCAATATCCATATTCTACTCGGAATGACACCTCGGTATAGTTTAAAAGATTATTTACTAGGAACAAAAGCTATAGATGAGGTAATTAATAAGGCGCCAGAAGGATTAACTTTCATTTCAGGAGGGTCTGACCTTGCTACAATTATGGAATGGTCGGAAGAAATGTTCAAAAGGTTTACTCAAGCATTGGAATGTCTACAAAAAGAGTATGATTTTATTTTATTCGATATAGGAGCAACTCAGCAACCTCTCGAACTGATTGTTGCTGTCGATGAAATAATCGTCATTTTGACAAAAGAGCAAACTTCCGTCACAGATGCGTATTCCATGATGAAGTTCATTTGCGTGGAAGATCAGGATAAGGCATTATTTATTGTCGGAAATCGGAGTGATGACGGCAATGATACTGTAATGCGACTTCAGTATGCTGTGAGTAAGTTCTTAGACAAGGAAATGATCATCTTAGGTTATCTTCCTGAAGACTCATACGTCCATAATGCGGTTGTTGCGCAGAGACCACTCCTTTTTTTATTTCCAGAGGCTCCGATTTCAAAAATAATAATGGTAATTGCTGAAACGTTTATCAGGGGAAATGCTGATCAGGAGCAAAAAAAGGGGGATGGATTCATTTCTAAATTGAGAAACATGTTTACGAAAGGGCGTGGATGATTTGGATAAGGATAATCGTAAGAAAGTGCTTGTAGTGGATGATTCAGCTTTCATGCGAAAAATCATTTCCAATTTTCTTTCGGGTTACCCTACTATGGAAGTAATCGGAACAGCCCGCAATGGGAAAGAAGCCGTGGAGAAAGTGATGGCGCTGAAACCGGACGTAGTCACAATGGACATCGAAATGCCAGTTATGAATGGACTGGAAGCTTTGATAGAAATCATGGCGAAACATCCGGTTCCCGTGGTTATGTTATCAAGTACGACGAGAATTGGTGAAGAAAATACAATACTTGCTATGGAATATGGTGCTGTCGACTTTATTGCGAAGCCGGGTGGATCGATATCGTTAAACCTTCATGAGGTGAGAGAAGAAATCATTGAAAAAGTCATGACTGCTGCTAATGTTCGAATGTCTACCATGGTGAGAAAGCCTGCTAATCAATTTGGACTGCGACAATTCATGTCCAAGCAAATCGAAATTACTTCTTCATCTTTACCCGAATATCGAATGACAAGCTTATTAAAAAACAAAGTTTTTAAAACAGGTAAGACATTTATTATAATAGGTACATCTACAGGGGGTCCTCGGGCACTTCAAGAAGTTTTGACAAATTTACCTTCCACGATTGATGCCCCGATTCTCGTAGTTCAACATATGCCTCCGGGTTTTACCAGATCCCTTGCAGACAGGCTAGATACTTTATGTGCTATTCATGTAAAAGAAGCGGAAAATGGTGAGCCCCTTGTAAACGGAACCGCATTTATCGCGCCGGGAGGAAAGCATCTTAAAATAATGAAGAAAGGCATGAGTTACTATGTACGTTTGGATGATGTTGACCCACCCCGAATGGGCCATCGCCCATCCGTTGACGCTCTTCTCGAGTCGGCAGCTGAAAATTCCGAGTTAAATTATTTGACAGTCATCATGACTGGAATGGGCAACGACGGGAAGAAAGGGATGGAAATTTTGAGGGAAAATGGTCGAACAATCACGATTGCTGAATCTGAAAAAACTTCAGTTGTCTTTGGTATGCCAAAAGCCATAAAGGAAGCGAATCTTGCTGATGAGATTATGGATTTACACGATATATCGACCTCAATGATGGAAATCATAAAGTCTTAAAGGGGGCATAACAGTGGATACACATCAATATTTGGAAATGTTCATCGATGAAAGTAAGGAGCATCTCCAGTCATGTAGCAAGCATTTATTGAACCTTGAGAGAAACCCAAAAGATCTCGGTATTGTGAATGAAATATTCCGTTCTGCTCATACGTTGAAGGGGATGTCGGCCACAATGGGTTATGAAGACATCGCAGATTTGACACATATGATGGAAAATGTACTGGATGCAATTCGAAATGCAAAAATCCATGTTTCAACTGAAATATTGGATGTTGTCTTTCATGCTGTTGACTATCTTGAGGAAATGGTAATGGATATCGCGTCCGGCGGGACAGGTAAAAAAGATGTGCGTGAACTCGTAGAATCCTTGAATAGAATAGAAGTTGGCGGTGCTACCGTCGAATCTGCCGCTTCTGCAACAGTGGCTGTGAAAGAAGATTATAATCAAAAAGCAGGCCTTCGTTTTGATCAATATGAAATGACGGTGATTAATCAATCGCTCGAACAGGGATTTACTACATTTGAAGTCACTGTACAATTGCGAGTAGATTGCCTGTTAAAAGCAGCACGGGTGTTCATGGTATTTGAAATTTTTGAAAAGTTAGGCGAGATTATCAAAACTGAACCGGATGTTCAATACCTTGAAAATGAAGAATTTGGCGAAATGTTTTCGATTGCACTTATTTCTACGGAAGATGCGGACACATTGAGGTCCAAAGTAATGAGTGTATCAGAGGTTGAAAACGTGATAGTAGTTCCGGTTACGGATGATTATCTTATAAATGATAATCAGGCTAGGGAAGTCGAAGTGAGCAAAGTTTCGAAAGTCACGGAATCCATTGCTCAAGAAGTGAATACGCTACCAGAATCGGTTGCTCAAAGTGGGAAACGGGAGGGAACTGTGCAATCTGGCAATAAGACAATCCGTGTAAATATTGACAGACTTGATATCCTCATGAATTTATTCGAAGAGCTTGTCATAGATCGTGGTAGACTCCAATCCATTGCTGGTGATCTTCATAACCCAGAACTGACGGAAACTGTGGAACGGATGACTAGGGTATCAGGAGACTTACAAAACATCATCCTGAATATGCGTATGATTCCTGTTGAAACGGTGTTCAACCGATTTCCAAAGATGGTAAGACAGCTTGCACGTGATCTTGATAAGAAAATCATGCTGGAAATTGTAGGTGCTGAAACTGAGCTAGATCGGACAGTTATCGATGAAATCGGAGATCCACTCGTCCATTTGATTCGTAATGCGCTAGACCACGGAATTGAAAGTCCGTCGGAACGAATTGCAAAAGGTAAACCAGAAGAAGGAACTGTAACACTACGGGCCTATCATTCCGGTAATCACGTATTTATAGAATTGGAAGATGATGGTGCAGGCGTAAATCGTCAACGTGTTCTTGCGAAAGCAATCTCAAATGGTATTGTAATGGAGGAAACAGCCAATTCAATGACGGATCGCCAAGTGGCTGAACTAATTCTTTCATCTGGTTTTTCGACGGCGGAAAAGATTTCAGATGTATCCGGGCGGGGTGTCGGTCTTGATGTCGTGAAAAATACGATTGAATCGCTCGGGGGCTATATTTCAATCAAATCAATAGAAAACGAAGGGTCATTATTTCAAGTTCAACTTCCACTTACATTGTCCATCATATCCGTCATGCTTGTGGAACTTGATTGTGAAGTGTATGCGATTCCGCTTTCTTCAATTATTGAAACCGCAATTATTCAGAAAACAGATATCATGAATGCTCATAATCAGAAAGTGATTGATTTCCGTGGGAGTATCGTCCCGCTTGTTAATTTGAAAGAGATTTTTGAAATGCCGAAACAGAATGATATATCTGGCAGATTTCAGTCGGTGGTCATCGTTAGGAAAGGTGAAAGACTAGCGGGGCTGGTAGTCGACTCGTTCATCGGTCAACAGGAAATCGTTTTGAAATCACTGGGTAATTATTTACAAAATGTATTTGCGATTTCTGGTGCGACAATTCTTGGAAATGGACAAGTTGCACTTATCGTCGATTGTAATGCACTGATCAAATAATTAGGAGTGGATTATCATGACTGAAATGGTAGAGCAAAAAGAATTGAAAGTCATTGTTTTCCAATTGGTGGATAAGGAATATGCAATCAGTGTAGATGTTGTCCAGTCAATCGAAAAACTACTTTCTATTACACGCGTGCCGAAAACTCCTTCTTATGTAAGAGGGGTTCTTAATCTAAGGGGTGTTGTCACACCGATTGTGGATTTACGTGAACGGTTTGGGCTTGAAGTTAAAGAAATGGACGAAAATACAAGAATTATCATTGTCACATTGAAAGAATACGAAGTAGGTTTGATTGTTGATGCGGCGAACGATGTGCTCGATATTTCAATCGAATCAATTGAACCTCAACCGGAGGTCGTTGGTTCCGTTGAATCGGACTTTATTTTAGGAGTTTCTAAAGTTGGGAAACGTCTTCTTGTCATGCTAAATCTCACAAAAGTCCTCGAACCGGTAAAGCGAAGTCTGTCAGATGAGATCTGAAAGTTTGATAACTGAGATGCATCTGGATATTTTGAAGGAAACGGGTAATGTTGGAGCTGCACATGCAGCAACGTCAATGTCCCTATTACTTGATCGTAAAATCGATATGTTTGTGCCAAATGTTGAACTTGTTTCATTCGATGGGGTGTTCAATCTTGCAGGAGGTGCTGAAACAATTGTAGCTGGCATCTTTCAGCGAATTGAGGGTGATCTGTCGGGTAGTATGTTTTTTGTTCTCCCTTTAGAGTCGGCAAATTACTTCATTCAAAGATTGATTGGGGATGTATCTTTCGATTTCAACTCACCGCCGTTATCTGATATTGGAATATCCGCGATGCAGGAACTAGGTAGTATTCTTTCGGGTTCTTATTTGTCTGCTCTTTCGGATTTTACGGGATTGAAAATTTATTCTACTGTACCATCGTTAAGTGTAGACATGGTCGGTGCAATTATCAGTTTTGGACTAATTGAAGTGTCCCATCATTGTGACGAAGTCATTGTCATTGATACGCAGATTTGTGAAGAAAGTGCGGTTGGCCGTACAAGTATAGATGGTCACTTTTTCTTTCTTCCGGACCCATCATCATACACTACCATTTTCCGTTCGTTGGGTGTGTCCTAAAATGACGAAATTTAACGAGGTCGTTAGGGTTGGGATAGCTGATATGAACATTGTTGAACGTCCGACAAAAATCCGTACATCAGGACTTGGTTCATGTGTAGGAGTTGTTCTCTATGATGACATGAAGAGGTTTGCTGGTCTATTGCATGTGATGCTACCAGATTCAAGTCTAGGGAAATCAGATTGTGTAAATGTTGCCAAATTTGCAGACACAGGTGTCGTGGCACTGATTGAGCTACTTAAGGCAGAAGGTGTCCGAACACAATCATTAAAAGCGAAAATCGCGGGGGGCTCACAAATGTTTCAATTTGGTTCAGGTGATACGATTCGCATAGGTCCACGAAATGTTGAGGCTGTTAAAAAAGAATTGAAACGATTATCCATCCCATTAGTCGCGGAGGATACAGGTGGATCAATTGGTCGAACCATTGAATTTGACCCCGCTACATCCATACTAAACGTAAGGAAGGTAAACCAGGGTTCGAAAGAGATATAAAAAGGAGGTGTCTGATTAGTTCAGGCGCCTTTCTTCGCATTTATTTGGTATAATAGGAGTTAATTAACTATGGCGAAATCATCATTGAAAGTGGGGAATTCGATGTCCAAATGGGAAGTAACTGAAGAAGATGCATGTTGGGACCTGTGGATAAACAATCGAGACCCTGATGCCGGGGATATACTTGTCGAGAAGTATACACCGCTTGTCACGTACCATGTCCAACGGATAAGTCAGGGACTACCAAGGCATGTTTCGAGGGATGATATCATGAGTCTTGGATATCAAGGTCTTTTCGATGCATTGACCAAATTTGATAAGAGCCGGGATTTGAAATTTGATACATACGCTTCTTTTCGAATTCGAGGGAGTATAATCGATGGATTACGAAAAGAGGATCGGCTTCCCCGTTCGTCAAGGGAGAAGTCGAAAAAACTTGAGGAAGTCATCACGAAGCTTGAACAGCAATTACAACGTCATGCGACACCTGAAGAAATTGCTGATCATATAGGGATAAGTGTTGACGAAGTGTATCAGACTGTACATGAACATTATTTTTCCAGTGTTCTATCTATAAATGAGAAAATTAATGACGATGACGATGAGGGACAACAATCATTTGTCATCCGGGATCAGGATTCTAAAACACCTGAACACGAAATGATGATGAATGAACTGATTGGTGATTTAGTGAATAAAATCAAGGAACTGAACAAGAATGAACAACTTGTTCTCAATCTATTTTATACTGAGGAAATGACACTGACGGAAATCGGTGAAATCATGAATTTATCTACTTCACGCATTTCTCAGATCCACTCAAAGGCATTATTCAAACTGCGAACACAATTAGCGCCTGAAATAGTAGATGGAGGGTTATTATGAGTCTAAAAGGGATTGAGCTGCAAATTGCCATACCGAAGACGTTTGAAGCAGGAAAGATTGCTGAACAAAAGCAGCAGCAGTCACAATTAAACCAGGACCATGCCAACACCTTAACAGATCGTCAAACATTGAAAAATAGGGAAACCGTTTTGGAATCGGAAAAGTATGCGGAGATGGACGCAGACAGGAAAAAACATGAAGAACAACAGTCGGAAGAACGGGAACGGCGAGAAAAAGAAGAGGAAAAGAAGACGGTGCACCCCTACAAAGGTTCATTCGTCGACTTTACAGGGTAAGAAAGATGATACCAATAGCTCTTTTATTTTTATTCATCATGCAAATCGCTAGTTTTTATTTTCTAGCTTTACTTTATACTAAAATATCGAAGTTTGACGATCTTGAAAAGAAACAGCGGAAACTGATGGCTGAAATGGACAACTCGATTGGAGCATATTTATCTGAACTGAAAGACGAGAATGAAAGATTGATTGTCAAACTCTCTGTCCGGGACAAGGAATTGGCCCGAACAAATAAAGAAAGTGTACAAGAAAGACGAGAAACTACGGTTTCCTCGGAAGATACACCTTTTCTTATAGGCGTTAACACATCAAGAATACCTATCAATCAGGCCCTTAAATCCTACAATGCAGTCACAACGACTTCAGTTCCTAAACGTAAAGAACCTGAAGTAACGGCTACAAGTGATGATAGGATACTTGCCTATGAAATGCATGATGCTGGTCAATCCATCGAGGAAATTGCACAGAAATTGGGCAAGGGACGCACAGAGGTGGAGCTGATTCTGAAATTTAGATGAATCAGGTTGCGAAATAAAAGCGACTATGTTATATTAGCAAGTGGTATTACTACACACGTGTACGGACGATAGAGAAGGTGCCGAAAGGTCGCTCTATCGGATGAAGCGCACGGAGGAATCTAACCAAACAGGAGGAATAGTAAATGTCAGTAATCTCAATGAAACAATTGCTTGAAGCAGGAGTACACTTCGGTCACCAGACACGCCGTTGGAACCCGAAAATGAAAAAATTCATCTTCGTGGAACGTAACGGAATCTACATCATCGATCTTCAAAAAACGGTGAAGAAGCTTGAAGAAGCATATGCATTCATGCGCCAAGTTGGTGCTGATGGTGGGAAAGTTCTATTCGTCGGTACTAAAAAACAAGCACAGGATGCTATTAAAGAAGAAGCTGAACGCGCTGGAATGTATTACATTAACCAACGTTGGCTCGGTGGAACACTTACAAACTTCGGTACAATTCAAAAAAGCGTATCTCGTATGAAACAAATCGAGCGCATGGAAGAAGACGGTACTTTCGAAGTACTTCCTAAAAAAGAAGTCGGTAAACTTAAAAAAGAACACGAACGCCTACTTAAATTCCTTGGCGGTATCCGTGATATGAAAGCTCTACCTGACGTTATGTTTGTTGTTGACCCACGCAAAGAACGTATCGCAGTAGCAGAAGCAATTAAATTGAAAATTCCACTTGTTGGAATCGTCGACACAAACTGTGATCCAGATGAAATTGACTATATTATACCTGCAAACGATGATGCAATCCGTGCAGTACGCCTATTGACAAGCAAAATGGCTGACGCATTGATGGAATCTAGACAGGGTGAAGACGAAGAAATGACTGAAGAAGCAGTAGCTGCAGAGTAATCCAGTAAATGATGGGACGATAAGTGGCTAACACCCTTATCGTCTTTTTTAAAGGAAAAGATGACGTAAATAGGAGGAATAAAAAAATGACTATTACAGCACAAATGGTAAAAGAATTGCGCGGAAAAACAGGCGCAGGTATGATGGACTGCAAAAAAGCACTAATTGAAGTTAACGGAGATATGGAAGCGGCAATCGACTTCTTACGTGAAAAAGGACTTTCAAGCGCAGCTAAAAAAGCGGATCGCATTGCAGCGGAAGGTATAACTTCCATTCATGTGGACGGAAACGAAGCAATCATTCTTGAAGTGAACGCGGAAACAGACTTTGTTGCGAAAAACGAAGGATTCCAAACACTTGTAAAAGAACTTGCTGAACATCTTCTTGCTACAAAACCAGCAACAGTTGAAGAAGCGGTTGAATCTAAAATGTCAAACGGTCTATCTGTAGCTGATCATATTTCAAACGCTGTAGCGAAAATCGGCGAAAAGCTTACTCTTCGTCGCTTTGAAATCCGCACAAAAACTGCTAACGACGCATTTGGACCATACCTTCATATGGGTGGACGCATTAGTGTTCTTGCAATTCTTGAAGGATCTACGGATGCGGAAGCGGCGAAAGATGTTGCAATGCATATTGCAGCTTTGAACCCGAAATATGTATCACGCGACCAAGTTTCTGAAGAAGAAGTGGATCGTGAACGTAAAATTCTTACAGAGCAAGCACTTAACGAAGGAAAACCTGAAAATATTGTAGCGAAAATGGTTGAAGGTCGTATCGGTAAATACTTCGAGGAAATCTGTGTACTTGATCAGGCATTCGTTAAAAACTCCGATCAAAAGGTAAGAGACTTCGTTAAATCTACTGGCGGTACATTGACGGAATTTATCCGTTATTCAGTAGGCGAAGGAATCGAAAAACGCGAAGAGAACTTTGCGGACGAAGTAATGAACCAAGTAAAAGGAAACTAATCCATAATAAAATGATGAGTGGGAACACATGCGTGTGTTCCCTCTTTTTCGAGAAAACCGAATAGATGGAGGGTTCAAATGAGCGTCGCAAAATACAAAAGAATCGTCTTGAAATTAAGCGGTGAAGCACTTGCTGGAGAAAAAGGGTTCGGATTATCACCTGAGATTATCAAAACCGTTGCTGAACAAGTGAAAGAAGTTGTTGAACTTGATGTCGAAGTGGCCGTCGTTGTTGGGGGCGGAAATATTTGGCGTGGCAAAATCGGAAGCGAAATGGGAATGGATCGTGCGACTGCGGATTATATGGGCATGCTGGCAACAGTCATGAATTCCCTTGCGTTACAGGATTCCCTAGAAAAAATTGGTGTTGAAACCCGTGTCTCTTCTTCTATCGAAATGAGGCAAGTTGCAGAACCTTACATACGTCGCAAAGCGATTCGTCATCTTGAGAAGAAAAGGGTCGTCATTTTTGCAGCAGGAACTGGAAACCCTTATTTTTCGACAGATACGACAGCGGCTCTACGTGCGGCGGAAATCGAAGCAGATGTCATCCTTATGGGTAAAAATAATGTGGACGGCGTATACTCCGCGGACCCGATGAAAAATGCGGATGCGGTTAAGTACACAGAACTATCCTATTTAGAAGTCATTAGTCAAGGTCTTGAAGTTATGGATTCTACAGCTTCTACTCTATGTATGGACAATGATATCCCACTCGTAGTATTCTCGATTATGGAGCACGGAAATATAAAAAGAGCTGTACTTGGTGAGCCAATCGGTACGGTTGTCAGGAGGAATATTTAATGCCACAAACAGTATTAAATCAAGCGAAAGACAGGATGGACAAAGCGATTAGTTCGTATACGAGGGAACTTGCATCAATTCGAGCTGGACGCGCAAATGCTTCCTTATTAGACAGAATAGCTGTCGATTATTACGGAGCACCTACACCACTCAGTCAGATGGCTGGAATTTCTGTTCCCGAGGCGCGTCTTCTCGTCATTCAACCGTATGATAAGACAACGCTAGGGGATATTGAAAAGGCAATCATGAAATCAGATATAGGAATTACACCATCAAACGATGGGTCTGTTATTCGTCTAGCGATTCCTATATTGACGGAAGAACGACGTAAAGATCTCGTCAAACTTGTGAAAAAAGAAGCGGAAGACGCAAAAATTATAATCCGTAATGTTCGTCGCGATGCAAATGAGGATTTCAAGAAACTCGAAAAAAGTAGTGACATTACGGAAGATGAATTACATCGTAATGGTGAGGAAATCCAGAAGTTAACTGATACTCAAATCGTAAGAATTGATGAAATTGCAAAAGATAAAGAAAATGAAATCATGGATATCTGATAGAAGAACTTTCTATACTCCGGGGCGTCCTAATTTCAGGACGTCTTTTTCATTTGTTTTTCATTATCAACTGTAATTTGACGTTAAATTTGGTACGATAGAGTATGTACTTGCTATGAAAAGTAGCCGAGTGGAGGAAACGATATGCTGGAAAAACTCTTTCGGAAAAAAACTAGGGTGTCGAGCGGTTCATTAATCGAACGGATTGCTAATGTGAAATGCAGAGACATTCCTGCTCATGTAGCGATTATTATGGATGGCAATGGAAGATGGGCGAAACAGCGTAGCTTACCAAGAATCGCAGGTCATCATGAAGGGATGAAAACGGTCCGTAAAATAACTCGAATCGCAAACGAACTCGGCATAAAAGTGCTTACACTTTACGCTTTTTCCACAGAAAATTGGAAACGTCCCAAATTGGAAATAGATTTTCTAATGAAACTTCCTGGCGAGTTTCTAACTACATATCTCCCTGAACTAATCGAGCAAAATGTGAAAGTTGAAATGATTGGGAATTTTGATGAACTGCCGAATCATACGAAGAATTCGATTTTAAAAGCAATGGAAGAAACAAAAGGAAATAACGGTTTGACGTTAAATTTTGCCATGAATTATGGTAGTAGGCTTGAACTCGTCGAAGCTGTAAAGGAAATTGCAACGCTGATTGCGGATCAGTCAATCAAATCAGACGATATCAATGAATCACTCATCGAATCTCATCTAATGACCGCACATTTAACAGATCCCGATTTGCTTATTCGTACAAGCGGCGAAGTAAGACTCTCGAATTTTATGCTGTGGCAACTTGCATATTCAGAGTTCTCATTCACAGATGTGTTATGGCCTGATTTTGATGAAAAATGCATGTTGAATGCAATCGAAGAATTCCAATTGCGCAATAGACGTTTTGGAAGTATAGAAGGGGAAGGGAAGGCATGAAACAAAGAATAATCACCGCTATCGTTGCGTTTGCATTTTTCATCCCATTAGTTATTACCGGAGGTATACCTTTCACGATAGGGATTTATGCAATTGCTACGGTTGGATTATATGAATTGTTGCGGATGAAAGAGATCCGCCTATTCTCTATCGAAGGCGTCATCACCTGGGCTGTACTCGTTGTGCTTCTTATGCCGATAGATTGGGGAAACCACATTTATGACATACTAGGCTATACTAAAATCGAAATGGCGTTTGCATTTGTTCTCATTTTATTGGTCCATACGGTGATTGTGAAAAATAGGTATACGTTCGATCACGCGGCATTTTCTGTCTTGGCGGCACTGTATGTCGGAATTGGCTTCTATTATTTGATCGAAACGAGAATGTCTGGAATTGAATATGTCGTGTATGCCTTGATGGTGATTTGGACGACAGATTCAGGTGCTTATTTTATAGGGAGGAAAATCGGCAAGCGGAAGCTTTGGCCGGAAATATCACCAAATAAGACGATTGAAGGTTTTTTGGGTGGAATTATCTCCGCTATTGTTTTTGCGTGCGTATTTCAATACTTTATCCCAATTGCATCGACATACATATTACTTATTAGTGTGACAATTATTGCTTCTATTGTTGGACAACTGGGTGACCTTGTCGAATCGGCACTTAAAAGGCATTATGAAGTGAAGGACTCAGGAAAGCTCCTACCGGGACATGGCGGAATATTGGATAGATTTGATAGTCTTCTTTTTGTATTACCACTGCTTCATTTCCTTCATTTTGTAGGTTAACTTCATTCAGCAGAGGTCATTCACTTCAATAAGTAATGATATAATTAGAAGTATGTAGACAATTCAACGAGGTTTCAAATCCCTGCTGAATAAAGTTAAGCCTCTGGCGGATGCCCCGGATTTTGAATTGAGTAAGCTCAATTCAAAATCCGGGCGCAAATCCGCCAAGGCGTATTTGATTGGAAAGGGTGTCGTTATGAAAAAGAAAATAAGTCTTCTAGGGGCGACCGGCTCCATTGGAATACAGACGTTAGATATCATCGGATCGAATCCGAACAGATTTGAACTCGTATCTTTTTCAGCTGGCAAGAATATTGATAAGGTAAGGGAAATTGCAGTTATGTTTTTCCCAAAGGTAGTTTCGGTGATGAGGCGTGAAGATGCTGATCGACTGGAAGGTGAATTTCCGAACATCAAATTTGTCTACGGTGAAGAAGGGCTCATTGAGGTAGCGGCTCATTCAAATGCCGATATTTTGGTCAATGCGGTCATGGGGAGTGTCGGACTCAAGCCAACGCTTGAAGCCATCAAAGCAGGCATTACCATCGCACTTGCCAACAAGGAGACGCTTGTGGCCGCAGGGGATATTGTCATGGCGGAAGCTAAAAGATATGGTGTTCCGCTTCTGCCGGTTGACAGCGAGCATTCCGCGCTTTTCCAGTCATTGAACGGGGAAAACCCTAAGCGTATTTCTAGACTCATATTAACGGCGTCAGGAGGAAGCTTCAGGGATCTTTCACGGAAGGAACTTTCAAATGTCACAGTGGAGCAGGCCCTTGCACATCCGAACTGGTCGATGGGCAATAAATTGACGATTGACTCAGCGACGATGATGAATAAAGGACTCGAAGTGATTGAGGCACATCATTTGTTCAGCATGCCGTATGATAAAATTGATTGTCTATTGCACAAGGAAAGCATCATACACTCCATGGTCGAATTTGAAGATACTAGCGTCATGGCTCAACTTGGTTCTCCAGATATGCGCGTGCCAATCCAATATGCACTAACGTATCCAGACCGAATTCCGATGCAAAACGCGAAGCCGCTTAGACTTGAGGAGATTGGCAAATTGCATTTTGACAAGATGGATTACAATCGTTTTAAGGCATTAGCACTTGCGTATGCTGCTGGCAGGGAGGGTGGCACAATGCCGACTGTCATGAATGCGGCAAACGAAGTGGCGGTCGATTTAT
This sequence comes from Sporosarcina limicola, assembly GCF_014873855.1. Lineage (GTDB taxonomy): Bacteria > Bacillota > Bacilli > Bacillales_A > Planococcaceae > Sporosarcina > Sporosarcina limicola. The sequence goes on along the minus strand of NZ_JADBEL010000002.1, from coordinate 85,881 downwards.
TCGTGAATGGACGCATACCGTTTATCCAAATCGAAGATATCATTGAACGTATAATGGATGGGCATCAGGTGATTTCTACACCAGATCTCGAAACGATTTTGGAAACAGATTCGCTTACTCGAAAAATGGTGTATGCTATGGTAGAATCAATTACTTAAGAATGGACCAAAATGGTCAGTGAAGGTGGTTTTATATGGAAACCGTTATTGCGTTTATAGTCATTTTCGGTACACTCGTTGCTTTTCATGAATTTGGGCATTTCCTGTTTGCTAAAAGGGCAGGGATTATGGTGCGCGAATTTGCGATTGGATTCGGTCCTAAAATAATTGCAATCAGGAAAGGCGAAACATTATATACGATTCGGCTTTTACCGCTTGGCGGGTATGTCAGAATGGCTGGTGAAGACTTTGATACAGTCGAGTTACAGCCAGGCTATCGTGTAGGTCTCCTAATTGGAAGGTCTGGTGAAGTAGAGAAAATCTACTTGAACCGCAATGTTGCGAATCCAGACGTGCTGTTTTTGGAAACGGAATCCTCGGATCTTGAAAAGGAATTGTATATCGAAGGCTATGACGACGAGGGACAACTCGTTCGCTACAACGTCTCTAGAAAAGCAATTATTCTTGAAAAAGGTCAGGAAACACTTATTGCTCCATATGATAGACAATTTGAATCGAAATCTGTTGGCAGTCGTGCGATGGCCATATTTGCGGGTCCATTGTTCAATTTCATCCTTGCATTCTTCATTTTCCTAGCGATTGGACTTCTGCAAGGAGTACCGATAAGCGAACCAACAAACGAACCAATTATTTCAGAAGTAAAAGCGGGTAGTCCTGCGCAGATGGCTGGTATGGAAGAAGGCGACTACATCAAAGTGGTCGATGGAAAGCCTGTAAGCACGTGGATGGAGTTTTCTAAAGTCATTCAGGATAATCCTGAGGTGCCGCTTCAATTTGAAGTAGATCGAAATGGTGAAAGAGTGAAGCTTGAAATTATTCCAGCCACAGTTAAAGAAAAGGGCAAGGAATTTGGTCGAATAGGCGTAGTCTATGAGAGTCCAGTTGAAAAGAATCCGCTGAAGGCGGTCGCATTTGGTGCGGAGCAAACCTATACTTGGTTTATGAGAATATTTGAATTGCTTGGAATGCTCGTTACGGGTAAATTCTCGATTGACGCATTATCTGGGCCGGTCGGCATTTACAAGGCGACAGAAGAAGTTGCACAGTTCGGTATTTACAGTCTCATGAACTGGGCTGCTATATTGAGCATCAACCTGGGAATCATGAATTTGCTACCATTGCCCGCACTTGATGGGGGAAGATTGCTGTTCTTCTTAATCGAAGCGATTCGTGGTAAGCCAGTCTCCAAGCAAAAAGAAGGAATGGTCCATTTTGTTGGAATCATGCTTCTCATGGTTCTTATGCTAGTTGTCACATGGAATGATATCCAGCAATTCTTCTTTTAGAATAGAAAATTGCAGCGCCTAGGATTGTAAAACATGATTTCTAAAACTTTAGTTGAGGTGGAAAACGACATGAGACAATCACGATCATTCATCCCAACCATGCGTGAAGTGCCTTCTGATGCGGAGATTAAATCCCATCAACTGTTGCTACGTGCTGGATTCATTCGTCAAAACACGAGTGGAATCTATTCCTATCTGCCTTTGGGTAAGAAAGTGTTACAAAAAATAGAGATAATCATTCGAGAAGAAATGGATGCAATTGAAGCTGTCGAGGTCTTCATGCCTGCAATGCAACAGGCGGAACTATGGCAGGCAACAGGAAGATGGTACAACTATGGTCCTGAACTGTTTCGTTTGAAAGATCGCCACAACAGGGAATTTGCACTTGGCGCAACGCATGAGGAAGTCATTACATCCCTCGTCCGTGACGAAGTGAAATCATATAAGAAATTGCCGTTAACGATGTACCAAATTCAGACGAAGTTTCGCGATGAGCAACGTCCACGATTCGGTTTGTTGCGTGGCCGTGAGTTCATCATGAAAGATGCGTATTCATTCCACGCGACGGAAGAAAGTCTTGAAGAAAAATACCAAGACATGATGCGGGCATATATGAATATCTTTACAAGAATTGGCCTGAATTTCCGAGCGGTTATCGCGGATGGCGGCTCTATCGGTGGAACAGGAACGCATGAGTTCATGGCATTGTCCGACATAGGCGAGGATACGATTGCTTACAGTGATTCGTCTAGCTATGCGGCGAATATCGAAATGGCTGAAGTGAATGTAGCCTATGAAAAATTGTCCGAGCCATTGAAGAAAATGGAGAAAATCGAGACGCCTAACCAGAAAACCATTGACGATGTTGCATCATTCCTTGAAGTCGATGCAAGTCGAATTGTCAAGACGCTTATCTTCAAAGCGGATGATAAACTTATTGTCGTTCTTGCTCGTGGCGATCATGAAATCAATGACATCAAACTTAAAAATGCACTAGGTGCAACGGTTGTGGAATTTGCTCATGAAGCGGACGTCTTGGAACTTCTCTCATGTCGAGTCGGTTCAATTGGACCTGTTAAATTACCGGTCGATCTAAAAGTGATTGCGGATCATGCAATCGCGTCCATCGTAAACGGTGTTTGCGGTGCGAACGAAGACGGGTTCCATATAACGAATGTTAATCCGGAACGAGATTTTGCGGTGGATCGTTATGAAGATCTACGCTTCGTTCAAGAAGGGGATACTTCTCCGGACGGCAAAGGTACGATTAAGTTTGCCAAAGGAATTGAAGTGGGTCATATATTCAAACTCTTGACAACGTATAGCACAGCGATGGATGCGACGTTTCTTGATGAAAACGGTAAAGCAAAGCCGTTCATCATGGGGTGCTATGGAATCGGAGTTTCACGAATTCTTGCTACGGTTGCGGAACAGTTCAATGATGAGAATGGCTTGAAATGGCCAAAAAAATTAGCGCCATACGATGTCCATCTTATTGCCATTAACACCAAGGATGAAAGTCAAAACGCATTGGCTGAAGAGCTATATAACATCCTAAAATCGTACAGATATGACGTACTCTATGATGATAGACCTGAGCGTGCGGGTGTGAAATTCGCCGATTCGGATCTAATTGGATTGCCGGTACGTATTACAGTTGGGAAAAAAGCTTCTGAGGGCATCGTAGAAGTGAAGTTCAGACAGACCGGGGAATCTACGGAATGGCAAAAAGAGGAACTCACTGAAAAGTTGCAAGCATTTTTCGGAATGGAATAACGAGCAGGAAGGGAAGGCCGTCTAAATCGGTACTTCCCTTCTTTTTCACTGCAAAAGAAAGGTGGGACGGTAGATGGAGGCCAACAACAAACTGTATGTACTATTACAGCAAATTGGAATGACAGATGACCAATTCGCGATTCACTTTGAGCAGGCGGAACTGAATCGCGTTAATATCCATAAAAAATCACGTGTGTGGCAATTCAATTTGACACTCAAACAACCATTACCTATTGAAATATATAAATATTTCTCTGGCCGCATAAACGAAGCTTTTTCAGCAATCGCAACGGTTCGTTTGCAAATCACGCATAACGCCGAGGAAGTTGATGATCAGCTACTCATTGACTACTGGCCAATCGTCATCGAAGAGATGAGTGTGATGTCGCCGCCAATTAGGGATCGGTTGATGAGCCAAAAACCTGTCATGACAGGGGGCAAAATGACGCTTCTTTGCATGAATGACATGGAGCTACAAACGTTGAAAAGTAAATACGCGAGCCAGATTTCAGAGGTCTATACAACATTCGGTTTAGCAAGGCCGATTGTCGATTTCAAAATCACCGAAGAGGATAATGGCGCAGTAGATGCGCAAAAAGCATTTTTAGTACAACGTAAGGCAGAGGAAGATGCGCTGGGGCAAAAAGCACTTGCTGATATGATGCAACGCGAAACCAATAAAAAAGAAAATGGCAATATAACCGGCCCGTTCCGACTTGGAACTCCCATCAGGCAGGATGAACCGTTATTGGAAATTCAGCATATTCAAGATGAAGAGCGCCGCGTGACGATAGAAGGATTTGTGTTCGATACAGAAGTACGGGAATTACGTAGTGGCCGTTCATTACTTACGTTGAAAGTGACCGACTATACGGATTCAATTCTTGTGAAAATGTTTTCCCGTGATAATGAAGATGCCGAAATGATGAGAATGTTGAAAAAAGGGGCATGGATCCGAGCACGCGGTGGAATTCAGAACGATACATTCGTCCGTGACTTAATCATGATGGCACAGGATATTATGGAAGTCACACCCGTCATACGGAAAGACAAAGCACCCGAGGATAGGAAACGAATCGAGCTTCATGCCCATACGACAATGAGTCAGATGGATGGTTTGGTATCCGCATCTGCACTTGTCGAACAAGCAGCGAAATGGGGTCATCCTGCAATCGCGATTACAGATCACTCGAATGTCCAATCGTTTCCAGAAGCGTTTTCAGCTGGGAAGAAGAACGATATTAAGGTGATTTTCGGTCTGGAAGCGAACTTGGTCGATGATGGTGTACCGATTGTTTATGATGAACAGCATCTGAAACTTGAGAATGTTACATATGTCGTGTTCGACGTTGAGACAACAGGACTTTCAGCTGTTTATGACACAATTATTGAGCTTGCTGCAGTCAGACTAAAGAATGGTGAAATCATTGAGACATTTGAACGTTTCGCTAATCCGCATCATCCATTGTCTTCCACAACGACAAAGCTGACAGGTATAACGGACGATATGGTAAAAGATGCCCCTGAAGTTGCGGAAGTCATCAAGCAGTTCGATGAATTTATCGGAGATTCGATACTCGTCGCCCATAATGCAAAATTTGATATGGGGTTCTTTTACGAATCGGCTAAAAAGTCGGGGCTAACTGTAGCCGCATATCCAGTTATCGACACGCTCGAATTGGCTCGATTAATTCATCCAGAGATGCGCAATCACAGACTGAATACACTGGCGAAAAAGTATAATATCGAACTGACCCAGCATCATCGCGCCATCTATGACACCGAAGCAACTGCCCATCTATTCTTGCGTCTCATGAAAGAAGCAGAAGAGAAGGGTATCGAATACTTGGATGATTTCAATACGCATATTGGGGAAGGAGATGCCTATAAACGTTCCCGTCCATCCCATTGCACGCTTCTTGTGACCGATGACGAAGGGTTAAAAAACTTATTCAAACTCGTTTCCTATTCCCATATGAATTATTTCTACCGCGTACCACGGATTCCAAGGTCCTTACTTATCAAACATCGGAAAGGTCTTTTAGTCGGTTCTGGGTGTGATAAAGGCGAAGTATTTGAAGGGCTGATGCAGAAGTCGCTTGAAGAGGTTGAGGAAATCGCGAAGTTCTATGACTACCTTGAGGTGCATCCGAAACCAGTCTATTCACATCTCGTAGAACTTGAATTGATTCGCGATGAATGGAATATGGAAGACATCATGCGGAAAATGATTAAGCTTGGGAAAAAAGTCGGACTTCCAGTGTGTGCGACAGGTAATGTCCATTACATCGATGAGACGGACGCCAAGTTCCGGGAAGTTCTTGTTAGATCGCAAGGCGGGGCCAACCCGATGAACAGACATGCTTTGCCCGCAGTCCATTTCAGGACGACAGATGAAATGTTGGAAGAGTTTTCGTTTCTGGGTGAACAAGTCGCGGAGGAAATCGTCATTGACAATCCACGGAAAATTCTTGATAGAATCGGCGATGTGAAACCAATTAAGGATGAACTTTATACACCGAAGATTGAAGGAGCAGAAGATGAAGTACGTGAATTGACATATTCTATGGCTCATGCAATCTATGGTGAAACGTTGCCGGAACTAATTGAAGCGCGAATCGATAAAGAATTGAAATCGATAATTGGTCACGGATTTGCGGTTATCTATCTCATCTCCCATAAATTAGTTAAGAGATCGCTTGATGATGGTTATCTTGTTGGCTCGCGGGGGTCAGTTGGATCATCTCTCGTTGCGACGATGATGGAAATCACCGAAGTGAATCCATTACCGCCGCATTACATCTGTCCATCCTGTAAAAATGTCGAGTTCTTTACTGATGGCTCAGTAAGTTCAGGTTATGACCTTCCCGATAAAGCGTGTCCTTCTTGCGAGACGATGTTTAAAAAAGATGGTCAAGATATCCCGTTTGAAACATTTCTTGGTTTTAAAGGGGATAAAGTACCGGATATCGATTTGAATTTCAGTGGAGAATACCAGGGGCATGCGCATAATTACACAAAAGAACTGTTTGGGGAAGAGTACGTCTTCCGGGCAGGGACTATCGGAACAGTTGCGGAAAAAACGGCTTACGGCTATGTACGTGGTTATATGAACGATAATGGCTTGAACCTTCGTGGAGCGGAAATTGACAGACTCGTGCAAGGTTGCTCCGGCGTCAAGCGGAATACGGGGCAACATCCCGGCGGTATTATCGTTGTACCAGATACAATGGAGATATTCGATTTTACGCCAATTCAATTCCCGGCAGATGACACGAATTCAAGCTGGAAGACTACCCATTTTGACTTTCATTCTATCGATAATAATTTGTTGAAACTCGATATTCTTGGGCATGACGACCCGACGATGATAAAAATGTTGCAAGATCTTTCGGGAATTGATCCGTTAACCATTCCTCCAGATGATGAAGGAGTCATGAAACTATTCAGTGGGACTACTTCACTTGGTGTCACGGAAGAACAGATTGGTTGTAAAACCGGGACACTTGGCGTGCCAGAGTTTGGTACCCGATTCGTTCGTCAGATGCTTGAAGAGACCAAACCAGCGACGTTTTCAGAACTGATTCAGATTTCGGGATTATCTCATGGGACGGACGTTTGGCTAGGTAACGCACAGGAATTGATTCAGAATAAAACATGTGTACTGTCAGACGTTATCGGTTGTCGCGATGACATCATGGTGTACTTGATTTATCAAGGATTAGAACCATCGATGGCCTTTAAAATCATGGAGTCCGTTCGTAAGGGGAAAGGTCTTTCACCGGAATTCGAGGCGGAGATGAAAACGCAGGGTGTGCCGAATTGGTACATTGAATCTTGTAAAAAGATTAAATACATGTTCCCGAAAGCGCATGCCGCTGCTTATGTTCTGATGGCACTTCGTATTGCATATTTTAAAGTACATCATCCGATTTTGTATTATGCAGCTTATTTCACAGTACGAGCAACTGATTACGATCTATTGTCGATGACGAAAGGATCGGCTTCGATTCGGGCACAAGTTAAAGAAATTAATGCAAAAGGGCTTGATGCAACGCCGAAAGAGAAAAGTTTACTAACGGTGCTTGAGATTGCATTGGAGATGTGCGAACGGGGCTTTTCATTTGCGAAACCAGATCTATACAAATCAGATGCCTCGGAATTTATCATTGAAGGGAATTCCCTCTTGCCACCGTTTAATTCGATACCGTCACTTGGAGCAAATGTTGCGAAAGCGGTTGTTGAAGCGAGGAAGGATGGAGAGTTTCTTTCGAAAGAGGACTTACAGCAACGGGGGCGTGTCTCCAAGACAGTAGTCGAGTACTTGGATACGTTAGGTTGCCTAGAAGGCATGCCGGAAGCGAATCAGCTTTCTCTCTTCTAAGACATTGTTGCACCCGCTATCTTCGTATGGTATGATTGGAATAACTTTTGTAATAGTCTTGCGCAAAAAGAGTGGGAATTCCCGCTCTTTTCTGTTGTTCTAAGCGCTTTTTAGATAGTTGTTGGGAGGGACAAGATGAGTAAAATTACGGAGGAAATTGAGCAGCTTGCAACGTCAATCGTAAATGACTTGGGATTAGAGCTAGTCGATTTGGAATTTGTAAAAGAAGGAAAAGACTGGTTTTTGCGCGTGTATATTGACAACCCTGATGGAAATATCGACATTGATCAATGTGCACAAGTAAGTGAAAAACTAAGTGAAGAACTCGACCGTACCGATCCAATTACACAAAATTACTTCCTTGAAGTATCTTCACCAGGGGCAGAGCGACCATTGAAAAAGGAAGAAGACTTCCAAAAAGCAATCGGTCAGTTCGTATTTATTAAGACCTATGAAGCGATCGATGGCATGAAGGAATTCGAAGGCTACTTACTAACTTATGGTCCTGAAACCGCAGAAGTCGAAATACGCATCAAGACAAGGAAAGTGACTGTAAGTATTGACAAGGAAAAAATCGCACTTGCCAGATTGGCCATCGATTTTTCCGCATAATTGACTGTAGGAGTGATGAAAATGAGTAGTGATCTACTCGATGCATTGACTGCCCTCGAAAAGCAGAAAGGCATTTCAAGGGACGTATTGGTAGAAGCAATCGAAGTGGCACTTATAACCGCTTATAAACGTAACTTCAATCAGGCACAAAACGTGCGGGTTGATTTGAATCTTGATAAGGGGACGATGAAAGTATATTCCCGTAAAGATGTCGTAGAAGAAGTCGAGGATGATCGATTACAAATCTCGCTTGAAGATGCGCACAAAGTTAATCCTTCTTACGAACTTGAGGATATCGTGGAAGAAGAAGTAACACCACGTGATTTCGGTCGTATCGCGGCGCAGACTGCAAAACAAGTCGTCACACAACGAGTTCGGGAAGCGGAACGTGGCATTATCTATGAGGAGTATGTCGACAAGGAAGATGATATCGTTAACGGTATTGTTGAACGACTCGATCCACGCAACTTGTATGTAGGTCTTGGGAAAGTCGAAGCTGTATTGCCAATAGGTGAGCAGATTTCGACCGAATCGTTTAAGCCGCATGATCGCATTAAAGTTTATATTACAAAAGTTGAACGAACATCACGCGGCCCACAAGTATTCGTATCGCGAACACATCCTGGCCTTCTACGTAGATTGTTTGAGATGGAAGTACCTGAAATCTTTGAAGGCATCGTAGAGATTAAATCTATCGCACGCGAAGCAGGAGACCGTTCAAAAATTTCAGTTCATACGAATAATGATGCCGTCGATCCGGTTGGTTCATGTGTAGGCGCAAGAGGTTCTCGTGTGCAATCGATTACCAATGAACTGAATGGTGAAAAGATTGATATCGTGGAGTGGTCTGAGGATCCGGTTATTTTCGTAGCAAACGCGTTAAGCCCATCCAAAGTAATCGATGTCCGAGTGAATGATGACGAACGATCGACAACGGTTGTCGTACCTGATTATCAATTATCGCTTGCCATCGGAAAACGAGGACAGAATGCAAGACTAGCTGCTAAGTTGACCGGTTGGAAAATAGACATCAAGAGTGAAACGGATGCACGGGAACTCGGAATCTATCCTCCTGTATTCAATGAGGCTGCCGAAGAAGATATTATTGAAGAAACTACACAAAATGACGATCCGTATTATATTGAGGATGAAGTGACAAAGGATATAGAAATCGAATCAATCGATTTGTATTCAAGCGACGAAGACTGAGGAGAGAGGATGACCACACATGACAAACATGAAAAAAATTCCTTTACGTAAATGCGCGTCGACAGGCAAGATGTTTCCAAAGAAGGAAATGATACGCATCGTCCGTCCGAAAGAAGGGGAAGTTTCAGTGGATCTCACAGGCAAGAAATCTGGCCGCGGGACATATGTGTCAAAATCCGAAGAAGCAGTCGAATCCGCGCGTCGAAATCGTTCGATTGAAAGTCAACTTGGAACGGCCGTGCCTGAACAGGTATTCGATGATCTACTTCATGCAATCCGCCGGGAGGCTTTGAAATGATAGATCCGACGAAACAGATCTATCAAATGCTTGGCATGGCTACACGCGCAAGGATGATCATCACAGGTGAAGAACTCGTTATACGTGAAATCCGTTCTGGTAAAGCGCATCTTGTGATTGTTTCAGAAGATGCATCTAACAACACATTGAAGAAATTGGACGATAAATGTACGTCTTACAACGTTGAGAAGCATGTTTTCGGAAATCGTGAAGACATTGGGCATGCAATCGGTAAAGAGTCGCGGGTCGTACTCGCGCTAACGGACGCTGGCTTTGCCAAAAAAGTGTCTGGGCTCCTCAACGAATATAATCGGGGGTGGGCTAATGACGAAAATACGTGTACATGAATACGCAAAACGTGTGAATAAATCAAGTAAAGAAGTCATCGATGAGCTTAGTAAGATAAATGTGAGTGTGACAAATCATATGTCCACAATAGATAAGGAAGTTGTTTCTAAATTGGATAATAAATTCAGCGATTATAAAAAAGAGTCAAATGCACCAAAAGTAAATCCTGCACCGAAATCGGATGCTACTCAAAAAGCAGGTCAAAACCGTCCAGCACAAAGTACACAAGGTACGACAGGTGGACAATCAGCTGCACGTCCATCAGCAAGACCGGCACAAGGTGGTCAATCCCGACCAGCACAAAGCGGAGGTCAGTCTCGTCCAGGCCAAAGCACATCAGGACAATCAGCTAACCGTCCAGCAGCGCGTCCGGCACAAGGCGGAGGCCAGTCTCGTCCAGGCCAAAGCACATCAGGACAATCAGCTAACCGTCCAGCAGCGCGTCCGGCACAAGGTGGAGGCCAGTCTCGTCCAGGCCAAAGC
>NZ_JADBEL010000002.1:0-75207 GCF_014873855.1 Sporosarcina limicola | reverse complement strand
CGCATCAGGACAATCAGCTAACCGTCCAGCAGCACGTCCGGCACAAAGTGGAGGTCAGTCTCGTCCAGGCCAAAGCACATCAGGACAATCAGCTAACCGTCCGGCAGCGCGTCCGGCACAAGGTGGCGCACCATCCCGTCCAGGTCAAAGCACACAAGGTACAACAGCACGCCCGGCAGCACGTCCAGGCGGCGGTCGTCCAAGTGGTGGCGGTGGACGTGGTGGACGTCCACCAGCACGCGGCATAAACCAAGGACGTAGAAGATATCGTCCAGCCCCACTACCAAAAGTGGAGCAGCCGTTACCAGAAAAAATTACATTCTACGAGTCATTATCCGTTGCTGAACTTGCACGGAAATTGGGCCGTGAACCTTCTGAAATCATCAAAAAATTGTTCATGATTGGTGTTATGGCAACAATCAACCAAGAACTTGACAAAGATGCAATTGAATTAATTTGTACAGATTATGAAGTTGAAGTAGAAGAAGAAATCCGCATTGATGTAACAGATTTAGAAATTTATTTTGAAGAATCTGAAGATGCGCAAGCGGGACAAATGGAACGCCCTCCTGTCGTAACAATCATGGGTCACGTCGATCATGGTAAAACGACACTTCTGGATTCCATTCGAAATACAAAAGTTACACAAGGCGAAGCAGGCGGAATCACTCAGCATATTGGTGCTTACCAGATTGTGGAGAATGGTAAAAAAATCACATTCCTTGATACACCAGGTCATGCTGCGTTTACGACGATGCGTGCACGTGGAGCGAAAGTGACAGATCTTACAATTTTGGTAGTTGCAGCTGACGATGGCGTTATGCCCCAAACAGTTGAAGCCATCAATCATGCGAAAGCGGCGGGAGTACCGATTATTGTCGCAGTAAACAAGATGGATAAACCTTCAGCGAATCCAGACCGTGTTATGCAAGAATTGACAGAGCATGGCCTTGTTGCTGAAGCATGGGGCGGCGACGCGATTTTTGTTCCAATTTCAGCATTGATTGGCGATGGAATTGAACAATTGCTTGAAATGGTTTTACTTGTTGCTGAAGTCGGAGAACTGAAAGCGAATCCGGCAATCCGGGCTCGTGGAACAGTGATTGAGGCGCAATTAGATCGTGGTCGCGGTTCTGTTGCAACACTTCTCGTACAAGACGGGACATTACGTGTAGGTGATCCAATCGTGGTAGGTAACACATTCGGACGTGTACGTGCAATGATGAGTGATGTAGGACGTCGTGTGAAAGAAGCTGGACCGTCAACGCCAGTAGAAATCACAGGTTTAAGTGATGTGCCACAAGCCGGAGACCGTTTTGTTGTTTTTGAAGATGAGAAAACAGCTCGTCAAATCGGTGAAACAAGAGCGGGCGAGGCACTTCAAGAACATCGCGTCGAGAAAACAAGAATTACATTGGATAACCTGTTTGAGCAGATGAAGCAAGGTGAAATGAAAGAATTGAACCTAATCGTTAAAGCAGATGTACAAGGTACGGTTGAAGCAATGGCTGCCTCATTGATGAAAATCGAAGTTGAAGGCGTTAATGTGAAAATCATCCATACGGGTGCTGGAGCGATTAATGAATCTGATATATCACTTGCGGCTGCCTCAAACGCAATCGTCATCGGATTCAACGTCCGTCCAGACGTCAATGCGAAACGTGCTGCGGATGAAGAGGGCGTCGATATCAGGCAACACCGTGTAATTTATAAAGTGATTGAGGAAATCGAGTTGGCTATGAAAGGCATGCTCGATCCTGAATACGAAGAAAAGATTATTGGTCAAGTTGAAGTACGCGAAACGTTCAAAGTGTCTAAAATCGGTACGATTGCGGGAAGCTATGTAACGGACGGTAAAATCACCCGTGACTCAAGCGTCCGCATCCTAAGAGATAACATCGTGATCTTCGAAGGTGAAATGGATACATTGAAACGCTTTAAAGATGATGCAAAAGAGGTCACTAAAGGCTATGATTGCGGAATCACGATTAAAGGCTTTGACGATATTCAAGAAGGCGACATCATTGAGCCATTCGTGATGGAAGAAATTAAACGAGTATGATTGTCTATGCGGAATGTTGTTTCTTCATTCCGGAGACGGCTTCATTGAAAGAGAAGCGGTCTGTTTTGAAACGCATGACGGACAGGGTGAAAAATTCCTATAATGTCTCTATTGCGGAAATTGATCATCAAGAACTTTGGCAACGAACGACAATTGCACTCGTTGCAACTGCTTCATCAAAAGATGCGGCTGAGCGGGAAGTAAGACGGGCAATCCGATTATTGGAGTCGAATCCTGAATGGGAAATGTCCAATCTTACGCTCGACTATTACTGATTCAGAATTGGGGTGACCATCCATGACAATGCGTGCTAACCGTGTTGCAGAACAGATGAAGAAAGAACTTGGCGATATCATCGGTCAAAAAGTGAAAGATCCAAGAATCGGATTTGTTACAGTGACTGACGTCGCAGTAACCGGCGATCTCCAACAGGCGACAATCTACATCTCCGTTCTTGGAACAGACTTTGAAAAAGAGGATACGCTAAAAGGTTTGAACAAGGCGAAAGGATTCATTCGCGCTGAAATCGGCCGACGGATCAGACTCCGTCTAACGCCTGAAATTGAATTCGAATTCGACGCTTCCGTTGCATATGGAAATCGGATCGATTCACTTCTTAGACAGGTGCAAGACGACACCAACAACGTCTAAGCTGAAGCCTAGATAATGAAAAAATGGAGGAAGTCGGTGTCCACAAGGACTTTCCGACTTCCTCCATTTACATAGTGGAACGTATTATTGCGAATAAAAGGGGTATTTAAATGGATGGAATTCTTCCTCTATGGAAAGAAAAAGGGATGACTTCGCATGATTGTGTATTTAAATTGCGGAAAATTCTAGGAACGAAAAAGGTTGGACATACAGGCACACTCGATCCAAATGTGGAAGGCGTATTGCCGATTTGCATTGGGCAGGCGACAAAAGTGGCGGAGTATGTGACGGATTCTGGTAAGGAGTACGTCGCAGTCGTGTCAATCGGGAAGGCCACGGAAACGGAAGATGCGGACGGGGAGATTATTGCTTCCGACTTATCGCCAAAGCGAGTGACGCGAAGTGAAATCGAACAAGTACTTACGCAGCTCACAGGAGAAATTACACAGATTCCGCCAATGTATTCAGCAGTGAAGGTGAACGGACGTAAGCTCTATGAGTATGCAAGAAAAGGGATTAAAGTTGAAAGACCAGAGCGTAAAGTATACATCCGTGAAATCGAATTGCTAGATTCTGTTGATATGTACGAAGGGGATGAAATCACATTTCGTATACGCATCTCTTGCGGAAAAGGGACGTACATTCGGACACTTGCTGTCCAAATCGGGGAACTGCTCGGCTATCCAGCGCATATGGCAGCACTAGTTCGAACTGCATCAGGAAGCTATGAAAAAAAAGACTGTCGGACGTTGGATGAAGTGAGGAAACTTCGGGAGGATGGGGAAATCGATACAATTCTTCGCCCACTCGAAGATGCACTCACTAACTTCGCGGCCACGGAAATCGGCGATGACCTCTACGAAAAAGTGCAGAATGGACAAGTATTGCCGGAACATCAACTTCTTCAAAATGGAAATCTACTTGTATTTACGAGAGATGGCAAGGCAATTGCAGTGTATAGGAAGCATCCTGAGAAATCCGGTCTTATGAAGCCTGAAAAGATGTTTCCGTTGAACAAGTAAGGGGGAACTAGAGTGGACATCTATAAATTGGATTATCCTAGCAACTTCTCAATAAAAAATATTGGGCAGTATTCGCTTGCAGTCGGCTTTTTTGACGGATTGCATAAAGGTCACCAGGCAGTGATTGGTGAAGCGAAAAGAAAAGCGAAAGAACTTGGTATCTGTTCGGCTGTCATGACATTCGATCCACATCCATCCCATCTTTTTGGCGATGGAAAAAACAAAGTCGGATACATCACACAATACCCGGAGAAAGTAAGATTGTTCCGTTCAATGGGAATCGATGCGCTGTTTATCGTCAAATTCGATTGGGAACTGGCCTCTCTTTCTCCGGAGCAGTTCACAGAGAGTTTTATAAAGAGACTCAATATTAAACATGTGACTGCAGGGTTCGATTTCACATTTGGTTCGAAAGGTGTGGGCACGATGGAACTAATGGCTGAGCTCTCAAAAGGAGCGTTTGATACGACTGTCATTGGGCAAGTTGAGAACGGTGGGGAGAAGATTTCATCCACACGTATCCGTCAGCTGCTGTCCGATGGGAATGTGGAAGAAACTAAATCTTTACTTGGCAGACCGTTCCGTACAGACGGCATCGTGGTCCACGGTGAGAAAAGGGGGCGGCTACTTGGTTTCCCGACTGCAAATGTGACACCAGAGGAAGATACAATTCTACCCGCTAATGGTGTTTATGCAGTCCGTTTTACGGCCGATGACGTGATCCGTGACGGCGTTTGTAGTGTAGGTGTCAAACCGACATTCCATAATCCAGGAGACATTCCAGCTGTCGTAGAGGTCCATGTGCTTGACTTTGATGGTGATTTGTATGGGAAGACTGTTTCTGTTGATTGGATTGGACGTATTCGTGGGGAACTTAAATTTAGTTCTGCGGAAGCATTAATCGAAGAAATGGAAAAGGATAAAAAATATGCAAAAGTGATGTTGGCCACTCATCGATGAGTGTTGCAATCTAAAAATCGGCATGGTATTATAAACAAGTGCCGATGTGCACTAACCGTTTCTTGGCATGGCGAATCACCAACGTTTGCTAGGAAATAGGGGATACTTTGATAGTGGAGGTGAAAAGGATGGCTATAACACAAGAACGTAAACACGAATTGATCAATGAATATAAAATTCATGAAACAGATACTGGATCAGCAGACGTCCAGGTCGCTGTCCTTACGGAAGAGATCAATAACTTGACTGAACATTTCCGTCTTCATAAGAAAGACAACCACTCACGTCGTGGTCTTTACAAAATGATCGGAACACGCCGTAGACTTCTTAGATACTTGCGTGAAACTGAAGTTCAACGTTACCGTGATCTTATTGCTAAACTCGGCCTACGCCGTTAATAGCGCAACAAAAAAAGCAGGCCTTGTGCCTGCTTTTTTTTGTGCGTTTTTTGGAGTTTGGAGGTTACGTAGCCTGTTGGAGTTCACGTAGCTCAGTTTCTTGTTGTAGATTATGCCAAGGCATGCGCTCGTTATTTTTCAAACGGTAAAGGGTATCTTTTTTCATCCCCGATTAATATTGCAATTTAGGTAGAAATATTAATAATATTTAGCTTATAATTTAAATGGGTGATTAAAAGTGACTATACAACGTAAAAAGTTAATTGATACCAGCGATAACCGCAGGCTGTACAGTAAATATTCACGAAAAAGTACACCGAGCGTAATCTTCATAGCTGGATTAGGTGATAGCTGTGAGACATGGAACGAGGTCCAAGGTCGAATATCGCAGGAAACGTCTACCTTTTCTTATGACAGGGCGGGTGTTGGTAGGAGTCATGTGGCATCCGTTCCGCGGACTTGCCTTGATCTGGTCGATGAGCTTTCCGAATTGTTGCTGGAGCTTGAGGTAGAACCGCCCTATCTATTGGTGGGGCATTCCTTTGGCGGTCTGGTGGCCAGATTATATGCAAGCCTTTATCCGCAGATCATTGCCGGCATGGTTTTGGTTGATGCTGCGCCCGAATATAAAGAGCTTGCGTATGAAAAGGTTTTGCCTGAAAAATTGGTTGCAGCAAATAGGGAATATTTCGAGAATCCTATGTTAAATAGTGAAAAAATCGATAAGGTACAGAGTTATAAACAAATCGTTGATTATGTCCGAATAAGTGACATTCCTCTCTCAATTATTACAAGAGGTTTACCGGATAAGGGTGGCGGAGAATGGCCTGATAAGGAAATACTGGAAATTGAGCAGAGGCTACAAGTTGATTTCCAGTGGCTGTCAACGTCAAGCAAGCACCGGATTGCCGGTCGTAGCGGACATTACATTCATCACGATGAACCGGAAATTGTGATAGAGGAGATTATTATAATGCTGAAAGGGACGGGAAAGTGAACGATACAAGGATGAAATTCATGCTGGACCTTCAAAGAATTGATATTACCGGCTTCGTGAAGGTGAGTTGCTGCCGGATTTCGTAACTCTGATGTGGAAGAAACAATCCGTTACGCCGAGGACTAGTGTAACCGTTTACCAAGAAAGATTCTGGACTACCGCACGCCAGAAGAGTGCTTATTAGAAATACTCGCTAACATCGCCTGAGTCATGGTTAATGGGGACTTTCATATTTTGTTGCATTTAATATTGCGATTCAGGTATTTTTTTACTACTAAAAACTCCTTGTAATTTGTATTGGTTAACAAGCGATATGTATGAGCTACAATCTACTATTAATACGTTTCTAATGACCGGTAAGTTTCATCAAGGGGCAAGAAAGAATTTTCTAGATTCATTTTACTTATTGAGTCCATGATCCCCTAATTTCACCCCTCCTATTTTAGAAACCCAAATTAAGTGTTATACTGTACAAAGGTTGCTATGATAGATATTCCGCCTTATAAAACTTGTGTTCACTAAGCGCTATCATTTACACTATAATAATACATACAACGTATACAGCCAAAGCTGGAATATGGAGAGGGGTTCAATAATGACAGGTAAAAAAGTATATACATTAGATTGGGCAGGTCGACCGTTAACGATTGAAGTAGGCCAACTTGCGAAACAGGCAAATGGAGCTGTTCTTGTACGTTACGGCGATACGACTGTTCTTTCATCTGCAACAGCGTCGAAAAATTCACGGGGGCTTGATTTCTTTCCGCTTACAGTGAACTATGAAGAGCGTATGTATGCAGTTGGGAAAATTCCAGGTGGATTCCTTAAACGTGAAGGGCGCCCTTCAGATAAGGCTGTTTTAACAAGCCGTCTGATTGACCGTCCAATCCGTCCATTATTTGCGGACGGTTTCCGTAATGATGTACAAGTTATTTCACTTGTTATGTCAGTCGATCAGGATTGTTCATCTGAAATGGCGGCAATGCTTGGTTCTTCACTTGCACTGTCAGTTTCTGATATTCCATTCGAAGGACCAATCGCGGGTGTCCAAGTAGGACGCATCGACGGCAAATTTATCGTTAATCCCACACCGGCACAACTTGAGAAAAGTGATCTTGATCTAGTTGTTGCAGGTACGAAAGATGCTATCAACATGGTTGAAGCGGGTGCTAAAGAAATTGCAGAAGATGTCGTTCTAGAAGCGATTATGTTTGGACATGAAGAAATCATTAAGCTAATCGAATTCCAAGAGAAAATTGTTGCGGAAGTCGGTAAAGCGAAAATGGATATCGCGTTGTTTGTCCTTGATGAAACACTTATGACTGATATTAAAAATAGCTGTGAAGCAAACCTGATTAGTGCAATTCAAACGCAGGAAAAACATGCGCGTGAAGATGCTATCAATGCAGTGAAAACGGAAGTAATCGAACGCTACAAGGAAAATGAAGCGGACGAAGCGACAATGAAACAAGTTAAAGGCATTTTGGATCACATCGTTAAAAATGAAGTGCGTCGTCTTATCACGGACGAAAAAATCCGTCCTGATGGCCGTGGTCTTGACGAAATCCGTCCACTTGCATCGGAAGTTGGCATTTTGCCACGTACACATGGTTCTGGTCTCTTTACACGCGGTCAAACACAGGCGCTTAGCGTATGTACACTTGGTGCGCTTGGTGAAGTTCAAATCATCGACGGGCTTGGTCTGGAAGAGTCGAAACGCTTCATGCACCATTATAACTTCCCGAACTTCAGTGTCGGTGAAACAGGTCCAATTCGCGGACCAGGTCGTCGTGAAATCGGACATGGTGCACTTGGAGAACGCGCACTTTTATCAGTTCTTCCAGATGATACGAAATTCCCGTACACAATCCGTCTTGTAGCAGAAGTACTTGAATCGAATGGCTCATCTTCCCAAGCTTCAATCTGTGCATCGACAATGGCGATGTTGGATGCGGGTGTTCCACTTAAAGCACCAGTTGCAGGTATTGCAATGGGTCTTGTGAAAAAAGGGGACAACTACTCAGTCCTTTCCGATATCCAAGGGATGGAAGATCATCTTGGCGATATGGACTTCAAAGTGGCGGGTACTGAAAAAGGGATTACGGCACTTCAGATGGACATTAAAATCGATGGCCTTTCTCGTCAAATCTTGGAAGAGGCATTAGCGCAAGCGAAAGTGGGCCGCTTGAAAATCTTGAATCATATGATGACAGCAATTTCAGGACCACGTGAAGAACTTTCACAATATGCGCCGAAAATTATCATGATCAAAATCAATCCAGATAAGATTCGTGATGTTATCGGGCCAGGCGGAAAAGTAATTAACAAAATCATTGAGGAGACGAGTGTTAAAATCGATACAGAACAAGACGGTACGATTTACATCTCTTCTCCAAACAATGAAATGAATGCTAAAGCGAAAGCGATGATTGAAAATATCGTTCGTGAAGCTAAAGTCGGCGAATACTATATGGCGAAAGTGAAACGGATTGAAAAATTCGGAGCTTTCCTTGAGTTATTCCCTGGAAAAGACGGCCTTCTTCATGTATCTGAAATCGCGGAAGAACGTATAAAAGCGGTTGAAGACGTACTGAAAATGGACCAAGAAATGTTCGTTAAAGTTATAGAAATCGACAATCAAGGTCGTGTGAATCTTTCAAGGAAAACAGTTCTTTTAGAAGAAAAAGAAGCTGCCAAGAAAAACGAAACGAACTAATTTCATATAAATAACATGGAAAGCCCCTCTTCACAATGTGTGAGGTGGTGGCTTTTTGTTCATCCGAAGATAAAAGGGGATTTGAATAATGATAGAAAGAACTAGTTGTCCGAACGGCGTTACAATTGTTCACGAAAAAATGCCCTATGTTCGCTCATTGGCTTTGGGGATATGGGTCGGTGCAGGGTCAGCAGATGAGGAGGAATTTGAAGCGGGCATCGCTCACTTCATTGAACATATGCTGTTTAAAGGAACGTCAACGAAAAGTGCACGCGCGATAGCAGAGGAATTTGACCGTATAGGTGGAGACGTCAATGCATTTACATCGAAAGAAATGACATGTTTCTACACCACGGTACTTGGCAATCATGCACCACGTGCGCTGACTGTTCTATCGGATATGTTTTTCAATTCGACGTTTGAAGAAGCGGAAATCGACAAAGAAAAATCCATAGTTCTCGACGAAATCGCGGCAGTCGAAGATACGCCTGATGACGATGTAGATGAGCGATTATGGGCTACCATGTATCCGGACCAACCAATTGGTAGACCTGTTCTAGGTAATAAAAAGACAATTAAAAAGTTCAATAAGAAGATGATACTTGAATTTATGGAACGGATGTACACACCGGAGCGGATTGTTATTTCGATTGCAGGTAATTATGATGATCGACTTATTCGGCTAATTGAAGTCCATTTTGGTTCATTCAGACGTGGGAAACAGCTTGAACAAACCATCTCTTTACAGCTTCCTGAATTTCAGGGTGGCCTCACTGTAAAAGGGAAAGACATTGAGCAGGCGCATTTCTGTCTTGGTTTTTCAGCTTTAAGGGTTCAAGACAAGCGTATCCATGATCTACTCATTTTGGATAGTGTAATTGGCGGCGCAATGTCCTCACGTCTATTCCAAGAAGTTCGTGAAGAACGTGGCCTGGCCTACTCGATCTACTCCTATTACTCTGCATATAAGAACGCAGGGGCATTTATGATTTATGGGGGAACTGCACCAGAGAACTTAAAGGAATTAGCCGATACGATAGATACAGTTATCCATTCTGTTCAAAAAGATGGCATTACGGAAAACGAATTGCATAATGCGAAGGAACAGCTAAAATGTGGTTTCCTGCTGGGGCTTGAAAGTTCGGAATCTAGAATGCATCGCAACGGTAAAAGTGAACTATTGTTTCAAGAGCATAAGACAGCTGATGAAGTTATCACGCTCATTGATAATGTCGAAGCGGATCAAGTGCGTGCGATGGCTAGTGAACTATTTACGGAGCGGCGGACAATATCCATAATTGCGCCAGAAGATGTACTGAAGGGCTTCGAAATTTGACGTAAATCAACAGTCAGCTTTCTTGTGTTCAATTCATATCATGAATGGAGACGAAGGAAGGGGAGATGATGAGATGTTGCTTTCAGAACTTGCGCAGAAAGAGCTGATTCAAGTGGAGGATGGGGTTCGGTACGGTTTTCTTGCCGATACCGATCTCATTTTTAATGGGAAAACAGGTGAAATTATCGGATTTGAAGTAAGGAAGAAGTTTGGTCGCTTTTCATTTAAGAACAGGCAAGAACAGGCGGATGAATTTATCCCATGGGCTGAAATTGTCTTGGTTGGTGAGCATCGCATTCTTTTCGGAAAAACACATAGTTTAGATGAGGTAGATATTGATGAAAGAGGATAAGTGGCTTTTTATCGGAACAGATAATCGATTAGCTATATGCAGTGAAATCCTGACGGAAAGAGGATGCAGTAGTCACCATATTGGAACTAATTATGAATCAGAACAGCTCGAAAAAGACATTGAAGAATTTGCACCCCACCAAATTGTTTTTCCGATTTTGCAGATGAAAGGGACGCCATCGCCTGCATTATTGGATAAAGAGACGCGGCTTTTTACTGGTGTAGCATCAGAGGAGTGGTTGAAACCGTTCAAAGATGTAGGTTTAAGTATCCAATCGTATCTTCAAGAAGAACAATTCATCTGGCAAAATGCGAGATTGACGGCGGAAGCCTTCGTTCATGAATATTACGCACGTACAAAACGGAGCATTGCAGGCAGTCAATTCCTCGTTGCTGGTTTCGGGAGGGTAGGCAAGATAACAGCTGATGTGCTTGCATCCCTAGGTGGAGATGTTACAATCCTCGCTCGTTCCGATGTACAAATCGGAGAAGCGTCCGTTCTAGGCTATAAAATCGAGCGGCTGACGGCTGATTTTGATTTGACAGAAGGAAACCTTATCAATACAATTCCTGCAAAGTGGCTCTCCGTGACTGAACAGGCGGGACTTCACGTTTTTGATCTTGCATCCGCTCCAGGTTGCCTAAGGGCGCCTCTCTCGTCTGAATACTATACAGTACTCCTCGGATTACCGGGAAAACATTTTCCCGTCGATGCCGCAACCGCCTTGGCGGACGCACTTGGGAGAATGTCTAGCAGATGAAAGGGGAACTCGATGCTACAAGGGAAGAGAATCGGTCTTGGAATTACGGCGTCACATTGTACGTATGAGGCAATCATACCGGTCATTGATTCATTAAAAGACGCTGGTGCGACTGTTGTGCCAGTTATTACGCATTCCGTTCTGACAGCTGCCACCCGTTTTGGAACAGGGGAAGAGTGGATTGCGAAAATCGAGAAGGCAACAGGGCAAAAAGTTATTTCTACAATTGTTGGTGCAGAGCCATTCGGTCCGAACACGCCGGTAGACTGCATGATTATTGCGCCAATGACGGGCAACTCTATCAGTCGATTTGCCAACGCAGCAACGGATTCACCGGTATTGATGGCTGCAAAAGCGACTTTACGCAATAGCAATCCCATCCTTCTTGGTATTTCGACGAACGATGCACTTGGTTTGAACGCGGGGAATATTATGAAGCTGCTCAATATGAAAAATGTGTTTTTTATTCCGTTCGGTCAGGACGATCCATTCAATAAACCAAACTCGCTTATCTCCGAATTTTCGCTCATGGTGCCTGCCACTGCTGCTGCTCTCGATAAGAAACAACTTCAACCACTATTAATCATGCATAAAATAAAATAAAAATACAGCTGCATAAGATTCGCAAATGTGATATAATTCGACCAATGAAACGCTAAGGATGCAAAGAGCCAAAGAACTTTCATAGATGAAGTCACTTCTACTGAAAATAGAGTGAAAAAACACATTATGCAAGATTGGCCTATGAATATCCGTAAAAGCTGAAAGGGAGATAGGGATGGAAAAAGTGAATGTGGCAATTGTTGGAGCAACGGGAGCTGTAGGAACGAAGATTTTAGAGAAATTACTTGAACGTAATTTTCCTGTGCAATCAATTAAACTACTTGCATCGAAACGGTCTGCTGGAACTGAAATCACGGCTGGTGGGCATACGTACGTAGTAGAAGAAACAGTACCGGAATCATTTGAAGGCATTTCGATTGCATTTTTTAGTGCTGGAGGAACGATTTCAGAGAAGTTTGCACATGAAGCTGTGACCAGGGGTGCGATTGTTATCGACAACACAAGCGCATTTCGGATGAAAGAACAAATTCCACTCGTCGTTCCTGAGGTGAATGCGGATGCTTTAAATGGCAAAGCCGGAATCATTGCAAATCCAAACTGTTCTACAATCCAAATGGTAACGGCACTACAGCCTATTCGGGAAAAGTTTGGCCTGAAACGAATTGTCGTATCCACGTACCAAGCAGTTTCGGGTGCGGGTTCGGAAGCGATTGATGAGCTAGAAAGTCAAAGTCTCCAGTTCCAAGAACGTGCAACAATCCAAGCGGCTATTTTGCCATCTGCATCTGCTGAACACCATTACCCAATCGCATTTAACGTAATTCCTCAAATCGATTCATTCGATTCGTCAGGGTATACACTCGAAGAACTTAAAATGATGAATGAAACGAAAAAGATTTTTGGTGATAATGAATTGTCCGTTGTCGCAACATGTGTACGATTACCTGTCGTCACAGGGCACTCGGAGTCGGTTTATATCGAAATCGGTAAAGAAGGCGTGTCTGTTGAAGATATTCAGGCTTTGCTAGCGGTTGCCCCAGGCGTCGTCATTCAGGATGACCCTTCAAAACAACTCTATCCAATGCCGCTGTTTGCTGAAGGGAAAGACGAAGTGTTTGTCGGACGCATTCGGAAAGATCCCGACCATCCAGCAGGTTTCCATCTGTGGATTGTTTCGGACAATCTACTAAAAGGGGCGGCACTAAATTCGGTGCAAATTGCGGAAAGACTTGTTAACTTTATTCAGTAGGGATTCAACCCCTACTGAATAAAGCTAAAGCCTCTGGCGGATGGCACAGATTTTGAAAGAAGGCAATTGAGCTTGCTCAATTCAAAATCTGGACGCAAATACACCGAGGCGTATTTGATCTAACAGATTCTAGTAAAGGGCTGAGTATATTGGAAATCGGACAAATTGCAACGGCGATGGTCACTCCTTTCTCATCTTCAGGAGACATCGATTACGATAGAACAGCAATACTAATAGAGCATCTGATTGCCACGGGTACGGATACCCTTGTTGTCAATGGGACCACGGGGGAATCTCCGACTTTATCCAACGAAGAGAAGAATGCGCTCCTCGCTTTCACGATTGATAAAGTGAAAAAACGAGTTCCTGTAATTGCAGGAACGGGAACAAATAATACGGCGGAATCTGTAGAGATGACAATTAGTGCGGATAAGTTAGGTGCTGACGGTATTATGCTCGTTACGCCTTATTAC
Organism: Sporosarcina limicola; assembly: GCF_014873855.1. Lineage (GTDB taxonomy): Bacteria > Bacillota > Bacilli > Bacillales_A > Planococcaceae > Sporosarcina > Sporosarcina limicola. The sequence goes on along the minus strand of NZ_JADBEL010000002.1, from coordinate 61,667 downwards.
AATAAACCAGATCAGAAGGGCATGTACGCCCACTTTTCACATATTGCAGCTAAAACTAGCCTACCTATATTGCTCTATAATATCCCGGGGCGATCTGTCGTCAATATGACTGATGAGACGGTAATTCGCTTGTCAAAAATAAAAAATATCCGTGCAGTAAAAGAAGCAAGTGGAAATCTTGAACAGATGTCGAAGATTATCGAAGGAACTGATGACGGATTTGCTGTTTACAGTGGAGACGATGCATTGACGTTACCGCTTCTATCGATTGGTGGAAAAGGTGTCGTCTCGGTTGCCGCACATGTTGTTGGGAACGAAATGCAACAGATGATCAAGGCATTCAAAGCGGGGCGAACAGAGCAGGCAGCCGCTATGCATAGAACGTTAATCCCTTTGTTTCGAGCGATATTCTCTGCCCCAAACCCAGTGCCGGTGAAATATGCACTTGAAAAAATCGGTGTTCAAACAGGTGGAGTAAGGCTCCCACTAGTTAGCTTTGGTGAAGGGGAAGTTCTCTTCGATAAAGTATGGAAAGACTTTCAAAAAAATCTTCCTATTTTTGAATAAAAAAAGCCGGTATTGACTTCCGGCTTTTTTTGTTTGTACAGAAAGGCCCTGTCACGTATAATGGGACGTAGTCGTTATGGACGGGGAAATATAAAGTGAAACTTCAATCAGAAGGTGGGGTCTTATCGCCCACTGATTGTTAGTTGAACCATTCGGGATTTAAAGCGGAATCGAACTATATTCCGCAAGTACTTAGGGCAGTTGATTCTCCACTTATGCTTCTTTGGATTTCCTTAAGCCTTGAAGTAGGGGTATTACTTCCCGTTAATGCGGGATAAATAGAAATAGTTCTAAAAATCCGAAGATAATAGCTGGCTCTGTAAAGTGCAGTAAACTTGGACTACTTTTTCGAACAATTAGTAATAGGAGGAAACAATGTGGGGAAAACAAAAAATGAAATGATAAAAATTATCCCTCTCGGTGGTGTTGGGGAGATTGGAAAAGCAATGTACGTAGTCGAAATCGATGAGGAAATGTTTATCGTCGATGCAGGCCTTATGTTCCCAGAAGGGGAAATGCTTGGAATCGACATCGTCATTCCAGACATATCCTATATCGAAGAAAACAAAGAACGTGTGAAAGGAATCTTCCTGACACATGGTCATGAGGATGCAATCGGTTCCATCGCCTATTTACTTAAAAAAGTACAGGCACCTGTTTATGCTTCAAGATTGACAATCGCACTCGCAAAGGAACATTTGAAAGAGATGCCAGCTCCATCGAACATTAAGTTTTTTGAAGTAACAAACAAAAGTCGGATGAATTTTCAAGGCACATACGTAACATTTTTCCATACGACACATAGTATTCCTGATTCGCTTGGCGTTGTTTTCCATACAAGCGAAGGAGCAATTGTGCATACGGGCGAGTTTAAATTCGACCAATCTGCTAAAGGTAAATACCGTCCGGATATTGCAAAAATGGCGGCACTCGGTGAAGAAGGTGTATTCGTCCTCATGTCGGATTCTTCCGAAGCAGAGCGTCCAGGTTACACAACTTCCGAATCTGTTATCGAAAAAAGTTTATCGAAAACATTTCACGGGGCAGAAGGACGAATTCTTGTCGCGCTCTATGCGTCAAACTTCATCCGTATCCAGCAAGTATTTGACAAAGCGTTCGAGACGAAAAAGAAAGTCGCCGTCGTTGGAAAAAGCCTTGAAAGTTATTTTGAAGTGGGCATAAAACTCGGCTATTTGACCGTGAAAGATGATGTTGTCATTCCTGTGAAAGATATTGACAACTATGATGATAGTGAAATCGTTGTTATCTTGACAGGTAACCAAGGTGAGCCACTTGATGCGCTAGAAAAAATTGTCCGTAAACAACATAAAGATGTACGCATTAAAGAAACAGATACAGTCCTTATTACATTCACACCATCACCAGGGATGGAAGTAGGTGTGTTCCAAACGATGAACGACCTTGCGAAAGCAGGTGCAACTGTTCTCACTTCTGCTACAAATGTTCACGTTTCGGGACATGGTAGCCAGGAAGATTTGAAATTGATGTTGAACTTGATGCAACCGAAATATTTCATCCCGATTCAGGGCGAATACCGGATGCTCATTGCGCATTCCAAATTGGCCCAGGAAACAGGGCTTCAGAAATCACAAGTGTTCATAGCGGATAAAGGTGATATCGTCGAATACAAGAACGATAAAATGCGAATGAGTGGACGCGTTCAAGCCGGTAATATCCTTATCGATGGAATCGGAGTTGGAGATGTCGGTAATATCGTTTTACGGGACAGAAAACTTCTTTCACAGGACGGTATTTTCACAGTTGTCGTCACACTGAACCGCAAGCAGAAACGCATCGCCGCAGGACCGGAAATTGTTTCGCGTGGATTTGTCTACGTTCGTGAATCCGAAGAGCTGTTCGAGGAGTCAACAAAGCTTGTTAGAAAAATTGTTGAGAAATATGTGAATAAAGAGACGTTTGAATGGACAAACATTAAACAAGAGATTCGTGACACACTCAGCTCCTATCTATATCAACAAACTAAAAGAAGACCGATGATTATCCCAATCATTATGGAATACTGAAATACAGCGTTTATTCAATGAATCACCCAAGGATTTCCTTGCCGTCTGAACGGCGGGAAATCCTTTTTTGAAAGGAGGAATATCATGGCAAAGAAAGCTAAAAAGAAAAAAAAGAACGCCACAGCGCATAAAAAGAATGCAACGGGTTTGAATCCCTTAATCTATGAAGTGTTAGGCTTGGCAATGATTGGACTTGCAGTCATTATTATATTCGAGTTTGGCATCGTAGGAAGAGGGCTCTCTTCACTAACCCGGTTCATATTTGGGAATTGGTATGGTGCGCTTCCGCTTTTGCTCATCGTTCAAGCCCTCATGTTCATGATAAAGCGGAAGGCGGGTGGGTGGAAAAATCGGATTGTTGGTGGCAGTTTGTTTATCTTGGCGAGTCTCATTCTGTTCAGCCATATCTACTTGTTCAAAGAATTGTATGAAAGTCGTGTGTTGATGTCCGATTCGGCACTGAAAGAAACGTGGAAGGTGCTCGTTACGAATGATGGGATTACGTCAAGAAGTGGTGCACTTGGTGGCGGAATGGCCGGAGCAATCCTTTTTGCGATGTTCCATTCCCTATTCGATTCTGCGGGTGCGACTGTGGCAGGTGTCTTGCTATTTTTAATCGGTCTTGTTCTATTAACTGGAAAAGCGTTCGTCCCCTATTTAGCTGAATACTTTCCAAAGCTTGTAGAATCGATGAAAGGGCTATTTTTAAAGAAAGAACAACCGGTGAAAGCGGCAACAACTGCAACGAGGGCAAGTAGATCTAAGAAGAAGGGAATCCAAGTGGAGGACCAGCATTCACAAGATGTACTGATTGCTCAACCTGAAATCGAGGAAGTTGTATCCCAACCAATCATTTCCGCATTCAGTGAACGTATTGATAAGCCTACTCGTGATGAACAGGCTGCTGAATTGGAAGTGGCAGATCCAGAACAACAGGAAATTCCAGTAGAAATCGCGACATATACAGGTGTTACAGGGGAAAAGGAGAACGAGTCCTATGTGCTGCCACCCGCCACCTTGTTGAAACAGACTCCACATAACGATCAATCGGAGGAATATGATTCCATTCAGGCGAACGCCCAGAAATTGGAGCGGACTTTTCAGAGTTTCGGTGTCAAAGCAAAAGTGACCCAAGTCCATTTAGGCCCCGCAGTTACCAAGTATGAAGTTTTGCCTGATACAGGTGTTAAAGTAAGCCGTATTGTTAGCCTTTCTGATGATATTGCGCTTGCACTCGCAGCAAGTGGTATTCGTATTGAAGCACCAATTCCGGGCAAATCTGCAATCGGGATTGAAGTACCGAATAGTTCAATTGCTGTCGTTAGCCTGCGTGAAGTAATTGAGGCGAAGGAAAATAATCGCCCAGAATCGAAGCTAATGATTTCACTCGGGCGTGATGTGACAGGCCAAGCAATGCTAACGGAATTGAATAAAATGCCACACGTCCTCATCGCGGGATCGACAGGTAGTGGTAAAAGTGTGTGCATCAACGGGATTATCGTGAGCATTCTGATGCGGGCGAAACCGCATGAAGTAAAAATGATGATGATTGACCCGAAAATGGTGGAACTGAATGTATACAATGGTGTTCCGCATCTTCTTGCACCTGTCGTCACAGATCCAAGAAAGGCATCCCAAGCGCTTAAGAAAGTCGTTTCCGAAATGGAAAGACGCTATGAATTATTTTCCCATACAGGTACACGGAATATTGAAGGTTACAATGAACATATTGACGAGTGGAATGAGGCCAATGATGAAAAACATCCTCGTATGCCCTATATCGTTGTTATTGTGGACGAGCTTGCGGATCTCATGATGGTCGCATCCAGTGATGTTGAGGATTCCATCACAAGACTTGCGCAAATGGCACGGGCTTCTGGTATCCATCTGATTATCGCTACACAGCGGCCGAGTGTTGATGTTATTACAGGGATTATTAAAGCGAATATTCCATCGAGAATTGCATTCGCAGTGTCTTCGGCAATTGATTCAAGAACGATTTTGGATGGAGGAGGGGCGGAGAAACTGCTTGGAAGGGGAGATATGCTATTTCTTCCTGCCGGTGTTTCAAAACCCGTAAGAATCCAAGGGGCATTTGTATCAGATAGTGAAGTCGAAGCAATTGTCGATTTTGTCATCGAACAGCAAAAAGCGCAGTACCAAGAGGAAATGATTCCCACGGATATTGAAGTGATACCGGCTCATGAGGAGACGGACGAATTGTATGATGAGGCAGTCCAACTTGTAACAGAAATACAGACCGCCTCCGTCTCCATGTTGCAGCGACGTTTCAGGGTCGGCTATTCTAGGGCTGCACGTATCGTCGATCAGATGGAGATGCGTGGTGTCGTTGGACCGCCCGAAGGCAGCAAACCACGACAAGTGCTTATTAGTAGGGATGAAGGGGATAGGCAATCTTAAATAAGAGGAAGAAACAGGTACATTTAATCATGTTAAAAAACGTATTCATATTTTTTTTTTAGAAGAGTTGTTTATTTTATGTGTTGAAAGTGATATAGTATGGATGATTAGTAGTGACGTTTAACATCAGAGGTCTGACCTCTTCGAGAGGGGATGGAATGATGGTAAAGGCGGATCAAAGACATCTTTACGTACAGGTGATTGAACATTTGAAACGGGACATCGAAACAGGTGTTTTCAAGGAAAACGAAAGGTTCCCTTCAGAATTTGAGCTTGCTCGTACGCTAGGCGTTAGCCGCGCAACACTTCGTGAAGCACTTCGGGTACTTGAAGAGGAAAAAGTCATCGTACGGAAGCATGGTGTTGGGACGTTCGTCAATCCAAAACCACTATTTTCGTCTGGTATTGAACATTTATCCAGTATTTCCTCTATGATTCGTGATGCGGGTATGGAGCCAGGTACGATTTTCATGGATGTTTCCGAAACGAATCCACGTGAAGAAGAGATTGCCAAGTTTGATTGTAGTAGAAATGACAGTCTTGTTACAATTAAGAGAGTAAGGACCGCGGACGGTACGCCAGTCGTCTATTGTATCGATCATGTTCTTTCAAAAAATCTATCAGCTGGTACGGAAGAGTTATTGGATAACTCCATATTCGATGCTATTGAAAAATCAGGTTCAAAACGAATTGTACAAGCCGTAGCTCATATCGAGCCTGTCGGGTATGATGATGAGGCTTCGTCTATCCTGAGATGTGGTGTCGAAGTTCCACTCCTTGTTCTCCAGCAGCACCACTACAGTGAAGAAGGCGAAATGGTCCTCTACTCGAAAGATTATTTTAGGGCTGATAAATTCAATTTTCATGTTGTACGAAAAAGGGTATAAGACGTTAATCCGTCCTACTAATATTAGAAAAATGGGGGGTTTCAACAATGAGTAAACGTAAATTGGGTCTTGCTTTATCATTGGTTCTTGCGGCAGGTACAATTCTTGGTGCTTGCGGAGCGGATAAAGGCAAAGAAAAAGGTACGCCATCTACGAGTGGTAAAGATAAAGCAGCATTTTCTGTAGCAATGGTAACTGATATTGGTGGAGTTGATGACAAGTCATTCAACCAATCAGCTTGGGCTGGCGTCGAGAAATACGGTAAAAAGAATAATTTAGAAAAAGCTGACGGTGGTTATGATTACCTAGAGTCAGTTGGTGAAGCAGACTATAACCCAAACTTAAACAAACTTGTGCGTCGTGATTTTGACCTCGTATTCGGAATTGGTCATATGATGGAATCTTCGGTTAAAGAAGTAGCAGAACAAAAACCGGATACAAAGTTTGCGATTGTTGATGCAGTAGTGGAAAGTCCAAATGTTGCAAGTATCATGTTTAAAGAACAAGAAGGTTCTTTCCTTGCAGGTGTTGCGGCAGCACGTATGACGAAATCCAATAAAATTGGTTTTGTCGGTGGGATGACACTGCCAGTTATTGAGCGTTTCGAAGCAGGTTTCATTGCGGGTGTAGCAGCAGTGAATCCTGATATTAAAGTGGATATACAGTATACAGAAGCATTCAATAAAGCAGAACTTGGAAAAGCAGCAGCTAACCGTATGTATAGTTCTGGCGTAGATATCATTTTCCACGCTGCGGGCGGTACGGGTAACGGTGTTTTCTCAGAAGCAAAAGAACGTAAAAAAGCAGATCCAAATGCTTATGTATGGGTAATCGGTGTTGACTCAGACCAGTACGCTGAAGGTAAAATCGACAATAACAATATCACGATGACATCGATGTTGAAACGTGTTGATATTGCAGTTGAAAACGTTTCTGACCTTGCAAACGATGATAAATTCCCAGGCGGAAAAACAACAACATACGGAATTGCCGAAGATGGAATCGCACTTGCAGATTCACATGGTGTAATCCCGGACGATATCCTTGCAGAAATCGATGATTATTCTAAGAAAATTGCAGCTGGCGAAATTGTTGTACCAGAATTCCCTGCTAAGAAAAAATAAGTATAAAAAGAATCATAAAGGCCGGTTATTTTCCGGCCTTTATGATTTGATTTAATAAAAGTACGATTTAAATTAATAGAAAAATATTTTTCATCGATGGAAATTTTCTTTGTGTTAATTTAAATACAAATTATAGAAACCTACTTGCGAGGATGTGAATTCATTGGAATATGTCATTGAAATGCTGAATATTAGAAAAGAATTCGGCAATTTTGTCGCTAACGATAATATTACCCTTCAATTAGAAAAAGGGGAGATTCATGCGTTATTGGGGGAAAATGGTGCGGGGAAATCGACATTGATGAACGTCCTGTTCGGGCTTTATCAACCAGAAGGCGGAGAAATTCGTGTCCGTGGCAAAAAGACTGACATCACGGATCCGAACGTGGCAAACAATCTCGGAATCGGAATGGTACATCAACATTTCATGCTTGTTGAAAATTTGACAGTAACAGAGAATATTATATTGGGCAATGAACCGAAAAAGAGGGGTATGCTTAACATCAAAGATTCCGCTAAGAAAGTTGCGGAAATTTCGAAACTGTATGGATTGGATGTCGATCCTTATGCGAAGATAGAGGATATTTCAGTTGGGATGCAACAACGCGTGGAAATTTTGAAAACGCTTTATCGTGGGGCTGAAATTCTTATTTTCGATGAACCAACAGCTTCCTTAACACCACAAGAAATCGAAGAACTAATCGGTATCATGCGGAAGCTCATTACGGAAGGGAAATCGATTATCCTAATTACACATAAACTTCAAGAAATCATGGATGTTTCTGATCGTGTGACCGTCATTCGTAAAGGGAAAGGAATCGGTACGGTCATCACGGTTGAAACGAATCCAGAGAAACTAGCGACACTGATGGTTGGGCGGCAAGTGACATTCAAGACAGAAAAAGGCCCTTCGCATCCAACGGAAGAAATTTTACATATCGAAAACCTCGTGGTTGAAGATTACCGAGGCATCGAAAAAGTGAAAGGCCTAAACCTCTCCGTAAGGAAAGGGGAAATCGTCGGGATTGCAGGAATTGATGGGAATGGTCAATCTGAGCTTATTGAAGCAATTACTGGCTTACGTAAAGTGAAAAGTGGGAAAATTAAACTTAATTCGAAAGATATAACCGGAAAACATCCCCGAGAAATAACGGAATCAGGTCTTGGTCATATTCCACAGGATCGCCATAAACACGGCCTTGTTCTGGATTTTTCAGTGGGCTATAATGCCGCTTTACAATCGTATTATCAAAAACCCTATTCAAATAAGGGCATCATGAACTACAAGATTGTTGCGGAAAAAGCCAATAAGATCATTCAGACATATGACGTTCGGACGCAAGGAGAACACGAACCTGCCCGTGCGTTGTCAGGCGGAAACCAACAGAAACTTATTATCGGACGTGAAGTGGATCGCAATCCAGACTTACTCATTGCAGCACTTCCGACACGTGGACTTGATGTTGGTGCCATTGAGTTCATCCATAAGAAACTAATTGAGCAACGGGATAACGGCAAGGCTGTACTACTCATTTCATATGAATTGGATGAAGTGATGAATATCTCTGATCGGATTGCAGTCATCTACGATGGTAAAATTGTAGATACCGTTTCTCCAACTGAAACAACGGAACAACAACTTGGACTTCTCATGGCAGGTCAAGAGAAAGAAGAGTTTGTTGGTGCGGCTACTAATGACGTAGTTTTGAAAGAAGGTGATGATCGCGATGTCAAATAGAGTTATCAATTTACTAGTTCCGATCATTTCAATCATTCTAGGTCTCCTTGTCGGAGCGGTTGTCATGCTGTTCAGTGGATATAACCCGATTAATGGCTATATCGCCTTATGGAATGGAGTTTTCGAGGATTCCTATGCAATTGGTGAGACGATTAGGCAAATAAGTCCCTATATTTTAGCTGGTCTTGCAGTAGCCTTTGCATTCCGTACAGGCTTGTTCAATATTGGTGTCGAAGGACAACTAATCGTAGGTTGGTTCGCAGCTGCTTACGTCGGGGTGACTTTTGAACTCCCTGCTATTATCCACATACCATTCGCATTACTTGCTGCGGCAGCGGCGGGAGCGTTATGGGGACTTGTCCCTGGACTATTGAAAGCAAAATTCGGTGTGCACGAAGTTATCGTTACCATTATGATGAACTATATTGCGCTACATTCGGTGAACGCACTTATCAAGACAGTATCCGGTGGAAATTATAAAACGGACCCAATTAAAGAGACGGCATCGCTTAGATCCGAATTCTTGGCGAATCTTACGGATTTCTCAACATTGCATTATGGAATTCTCGTTGCGCTAGCGATGGTAGTGGTCATGTGGTTCATCCTTGAAAAAACGAAAACTGGATTTGAACTAAAATCAGTGGGATTTAATGATCATGCATCTCAATACGCAGGTATGAATGTCAATAAGAATATTGTGTTGTCAATGGTCATTTCAGGTGCATTCGCCGGTCTTGGCGGCGCGATGGAAGCGCTCGGAACATTCGGATATATGGCTACCCTTGCTGGTTTCACTGGAATCGGTTTCGACGGTATCGCAGTTGCATTATTAGGTGCAAATACCCCGCTCGGCGTCATTTTTGGAGCGTCGCTATTCGGTTCGTTGAAATACGGAGCAGGTAATATGCCGAATGCTGCGGGTATTCCAATTGAAATTGTCTCTATTGTCATTGCACTTATCATTTTCTTTGTTGCATCTGGCTACATCATTCGCGTCGGACTCCAACGCATGAATAAGAAAAAGGGGGCGAAGTGATATGACATTCCTAGAAGTACTCTACTTTATCGTACCAATGATGATTGCTTACGCTGCCCCGCTTATATTCACTGCAATCGGCGGCGTGTTCTCTGAACGTTCAGGTGTTGTTAACATTGGTCTAGAAGGACTCATGGTTATGGGTGCCTTCAGTGGTATTCTGTTCAATCTATCCTTTGCAAGTACATTTGGTGCTTGGACTCCATGGGTGTCTATTCTTGTGGCTATGATTGTATCGGGCCTATTTTCCATTCTGCACGCAGTTGCATCAATTTCATTCCGCGCGGACCAAGTTGTATCAGGTGTTGCTATCAATATGCTTGGTATTGCGATCGCTTTATTTTTAGTTAAAATGATTTTCGGCAAAGGACAGACGGAATTTATCGAGAGAAGCATTCCGGTTCTCAATATACCTATTTTAAAAGATATCCCGTTCCTTGGACCTCTGTTATTTAAAGGGATTTACGGCTCGTCGATATTGGCAATCGGTGTTGCCATCCTTGCGTGGTTCATCATTTATAAAACGCCATTCGGCCTCCGTTTACGTGCAGTCGGAGAACATCCGATGGCTGCAGATACAATGGGCATAAATGTTACGAAAATCCGCTACATCGCAGTTATCATTTCTGGTGGTCTTGCGGGTATCGGTGGCGCAGTATATGCACAGACGATGGCAGGAGATTTCGGTCATGCGACCATCAACGGTCAAGGCTTCATGGCGCTCGCTGCGATGATCTTTGGGAAATGGCATCCGATAGGTGCGATGGGTGCGGCGCTGTTCTTCGGATTTGCACAGGCACTTGCCATCAGTTCGTCAGGTATTGATTTTATGAAGAATGTTCCAGCGGTCTATTTGCATATCCTACCTTACGTATTAACGATTCTTGCACTTGCAGGATTCATCGGTAGAGCAAATGCGCCGAAAGCAAATGGTCAACCCTATATTAAAGGAAATCGGTAAAATTGTAGCTGTCTAAGGAGTCTGTAGGGGACTTTTTAGGCAGTTTTTTGTTTTTGAAAGCAATAAATTGCCTAGTTCACCATTTGAAATGTATAGTAAAGTAAGGTTTCCACATATTAACGAAAACAGAGGTGTTTGTATGTTTAAAAAAGTTGAGCTTCAACAAGGCGTCACACTATATATCCGAAAGTCGGACCAATTCAAAACCGTCAATTTCTCGGTGAAATGGAAATCGACTTTAGATGAAAAGAAAGCGGCAGCACGAACGGTTCTTGCTAATGTCCTTCAAGATTCGAACGGGAAATATCAGACTGAAACCGAGTTCCGTAATAAGTTAGACGAATTATACGGGACCGTGTTGTACATGGATGTAGCTAAACGAGGCGATACACATATCGTTTCACTGAACGCTGAATGTGTGAATGATGAATATTTGGCAGAAGGTGGCGTGCTTGATGAAGTGATTAGCTTAATGCAATCTGTCATCTTTGAACCGAATTTAGTGGATGGACAGTTTGATGAAGCGATTGTTAATCGAGAAAAGCGTTCTGTAAAAGAACGAATCCGTTCCGTATACGATGATAAGGCGCGTTATGCACAAAAACGAATGCTCGAGCTATTACGGCCGGATAGTCCAGTATCGACATCGACATATGGCAAGGAAGAGGATATCGAAGCACTTACCTCTGAAGCACTTTTAGCTACTTACGAAAATATGTTGCGTGAAGATGAAATCGACATTTACATCGTCGGTGATATTGACGAAGATGTCATGGTAGAAAAAGTTAAATCCCTGTTTGCATTCAATGGTCGTACGGTGCACGCACGTCCTACAGTCAGACAAACTGTGACAGAGCAGCCAGTGGAAGTCCGCCATGTGATGGAAAAGCAGGAAATGAAACAAGGGAAACTGCATCTAGGTTTCAGCACACCAATTGCGTTTGATCATCCTGATTACATGAAAATGCAAGTAGCAAACGGTATTTTTGGTGGCTTTGCACATAGTAAGTTGTTTATGAATGTTCGCGAAAAAGAGAGCATGGCTTACTATGCATCGAGTTCCTATTCTTCCCACTATGGATTGCTCTATGTAACAGCGGGCATCGACGCGGAGCTTGAAGAAAAAGCTGTCAGTCTTATCAATGCGCAACTTCTTGCGCTTCAGCAAGGCGATATCACGGATCTTGAGCTTGAACAGACGAAAGCATTACTCGCAAATGGCATTAAAAGCGCGTTTGACTCTGCACGGGGGCAAATTGAAGTGTTCGATCAATACAAAGAGTTGGATGAACATTTCACAGCGGACACACTGATTTTTGGATGGGAAGCAGTGACAAAAAAGGACGTTCAAGCAATGGCGTCTGAAATTATGTTGGAAATCGTCTATCTGTTATCCGGAAGGGAGTCAAAGTAAAATGAAAAAAATCCATTTTGAAAATTTACAGGAAACATTATATAACGAAAAACTCTCTAACGGACTTGATGTCTATATTTTACCAAAACGCGGATTTTCAAAGACGTTCGTGACGTTCACGACTAAATACGGTTCAATTGACCGTACGTTCATCCCACGTGGGCAAACAGAGGAAGTAACGGTTCCGGATGGTATCGCTCATTTTCTTGAACATAAGCTTTTTGAAAAAGAGGATGGAGACGTGTTTCAGAAGTTCAGTGTAAATGGTGCAGCAGCAAATGCATACACGTCATTTACTCGCACTGCGTATTTGTTTTCCGCAACGGATAAGCTGTATGACAATACGGAAATTCTCCTCGATTTCGTACAGGAACCGTATTTCACTAAGAAAACGGTTGAAAAGGAAAAGGGAATAATTGCCCAGGAAATAACGATGTATGATGACCAACCTGATTGGCGTCTTTATTTCGGCACAATCGAAAATATGTTTCATGAACACCCTGTGAAGATTGATATTGCAGGTACGGTTGAAACGATTCAGGACATTACGGCCGAACATTTGTATGAATGTTATGGAACGTTTTATCATCCATCCAATATGGTATTGTTTGTTGTCGGAGCAGTTGATCCTAAAGAAATGATGGCATTCATCAAGAAGAATCAAGATTCGAAAACATTTGAAGAACCGGCAGATATCATCCGTAGCTTCCCGTCGGAAGTGAATACGATTGCGATAAGTAAGCGGACGCTGGCCATGGATATAACTAAGCCGAAAGTGAATATTGGTATGAAATGCAATAAAACAGACGTAGAAGGAGAAGAAATGCTTATTCAAGAGCTTTCATCAGGCCTTGTTCTCGATATCCTGTTTGGTAGAACCTCTCCATTCTATACAGCGGCTTACAATGAAGGTCTTATCGATGAGTCGTTCTCCTATGACTTTACCCTTGAACAAGGGTTCGGATTTGCGATGGTCGGTTCTGATACTGACCAACCGGAGAAGCTAGACATAGCAATCCGTAAAACGATGCATGACGCTTCTGAGTCATGGCCGATTACGGACGTTGAACTGGATAGAAGGAGGAAGAAGAAAATCGGACAATTCATGCGTTCATTGAATTCTCCTGATTTCATCGCCAATCAGTTTACACGTTTTGCATTTAATGGCATGAACTTGTTTGATGTCGTTCCAACACTTGAAAAATTGACTGTCGAAAATTTGAAAGATGCATTCCAAACATTTTCGGATGAAAGCAGTCATACTGTTTTCACAGTTCATCCGGCAGAAAAAGTGCAATGATGGACCGTCAGTACTGTATCGTTCTGGGTGCATCCGGAGGAATTGGAGAGGCGATTAGCCGGAGTCTAGCGGCTTCGGGCTGGTCGCTTTACCTTCATTTCCATGAAAATTATATACAAGTAGAGCGTTTACAACTAGAATTATCCGAAGCATACCCAAATGCACAATTCAAAACGGTCCATGCCAACTTCAACTCAGTTGACGGTGCGGACGCGCTTGCTGGACAAGTTCGTCAGTTACGTGCAGTTGTCGTAGCAAATGGTCAATCGATGCTTAAGCTTTTGACCGATACGACTGCCGATGACATGGATGCCTTATGGAAAGTCCATGTTCAAAACCCGGCAAGATTTATTAGCCTCGTCTCTTCCCAACTACGTAATTTTGAAAAATCGTATGTCGTCATGATAGGGTCAATCTGGGGAAATACAGGTGCTGCGGGAGAAGTAATGTATTCAGCTGTAAAAGGGGCACAACACGCATTTGTCAAGGCGTACGCAAAGGAAGCAGCCTATTCAGGGATACGTGTCAATGCGGTCGCTCCAGGGTGGATTGAAACACGCATGAATCACGAAATTCCGGTTGATGAACAACAAATGGTTATAGATGAAATCCCACTTATGACTTTCGGAAAACCTAAGCATGTCGCTGAAGTGGTTAATTTCCTTTTAAGTGAAAAGTCGGATTATATAACTGGTGAAATCATGAAAGTGAACGGCGGCTGGTATATTTAATTTTAAGATCAAGGTACTGAAAGCTCTTTGTATATTTTCCTTTTCTTAATGTGTTGAATCCGTTATTATAGAACTAAGTTGCATTTTGTGCGTCTTATATAGATATGCGTCTTCATTAAGGGACAAAAGGGGTGTGTCAGATGGGTGAATGGTATCTTGAATATGAGATTCAAGTGAACCGTCCCGGTCTTCTTGGCGATATTTCATCGCTGCTAGGGATGTTACGCGTGAATATCGTAACGATTAATGGCGTAGATGGCGGACATCGTGGAATGTTATTACGCACCGAAGACGACGATCAGATTAAACGTTTTGAACAAATTGCATCGACAATGGAAATGATTCAGGTGAAAAAAATTCGTGAGCCGAAATTACGTGACATCCTCGCGGTTCGCCACGGTCGTTATATTCAGCGTGATGTGGATGAAAGGAAAACATTTCGTTTTCTTCGTAGTGAACTTGGGATTCTTGTCGATTTTATGGCGGAGTTATTCAAGCAAGATGGTCATAAGTTAATAGGTATACGGGGTATGCCGCGTGTCGGTAAAACGGAATCGGTTGTTGCCGCGAGTGTTTGTGCGAACAAAAAATGGATTTTCCTTTCATCGACAATGATTAAACAGACGGTTCGGAGTAATTTGATGGGTGATGAATTTTCCGAGGGTAATATCTTTATCTTGGACGGAATTGTAACGCGTAGGGCAGAAGATGAACGACATTTACAACTCGTAAGAGAAATGATGCGCATGCCATCCATAAAAGTGGTGGAACATCCGGATATGTTTGTGCAACATTCCGAATACAATATTGAAGACTTTGATTATATTATAGAATTAAGAACCGATCCAGATCAGGAAATTACATATGAAATAATGGAGAAAAACCATATGATGTCCGACCAGGGGGCAACGGGTGGATCGGGTTTATTCAACTTTTGATAGGTAGGTGTATTTGATGACCGGATTAGGTGGTCGTCTAAAAGAGGCGAGAACGGCTAAAGGTTTCACGTTGGAAGATTTACAGTCAATCACGAAAATACAAAAAAGATATCTTTCCGGTATCGAAAATGAAGATTATAGCATGATGCCGGGCTCTTTCTACGTCCGTGCCTTCATCAAGCAATATGCGGAAGCGGTGGGGCTTGATGCCGATGAAATGCTATCTTTGTATAAGGAAACGTCTTCTACAATTCAACAGAAGCAGGAAACGGGTCAGATTTCCTCTTCTCCGTTGACACGGAGAAGAGGGTTGAAAAGTAACAATAAGCTGAATGAAATGATGCCGAAAATCATTGTTGCACTGTGCATCATTGTGATTTTTACTGTTGTCTGGTTTCTTTACTATAATCATGCATCGAGGGGACTTTTGAAAAAAGGAGAGACGGGACCAAATGTTACGCAGGTTGAAAAGCAGCAACCGACTCCTAGTAAAGTGGATAAAGATAAAGAACTAAAACCGGAGTCTGAACCAGAACCAGAACCAGAAAAGCCGCAACAGTTTTTAACTTTTGAAAGTGTAAATGGAGAAACGTCAACGTATGCACTTACGAAAGCAGAAGCGTTTCAGCTTAAAATTCGGTTAAACGGAAATTCTTGGATTGGTGTAAAGGACCAAACAAACAAAGAATGGATGACACCGAAAGCGGACATCATGAAAACAGGGGAATCAGTTGAATTTGACGTAACGGAAACGGATTATGTCAGAATTCGTGTTGGACGTCCTAAGAACACTGAAATCTATGTAAACGGCGAGCTACTTGAATATGGAGTGCCACCGCAGGATACTGTCCCGCAAAACATCGTGATTGAATACAGAAAATAGCAATAGTCATCTTTTAAGATGACTATTTTCTTTGAAAGGATTGATGGATGTTATGAATTTACCAAACAAGATTACGATTTCACGTGTTCTACTTATCCCTATTTTCATGGTTTTCATGCTCGTTGATTTTGGTTTGGGTAGGGTGACGGTCGCTGGGGCTAATATGTCAGTGGAACATTTAATCGGTGGATTGTTATTCATTATCGCTTCCGTAACGGATTGGCTGGACGGCTATATCGCCAGAAAAAATGGACTCGTGACGAATATGGGGAAATTCCTTGACCCGCTTGCAGACAAATTACTTGTTTCTGCAGCGCTCATCATTCTAGTAGAACTCGGATCAGCCCCATCTTGGATTGTCATTATCATCATTAGCCGTGAATTTGCGGTTACAGGACTTAGACTAATTCTTGCAGGTGGGGGAGAAGTCGTAGCGGCAGCTCAACTAGGGAAAATAAAAATGGTGGCACAGATTATGGCTATCACTTCACTGCTTTTGAACAATATTTTCTTCAGTACGCTAGGTCTGCCATTCGGTTTGATTATGCTTTACATTGCACTTGTCTTCACGATTTGGTCAGGTTTCGATTATTTCTATAAAAATAGACGTGTACTTCTGGATTCCATGTAAGGGGATGTTGAGTTATGAAAGCTGAAATCATTGCTGTTGGTTCTGAATTATTGCTAGGTCAAATCACGAATACAAATGCAAAATTCATTTCAGCTAAACTTGCGGAAAATGGCATCGATGTCCATTATCAGACAGTCGTCGGAGACAATCCAGCTCGACTGGATGAAGTGCTAGAAATCGCGAAGAAACGTGCGGATGTACTAATTTTTACAGGTGGTCTTGGGCCGACGAAGGATGACATGACAAAAGAGACGATTGTGAAACATCTAGGTACAACGCTAGTGAGTGATGACGAGGCGCTTCTTTATATTCAGCAATACTTTGAACGAAGCGGACGTGAAATGACAGAAAATAACAAAAAACAAGCACTCGTCTTCAAAGGCGCCACAGTCCTGCCCAACCGTAAAGGGATGGCACCAGGAATGGCAGTGGAGAAAGATGGCGTACGCTACGTTCTACTGCCTGGTCCGCCCCATGAAATGGAACCGATGTTCATTGATGAGGCGATACCTTACTTATTAGGTGTGCTGGGTAAAATAGAAGTGATTACTTCGCGGGTTTTGAAGTTTTACGGTATTGGGGAGGCCGAGCTCGAATACCGCATCCAACCGATTTTGGAGAGACAGACGAATCCAACGGTTGCACCGTTAGCGACATCGGATGCAGTAACATTACGGTTGACTGCAAAAGCGGAATCTATTGACGAAGCGTTAAAGCTTATTGCTCCTGTAGAGGAGGAAATTCGTTCCATCGTAGGGGAGTATATATTTGGCACGGATGAGGATACATTAGCTTCAAAAGCAGCAGATCTTTTAATTGGAAAGGGTTGGACGATTTCCGCAGCGGAAAGTCTGACTGCGGGTCTTTTCATGGCTGAACTAGCCGGAGAATCGGGTATCAGTTCATCCCTTGAAGGTGGAGTCGTCGTTTACAATGAAAGAACGAAAACGGAACAACTCGGTATAGACACAGATTTATTGGATGAATTTGGTGTTGTGAGTGCAGAATGTGCTGCCGCTCTTGCTGCGAATGTCAAACGGAAGTTCGGCACGGATATCGGAGTTGGACTAACAGGCGCTGCTGGACCTGATCCCCACGACGGAAAACCTTCGGGAACTGTTTGGATCGGAATCGCTATGAAAGATATGGAACCTGAAACGTATAAATTACTTCTTTCCGGCTCAAGAAATGTGAATCGTCTCAGAGCGGCTCGATTTGCCCTCTTCTATCTCATTAAACACTTGACTGAAAGATAGGGTCAAAATTGAATTTTACCCCCGTTTTTTCAATTAAAAATTAAAAGTCCCACCTAATTCTCACTTAAGATTTCTTTCTATGAAAATAACTCGAATGAGCGTTCGCTTTTCGATTGAGTATTTCGTATTAAAGGAGTATAGTAGAGATAGTAAGAAAAATTGAATATGATTTAGAGGAGGAAATTTTTTGAGCGATCGTAAAGCCGCCTTAGAAATGGCGTTAAAACAGATTGAAAAGCAATTTGGTAAAGGTTCTGTTATGAAGCTTGGAGAAAAAACGGACAGGAATATCTCCACATCTTCAACAGGTTCTCTCGCACTCGATGCTGCACTCGGTATAGGCGGGTATCCAAGGGGACGTGTTATTGAAATTTTTGGTCCTGAAAGTTCAGGTAAAACGACAGTCGCGCTGCATGCCATCGCAGAAGTACAAGCATCTGGGGGGCAAGCTGCGTTTATAGATGCTGAGCACGCGCTCGATCCGGTTTATGCCCAAAAATTAGGTGTGGATATTGATGAATTACTTCTTTCACAGCCTGATACTGGGGAACAAGCACTCGAAATTGCTGAGGCACTTGTAAGAAGTGGTGCAGTCGATATCGTAGTAATCGACTCCGTTGCTGCACTTGTGCCAAAAGCGGAAATTGAAGGGGAGATGGGTGATTCACACGTCGGATTGCAAGCTCGTCTCATGTCACAAGCATTACGAAAACTTTCAGGGGCTATCAATAAATCGAACACAATCGCTGTGTTTATTAACCAAATCCGTGAAAAAGTTGGTGTCATGTTCGGGAACCCTGAAGTAACGCCAGGTGGACGTGCGTTAAAGTTCTACTCGTCTGTCCGTTTAGACATTCGACGCGGCGAAGCCATCAAGTCGGGCAATGATATTGTAGGAAACAAGACGCGTATCCGTGTCGTGAAAAACAAAGTTGCACCTCCATTCCGAACGGCAGAAGTCGATATTATGTACGGAGAAGGGATTTCTAGAGAAGGGGAAATCATCGATCTTGGTGTGGATGCAGAAGTTGTCCAAAAAAGTGGATCATGGTATTCATACGAAGGAGAACGACTTGGACAAGGTCGTGAGAATTCGAAGCAATTCCTTAAAGAGAATACGGATATGCGAGCAGAAATTGCTAACAAAATCCGAGATTCATATGGACTGGCAGCTTCAAATTATGTCATTGCCGCCCATGCCGGAGATGACGAAGAGGAGTTAGATTTGCTTCTCGACAAAGAATAAGAACCAAAAGCCGATTCGCCCACTGTTTGGTGCGCAATCGGCTTTTTGATGCTTAAAGTCTAGTGGGAATTCTAAAAGTACAGTGATGCGATGAAATCTAAGGAATTTATTAGCACAAATCAGCAAATATAAACCACTATTCATACTTTCGTTTCCTTGACATGTCATTTTCACATCGATACAATTAGAATTGTATAATTTCACACCCATGAAATGATTTTGCAGTATGTTGAACTTCGATATACGAACCAATTGAAAATGAAAAAGAATAGCAAGAGGAGGTGACCAGTATGTTAGAAATAATCATCTCTGCTTTGCTTGGTCTGCTCATCGGTGCGGGTGTTAGCTATTTTGTTAATAGGAAAGTGAACGATTCAAAAGTGACGGGTGCTAAAAATTCTGCTGAACAAATCGTCGAAGAGGCGAAGCGTGAAGTAGAGGCTATGAAAAAAGAGGCACTGCTGGAAGCGAAAGATGAAACTCACAAACTGAGAATTGAAGCGGAGTCGGAGGTTCGTGAACGAAGGGCGGAACTGCAAAAGCAGGAGAATCGCCTTTTGCAACGAGAAGAAAATCTTGACCGCAAAGAAGATGCTCTCAACAAAAGAGAAGCTGGTCTGGAGCGCAAGGAAGAAGCGCTTACCGGAAGACAACTGCATATTGAACAGATGGAACGCAAAGCAGAAGAACTTGTTGCCGTTCAACAGACGGAACTTGCAAGAGTATCTTCACTGACACGGGACGAAGCCAAAAGACTCATCCTCAGTGAAGTAGAGAAAGAACTTGCGACAGATATCGCTGTCATGACGAAAGAAGCGGAACAACAGGCGAAAGAAGAAGCAGATAAAAAATCACGTGATATCCTTTCTCTTGCAATCCAACGTTTCGCAGCAGACCATGTAGCTGAAACAACAGTATCTGTAGTAAACTTACCAAATGACGAAATGAAAGGTCGCATCATCGGCCGTGAAGGACGTAACATCCGGACCCTCGAAACGTTGACAGGTATTGATTTGATTATCGATGATACGCCGGAAGCTGTTATTCTTTCTGGCTTTGACCCGGTACGTCGGGAAACGGCACGTCTGGCACTTGAGAAACTTGTGCAAGACGGACGAATTCATCCCGCACGTATCGAAGAAATGGTCGATAAGTCAAGACGTGAAGTGGATGAGCTAATTCGGGAAAAAGGAGAACAAACGACGTTTGATATTGGAATCCACAATCTACATCCGGATCTTATAAAAATCATTGGACGACTGCATTTCCGTACAAGCTATGGCCAAAACGTGCTGAAGCATTCTATAGAAGTGGCTTACCTTACAGGGTTATTAGCAGCTGAATTAGGCGAAGATGTCGCGCTTGCAAGACGCTCTGGACTCCTTCATGATATCGGAAAAGCGATTGATCATGAAGTTGAAGGAAGTCATGTTGAAATCGGAGTAGAATTAGCAACGAAATACAAAGAACACCCGGTTGTCATCAATAGTATCGCATCCCATCACGGGGATACAGAAGCGACATCGACAATTGCAGTACTTGTCGCAGCAGCAGATGCACTATCAGCTGCAAGACCGGGCGCACGTAGTGAAACACTTGAAAACTATATTCGCAGGTTGCAGAAACTTGAAGAGATTGCGGAATCATACGATGGTGTAGAAAAATCATTCGCAATCCAAGCAGGTCGTGAAGTACGGATTATTGTTCGTCCTGATCAAATCGATGACATTACAGCACATCGCTTAGCTAGGGATATTCGGAAACGGATTGAAGAAGAACTCAACTACCCGGGACATATCAAAGTAACTGTCATCCGTGAAACACGGGCGGTCGAATACGCAAAATAAAGAAAAGGAGGCTTCCGTGCACTTCGGTCCGGGAGCTTTTTTCTATTGAAAGAGGTTTGGAAATGAAAGTTTTATTTATTGGCGATATTGTAGGATCACCAGGACGGGATATGGTGTTTGATTATTTACCCCGCTTGAAAAGAAAATATAATCCAGACGTCATCATCGCAAACGGAGAAAATGCTGCTGCAGGTAGAGGAATCACGAAAACGATTTTTGATGAACTTCTTCGAGCAGGTGTGGACGTCGTCACAATGGGTAACCATACATGGGATCAAAAAGAAATTTATGATTTTATCGATGAAACGGACTATTTAATTCGTCCTGCAAACTTTTCAGATGAAGCACCAGGAAAAGGTATGACGACTGTGTCGCGCAATGGTGTTACGTTATCCATCATTAATTTGCATGGCCGAACATTTTTACCACCCCATGGCGATCCGTTTGAAAAGGCGGATGAGCTTGTCGCAAAGGCTAAAGAACTTTCTCCGCTCGTTTTTGTTGATTTTCACGCTGAGGCAACAAGCGAAAAAATTGCGATGGGCTGGCATCTCGATGGGAAGGCTTCTGTCGTTGTAGGAACGCACACGCACGTCCAGACGGCAGATGAACGTATATTGCCAGGGGGAACAGGTTATTTGACGGACGCGGGTATGACGGGCCCGTATGATGAAATATTAGGTATGAAGAAAGAGGATGTCCTCTATCGTTTTCGCACAAATTTGCCTGTTCGTTTTGAAGTTCCGAAAAATGGGCGGGCACAGTTGAACGGCCTATTTGCGGTTCTTGATGACCAGACAGGTAAAGCGCTGAAAGTTGAGCGAATCACCATCAATGATGATCGACCATTCAAAGGATAATCCGTGTCTAAACACTGCCTCCATTTCATAGGATAGTTTATGGAGATATCCGTTCCATAGACATCGGAAAATAAGGAGGAATCATGGTGAATCCATTGAAAGTATCATCTCGCTCGAATCCGAATTCTGTTGCAGGTGCACTCGTCGCAGTCATCCGGGACCAAGGCTACGCAGAAATGCAGGCGGTAGGGGCAGGAGCACTGAACCAAGCAGTGAAAGCAATCGCGATTGCACGAGGTTTCGTTGCACCAAGTGGTGGAGATCTCATTTGTGCACCTGCCTTCACCGATATTGAAATCAACGGTGAAGGACGTACAGCATTGAAACTGCTTGTTGAAAAACGAACACGCTGACCAAAGGATATAAAGTAAAGCCAAGATCACGGGGATGCGACTTCCCGTGGTCTTTTATTGTTTTATCCCGCAATAACGGGCAGTAAGATTCCCACTGATTGAAGATTAACTTTATCAAGAAAAACAACCTTCATATGTGACAATCAACTGACAAAGCAACCTCTCCTTGTACAGCCAGTCCTCAATTCAGTATAATGAAATTAGATATGCTTAAATCTCGAGAGATTGTATGAAAGGAGATTCGTAAAATGAATGAAGAACAGCGCCTGGATACAGAACTTGTAAAACCGAGTCTGGAAAAATCGGCGGAAAAGGACTATAGTCAATACTTTCAGACTGTCTATACAGCTCCATCATTGAAAGAAGCAAAAAAACGCGGTAAGGAAGAGATTACCTATCACAATGATTTTGAAATCGACGAACGATTCCAAGGAATGGGGAAGGGCCGGAAGTTTTACATACGTACCTATGGTTGCCAGATGAACGAACATGATACGGAAGTTATGGCGGGAATTTTTGCAGGTTTGGGCTATGAACCAACCGACACAGTTGAAGATGCAAATGTCATTTTATTGAATACTTGTGCCATCAGAGAGAACGCAGAAAACAAAGTCTTTGGGGAACTTGGTCATTTAAAACCGCTTAAACAGCGAAATCCCGATATATTGATTGGGGTATGCGGGTGTATGTCGCAGGAAGAATCCGTAGTCAATAAAATATTGAAGACGTACGATCAAGTTGACATGATTTTCGGGACCCATAATATTCACAGATTGCCCCATATTTTACATGAGGCATATTTATCAAAAGAAATGGTTATCGAAGTATGGTCGAAGGAAGGCGATATCATCGAAAACCTTCCGAAAGTTCGTCATGGTAATATCAAAGCATGGGTCAATATCATGTATGGCTGCGACAAGTTCTGTACGTATTGCATCGTCCCATACACACGCGGTAAAGAGCGAAGTAGACGCCCCGAGGATATCATTCAGGAAGTGCGTCACTTAGCGTCACAAGGTTATAAGGAAGTTACATTGCTTGGTCAAAACGTCAATGCGTATGGCAAAGACTTTGAAGATAACGACTACCGTTTCGGTGATTTGATGGACGATTTACGGAAAATTGATATTCCGAGAATACGTTTCACGACGAGTCATCCACGTGATTTTGATGATCATCTAATCGAAGTGTTGGCGAAAGGCGGCAATCTTGTTGACCATATCCATCTTCCGGTTCAATCAGGTTCCAGCGATACTTTAAAAATCATGGCACGGAAATATACACGGGAGCATTATCTTGAGCTCGTCCGGAAAATAAGAGTGGCAATTCCGAACGTCACCTTAACAACGGATATTATTGTGGGATTCCCGAATGAAACGGATGAGCAATTTGAGGAGACCATAACTTTATATAAAGAAGTCGGTTTCGACATCGCTTATACGTACATTTATTCACCTCGTGAAGGCACACCTGCGGCTAAAATGGTGGATAACATTCCGATGGAAGTAAAGAAAGAACGGTTGCAACGGCTGAATAAGCTTGTCAACGATATGTCAGCTGAAGCGATGAAACCTTATAAAGGCACCATTGTTGAAGTGCTCGTTGAGGGGGAGAGTAAGAAAAATTCGAAAGTGCTTGCGGGCTATACGGAGAAAAACAAACTTGTCAACTTCAAAGCGCCACAATCCGTTGTTGGTAAACTTGTCAACATAAAAATAACAGAGGCCAAAACATGGTCGCTCGATGGTGAATTCATCGGCGTCGTAGAAAAGGAAAAGGTGATGTTGTAATGGAAAAGCTCTATACAAAAGATGATATTATCGCAAAAGCACGTGAAGTCGCGAACATGATTGCCAATACGGAAGAAGTTGAGTTTTTCAAACGCGCAGAAGAACAAATTAATGAAAATCAGAAAGTCCGAGAAAACATTGCGAGCTTGAAATCATTACAAAAACAAGCTGTCAACTTCCAGCAGTATGGAAAAGAGAAAGCGTTAAAAATAATTGAAGGCAAGATTGAAAAAATCCAGAATGAGATTGATGCGGTTCCAATAGTACAGGAATTTAAGCAATCCCAATTCGAAGTGAATGACCTTCTTCAACTCGTCTCTAACACGATTGCAAATAGCGTTACAGATGAAATCATTATGTCGACAGGTGGCAATGTGCAGCGCGGAGAAACTGGTTCCTATGTGAAAAATACAACATATAACAAATTATAATCGGTACTGACAATCGGTGGAAATAAATTCCCCACCGATTTTTTTCACTCTCTGGGCTCTCTTCGCATAAGATGGATTGAAGCGAATGGAGGAGGAGACGAACTGAAAAATTTACGTCAGATCGTAACGAAGGCGGTTATTGCTAAAGGGAAGAAACGAACTGAACAGACTGTCACGCTGAAGCCGCCAAATTGCCCGACAAGCATACTTGGTTGCTGGGTCATCAACCATACGCATCAGGCAAAGAGATGTGGCAAATTCATCGAGGTAACTGGGAAATTTGATGTTAACGTTTGGTATTCTCATCAAGATCATTCAAAAACGTCTGTCTTTACAGAGTCAGTTCCGTATAAAGACAAAATTCGTTTACACTATCGCGACGAACCGACATCGAGACACGAAGAGGTACTTGTAGAAGTGATCCAACATCCAAATTGCACAGAAGCCGTCATTTCGGAATGTGGAAACAAATTTAAGATTACAGTTGAACGTGAGCTCTGTGCAGAAATTGTGGGGGAAACGAAAGTCTGTATTAGTATTCATCCACAAAAGTTCGAGGAGGAATGGTCTTTCCGTGACGAATCTTCCTCCCATGAACAAGGCCAGAACCGCGAACATAACCATGAACACAGTCATGCCCATGAACGTGGACATGAACGTGGACATGAAACCAATAAAGGAAGAGAATCTACATCATTTTGAAAGCCGGAAAACAATTCCGGCTTTTTTTCTTCGGTTTCAATATAGATTAATGCTTTTAGGATACGTGTTATAATGAACAAAATAGATTTTGTAGCGAGGGTAGATAATGACAACACATACACCTATGATTCAGCAATATTTACAAGTAAAAGCACGGCATGAGGATGCGTTCCTCTTTTTCAGGCTAGGCGATTTCTATGAACTTTTTTTCACAGATGCAACGGAAGCATCTCAAATTCTTGAAATTACCTTGACGAGTCGCGATGCAGGAAGTCGTGACCGCATACCAATGTGTGGCGTGCCTCATCATTCTGCCGCAGGCTATATCGAAACACTCGTAAGTAAAGGATATAAAGTAGCAATCTGCGAACAGACCGAGGACCCAAAAGTTGCGAAAGGCATCGTCAAAAGGGAAGTCGTTAAGATCATTACACCTGGTACGATGACGGAAGGGAAGACAATCGATGCAAACACAAATCACTTCATCGGTTCAGCAGACATCATAGACGGAGACAGCTATGCGCTAGCGTATCTAGACCTTGCAACCGGTGAAGGAAAGGTAGAGCGTGTCGAGGGAGATGAACGGACCCTAATCGCAGAGATGGAAGCGCTTGGGATGAAGGAAGTCGTTGTTGGTGAAAGACTACATATCGCATTAAGTGACAGCATGGCGAAACGCAATATCGTATTATCGATTGAATATAGTGAAGAACACGCCGGTGCAACGGACTTAATCAGCGACATTCCAACCGCAGTAGCAGAGGCGTGCAACATGCTCGTATCCTATGTGAAAAGGACACAGAAAACGGCGCTCGACCATATCCGGCCGTTCGAATTCATACAGAAACAGGCGAAGCTTTCCATCGATGCCAATTCGATGCGTAATCTGGAACTCATCCAATCGATTCGGAATGGGACTAAGGAAGGCTCACTTTACTGGCTTCTCGATGAAACCGTCACGGCGATGGGCGCAAGGAAATTGAAGATGTGGATTCATCAGCCGCTTGCGGAAAAAACAATGATTGACAATAGACTGAATGCAGTAACAGCATTTATTGAAGCCTTTTTCCTGCGAGATGAACTAAAAACGAGTTTAAAAGAAGTGTATGACTTGGAACGGCTTGCCGGACGAATTTCAATGGGGAGTGCAAGTGGAAGAGATCTTGCTCAACTACGGAATTCTCTTCGTCGTATCCCAGACATCAAAAAAGCACTCCAAGAATCGGAACGGACCCTCCTAAGTCAGTTTGCAGAACGAATTGACGTATGTGAGGACGTATTACAGACTCTCGAAAACGCTATAGCTGAAAACCCACCACTTTCGGTCAAAGAAGGAGGCATCATCAAAGACGGTTATGACGCAAAACTTGACCAATATCGGGATGCCTCTAAAAATGGCAAGGCGTGGCTTGCTGAACTTGAGGGTGAAGAACGCAGCCGAACAGGCATTAAATCTTTAAAAATAGGGTATAATCGAATATTTGGTTATTTTATAGAAATCACGAAATCCAATATTCATCTTGCAGATTTAGAACGCTATGAACGAAAACAAACACTCGCAAATGCAGAACGGTACATAACCCCTGAGCTGAAAGAGAAAGAAGATCTCATCTTGAACGCGGAAGCAGAAGGGCAAGACCTCGAATATGTTCTATTCAGTACAGTGCGGGATGCCATGAAAACACATATTCGACAACTCCAACAGCTTGCAAGTGTCTTGAGCGAGTTGGATGTCCTTCTTTCATTCGCAGCAGTGTCAGAAAAACGGAACTATGTGAAGCCGGAATTCCACGACGGAAAGGCATTAGAAATTAAGAACGGACGCCATCCCGTCGTCGAGAAGATGATGGATCACTCCCTTTATGTACCGAACAGCTGTAAGTTAACGGAACAGGCGAATATGTTGCTGATTACTGGGCCCAATATGTCTGGGAAAAGTACGTATATGCGGCAAGTCGCACTGATTGTTGTCATGGCACAAATCGGTTGTTACGTCCCTTGTGAACAGGCGTCACTTCCTATCACCGACCAAATTTTCACAAGGATTGGGGCGGCGGATGATCTCGCTTCGGGGCAAAGTACATTCATGATGGAAATGATGGAATCTCAACACGCAATTGCAAATGCAACAGCACAAAGTCTTCTCCTTTTTGATGAAATTGGGCGCGGCACGTCGACGTATGATGGCATGGCACTTGCACAAGCCATGATGGAATATATTCATGATGAAATCGGGGCAAACACGCTGTTTTCTACGCATTACCATGAATTGACCCAGCTTGATAGAGAACTGAACGGGTTAGAAAATGTCCATGTTGCAGCGATGGAACAGGAAGGAAAAGTTGTATTCCTCCATAAAGTGATGGCGGGCGCGGCAGATAAAAGTTACGGAATTTACGTTGCGGATCTCGCAGGTCTTCCTGAGTCGCTTCTCAATCGTGCCAAAACATTGCTCGCATCATTTGAAAGTAAAGAAACAATGAGTGCCCAGAAAGATGAACCGCAACAGTTAACATTCTTCGATCTACATCAGGAAGAAAAGAACCCCTTAACATCGGAAGAACGACAAGTAGTCGATAAACTTAATGAAATAGATGTTCTTAATATAACTCCGCTTCAGGCATTACAATATGTATTTGAACTAAAAGAGAAGCTCACTACATCGAAAGGGTGAGACCAATGGACATCATCAAAGTAATGGATGACACATTATCCAATAAAATTGCCGCGGGAGAAGTCGTAGAACGTCCCGCTTCAATCGTGAAAGAGCTTGTTGAAAATGCGATTGATGCGGACAGTACCGTCATCGAAATCGCACTCGAAGAAGCTGGACTCATGACCATTCGTGTAACAGATAATGGGAAAGGCATGTCAAGAAAAGATGCCGTTCAAGCATTCGAACGGCATGCCACCAGTAAAATCATGAACGAACATGACCTTTTCCGGATCCGGACACTAGGCTTCCGCGGAGAAGCACTTGCGAGTATCGCATCCGTATCCAAAATCACAATGTGGACGTCCAATGGAGAAACCGATGGAACAGAAGTTCATATCGACGGAGGTCGCCTCACCAAACATGACAACGCGGCATTTCGTAAAGGAACAGACATCACCGTATCCCAGCTATTTTTTAACACACCAGCTCGGCTAAAATATATGAAAACAATCCAGACAGAACTTGGCCAAACAATCGACCTTGTTAATCGACTTGCGCTTAGCCATCCGTCGATTGCCTTTAAACTAACTCACTACAGTCAGCTAATCTTGCAGACATCGGGAAGTGGAGACCAACAGCGTGTCTTATCAGATATCTATGGCATTGCTGTCGCCCGGAAAATGGTGCCGTTTTCAGGTGCAAACGCGGACTACACTGTGCAGGGATATATCACATTACCCGAAATGACACGTGCTTCGAAGAGCTATATGACGTTAATCGTCAATGGTAGATGGGTAAAAAGTCATGCTGTGAATCATGTAATCATCAATGCGCTCCACACTTACTTGCCAATCGGACGTTTCCCAATCGCCATCGTTAACGTCGAAGGGGATCCGTTCCTGACAGATGTCAACGTACATCCTTCAAAACAGCAAATCCGTATGAGCAAGGAAGGCGAGCTGTTGACACTGCTCAAAGAATCAATCCAGAAAGCCATTCGAAAAAGTATCATTGTACCAGATGCTATTAAAAAAGAACCAGCCAAGAAAAACCAATCCGAGCAAGTCAACATATGGAACGAATTTGGAGCGCAACGATCAAATGGAAGACCAGAAAAACCGTTACAAGTAAACGAACAGCCCGAATATAGTGCACGTCAAGAAGAAAGAGAAATAGTGGAAAGACCATGGACGGTTAATGAAACACCCATGTTATTGCCAGAAGTAGCATCATCCGCACCTGCAAAAGCATTCCCAGACCTCATTCCTGTTGGACAAGTTCATGGAACCTACATCGTTGCACAAAATGAGGACGGTTTTTATATGATTGACCAGCACGCAGCACAAGAACGCATAAAATATGAATTTTTTAGGGATAAATTGGGTGAATCGAATAATGAGGAACGGCAGTTATTACTTATCCCACTTATGTTCAATTATGCGGCAGATGATAAAGTGAAAATTGAAGAAAGCATGGATCTATTGCAAGATGTTGGGATATACTTAGAAGAATTTGGCCCCTCTTCCTATGCAGTGAAAGAATACCCTTCTTGGTTCCCGGCAGGGGAAGAGGCTGTGATTATAGAAGATATCATCGAGCAAGTATTAAAGACACGTAAAGTCGACATCGGGAAAATACGAGAAGAAGCGGCAATTATGATGAGCTGTAAACGTTCCATCAAGGCAAATCATCATTTAACACTTGCAGATATGGAGAGATTGCTAAATGATTTGGCGGAATCTGAAAATCCATTCACCTGTCCCCACGGTAGACCCGTGCTCATCCACTTCACAACCTATGAAATTGAAAAAATGTTCAAGCGCATTATGTAAGAGTAGAATCATATAACAACTTAGTGATCACGCATAGGCGGAAGGAAAGGGCGGCGAACGTTAGTGGAAAAAATAGTTTTGGAAATGACAGACGGTTTTTCTATCCAGGGGTTCATTGTTATACCCGATGTAGAGCCAATTGGACATATTCACCTTCTCCATGGCATGTCTGAACATATTGGCAGGTATGAAGCGTTTGCGCAGTATTTAGTTTTAAAAGGCTATATCGTTTCGGGGCATGATCATCGCGGGCATGGTGAAACCGCTGAATTGAACGGATTAAAAGGGCATTTTGCCGATAAATTGGGATTTGACCGGGTTGTTCAAGACGTCTATGAAGTCATTTCATACGTCCGAGCGCATCATCCATCTCCACAATTCGTCCTATTCGGTCACAGTATGGGTTCATTTGTTGCGCGAAGGTATGTCCAACTGCACGGAGAAGAAGTCGATCTTGCAATATTCTCGGGCACAGGTGGAGACCCTGGTGCATCACGAATCGCAGGCCAGGTAGCTGCCTATCTTTTAGGAAAGAAAAATGGCTTCAATCAACCCGATCACTTCTTGAACAAACTCGTCTTCGGTGGTTTCAATAAATCAGTCCAAAACCCGAAAACACCTTTCGACTGGTTATCGACTAAAACGGAAGCTGTTGAAAAATATATCAATGACCCAGCTTGTGGGATTGTCCCGACAACCCGATTTTTCGCCGATCTGTTTGAGGGACTGGGAAAAATTCATTCGCAAGAGGAAATAAATAAAATCCCGAAAAACCTTCCAATCCTTCTTTTTTCAGGGAGCGAAGACCCGGTAGGTGATAATGGGAAAGGGGTTTGGAATGTTGCCAAACACTATGATAGGGCGGGTATTGTAGATGTGACAGTCAAATTATTCGAAGGCGGTAGACATGAAATGCTCCATGAAAAGAACAGCCGGTATGTTTTCGAAACCGTCACTGACTGGATTGAAAAAAAGAAATGAAACACTATCCAGAAGTCATCGCTATTGTGGGTCCTACCGCATCGGGGAAGACGGCGTTGAGTGTACAACTTGCCAAAGCAATCGGTGGAGAAATTATTAATGGCGATTCAATGCAAGTATACAAAGGGCTTGATATCGGGACAGCGAAAATAACAGCAGAGGAAATGGATGGAATTCCGCATCATTTATTTGATGTCAAAGAACCTACCGAATCTTTTTCTGTCGCTGAATATCAAACAGAGGTACGCAACTGGATTCAAGCTATCCGTGACAGAGGAAAAATACCAATCATTGTCGGAGGAACAGGGCTGTACATTCAATCGGTTCTATTCGATTTTCGTTTTACGGAGCAAGCGGCAGACATTGAAGTAAGAGGGCGGCTTGAACGTGAACTAGAGGAGAGAGGCGCTGACCATTTATACGAAAAGCTGGTTGCGATTGACCCTAAGAGCGCTGAAAAAATCCATCCGAATAATCACCGCAGGCTCGTCCGTGCACTTGAAATCATCGAAGTGACCGGACGGACAAAAGACGACCATGAAGATGGAGCAGGACACGCCCCACTTTATGATTATCTTATTGTCGGTCTCCAACTGGAACGGGATGTCCTTTACGAACGGATCCATCAGCGTGTAGATAGGATGATGGAAAACGGTTTGCTCGAAGAAGCCCAAACATTATGGGATGAAGGGATTCGCAGTGTACAGTCTGTACAAGCGATCGGCTACAGGGAACTTCATCAATTTATTGAAGGTGGATTATCACTTGATGAGACTGTAGATTTGATCAAGAAAAACACGAGGAACTATGCAAAGCGGCAAATGACCTACTTCCGCAACAAACTTGAGATTGCCTGGCTCGATGCAGCAACTGGTACAAAAAAAAGTTTAAAGGGAATTTTGACAATTTTGAAGGATTTTGAAAAGATTAGGCGAATAGAGTAAGTGAAGTAGTAGAAATAAATACAGGACAACAGGAGGATTCGACGTATGGCACAAGGAAACATGCAAGAGACATTTTTGAACGCACTACGAAAGAACAATACATTTGTAACAGTATTCTTACTAAACGGGTTCCAGTTAAAAGGGCTTATCAAATCGTATGATAATTATACTGTCTTGCTCGAAACGGAAGGAAAACAGCAACTGATTTACAAACATGCGATTTCCACATACGTCCCATCAAAACCAGTGTTATTGAAAGACGAACTGGAATAAAGAAAAGCGGAAGCGCCTGTTCAGTCCCGACAAGCGCTGGAGGACTTGAAACAATGGCACTTTTCCATTGTTTTCAAGGCCGAAGCGACTCGAGGGGCTAGGTGCTGGAGCTAGACAATAAGGAAAAGCGGAGGCACCTATCCAGCCCCGACAAGCGCTGGAAGACTTGAAACAATGGCGCTTTTCCATTGTTTTCAAGGTTGAAGCGACTCGAGGGGCTAGGTGCTGTAGCTGGACAATAAGGAAAAGTGGAACTGGAATCTTACTCCAGTCCCACTTTTTTTAGAACTTGAATTTTCCCTCTCGGAAGTTTCCAATGAAATACAAGCGATAGAATACGCATGCCAGCCGTCAGGATAAGAAGTATATACAGAGTGAAATCATAATTAAAAAATTCTAATCCGACGATAAGGCCCGCTATCGCTGCCCATACTGCATAAATTTCTTCTTTAAAAATAAGCGGTCTTCTACCCGCAAGCAGATCTCGAATCACACCGCCACCTGCCCCCGTCAAAACCGCCGCAACGATTACTGCAAAAAGCGACATCTCGAGTTGAATCGCAAGCATTGCGCCTTGAATCGAGAAAGCGGCTAAACCAATTGCATCAAAATAGGAACCCCATCGATTCCAGTGTGAAAGAATATATTTTGAGAAAAAGAAGATAATCGTTATTAAAATTGAAGCAACAAGGAACAGGAACTCCTGACTCCACAACACGTCAATCGGAACGCCTATCAACACATTTCGTATGGCTCCACCACCAAATGCAGTGATCATCCCTAATATATAAACGCCGAAAATGTCATACTCCTCTTCCATCGCCACAATTGCTCCGGAAATGGCAAAAGCCGCCGTGCCTATAAAACTAAAAACATCCCAAGCCAATGAAGTTCCTCCATTCAATAGATCCTTAAGCATTCTACCAGATTGCCATACATATTCAATAGTATTCACATCTGAAATTGTTGACCAATCCAATGGGGCTGATAAGATAATGGAGTGACTATTTAATGGAATGAGGAATACTAATGCGATTAAACGAACTAGATGACGCCTTGTTGATTAAAACAGAAGCAATCGAGGAAAGTCTTACTCCGTATTTTAAGGCCGTTGAAAAAATAGCCTTTTACAATCAACGGAAAGTGCTTGCTGCGTTCCGCGAAAATAAGGTGAGCGACTTTCATCTGACAGGATCGACAGGCTATGGCTACGACGATAGTGGCCGCGATGTCTTGGAACAAGTCTATGCCAATGTCTTTGGAGCGGAAGACTGCGTTGTACGCAATCAAATTATCTCTGGAACCCACGCGATTTCTATCAGCCTATTTGGTATCCTTCGCCCGGGTGATGAGTTGCTCTACATAACCGGGAAACCGTACGATACACTGGATTCAATCGTCTCTGGCAAAGGCAAAGATACGGGGTCACTAGAAGACTACGGAATCTCCTACAAACATATCGATTTGAATGAAGACGGTTCTGTCAATTTTGATGAGGTTACCAAAAATATTCATAACAAGACGAAAATGATTGGAATTCAACGGTCAAAAGGATATTCCAATCGGCCATCCTTTCGAGTGGATGAAATCGGTGAATTTGTTCGCAAAGTAAAGGCGATTAATCCTGAACTAGTCGTATTTGTCGACAATTGTTACGGTGAATTCGTCGAGGAACAGGAACCAACTGAAGTCGGCGCTGATCTGATGGCAGGTTCGCTCATCAAAAATCCAGGTGGTGGACTCGCAAGAACAGGCGGCTACATCGCAGGGCGTGCTGATCTCGTTGAAAAATGTGCTTACCGAATGACTTCACCAGGACTCGGAGCAGAAGCGGGAGCATCGCTTGATACGTTACTAGAAATGTATCAAGGCTTTTTCATTGCGCCGCACGTTGTGAGCCAGGCAGTAAAGGGTGCGCTATTCACAGCCGCACTCCTAGAAAGCTATGGACTCGACACGACGCCGCATTACACGGAAAAAAGAACAGATTTAATTCAATCTGTATCTTTCAAAAATGCCGACCAGATGATTGCCTTTTGTCGATCAATCCAGGCAAACTCGCCCATCAATGCCCACTACGCTCCAGAGCCGTCTTACATGCCCGGCTACACGGATGACGTCATCATGGCAGCAGGTACATTCATCCAAGGCTCCAGCATCGAACTGACAGCCGATGGTCCAATCAGACCACCCTTCACCGCCTACATACAAGGTGGGCTCACCTACGAGCACGTAAAAGCAGCTATACTGTCATCCATCGACAAACTCGTCAGTGAAAAACTGATTGGAGAATAAAATGTGAGGATTGTCATGGCAAAAGGTGAAACTGTAATGGCTCGCCCGAACTGTCATGGCAATCCATGAAACTGTAATGGCAATCGCGGAAACTGTAATGGCTCGCCCGAACTGTCATGGCAATCCATGAAACTGTAATGGCAATGGCGGAAACTGTAATGGCTCGCCCGAACTGTCATGGCAATCCATGAAACTGTGAGGGCAATCGCGGAAACTGTAATGGCTCGCCCGAATTGTCATGGCAATCCATGAAACTGTAAGGGCAATGGCGGAAACTGTAATGGCTCGCCCGAACTGTCATGGCAATCCATGAAACTGTAAGGGCAATGGCGGAAACTGTAATGGCTCGCCCGAACTGTAATGGCAATCGCGGAAACTGTAATGGCAATCGCGGAAACTGTAATGGCTCGCCCGAACTGTCATGGAATCCATGAAACTGTGAGGGCAATGGCGGAAACTGTAATGGCTCGCCCGAACTGTCATGGCAATCCATGAAACTGTGAGGGCAATGGCGGAAACTGTAATGGCCCGCCCGAACTGTCATGGCAATCCATCCCGAAGCTCAACAAAAAAGAGCTAACCCTACGCCGAAGCGTGAAGGTTAGCTCTTTCTCTATCCGATTAATGAATCATCCGGTATACACCGACAACTTTTCCAAGAATCGATACATTATCCACAATGATTGGATCCATTGAAGAGTTTTCAGGCTGAAGGCGGAAATAATCCTTCTCTTTGAAGAAACGTTTCACAGTTGCTTCATCCTCTTCCGTCATCGCGACAACAATCTCCCCGTTATTCGCAGTATGTTGTTGTTTGACAACAACATAGTCACCGTTCAAAATCCCAGCTTCAATCATACTATTCCCGACGATTTCAAGCATGAACAACTTGTCCTCTGATGTACCAAATGACTCCGGTAATGGGAAATATTCCTCGATATTTTCAACCGCCGTAATCGGAAGGCCAGCTGTCACTTTTCCGACAAGGGGCACATGAATGACGCCTGGTTTCAACGATTCCAACCCTTCTGGATCAAGTACTTCAATTGCTCTCGGTTTCGTTGGATCCCGTCTAATATAGCCTTTACTTTCTAAACGTGCAAGATGGCCGTGTACTGTCGAGCTCGAGGCTAGACCAACAGCTTCCCCAATTTCCCTGACGGATGGCGGGTACCCCTTTTTTTTCACTTCTTCTTTGATGAAAGACATAATGTCTTCTTGTCTCTTCGAAATCTTTTTCAATTCATTCACCCCTGAGCATATATTTAGTCTTATTCAAATGCCGTGAAATCATCCACCAACATCCAAGTCGTTTCAATAATTAAAGTATATCAGCTGTTCCAATTAATTGCAAACACACGTTTGAATAAAGTGTTGACATTACACTTAATATTTTCTATAATAAGAACAAACATTCTCGACGAATATTCGAAAGGGGAGTTAAGTTGACTTATATTAAAGATAACAACTATGTTTTTTTTCCTATTATTTTATTTACGGGATTTACAATCATGGATGTAAGTAAGTATGGGGAAGAAAAAACATATACAGAGATTACTATGACAGAAGGGAATCCCCTTTGGAGGCTCGCATCTAATCATGGGGATAATACACCTACCCATCAATGGACCACAGAAGTGATGACGCTAAACAACTTATCGACATCTTCTATTAAGTATGGGGAAGATTTACACTTACCAGCTGTAACCCATCGTAGTTTAAGAGATGATAGATTTGGTACACAAATAGCGGGTGGCAATCGATGAATACCCGTATTGAACGATGCGTCATTTATTGTCGAGTAAGTACTGAGAAAGATACACAGGAAAAATCCCTAATTAGACAGGAGGAAGAGTTGATAGAGTTGGCAACTGAACTCAATCTTGAGAACATGGGGACGTTCAAAGACAAGCATAGTGGTTTTGAAATCGATCGTGAAGGTCTGCTTAGTCTTCTCGATTTTATTCGAGATGAAAAAGTCGATGCAGTATTAATTCAGGATGAAACCAGACTCGGACGGGGTAATGCACGGATGGCCGTACTGCATCTGTTGGCTAAAACAGGTACCGCAATTTATTCGAAAAATGATAGTGGTCGGATTGCTCTTAATGAAATGGACACGATGCTTCTGGAAATCTTAGCAATCGTCGAAGAATATCAACGTAAATTGCATAACGCGAAAATCAAACGCGGTATGAAACGTGCGGTTAGAGAAGGTTATAGACCCGAACACAACTTAAAAAATCGAGGCAATAGTGAAGGTCGTGAACGGATTGAGGTGCCAATCAGTGAAATCGTATCTCTCAGGGAGAAAGGGCTAACCTACGAGGAAATCACAGGTGTACTAAAAGGACTTGGTCATGATATCAGCAAAGCGACAGTTCATCGTCGATATAAAGAATATGAAATGGAACAGGAAGGCTAATCGATTGCACTTTCCTCTCTTTTTGTATACGTTCTAAGTATTCTTTAATTCAAATGGAGGAATAAAAATGCTAGCTGAAAATAAAATCAAACGAATCAACGAACTATCAAAAAAATCGAAGACAACTGGCCTATCCATTGAAGAAGCGAAAGAGCAGACACAACTTCGCAAGGAATACCTTGAAACCTTCCGATCTTCAATGCGCGATACAATTGAAAATGTTAAAGTGATTGACTTGGAGGGAAATGATGTAACACCCGAAAAGGTGAAGCGGGCAAATGACGGAAAATACCTAAACTAACCGACAGATTCATCTCCCGTATTGTATTTGTCGTTGCATTTGTCTAAACTAGAAGATGTAGAATATAGATAGAACGGGAAAGGATGTACACAAATGACCGAACAAATGGACCAACTTGCTATTAACACGATACGTACACTGTCCATCGATGCAATCGAGAAAGCGAATTCCGGACACCCTGGATTACCGATGGGCGCCGCACCAATGGCCTATACGCTTTGGACAAAACATATGCACCATAATCCGTCGAACCCGCAATGGTTTAATCGTGACCGTTTCGTCCTTTCAGCAGGGCACGGCTCCATGCTCCTTTACAGCTTGCTTCACCTAGGTGGCTACGACTTACCGATGGAAGAAATCAAGAACTTCAGACAATGGGGCTCTTTAACGCCAGGGCATCCTGAGTATGGACATACAGCCGGCGTGGAAGCGACAACAGGACCACTTGGCCAAGGAATAGGGATGGCAGTCGGAATGGCGATGGCTGAAAAGCATCTCGCGGCAACGTACAATAAACCTGGATATAACGTCATCGATCATTATACATATGCCCTATGTGGTGACGGTGATCTCATGGAAGGTGTCGCAGCTGAAGCAATTTCGCTCGCAGGCCATTTACAATTGGACAAACTAATTGTTCTCTACGATAGCAATGATATTACACTCGATGGTGAGCTGGATATGTCATTCTCGGAAAATATCCGCAAACGATTCGAATCATATGGCTGGAATTATAGCCGTGTCGAAGATGGCAATGATGTCACCGACGTTTCAAAAGCAATTGGAGAGGCGAAAGGCAACACGGGCGGCCCAACAATCATTGAAGTGAAAACGGTCATCGGCTACGGTTCACCAAACAGATCCGGGAAATCCGATGCACACGGTATGCCACTTGGTGAAGACGAGATGAAACTGACAAAAGAATACTACAAATGGACATTTGAAGAGGATTTCCACGTTCCTGAAGGTGTCTACGAGACATTCAAAGAATCATCCGAAAAAATGGGTGTCCAAAAAGAACAGCAATGGAACGAGCTTTTCACAAAATACGAAGCGGAACACATAGACCTTGCGAAGCAGCTACATGATGCGATTGACCGTAAACTACCTGAAGGATTCGAGCAATCATTGCCAACATACGATGCAGGCACTTCACATGCAACACGCTCCGCTTCTGGGGACGCCATCAATGCCATCGCAAAAACAGTGCCATCATTCTTCGGTGGAAGCGCGGACCTTGCAGGTTCCAATAAAACAACCATCAAAGGATCCGGTGATTTCCTACCGACGGATTATTCTGGTCGTAACATCTGGTTTGGCGTACGTGAATTCGCAATGGGGACTGCGTTGAACGGAATGGCGCTTCACGGAGGATTACATGTCTTCGGTGGAACGTTCTTTGTATTTAGTGATTATGTCCGTCCAGCAGTCAGACTCTCTTCCCTCATGGGTTTACCTGTCACATACGTATTCACACATGACAGTGTAGCGGTCGGTGAGGATGGTCCAACACACGAACCAGTCGAACATCTTGCTTCACTGCGTGCGATGCCAGGGCTATCGGTCATTCGTCCCGCAGATGCAAACGAAACGGCTGCCGCATGGAATATTGCAGTATCATCTAAGTACTCGCCAACAGTGCTTGTGCTATCCCGTCAGAACTTGCCGGTCCTAGCGAAATCGGGTGAACTAGCGATGGAAGGTGTTAGAAAAGGTGCTTACACCGTTTCTCCTGCAAACAAAGACCAAGCGGATGCCATCTTAATTGCAACCGGTTCTGAAGTAAGTTTGGCAGTTTCTGCTCAGTCGAAACTATTAGCTGAAGGAATCGATGTAGCTGTCGTTTCAATGCCTTCTTGGGATCTATTCGAGCAGCAGGACAACAAGTATAAACAAAGCATCTTGCCAAAAGAGGTTAAGAAACGTCTTGGCATTGAAATGGGAGTTTCCTTCGGATGGCATAAATACATTGGTGATGAAGGAGCAATCATCGCCATCGACACATTTGGTGCAAGTGCGCCTGGTGACACGGTTATCAGAGAATTCGGATTCACAGAGGAAAATGTAATTGCAAAAGTGAAAATAATGATCAACAACTAAAATAGCAAAAAAGCTGTTCCATGCATTGGGGGTTTTCCCGCTGTTGGAACAGCTTTTTTGAAAAAATAGATTATCGAACCTTTCCGACAATAATAGTGCTAATCCATTCCGTAATATGACAACCTTTTCAAACGAAAGCGTGTACGCTACAAGTAGGAGGTGGCGATCATGCGATCATACGGAATTTATAAAGTGAAGAAAATGTATCAGCCGTTTATTATAGGACGTGAAAAACTATTGTTCGATTTATTGAAAGAAGACAGTCGACGGAATGAAAATATGCGGGAAGTTGATTACCTCTGCGACAGGCTCGATGAAGAAGCAATCGATAGAGCAATCATACTAAATTTGGGGAAACGATTCACATCAATTGAGTGCAGAAGCGGTGAGTACAAGCTGACGCATCCAGTGAAAGGAACCATTCTAATTTCAGTGTCGACGTATTCGCTAAATGTATTTTGCGATGGCTCAAGAATGTTGGACCTCGATTTATTTGTTGCCTTATCCGGATCTGATGACCGCTTTTTTGCGGTAATGGAAGGTCAAGGAGAGTGGGGATGGTTGAAGCCGGTAAAATATGCAGGTCTTCGGATGGAGGAAGAAACTGTTTTTCTTTGAATGAGAAAAAAGCCATATAAAAAAGACCCTTCATAGTTCGAAATGGGTCTCTTTTTTTGTCAACTTTCGGAATCTTCGCTGACACGCATGTCAAGATCTTGCTTAATCTTGTAGATTTCCATTTCATGTTTCGATGTCTTTAGATAAGTGAATTCGACATCCTTACTAATGTCAATAAATCGTACTTTTAGTTCCTTAACATCACCATGCAGTCGATGCACATCCATTGACAAGATTTCCAACTTCGCATCCGCTTCTTCCTGGCAATCAAGAATTGCACGTGTAATTTGAAATAGCTCTTTTTGTCCAGATTCAAGGCTTCCTACTCGTTCGTCCAACTTGCCAACACGCTCGTCCAACTTCCGAATGCTACCGTGTATTTCCCGTAGTTCATTCAGAATTAAATCAAAATTATTTTCCAATGATAGTCACACCGCCTTCCAATAGGATTATTTCCCCTTCCTAATTATACCACATTTCTACTTTTTCCACTAGGGTCATTGCCATTTCCTACCCCTATGATGTATAATCCTACATGGTAGTGTAAACTCGAATTACAGAAGTGAAGGAGGTATAGCGGATGAACACACCATGGTGGATCGTTTTACTCGTCGTCGCGCTATTAGCA
Source organism: Sporosarcina limicola (assembly GCF_014873855.1). GTDB lineage: Bacteria > Bacillota > Bacilli > Bacillales_A > Planococcaceae > Sporosarcina > Sporosarcina limicola. The sequence continues at coordinate 21,453 of NZ_JADBEL010000002.1, read as the reverse complement.
GGTGTGGCCCTCGGATTTTTCATCGCACGTCAATATATGATGAAATATTTGAAGGATAACCCACCGATTAATGAAGATATGTTACGTATGATGATGATGCAAATGGGACAAAAACCATCACAAAAGAAAATCAATCAAATGATGTCGCAAATGAGCAAAGCAAATGAAAAAAGCACCAAAAAGGTGAGTAAGAAATAATACTGAAGAAAACACCCATTCAAAATTGAATGGGTGTTTTCTTAGCTTGAAAATCTAAAATTTTTCAAAAATTCTTCTACAGTTTGCTCATATTCCTTAGGGTTTTCATTGAACGACTTCGCATGCGCACCTTTGTCGAACAACTTCAGCATTTTATCCCCTTGTTTCATCTCGTATAATTCTTCCGACATGGCAGGAGGAATGAAATCATCCTCCAAACTGTGGATGAAAAGCACCGGCTTTGTAATATTACCGACCACTTCACGAGGTGAAATCCGATTTAAGGTATAACCATCTCTCATTTTAAGGAAAAGGTTCGCTACTCTGAGCGCCATCGATGTACGAAGGGGAGTTCGATTTTGCATAATATGTAAAATCTGCTCAGAAAAATCGGAGAATGGGCAATCTACAATATGGAAATCTGCCTCGTCTTCGTATGTACCTGCATACAATAGGGTCGTTGCCGCGCCCATTGATTCACCGTGGATTCCTAGCAATGCCACTTCGCCAATCCGTTCTCGAACTGAATGAACAATTGTCTGCAAATCGATTTTTTCATAATAGCCGAAACTTGTCGTCTTGCCACCCGAATCCCCATGTCGACGATGATCGAACACAACGGAATTGAATCCTAGTCGCTCAAACAATCGTGCATATTTCATCGAATTGATTTTACTTTCCGTTACACCGTGACAAATAATGACCGTCCTTGTCGTGTCCAGGGGTTTTAAAAAGACCGCCCGCAGTCGATAGCCATTTGGGGAGTCAATCCAACTATCCTCTTTTCGCACGGATTCATACCATTTCTGGTCAAAGCGTTTGGCTAGCGTTTCCCGTTCCAGAATGACATCCGAATCCTTCATCTTCATGAACATCAGCCGATTTGTTACAGCAAAACCGAAAATGGTTAGCAATGCCGTAAAAACACCCATAATAATACCGGTTATATACAGGACGCGCTTTTTCACACGCATCATCTCCTTCAATTATCCTTAAGGTTGGTTGTTAACGAATAATTTATACATTCCCGTTTCAATCGGACGTGAAACATGTGGTGCAATAAGTGCAACAGCTTCACAAACTTTTTTAACATCTACACCTGTTTTGATGCCAAGTGTATCCAGCATATGGACGACATCCTCCGTTGCAACATTACCTGTAGCGCCTGGCGCAAAAGGACAGCCCCCGAGTCCTCCGGCAGATGTATCGAACCGATCGATACCCGCCTGTAGCGATGCGAAAATATTTGCCATCGCCATTTTTCGAGTATCATGAAAATGCGCTGTCATCAACACATCGGGAAGTTTTTCCTTCAATAACTTGAATAAATCATAGCTTTCCCTCGGATTGGCCATTCCAATCGTATCCGCAACACTTAGTTCATTCGCCCCCATTGCAACGAACCGTTCGCATAACGCAACAACCTCCTTAGGCTCTATCTTTCCTTCATACGGACAATAAAATGCAGTCGAAATACAAGCCCGTACAAAAATGCCATGTTCTTTCAATTTCGTGATGACAGGTTCAAGCGCATTCATGCTTTCATCCGTCGAACGGTTAATATTTTTCTTGTTGAATGAATTGCTGACACCCACGAAAACAGCAATACTACGCGCACCCACTTCCAATGCCAACTCGGCACCTTTCGCATTCGGAGCAAGTACAAACTGCCTACCGATGCGCGCTGATTTCCCCACAATCTCTTTTGCATCCGCCATTTGCGGCACCCACTTTGGTGATACGAACGAAGTCAGTTCCATTTCGCTAATGCCAGCTTTTTGTAATGCTGCGATAAACGCCAATTTATCCTGTTCATCGACATGCACTTTTTCGTTTTGCAGGCCATCACGTGGGCCAACCTCGATTATCGTTACGTTGTTTGGTAAAATGAACATAACATCCCTCCTACATACTATTGTACTGAAGGGATGTACAATTGTGCAATGTTAATAAAGGGAATAAGGGGGAATTGGAATGTCAACAGAAGTAGTCATCGTAAGTGCGGTCCGTTCTGCAATCGGGTCATTTCTTGGTTCATTGAAAGATGTGCCGGCAACGGATCTTGGAGCGACAGTTATTAAAGAAGCGTTAAAGCGCGCTAGAGTAGCTCCTGAAAGCGTCGACGAAGTCATCATGGGGAATGTACTACAAGCAGGGTTAGGTCAAAATCCGGCACGACAAGCGGCTATGAAAGCAGGCCTTCCTGAAACGGTTCCGGCGTTAACCATCAACAAAGTATGCGGTTCCGGATTAAAAGCTGTCCACCTTGCACGCCAAGCAATCGTTGCAGGAGACGCAGATATCATCGTTGCAGGCGGTATGGAGAATATGAGCCAAGCACCTTTCCTTATGAAAAATGCGCGCGAAGGCTATAAAATGGGCGATCAGAAAATCGTCGATAGCATGATTTCCGATGGTCTTTGGTGTGCATTCAATAATTATCATATGGGTATCACAGCGGAAAATCTGTGTGACCGCTATTCCATCACACGGGAGGAGCAAGACGAGTTCTCCGCAAAATCACAGCAAAAAGCCGCCGCCGCAATCGAAGCAGGTACATTTAAAGAAGAGATTGTCGCAATCGATATCCCGCAACGTAAAGGCGATCCAATCGTGTTCGATACAGATGAATACGTCAAAGCTGGAACGACGGCTGATAAGCTTGGAAAACTACGTCCCGCATTCAAAAAAGACGGCAGCGTAACAGCAGGAAATGCTTCGGGCATCAACGACGGAGCGGCGGCATTTGTCATTATGTCGAAAGAGAAAGCGGACGAACTCGGTCTTACGCCACTTGCAACAATCGTGGCGAACGCAGGCGCAGGCGTAGACCCATCCGTTATGGGCCTTGGGCCAGTACAAGCCGTGAAAAACGCGTTGACTAAAGCGAAAATAGAACTCGCAGACATCGATCTTATCGAAGCAAACGAAGCATTCGCAGCACAAGCAATTGCAGTCGACAAAGAGCTAGGGTTCGATCACGATAAATTGAACGTTAACGGCGGAGCAATCGCTCTTGGCCACCCAATTGGCGCAAGCGGAGCACGGATCCTCGTCTCACTCCTTCACGAAATGAAGCGTCGTGATGCGAAAACGGGTCTTGCAACACTGTGCATCGGTGGGGGACAAGGCGTCGCAACAATCGTTAAACGTCCCTAAATAAAGGAGGGTGAAAATAGTGGCGAAAAAACGCAAACAACCACAACCACGTCCGAAAAAGGTGGAAAATGAAGGTCTAACTCTTTCTGACGTACTTGGAGACGACATTCTCGAAAAGTTGAAAGCGGCTAAAAAAGTACTATCTGCTGCAGAAGATGTAAAAGAAGAGGAGCGCCAAGCCCAGATTATACGTGAACGCAAAGAACGTGAAAAGAATAAAAGTTTCGAAGAACTCCTTAACGAGTTTGGGGATGTGGGATCGAAGTTTTAAAGAGGAAGCCGAACAGATATTGGATTTTAGTTGAAAGTTATCTACACACAAACAAAAGCACCGGATCTATCCTGGTGCTTTTGTTGTTTCACGACATTCAGAGTGTCAACCATTCAAAAACGCTGACCCAACAATATCATGGTCCAGCGTTTTATTCATTTCCTCAACATCTGCTCTTGTGCCAACCGAACCATTTCCTTCACCATATTGCCACCAATCGGACCACCAATTTTCCCTGCCTGTTCCGCCGTTAGCTTCCCGTTATACCCTTTAGTAAGTGGAATGCCAAGTTCCTCCGCAATCTCGAATTTCACATTATCAGGTGTAGACGAATCTACATCATATCCTTGCGCTTTCATAACATCCGCTTTCAATTGATCCAACGCTAGTCGAGCAGCGGGCACTAAAATTTTATTATTCCTCGCCATTTTCTCTCCTCCTTTAAGCAGTAGTGTTTCCCGAAATCGGAAAATCACAACTGTAAAATGAAAAGATGAACCTGAAATAAACCTCAAAAATCGGTAGTTAATTTCAAGTTTTTCAAATCAATTAGAAATTCCCCGGTTTTCAACAAATCAAGTCCAATCAAGCCGTTGATATTAAAACCATCCAAATTACCAAAATCAATATCGACATTTAGGAAATCTTTGTTTCTGAGTGACACCATGTCAATCGCTTTTGAGAAACAGTACTCTTCGCCGCCAATGCCAATACGATTAACAAGGGTATCGCCTGGCTCAAAAAAAATGCCGATATCTGAAACTTCGTCAACGACGATAATTGAATGAACGGCACCCGTATCAACCACAACCCTATCAATCGTTTTTGTTTTACCTCGAAAGGAAATCTCGATAGAAGTGAAAAGTAATCCGCTTTCGTCCGATAGATTCATCTGATTGATCCTCGGAGCGCAGAAGGTCTTCGTATTTCAACGACGATTTGCTCATTCTTTGTATGGTATACAATCGTATTTTTTTCCGCATTCATCAACGCCTTGGTTGCTTCTTCGGCACCTTCAATTGGACGGATTAGTGCGACTTCATCGACGATTTTTTTATTCTTAGTGGAATGTGAATCAAGAATTGACAACAAAACATATTGATCAGGGAAAATTTCACGTACTTCCTGCCATTTCATCGCTTTCACCTCATCGTAATCTTTTCATCATTATACCACTTGAGAAAATTCAGTCAAAGTATCAAGGCGAGGAGCATTAACTATTTAATTGGATCGATATTATAGTGATTTCTAGACTTGAGTCGCTTAGGTCTTTCGGGTATGAGTTTCCTATAGACAATACAAAAAGAACCCCAGGAAAAGTCTGGAGTTCTTTTTGTTAAATTCTCACACTTGTCGTAGTAACCGTAAAGCAAGTCTAGTCTAGTACGAAAATACGTGTTATTTTTGAACCTTTACATATCTGCTAGAGACATAAGCTATTTTGCCATTGTAAGAAATTTTATAGAAGCCTTTTTCAACGCCTAAAATCGTCAACTCCGTATGCATGGGAACTGTTCCATAAACTTTCCCACCGTTTGCAGGATGGAAACGAACATTTAAGTGATGTGCAGTAACTTCACCTTTAACTGTTACCGGTTTAATCTTATCTGGTGTTGATTTACTCGGTTTAACTAGGACAGGTTTATCCTTGCCTGGTTCTGGTTTGCTCGGTGCAGGTTTAACCTCATCTGGCGCTGGTTTAACTGGCCCAACTGGCTCAATCGGCTTAACTGGCTCAACTGGTTTATCTTTACCTTTATCATCTTCTGGCACAGGGTTAGTTAACACTTGGGATAACTTCTGATAAAATTCGCCTGTCGTTTTCACTTCAGAAAATAGACTTTCGCTTACTTTGGCTTTCAAAGATAAGGCGTTTATCTCTTGTTTAGTCACTGTATCATTTACGTTAATGGATGCAATATTTGTGAATTTCCCGTCCTCTGTAGCAGGAATTTCTAAAATCCCTTTATTGACCAGATCTACAACCGCTGAACGTGCTGGTGATTTTGTATCTACACCAACAATTTTCCAATTGTCTTGGATAACCGGTTTATATTCACCTTTCATTTCTTCTTTTAAATACTTAATCGTCAAATTACGGATAGTTCCTCCTGTTTCTCCATACGCACTTTCATCTTTTGAAGACCAAAGCATGTTAAACTTCCGTCCTTCTAACGCCTGTCCTTTTGAAAGAAGGAAATCCATTCTATACGAATTCATGCCTAATTTCAGCTTATCTTCATTTTGGATGGGCGACCCATCTAATTTGCGGAGATTTTTGATTCTGTTCCCTTTTTGCTCAGTCAAATCAATATCGTATTTGACGTTGCCAAAATAGTCGTTTGTACTATATTTTGATGAGCGACGTGTTTTATCAAAGCTTGTCGTTACATCTCCTGGGCGGGTACTGTTAAAGTAGCCAGCAGACCATTCCATATAGTCTTTCAAGTCTTTTCCAGTTACTTCATATACCGAAACTTCACCACCAGCAAACTGATAATTATAAGCAATATCCTTTTTCATGATTGGGCCGATAGCCAATGAAGCTTTATCATTATCAATTTGATGTGACACGACATCTGCTTTGCTGTAATGAAGCATTACTTCATGGAAAAGGTCTGACAAAGGTGTTTCCTGAATATGTATAGCAGGAATTCCGTTCATTTCATTTTTAGGAACAAGATCCGTTTCTTTCAGCTGCGCTACCACAATATTAGCATCTGCACGTGCAAACTCATGATACGGTTTTAAGTGTGTTTCAAGCTCACTATCCGATTCAAGAATTGTTCCATCTTCAGCTTTTACTGGAATAACCGACGCATCTTTATCCTTCAACACAACCTGAGTTCCTTGACGTGTGAATGTCAAATCAATTCGGGAAATATGTGTGCCATATTTATTTGGTTCTGTAATTAGAACACCATTGACATCTTCTTTTTTGATAAGTACATGATTATGACCTGCAAAAATGGCTGCCAGTTCTGGTACAGCATTTGCAATTTCTTTAACGCCTGTTCCCGGGTTGCTATTTTCATTTTCTAGACCCATATGCATAAGGCCAATCATGACATCCACTTTACCTTCCAACTCTTTAACTGCTTTTTTTGTTTCCTCTACCGGATTTTTAACAACTAATCCATCAAGATGATTTGTTCCTTTTTCATACTCTACAATTAGTGGCGTAACCATGCCGATAATTCCGATTTTGACGCCGTCTCTTTCAATTATTGTAGAGGCAGGCAAAAACCGTTCACCGTTTTCTTTGTACACATTTCCTGCAAGTTTAGGCCCTTTATATTGACTAGAGACTTTGTCCAATACATCCAATCCAAAGTTGAATTCATGATTTCCATATGTCCAAGCCTCAAATCCCATTTCATTTATGGCAACCATCATTGGAGATTGTGGTTGATCATTAAATAGCTCGGCAGAATTATCCTGTATTAAATCTCCGTTATCGAGCAAAATGGTATTCGGATTTTCCTTGCGAATATTTTTGATAGTCGTATACAACTGCGTTAAGCTTCCATTCAGATTGGGACCGTCAATTGCATAATCCCACGGCATGAAACGACCATGGATATCTGAGGTTGCTAGTAGTGTTATAGTAACCTCTTTTTCCTCCGCATTTACGATTGTTTGATTAGAGAAGATTCCAGTTCCACAAACCAGTAGAATTGCTAAAAATAGGGGCATACATTTCTTCATAATTTCTCCCTTCACTCTTCAGAATTTTATAAATACCTAAAGAATATAGCACTTAAAATTGCCACAAGCAAGTCACTAGAATTGTGTGCTTTCATTGATTTAATCATAAAATTTCAAAAAATTATGTTTGCTCCGATGAACGAGATAATTTTGGCGACTCTAGGATTCTGGTTGACATAGTTGTGGAGGGGTTAAAAAGAATCATTTAAAAAATAATATAAATAGTGGCGGAATAGGACCTTAAGGACTATGATGAACTAGATTACATAACATGGAGGTATTTAGTATGAAAATATTCGGGAAGTTAGTTCTATCATTTTCAGTAGTTATTTTGGTTTTTGTATTGTTAAATACATATAATCTGTTTCAATCAAATCAGTTGAATAAAAATTCGGAATTCATGTATGAGGAGGGGGCAATACCGGCTCTGTATCTAATTAACATCGCTCAGCTTTCCGAAAATACCAGGGTACAAATGTTAACAGGTTTAGCATTTGAAAATACAAAATCAATTGATCAAACGCAAGAAAATTTGCAACAAATACAGATGTGGATTGAAAAGTTTGGAGAAACAGAGTTAGGTGAGGATGAGTTGACTTCGTTTACTACTTTTAAAGAAAAATGGATTTTATTTGATGAGCGTGTCAATAAAAATTTGGATTTAATGAGAGACGGTAATTGGAAAGATGTTGAACAGGGTATCAAAGCGGGAAAAGTTTTTTTCGAAGATGCACAGATCCATTTTACTGAGCTTGTTGAGTTGAATAATAAGATTATAGAAGGTATGAGGGATGAAAATCAACGGGTATACTCGAATACATTTCGTTTGAGTATCATTCTAATGGCAATGAGTAGTCTCTTCGCCATTGTCATTGCCTATTTCTTTAGTAGACAGATGATAAACCGCTTGAAAGAAGTACTCAATCGAGTTCAAGAAATTGAGGCTGGAAAATTGTACGGGAATAGGCTGAAGATACATGGAAAAGATGAAATTGCGATGTTATCTACGGGATTGAATAATATGCATGTAAACTTAAGGAATGTCATAAGTGAAGCACTCGATTCTAGCCAACAAGTGTCCGCAAGCTCGGAGCAATTGTCAGCAAATGCTGAGGAAAGTATAGCAGCAGCGGAATCGGTCACGACCTTATCGCAACAATCGGCAGACGGTGCGGATGATCAACTCCAAAGTGTCAATGAAATTTCGGCTGTAGTTGAAAATATGGCAGACAATATGCAAGCAATCGCATATAGTAGTGATCAAATGAATAGCCAATCAAGGGGAGCATTTGAGCAGACACGTGAAGGGGTTATTGCAATTGAAGCGGTGAATACACAAATGCACTCAATTACGAGTGCAGTCGACTTCACAGCTAAATCTGTACAAAGTTTGGACGAAAAGTCGAAAGAAATTGGTGATATTGTCGGCATGATTACAACAATTGCAAATCAAACCAATTTACTTGCCTTAAATGCGGCAATTGAAGCTGCACGTGCAGGCGAGCATGGAAAAGGATTCGCGGTCGTTGCGGCTGAAGTTCGCAAGCTCGCAGAAGGATCGCGTGTCTCAGCTGAAGAAATCGTCAATATGGTAAAAGAAATACAACTTGAAATCCAAAAAGTTGCCAGTTCCATGCAGCGAGGAACAGATCGCGTGCAGGATGGATTAATGAAGGCGGAAGAGGTGACCCGTATTTTCACGGTCATCGAATCGATGGTTGGAAATGTGTCTAAAAATGCAGTGGAAGTAAATCGTTCGATAGAGATCATGTCTACATTGAGCAACAAGATTTCAAGTTCAGTTGCGACAGTGAGCAACATTGCGGAAGTGAGTGTGCTTGCATCGCAAGAAAGCAGTGCAGCATCGGAAGAGCAACTAGCAACCATGGAGGAAATCTCTGCGGCGAGTGAGTCCCTAGCTCATTTAGCGGAAGATTTGCAAACAGCCATTCAACACTTTGAACTTTGATGTGTTAGTCAGCGCATGAAATCGGGAAAATAATTAAGAGAGACCTTTGCAGATTTTCGCAAAGGTCTCTTTTTCGAAACTTACACATTACGATCATCCATTAGACCGATTGCAGACACCTTTCTTCAACAGCTTCGTTCAACAGTTTAACGGTAGCTTCCTGGATTAGGTGCTGTAACACGCCGAAAGAGTAGGGCTTATAAACACGTTCGGTCCATTTATGACAATCTTAGCTGTAGACACCCATATTAATGAACGGGATATTCAGCTTCTAAATCGATTGAAATGGAATCGTATAGATAGTAAGGTCATTTGGCGGTCAGGTGTTTTATTCTGTTAGCTATATTATGGAACTAATTTTAACGTATTGAATTTTTTATGTTTGTTAATTTCTTAAATTGTTTTCGGCTAATTCTGATAAGTTTTGTGCATTACGACTAATCTCTTGAACAGTGGCTGAAATTTCCTGTATAGAAGCTGCTTGATTTGTCGTAACCTCATTGATACTTGAAAATGCTGTATTCAATCTTTCAACGGATTGAGAAATATATTTTGTCACATTATTAATTTGCCCGACATTTTCTTTTGAATTGGTAGCAAGTTTTCGGATTTCTTGTGCAACGACAGAGAAGCCTTTTCCGTAGTCACCGGCTCTTGCCGCCTCAATGGCAGCGTTTAATCCAAGAAGGTTACTTTGGTCCGAAATTTCTCTGACGACAGAAGATATTTTCCCGATTTCAGCTGCTCCTGAAGTAACTTCATTTAAAATTCCAGAGGCTTCCGCAACCTGGTCGGCTAATTTTGAAACGGAATCAGCTATTTCATCGAGTGAAGCAGCAGTTTCTTCAAAGATTGCTGACAAGCTATCAGCAACTAAAAATAAGTCATTTGATTTTTTTAGACTTGTACCAACGCCGACGCCCCCGACAACTTTGCCATTCTCGTCGTGTAACGGAATGGCACGGGCTATCAGCGGGAATCCGAACAGCTCTTTAGGTACCATTGCACTTTTGTCTCTGTTTTCTCTAAGGGCATCCGTGATGATATCCCCAGGTGCAAGAGGATCACCAGTATGGACATCCAATGCAAATGTCTCACCCGGAATATTTAGTAATAACTTTTTTGTATCATATATTCCGATTGTGATATCGTCTTGAATTAATCTATTTAAATAAGGGGCCACTCTTTGAAATGCTTCCAGTATATCTTCACCAAGTTCTAAATCCTTTTCCACATAACCCAATTTGCTCACTCCTTAGAATGTTAGTATGGAAATGTTCTTTGACCATAATTTACGGAAATCCATTTCATCGTTGTAAACTCGTCTAGGCTCCATTGTCCATTCAAACGACCGATACCCGATTGATTTTCACCACCGAATGCTACAATTGGTTCGTCATTAATTGTAATGTCATTCACATGAATCATACCTGTATGAATTTTCTTAGCCATTTCAACACCAACTTCAATATTAGACGTATGGATTGCTCCACTCAACCCAAAACGTGTATTATTCGCAATCGCAATGGCCTCTTCTGCCGTTTCAAATGGAATAACGCAAACAACTGGTCCAAACAATTCTTCTTGAGCAACTAACATTTCTTGCGTTACATTTCCTAGAATAGTCGGTTTGACCATATTGGATGTAATATTTCCGTTGAGTATGGCAGTAGCACCTTGTTTGATGCTATCGTTAATAAGCGATTGTAGGTTAGAAGCTTGACGGGCATTCATCACAGGTCCGATTATCGTTTCAGGATCTCTTGGGTCACCGACTTTTAGTGAAGACACTTTCTTTTTATATCTTTCATTGAATAAGTCGTAAATAGACCTTTGGACAAGAATACGATTGGCTGACATACATATTTGTCCTTGGTGGGTGAAACGACTAAATGTAGCTGCATTCACCGCATAGTCAATATCGGCATCTTCCATGATGATAAACGCACTGTTTCCACCTAACTCCAAAATAGGCTTCTTAAAGTTTTTGATTGCAACTTGTCCTATATGACTTCCCACTTTGGTTGAACCTGTAAAAGAGATGATTCTTGGAATTGGATGTTCGACAAAAGAATCACCTATTTCATTAATATCCGTTATGACAACATTTAAAAGACCTTTTGGAATACCTGCTTCTTCGAAAATCTTAGCAATCAGAGTTCCCCCAGTAATTGGCGTTTCTTCATGTGGCTTCAAAACAACGCCATTTCCGGCACCGAGAGCAGGTGCTACAGATTTCATCGATAAGAAGAATGGGAAATTAAAAGGACTGATGACCCCAACGACTCCTACAGGAATACGGTACAATCTGTTCTCTTTATGATCTTCGATAGACGGTAGAATTTTCCCTTCCATTCTTAATGGGAATGTTGCGGCTTCTTTTATCATATTTTTAACGAGACCTATTTCGAATGCTGCTTTCAGTCTAGTTGCTCCCAATTCATCTATGATAATTTCAGTAATTTCTTCTTCGTGCTTTTCAATGTAGTTTACTGCGTTCTCTAGAATATCGCGTTTTTTATAGGGATTAATTTTGTCCCATTGCTCTTTTGCAGACAAAGAGGCTTTATATGCCTGGTCGATATCTTGAACAGTCGCTACATTAATAGTGGCGAGTACTTCACCACTATATGGATTTGTATTCGTTAGAAGTGTGTCACTTTGCCCATTTCTCCAAACACCTTCTATGTACTGTTTACTCAATTTTTGTATAGTTAACATATCTTTCCCCTTAGTGTTAATTATAGTATTTACAAGTACGTATATACTATCGACCCCTTCGGAAGTATTATTAGGGTTTTTAAACATGTTCATATATTCTGATAAAAAGGAATTTGTAAAGTAAAACCTCAATCAGAGGGGGAGTTTCCTCATCTCCCATTTACACTTATTCGAGTTCCCTTAAGCCTTGAATTGGGGGTCTTACTGCCCGTTAATGGGGGATGAAAGTAGGTCTACACGACTACTTTTAAATTTTCAGACATCAAATCAATAGGGATATAACAATTAATAGAATGCTGTATTACGAATAAAAAACTTATAAAACTAAATTCGCGAACTCTTTTGCCGATAGTAAAAGTAATACGAAATCCACGAAAGGGGTTGGAAATGTGAAAATCATTGGAAATCAAGTTCTTGTTGATTCACTACAAAATCTGATGCAAAATAAGAAAAAAGAATCGGAAAAAAACCTGGGATTTATGGGTTCTTCACTCAATCAGCAATTGAACGAAACGTCATCAAATAGTGCTACATCTTATATTGCAGAAAAAATGCTTGATGATATGATTGTAGATCGAATAGCGAAGAAAATTGCTCGCGGTGAAATTATTACCGGGGAAGAAAAAGAAAAAATTAGAGCGATTAATCCTGAAAAGTTAAGGAAAGCGGAAGAAGTCAATAAACAGCGTCAGGAAATTGGTCAACGACTCAGGAATGCGAAAACAAGAGAAGAAGCGCAAACGATTATTTCGAATGAAAAATCGTCGGCCATAGCCATTATTGATAAGGGCGATGCAGAATACGGCGAATTATTGTTGGAAGCTGTGAATAAAGAGGCAACTGACTATTATAAGAAAAATCGTATACAGTCTACCAAACTACCAAGCGAAAGTGTAAAGGGCAGGCCTCACCTATTCGATATAAAATTATAAATAAGCGTAAAATAGCTTCCGCCTATTTTACGTTTTTTCCTATTCAGTTTTCTGTGCAATCTGAAACATGAATCACCCCAGCTACTGATCCTGAAGAATGGAAAAGGTGTATGGCAAACGACGCATTATCAATTCAAAAGGCCGCTAGTGATTGATGCGATTGGAGAGTACGCCTTGGATTAGCCGCCAAGCTGAATGTCGAAATTTAAAGCAACTCCATAAATCAGTTTTCAGCACATTGTCATGTTGTGTTGGAAACTGGTTTCATAGGTCAATCGATAGTCGTCCGCACCCATAATTTAGCCAAATCAACATAACCAAAATACTTTAAATTAATAGTCATCAAATCCGCCGGGAAAGGAATTTGCCGTTTTGCATTATATAAAGGAATCATTACGGAAGCTTCAAGAAGCGCTCATTCTACCTTCAGATTTAACGTAGTCCAATCTTCAAATGAGGTATGTGCATATTCAGCTACATAGCGGCCTATCGTTTCATCATTTCTCAGGATTTTGTCTAACTGCGAGTAACCACTTTTAAGAAAATGCAGGTAAGAAAAGTTTTGATAGAACAGTGACTTAGGTCATGACCTTGGTTTTTCTCTTGAATGTTCAAGTTTGGGATTTTACTTGTATATACGGGATTATTTAGGAAAATAACTACTGAAGAAAGTACCCCGTTTATCAATAAGTCTTCATAATAAAGAAGTTGTTTGCCGCTTACGTATCAATTAATATGGACGACTCGAATTAATTTTCATTGCCATCATCCGTTTTGTGTTGATAAAGATTCTCATATGGGGTATTATTGAAATGAGAATACTTCTCAGCACTATATTCACATAAAATTACTAGCTGCTCAATAAAAGTTTTACCAATAGATTAAAATGTGGAAAGGATGAAGGATTTTGATTCGAATTGTGATGATGGCGTTGGTTTCAGGGGTTGTCTTAGGGATAACAGCAGGTTCTTATTACGGAGGCCTAGACGTTGAGGGTATCGTAATGGGGCTTACTTCAATCGTCTGTATAGTTGCTATTTCTTCATTTATGATTTTTTACGAAAAAAAACGTATGGCGAAGTTTGAGGTATGAAGGCTATTAGATAGCAATACAATATGGAACTAGTTATAAGTAAGGACTACTCTAAAGTCGTAAATTCAACGACTTTAGAGTAGTCCTTTTTTAAATTAATCTTCTTAATTTATTGACAAGAAAATAGTAAAGTCAGTATGATAAGTGTGTCGACCATTAGCAATCATGAATAGCAATTGCTAATGAGTTACCGCGTGTGAATGGAGTGAAACCTGCGCGTTAAACATAAATCGGAAAACAGTTAAAGCGCCAGCGCTGAAGAAATCGGATATATTTAATCTTCAGCAGACGAGGTGGAGGAGTATCGAAGTTTTCGGCGGATGCCTCCCGATCGACATTGCCCGATTGATATTTTTGCTTGCAAATCGTTTGAGCAATCGAACGGACAAAGAAGCAAAAAGGCAAAATTGTTAAAGCAATAGTCATCTACACTTCGCTCTTTTAGAGGGGGTGTAGTTAAGTATTGCTTAATTTGCAAACATCGGAGGAAAAAATATGTGTGGAATAGTAGGGTATATTGGCGAGTTAGATGCAAAAGAAATTCTGTTAAAAGGTCTTGAAAAGTTAGAATATCGTGGCTATGATTCGGCGGGAATCGCACTTTGCAATGAAGAGGGCATTTCCATCGTTAAAGAAAAAGGTCGTATTGCAGATCTTCGTGCAGCAGTGGATGTAACTGTCTGTGCGTCAACAGGGATTGGTCATACACGCTGGGCTACGCATGGTGTGCCGAATAGAACGAATGCACACCCTCATCAAAGTGCATCCGGTCGTTTTACACTTGTGCATAATGGCGTGATCGAGAACTATCATTTGGTACAAAAAGAATATTTACCGGCAGTTTCGATGAACTCTGACACAGATACAGAAGTCATCGTGCAGCTTGTTGAAAAATTTGTAATAGACGGAATGACAACAGAAGCAGCTTTCCGACATACATTATCCTTACTTCATGGTTCCTATGCGATTGCCATGTTGGATGCCAATGAAGCGGATACGATTTTCGTTGCGAAAAATAAGAGTCCGTTACTTTTAGGTATGGGGGAACACTTTAATGTTGTTGTTTCCGATGCCATGGCAATGCGACAAGTAACCGACCAATTCGTGGAGCTCCATGACCAAGAAGTCGTTGTTATACGTAAAGAATCAATGGAAATCATGACATTGGATGGCGTGAAGATTGAACGCGCGCCTTTCACTTCAGTAATTGATATGAATGACATCGAGAAAGGCACCTATCCACATTACATGCTGAAGGAAATGTACGAACAGCCAGGGGTTGTTCGTAAAATTAGCCAAGCATATGAGGATCAGAAAGGTGAACTTACGCTTGATGTAGCTATCTGTAAAGCGTTGAATGAAGCGGATCGTCTGTATATCATTGCGGCAGGCACAAGCTACCATGCCGGACTCATTGGTAAGCAGTATATTGAAAAAATCGCGGGGATACCGGTTGAAGTGCATATTTCAAGCGAATTCGGCTATAATATGCCACTTCTTTCGGAAAAACCGTTATTTTTATTCATCACACAATCAGGTGAAACTGCGGACAGCCGCCAAGTATTAGTGAAGGTGAAAGCATTAGGCCATCCGACAATCACGCTGACAAACGTTGCCGGATCCACCCTTTCTCGCGAAGCGGATTACACATTATTATTGCATGCGGGTCCAGAAATTGCAGTGGCTTCGACAAAAGCTTACACGGCACAAGTGGCGGTTCTTGCCATTGTTGCGTATGTGGCTGCAAAAGAACAAGGGAAAACAGTGGACTTCGACTTGAAAAATGAACTTGCCATTGCCGCAAACGCCATCCAGACCATAATGGATTCAAAAGAAGAAATGGAACAGATTGCGCATGAGTTCTTGGAAGTCACTCGAAATGCATTCTTCATCGGACGTAATCTAGACTTCTACGTTAGCTTGGAAGGTGCACTTAAAGTAAAAGAAATCTCATATATTCAAGCAGAGGGCTTTGCAGGCGGCGAATTAAAACACGGGACCATTGCATTGATTGAAGAAGGCACACCTGTTTTCGCACTCGCTACACAACAAGCGGTAAGCCTCAACATTCGCGGAAATGTCAAAGAAGTTGTTGCACGGGGAGCGAACCCATGCATCATTTCAATGGAAGGGTTGGCAGAAGTGGGCGATCGTTTTGTCTTGCCAAAAGTACACGCATTACTCACGCCACTTGTCGCTGTTATTCCATTGCAATTGATTAGTTATTATGCGGCACTTCATAGAGACTGTGACGTGGATAAACCACGTAATCTAGCTAAATCGGTTACGGTTGAGTGAGGTAGGTAGGGGACATTAATTGTGGTGTTGTCTTTTAATAAAGATTGATAATTTATAACAAAGTTCCATAATTTTAAATAAAGATTGATAATAGGTAATAAAGTTTGATAAGAAATAACCCCTTAGGATATTATATCCATAAGAGGTTATTTCTGTTTTTCTGAAAGTAAGAGCTGTATGTTATGGAAAGAGATTTTGAGTGGTTATGGGAAAACCTTAAAGAAGGTGCCCGTCAAAAATTTGAAGATGTTTGTTGCGATGTCTACTCTAGTGAATTTCCTGATGCAGATGTTCATAAAGTAGCAGTTACTCAAGGGGATGGAGGAATAGATATTTATATTGATGAGGAAAACGGGAAATATCCTGTACCTGCTAACTTTGTTGGAAGAGAGTTAACGAGGGGGTTTATTAATGGAAATGAATAAAAAAACATATCTAAGTATAGAAGGGATTATTTCATTACCAACCTTATCAGGTACAAACATAAGTGATGATGGTAAAAACGTAGCATTTGTCAAGAAGACAGCTAACTGGAAAGACAATAAATATGGGAATCATGTATGGATATATGAAAAAGATAAGGGGCAATGTTACCCATTAACAACTAGGGATATAGATAGTACATACCCATTATGGTCTCCAAATCCTAGAGATATCGCATATCTTAGCCCAGTTGGTGACGAGGATAATAAGAAAAATCAGATCTTTATTAAGTCAATAGATGGTTCTAGTAGGGTTCAAATTACTGATGAGAAAGAAGGGGTCAGTAAATTTAAATGGGAGCCTACTGGCAAGGGTTTTTATTATGTAGCACAGTCAAAAGAATCTGAGGCGATAAAGAAACGTAAGGAACTATATGGAAATTTCCATCATATAGGTAAGGAATACCAGAATAATTGTTTATATTACATTGAAATAGAAAAAGTGATGCAAAATGATAAATATGAACACCCGAAAAGTTCTGATAGTCCCGGTAAGGATAAAGATGAACACGAAAATAGCTTTGTTTATCAACTAACTGATGGTAAGGATTTTCATATCCATGAATTTGATATTTCAAATGATGGGAAAAAGATTGTATTTATGGCTACACCAAGCCCAAATATGGGAGATTATATTAATGGAGATCTATATATACTAGATATTAAAGCTGGAGAGCTACAAAAGATGAATATAGATAAGTTGTTGGGAGGGAGCGTTTGCTTTTCTCCTGAAGGCAGCAAAATATGTTACTCAGCAAGCATAAGGGAGAAGGATTACTACAAGACCCATATAGAAGACAGTACACTAGAGATATATGATATTAATAATGGAGAGCTAATTCAACCTTTAACAGATTTTGATAGTACGGTTATTCCAATACGATGGACAGCTAAAGGGATTTTAATTAGATGGCAGAATAAAACTAATTATCTTATTGGGTTGCTATCTGAGAATGGCACTGTGGAAATGTTAAGCGAAAAAGTAGATAGTTTTATAAAGGATGCTTCTATAACAAAAGATGGAAATCATGTATCGTATAATAAGGCTATAACAAATGAAACCTTTGAAATCTATTTAGACGATAAAAAAATAACGAATGTAAATAGCTTTTTCAAAGGAAAGTTTAAAAGTAACAAGGAAATAATCTCATGGAAAAGTAGTGATGGTCTTGAAATAGAGGGAGTTTTATCAACCCCAGTAGAATTTGCCGCAAATAAAAAATATCCCTTATTAGTAGTAATCCATGGTGGTCCGGCTTGGGCATCCTTTCCAATATTTTTAGACTATTTTAATGAGAAATATCCTATTGAACAGTTTATCGAAAAAGGCTTTATAGTTTTAGAACCAAACTACAGAGGAAGTTCTGGTTATGGTAATGAATTCTTAAAAGCAAACTATAGAAAACTGGGAATTGCTAACTACGATGATGTGATATCTGGAGTGGATAAACTAGTTGACAAAGGGATTGCAGATAAAGATAGAGTAGGGGTTATGGGATGGAGCAACGGGGGATATATATCAGCTTTCTGTTCTACATTTAGTAGTAGATTTAAAGCTATTTCAGTTGGAGGTGGAATTACTAATTGGAGTACCCATTATGTAAATACAGATATATCTTACTTTATTAGGATGTATTTAGGAAATAATCCATGGAATGATCCAGAGATATATACTAAAACATCACCAATGACATATATTAAATCAGCCTGTACTCCTACTCTAATCCAACATGGCGAAAAGGATGCAAGAGTCCCAATTCCAAATGCATATGAGCTATATCAAGGATTAAGGGATATGAAAGTTGATACAGAATTAATTATATTTAAAGGAATGGCTTATAGTTCTGACCAGCCAGGAATTAATGTGGCTATTATGAAGCAGAATTTGATGTGGTTTTCACACTATATTCTTGGAGAAAGTATGCAAGATTTTAGGGTTTTATGATTAATAAATGGATATCCTCACAGAATACATAAGGATGAAACAGTCTTCATAAGAAAGCCTTTTTTCTTATTTAGCCTGTCATTGTAGCTCTATGATTTCCATGTGGATTTCCACTGTATAATACTCTAGCAACTACTGGATTGCGAGTACGGAAGTATCTGTTCTTCCTGGTGAAGTGTTTGAACGTCCTGGACATTTCAGAGTTGGATTTGGGCTTCACCCTGACAAATTCCGTGGTGCAATGAAATTGATGTCTGAATTTATTGCATCCAAGGGATGGCAATAGGAATAAGCAGAATTTTCGCTGACTCCTGATCTCGGCGGGGCGAGTGAACGAATGATGAGAGGGATGGGAAAATGAGCGATACAAGGACAAAATTGATGCTGGATTTGCAAAGAATTGAGAAGGATGAGTATCAGTTACGCGAAGGTGAGCAACATCAAGATTTCTTACTTTTGTTACTTCAATATATTGGCGATCCCCAGCCAGAATTACGGGATCACCTGATTTATCCGATGTTTTATATGTGGATTAAGGAAGAGAATAGGTTCAGTGGAGAAGAGTTGCGTAGCCTCTTAACTGTTCTGATTGATGAGAACAATTTGTTCTATAATATTGGCAGCGAGGATGATCAGTCAGTTTTTACAAGGACGTTCTCTGTCTTGCCTATCGCTTTGATTGTGCAACGCCACAGACAGAATCCATTTTTCAATCAAGCGGAAATTGAGCAATTAATGCATGCAATGCTCCGTTATTATAAAGAGGAGAAAGATCTGCGGGGTTACCTTTCAGTAGGAGGCTGGGCTCACAGCGCGTCTCACGGTGCGGATGTTTTTGTCGAGCTGGTGTTGTGCGAGGAGAGCAGCGTCGCAATGCTGCTTGAGGTTCTTGTCGCTATTTCTGGCATGCTTCATAATGGTAGACACATTTTTAGCGATGAGGATGATGAGCGGTTCGTCAACATCGTGGATACGATGATTGACAAAGAGTTACTTCCACATCAAGAAATCGCTGATTGGATTAGCGGCTTAGCGCAATGCTGCAATTTTCCGAGAAGTCGCAGTCAGGTGATTGCTCGCGTGAACAGCAAGAATTTTTTACGCAGTCTCTATTTCAGAAGGGGACAAGATAGCCGAGGGAATGAGCTTAACACTGTCATGCTTGGTACTGAGGCAAAATTGAACAGGTTTTCTATCAGTTAAAGGAGTAGAGGGGCTGTCCCAAAAGCTATGAAAATTGGCTGAAGGATTGTCCCTTTTTATGTCAAGAAAAACAAAAAGAAACCATCCTTTGGTAAAATGGGAGTACCACCCACCACGCACAAAAGGAGAGGCAAGTATTCCAGATTTACAAAAATTCCGCTGAGGGTTTGAACAACATTGATTACTAGGTAGTAGAGATTGAACCAATAAAAAACAGCAAATTAATTTACGGTAAAACTGACTTTGCTAAGCTTGAATCGTATTTAATTAATGGGGGAAATATCATAGAAATGATCAAATTTTTTTATGAAATAATGATTCAATAAAATATATTAAGAGCGTGTTTTGATTAATTTTTTTTCAAAACACGCTCTTTCTTCTTGCTTGTTTATCAAGGCTATTAGTATTAATTTGATCAATCTTTAATCTAAAGCTACATGTGGTGTTGAGAGACAATAAAGTTGTTTAATCACAAATAAAGAGTATTATTTACAAGAAAGCAGTTTGAAAATTCGCAGGAATCACGTCACTTTAATGATGTGAGATTCTACTAGAACTTTATATATGAGGAGGATATTGTTTATGGAAATAAAATTACTTACATTACAAACGGATAAATTAGAAATAATGAAAGAATTTTATACGCAATATTTAGGTTTTTCTCTATGTGGTGAAAGTCCAAGTAATTTTCAAATACAAGTAGGAACAAGCATTTTAGAATTTACTAATGAAAATGTAGTAGAGGAACCATATTATCATTTTGCATTTAATATTCCATCCAATCAATTTCAAGAAGCAAAAGCATGGTTGAAAGGGAAAACAACGCTTTTAGTAGAAGACGGAGAAGACGAGGCCGATTTTTCATTTTGGCCTGCACATGCTTGCTATTTTGAAGATCCAGCAGGAAATATAGTAGAATTCATTGCTCGATATAATGTAAATCCAACTAGCGAATCGCCATTTTCAGTAAATAATATTTTGAATATCAGTGAAATTGGTTTAATTGTAAAAGATGCACCAAGGGTCGTCGAGCAATTCAAAGAAATAAATATTATTGAAAGTGATAATGATCCAATTACTGATTCTTCTTTAAATTTCATGCAAGAAAATAAAAATGGCGTGTTCATTATTTTAACTAGCAGAGGTAGAAGATGGCTATTTTCGGAAAAGAAATCTGAAATTTTCCCAATGAAAATAACACTTGCTAAACAATTGGTCATAGGTGTAGATGAAGAACATGAATTTTTCATTAAAAAAATTGATGTTGTAGTATGAGCTACTCTTCACCTTTTAATCAAACTTAATTTCAAAGAAACGTGATAAAAAAATGGAGCTATGTACAATTTGCCTTCTGAAATTAAACAACTTTATTATCACTACACGTCTGTTGATTAACCAAATATAGGTAAACCTCTTTCGCTGAATTCCCTCAAACGACATAGGAAATCGACAACCTCACTTAGCCATTCCACGG
>NZ_JADBEL010000001.1:221197-422868 GCF_014873855.1 Sporosarcina limicola | reverse complement strand
TCGATACTTAAAAGGTTGAACCGCCGTATACCGAACGGTACGTACGGTGGTGTGAGAGGTCGGCTGATCAAATAATGATTAGCCTCCTACTCGATCTTTAAATTTTATCAATCTGTAAAATCCTAAATCCACCTTTTTCAAGTTTTTCTTTCAATTTCTCTACTTCTGCGTCCGTTTTACCGTTTTCAAGGGTGATGACCACTCTTCTAGCGAGGACGGAGCCGTTATCCAATGTGAACATTCCTTCTATATTTTCGCCACGTAATGTTTTAGTAAGTTTTTCAATCATGCCTTTTGCTTCAGTTGAAGATATCGTTAGATTGATGCCGCCGGTTTTAAGTCCGAATGCATCTTCCAATACACTTTCAACTTTGTTATGCGTTAAAATTCCAATGAGCTTACCGTTTTCGACGACACTTAAAAAAGGCAAGGACTTAATTTCAATTAGAGAAGTCAAAAATGATGAACGCTCAGTAATATACGTATCTTGGTGCTTTAATAAATGATCGATGGCGGCGTTTTTATCTCCCTTGTCCTCATAAAGGTATTCAATTAAATGGACTTTATAAATCATCCCTTTATAATTGTCGTCTTTGTCAACGACAGGGATACATCTGTAGCCGCTTTCGTTGATTTTATCTAACACCTGGATTACAGTTTGGTCGCTGTTTACAGTAGAAACTGCTAGTCTTTCTAAAAGTAAGTCTCTTACATGCATGTTTGTTCCCCCTAAATGTTTTTTGTTATCATAATCTTTTGCCTATTATAATCTATATTATAATAGAGATGTGTAGCGTTGTACAATTTATTATACAACAAATTATGACAGTTGGAGCGAGCAGTACCTTTGAAGCAATTAAAAAGGAGTTAACGTAATGGAAATGTTGAGTCTTGGCGCGCTATTAGATATTATCGGTGAATTATTTTCGGACGAAATATCGATTGCCGTATCGAATAAGGAAACGTACATCTACTATCGTCCAAGCAAACGAATCGACTTGAAAATTAAGCCGGGTGATCCAGTGAAAGAGGGAACGATGGCATTCAAGGCCCTGTCTCAAAAACAGAAAGTCTCCGAATTCATTAACCGAGATGTTTTCGGAATTCCATACCATGGGATGGCTGTCCCTTTCCAACAGGATGGAAAGTTGGAAGGATGTGTTACCACGATTTATCCCGCTTATACGGATGGGAAATCGGTCGTTACGGTGAGAACGCAAGATGGTTGGAAACCTGTTCCTTTTGTAGATGTGAAGTATGTTGAAGTGAAGGATAGAAAAACGATTGTCTATACAGATCATTTTTCAGGTACGCATAAAAATTCGTTGCAAGATTTCGAGTACTTGTTACCCAGGGAATCCTTTGTCCGTTGCCATCGGTCCTTTATCGTGAATGTGCATCATATTCGTGAAATTTACCCTGACACTCATTCAACTTTTGTATTAGCGATGGATGATGAAGTGAGAATTCCAGTTAGTCAATCGTATTCTAGTTATTTTAGAAGATTATTAGACTTTTAACTTTATTCAGCAGAAGATTTCTGCTGAATAAAGTTAAAGCCTCCGGCGGATGTCATAGATTTTGAAAGGAGTGAATTGAGCAAGCTCAATTCAAAATCTGGCCGCAAATACGCCAAGTCGTATTTTATTCATGCTGCCTCAACCATCATATGCGCTGCTTTAGCCCGTTATTCCTTTTCCAACTCATAAATCCTCTTTCGTGTAAGCGCTTAAGATATTATTATCTAAAAGTTACGAAAAGGAGTTTAGTCAGATGAATAGTCATATGAATCGAATTAAAAACCTTCAATTAAGAGATGCGGTCGTTTCTGCGGAAGAAGCCGCTTCATGGATTGAAGATGGAATGACATTAGGATTGAGTGGATTTACACGTGCGGGGGATGCGAAAGCGGTTCCATTAGCATTGGTAAAACGTGCGGAAGAAGATCGCTTTAAAGTGAATGTCTTTACTGGTGCTTCTTTAGGATCGGATATCGATGGATTGTTCGCAGAAGCAGGTATCATCAATAAGCGACTGCCGTTCCAAGCGGACCCGACGATGAGGAAAAAAATTAATGATGGAGAACTTCTTTTCGTGGATCATCACTTGTCAAATACCGCCGAACTTATACGTGCAGAAGTAATCGAACCAATCGATTTTGCGATTTTGGAAGCGCTCTTGATCACGGAGGATGGCATGATTATTCCCACAACCTCAGTTGGGAACTCGATGGCGTTCGCGCAACATGCAAAGTCGATTATTATTGAAATTAATACAGCGCAGCCACTTCAATTGGAAGGTTTGCACGACCTATATGCACCGAAAAAACAAGGTGAAAGATTACCGATTCCATTAATGAAAGTGGATGATAGAATCGGAACAACTGGAATTCCGATTGATGTGGATAAAGTGAAAGGAATTGTCTTCACTAATCAGTTGGATTCTCCATCCACGATTGTAGCACCTGATGAGGAAACAGAGATAATGGCTCAGCATTTGTTGACATTCCTACGAACTGAAGTTCAAGCAGGGAGACTCACTGAACGTCTTGCGCCTTTGCAATCTGGGATTGGGTCTGTTGCGAATGCGGTTCTTCATGGAATGATCAACTCAGAATTCGAAGAGTTAGAAGTATATTCCGAAGTGTTGCAGGATGCGGTCTTTGATTTGATTGACGCGGGGAAAGTCCGTTTCGCTTCTTGTGCTTCGATTACTTTATCTGAAGAAAAAATGGACAAAGTGTTCAATAACTTTGACAAGTACCGGGGGAAGTTGATCATGCGTCCGCAAGAGATTTCGAATCATCCTGAAATCATTCGTCGCCTCGGACTCATCTCCATTAATACGGCGCTTGAGTTGGATATCTACGGTAACGTCAATTCAACGCATGTATCTGGTACAAAAATGATGAACGGCATAGGTGGATCGGGTGACTTCGCTCGGAATGCACGCCTTGCCATTTTTGTGACGAAATCGACTGCAAAAGGCGGCGACATTTCAAGTATTGTTCCGTTTGTTTCACATGTCGATCATACGGAACATGATGTTGACGTTATCGTAACGGAACAGGGTTATGCAGACTTGCGTGGACTTGCGCCGAGGGAACGTGTCGGGCTAATCATCGAACGTTGTGCGCATCCGATGTATAGTGACCAACTGCGGGAGTATTACAATGAAGCGCTGGGAAGGGGCGGTCACACACCCCATGTGCTAGAAAAAGTATTTTCATGGCATACGAATTTGGCGAAGAACGGAACGATGCGGGAACTTGTTGGGCAACTTGTTTGATTGAATAAAGAAAAGCAGAAGCGCCTATCCAGGGGCGACAGGCATAAGACAAGCTGGCGAAGCGGCGTACTTTATCGCACAGCCGGAATGGCTTATGTCCCGAGCCACTAGGCGCTGGAGCTAGACAATAAAGAAGTGGCTATCTCATTAAGTCTGGTAGTAAGACTTAATGAGATAGCCCTTTTTGGGTATGGGAAATTAAATGAGTGAAATCTATTAGTACTAATAACCGACCGAATCAGAATTCACATCAACTATCGTCCTGCGTTAGCCCTCTTTTGCGGCTAGTGCAATTTCAAATTCCTGTTTCACTTGATGCAACAGTACGGCATCAGTCAGTAACCGATAGCCCATTGATGCAAGCGCTTTAGCGCCGACAATCAGCGCTTCATCGCCGCGCTCCGATTTTGCAGCTTCACGGAATTCGACCGTATGGGCTATGAGATCATCTGGACCGATTTTGATATACCCGTGGGCAGTCGGGACTTCATAGCTAATATTTCCCGCATCCGTTGAACCTTTGCCTTTACGTTTTTCCGTATGGACGACTTCACCGAGCGTTTTCAGTTCCACGTGTAACACTTCATCCAACACGGAATTCAGTACGAAATCTTTCACTTCATTTTGAAAACGTTCGATTTTGACCGTGGCCCCTGTCGCAAGTGCTGCTCCCTCTGCGATTGCACGCACCTTTGTGGAGGTTTCAATTGTTTTATTCCACGTTTCGGCACGGATGAAGAAGCGTGCGGATGCATATTCCGGGATGATGTTCGGTGCATCGCCGCCATGCGTGATGATGCCATGGATGCGGACGTCTGAGGGCAACTGCTGACGGAGTGCGTTAATGCCGTTGAATAGCTGAATCACCGCATCAAGCGCATTAATGCCTTGTTCGGGAGAGCCGGAAGCATGCGCTGGCTTTCCATAGAAATGAAAATCAAGTGGGTCAACCGCAAGTGTTTCGCCTGTCAATGCCGTTTTTCCAGAAGGATGGATCATGAGCGCGACGTCGACATCTTTCAAATAACCGTGCCTAACGAAACTTCCTTTTGCACTGCCGTTCGCTCCGCCCTCTTCTGCAGGTGTGCCGAGTACGACGACGTGACCACCTGTGTCAGGAAGTGCTTCTGCAAGTGCAATACCAGCAGCGACACTTGTTGTTCCGATGATATTATGTCCGCAAGCGTGACCGATTCCGGGAAGTGCATCGTATTCGGCAAGATAGGCAACAGTCGGTCCTTCCTTTCCACTATCTTTCACGGCATAAAAGGATGTTTCATGTCCAGCAACGGCAGTCGTTACTTCAAACCCCGCATTTCGTAGCAGTGCTACATGTTTTTTGCTCGCATACACCTCCTCGTTACCGATTTCAGGATTTGCGTGGATCTCTTGGCTTGTTTTGATGTACAGCTCGCGGTTTTCATCGATTGATTGGATTAGCGTCGCTTTATGCTCTTGTACAATGGTCATGTCAAATTCCTCCTCAACTTATTTTTGTAAGTCTGCGAATGCTGCATCGAGCTGATCTTGTGTTAATTTCACAAGGTATGAACCGCCGTTTGTATCATCTTTGATAACTTTTTCGATATCTGCTTCTTGGTACAATTCAACGATGCGTTTATAGGTTTTATTGTCTTTATCTTCAGCACGTGCAGCGATGATGTTGATGTAAGGATGGATACTTTCATCCGCGTCTTTTTCTTTCAATATCGGATCTTCACCTGGGGAGAATCCTGCTTGACCTGCAACGCCGTTATTGATGATGGAGGCGGCAACGTCAGGCAATACCCGAGGCGTCTGTTGTGCAGACATCGGGATGATTTCTAGGTTCAGATCGTTTTTTGTGATTTTTGTTGGGTCGCCGAACAATCCAAAATCGTCTGCAAGTGTGATTAATCCAGTACTTTCAAGCAGGCGAAGTGCTCGTGCCTGATTCGACGGATCATCCGGAATGGCAATTTTGTCGCCTTTTTTTAGTTCGGAAATGTCTTTAATCTTTTCAGAATAAACTCCCATTGGTGCCAACATTGTCGAACCAATCGGAACTAATTTTTTTCCACTTTCTTTTACATATTGTCCAAGAAAAGCGATGTGTTGAAATGCATTGATATCAATGTCTCCTTGTGCAAGTGCATTATTCGGCAACGTATAGTCACTGAATTCGACGAGTTCAATTTCAATGCCCTCTTTGGCAGCTTTTTCTTTTAACAGCGGCCACTGGGCACCATCCGACCCATTGACTCCAATTTTCACTTTGACCGTCTCGCTGCCTTCACTAGCTTTGTCACCGCAAGCGCTAAGCACAATAGCTGTTACAAGTGTTAAACATAAAATCCATAGTTTTTTCATTTCGAATCGGCTCCTTTTTAATTGAAATTAAGTTTGAGTTTCTTTAACGTCTCATGATTTTTCGAGAAAGTGTATTGCCAATCCATTGTGCCAGTTGCACCATGATAATCAGGATGACCACGGTGACAAGCATGACGCTACCATCGAAACGCTGATAGCCATAGGTCATGGCGACATGTCCAAGACCGCCACCGCCGACGGTTCCGGCTACAGCCGAGAAGTCGATAAGGCTAACTGATACGAATGTAAGTCCTAAAATGAGAGGCCCGAGCGCTTCGGGAATCAATACTGTGAAAATGATGCGAAGTGGGCTCGCCCCCATTGCCTGCGCAGCTTCGATTACACCTGGGTCAATGCTTACTAAGTTATTTTCAACAACACGTGCAACGACGAAGCTT
Organism: Sporosarcina limicola; assembly: GCF_014873855.1. Classification (GTDB taxonomy): domain Bacteria; phylum Bacillota; class Bacilli; order Bacillales_A; family Planococcaceae; genus Sporosarcina; species Sporosarcina limicola. The sequence goes on along the minus strand of NZ_JADBEL010000001.1, from coordinate 416,833 downwards.
GCCACAATCGTCATGGGAAAAATCGCTGCCGCCGTCCCAATCGTTGTTCCGACAACAATCCGTGTCAATTGTGAAATGGATACCAGGAAGATGATGAAAGGGATAGGTCTGATGATGTTAATGATGATATTTAAGAGTCGAAAAACGAATTTATTCTCTAAAATATTATTTTTTCGTGTTACAAACAGTAGGAGACCAATTGAGACTCCGATGATAGAACCAAAAATGAGTGTAGCGATGACCATGATAAGCGTTTCGCCTGTTGCTTCTACAATCCGTGGCCAAAATGTGATCCAATCAACATTCATTTTCAACAACCTCCTCTACAGCAACAATCGTCCCAAGTTCAGTCAGTGCGTTTTGAATTGCAATCGGTTCCCCGATGAACGAAACAAGCAAATTGCCAAACAGTTTTTCTTGTAGCTCCCGTACAGACCCATAGACGATGTTGAAATCGACATTATGTTTCCGTGTAATCATCGAGAGGACGGGATCATTTGCCACCGCACCTTTGAAAATAACACGATACAGTTTTCCGCCACCACCAGCACGCCACTCTTTTAAAATGTGTGTAGAGGGCAAGTCTTGCTGAACTGACCGGATGAACCGTTGCGTCACTGAATGTTGTGGGTTCGTAAACGTATCAAAGACATCGCCAGATTCGATCACTTCACCATTTTCCATGACCGCCACTTTGTCGCAAATCGTTTGGATGACATGCATTTCATGTGTGATTAACAGAATTGTAATCCCAAAATCCCGGTTCACTTTTTTCAATAGCCTTAAGATGTCTGCTGTTGTATCAGGGTCGAGTGCGGATGTGGCTTCATCACAGAGTAGGATATCTGGTGAAGTAGCGAGTGCCCTTGCGATACCTACACGTTGTTTCTGTCCCCCTGACAGTTGGTCTGGATAGTCTTTTGCTTTATCGGAAAGCCCGACGAATTCCAATAACTCCTTGACGCGGCGATTGACTTCTTGTTTCGAAATACTTGTCAACTTCAATGGATAGGCAATGTTGCCCGCAACTGTACGTGAATTAAGCAAGTTGAAGTTTTGGAAAATCATGCCGATGTTGCGCCGTTGTGTTCGCAAGTCTTTTGGAGATAATGTATTGACGTCAATGTCTTGGATGAATACAGAACCGCTAGAAGGCCGTTCTAACATATTAACCAGTCGGAGCAGCGTACTTTTTCCGGCGCCGCTGAAACCGATGATCCCAAAAATTTCGCCTTTCTCTACGGATAGGGATACATCCTTTACTGCGTGCACCTCCCGCTTTCCAAGACTGAACGTCTTAGAAACATTTTTGAATTCAATCATGCGTTAACCTCCTCTGGGTGTCATGGATTCTATGCAGACAATAAAAGCAGTCATCGAACTTTCTGTATAAGATATAGCGTCTAGCCGCCTTGCTAGCTGAGGGAACGAAAAAACCCCCCTTTTTCTTAAATAGATAAGAAAAAGAGGGATTCTAATAAAAGAATCCATCTCATTCTCATCTTCCAAATGCCAGAGCATTTGCAGGAGTTGGCACAGTGTTCATTCGTCATGAACCTGCTGCCGAGATGTCATAGGGCCTGTCCCTCGATCTCTCTAGATAAGAAAGTGATGTATTGCTATTCGATTGTTGCAAGAATTGAATCTAACATTAGTGTGAAAAGAGCAGGAAGTCAATGGAATTATAGAAATAAAAGTATTCTAATTATTTAATTTAAAAATGATAGCGTTTGCATTGTTGATGAGAACAGCATCCCCAATTTAGGGAATGATAAAGGTTGTATGAAAAATTAAATGTCAACCTCGCTCATTAGTGCATGTGTATTTCCTTCTGTATCGTTGAAAAACACCATCCACGTTTCCGTTGAACCCATTTTCGCAATAACATGTGGCTCATCGGTGAATGAAACCCCTTTGGACTTCAACTCTTCATAGCTCCCAGTTATATCGTCAACGTGGAAATAAAGAACAGAACTCGCGGTTGCGAATTGCTCCTGTTCTGGCAAGCTAAGTAAAAGCCGAACACCGTCGCAGTCGAAGAAAGCCATTGTATCCGTGTTAAATAAGAGCGGCAAATTGAGCATGTCTTTGTAAAATGCAGTTGCTCTATTGATATCTTTTGCTGGTATCGCAATTTGACCTAATTTGTTAATAGAAATAGTGCTCAAGACAAATCTCTCCTTTCGTATGAACTCTATTGTAATTTACTATCGAGATAAAGGCTTGTCCAAAATCACTTTTTACGGTATTGCATTGGAGAAGTGCCAGTAAACTGCTTGAACATTTTGCTGAAAGAAGAAGAATTGTTGAACCCAATCTCAAATGCGATATCCGTTACACTGGAGTTCGTATCATTGAGAAGCTGTTTAGCTTTTGAAATTCTCAACTTAGTCATATGCTGATGGGGAGTTCTCCCGAATAATTGTGAGTAGTTCTTCAAGAGGTGGTTGGGAGACATGCATGCAATTCGCGAAATCTCATGAAGACCAATCGGATGGTTGTAGAAAGCCCGGATATAATCATGAGCTACGTTGACCCGTCTATAAAGCTCTTCACGTGTGGATGAACGCATGGATTTCATTGAATCCACTTCATTCCACGTTTCCCGCTGCGTACATAGAATCGTCTTCATGACCTTGTGGAACTGCTCTTCCTGCCAAAGAGAATCCTCCCTCATAGAAGAAAAATTAGTACTAAAATAATCGAGTTGGGAACCTAGTATTTTATTTTTTGTATACGTTTTTTCAAAAAATCCCGTGGCATGAAGAGGTCTGTATGGATCGGAAAGAAGATTATCAGTGGATTCTTCCAGACACCTGCTAACCTCCTCGGCAAATCCCCTTTTGAAAAAAAGACAAAATGATTCAACCTCGCAAGTATCTTCAATTGAAATCGTATAATCCCCTTCATTTAGGAGGATGTATCGATTTTCTTCAACGGCAAAAAAGCCTTTATTTGTTTTGTAATGGGCTGAACCCCGTGAGAAAGTTTTGATTGAAAGTTGTCCGGTACCTTCCCAGAAAAACTGATCGCTTTTAGCCTGTAAAACGAAATTTTTTGGTTCCCTCTCAGTCATAGAATTCCTCCTCTTTGGTACGTAAAACCCTTTTTTTATTGTAGCACAATAGGTAAACGGAATTATCACTCTATCATATTGATTATGATAAAGAGAAATGAAGGTTTCTGTAAAATGGAGAACCAATCGTGCAAAATTGAGTTTCCGAAGCGCATAACCACTAATCCCCGTGCATAACATGTCCACATTGGCGTATAAAGTAACCGCCACCGCGTATACCATCTAACAAGGAAAGTACAATTCACCGGTACAATATAAAAAAAGTAATGAATAGCGGAGGTGCGAAGGGGTTGAAAAAATTTAAATTATGGAAACTGATGATTGTTTTTACGCTTATTACGGCGCTTATCGTGTTGGTGATTGGAAAAATGCAACCCAGTGTTTCAGTGACCACATCGAACGTTTCTACTGTACAGGTCACTAAAATAAATGAACCAGATGAACTCAATAAAACAGTTGAATTTGATGGAATCGATGAAATCTTGAACGACACTAGGCTACAAGGTGCAACGACGGGCATAAGTATCCGGAAAGCAACGACCGGTGAAATCATCTATGCTCGTCTTGGCGATACTCGATTACATCCGGCATCCGTCATGAAATTGCTGTCAGGCGCGGCTGCACTCGAAACGCTTGGACAAGACTACAGGTTCAAAACAGAATTGTGCATAGATGGGAAGATTAAAAATGGTGTTCTACATGGCAATCTCTACTTACGGGGGCAAGGGGATCCAACGCTGACAAAAAAGGATTTAAATGCATTCGCATCCACCCTTAAAGCGAAGGGTATCCAGACAGTCAATGGAAATATCTACGGAGATGATACGTGGTATGATAGCATTCGGCTTTCCCAAGACTTGAACTGGTCCGATGAGCCGTATTATACAGGCGCACAAGTATCAGCACTAACGTTTTCGCCGAATGACGACTATGATGCAGGAACAGTCATCGTCGAAGTGAACCCTGCCAAAAAGTCTGGTCAAAAAGGCATTGTCGGCATGCAGCCGGCAAACAGCTATGTGAAAATCGTGAACAATACGAAGACAGTTGCGAAAGACGGTAAGAAAAGTATACAAGTCGAACGGAAACATGGCTCTAATACCCTTATCGTATCAGGGACAATTCCATTAATGGCAACGACATCACGTTCATGGGCTTCCGTCTGGGAACCGACGAATTACACCGTCCATCTATTCAAAAAAGCAATCGACGAACAAGGCATTAAGTTTTTTGCAACTCCCAAAGTCGAACGTGGAATGATTCCTAAAGGAGCGACCCGTCTGACAATGAAACAATCGATGCCGCTAAAAGAGTTGTTCGTCCCCTTCATGAAATTCAGTAATAATGGACATGCAGAAGTGCTTGTCAAAGAGATGGGCCGGGTGGTAGGCGGCGAAGGCAGTTGGGATAAAGGGCTCGCTGTCATGGAGAACACGCTTGCCGATATGGGGATTGACACGGAAAGGATACTGCTTCGTGATGGGTCGGGCATGTCCCATAAAAACCTCGTTACGGCTAATGAAGTGTCGAAGTTGCTCTACACAGTCCAATCGAAACCGTGGTATCCGACATTCCTGAACTCACTTCCAGTAGCCGGGGACAATGAACGGCTTGTCGGCGGTACATTAAGAAATAGGATGAAGGGAACCGCGGCGATGGGCAATGTCCAAGCGAAGACAGGTGCACTGAACGGCGTCACTGCGTTGTCCGGCTACGTCAAAACAAAAGATGGCGAAACACTTATTTTTTCCATCATGGTCAACAACTATTTGAATGATAGAACGACCGAAGTGTTAGACAATATCGCAATAACACTTGCAAATTATCAGTCGAATTAAAAAAGTAGCTTCACACTAGAAACGCTGAGTGTGAAGTTGCTTTTTTATTTGATTGACATTGAAATCAATCAGATGAAACACATAGAAATTTCACGGCTGTATTTGTATAGTTTGACCAATAGTGAGGGTTGCTTGAATCGATGATGATGGAATCATGGGGTTTTAATTGGTATTCCTCGTTATTGATTTGAACGGTTAGTACGCCTTCCAAGACGTATAGAAACTCCGATCCGTGGTGCGTAAATGGATTTCCTTTATTTTCACCGGAGTTTAGAATTACAAGAATTGGGTTGAAGCCCAGGTTCAATTTGTTACTGGATAGATCCTTATAGATGAATTGATTGAGCGTAAAATCTTCGTCATTGTCTATTGCACGGATGACAGACAGTTGCGATTGCTCGTTGCCGCTTGAAAAAAAGTAGCTTGGATTTACTTGTAAAGCTTCGGAGATCTTTTTAAGTGATTCAAGTGTCAACGATGATTTCATCCGTTCCACTTGTGACAGGAAGCTGATTGAAAGGTTTGTTTCCTCAGCAATAGCTTTCAATGTCAGCTTTCTTTTTTTTCGTAATAGTTTTATCTTTTGTCCAATTGTTTTATCCATCGTTTCACCCCGTTTCATTGTATATAATCGAATTGAAGAAATTTTACTCTGTCAAATTCACATATTCAGTTGACAGAAAATTAGTATTAGTTTATCATGAATCACAATATAAGTTAAGTGTTGCTTCAATTTTATTATTGCTCGGCTTCAATAATAAATAATTATAAAAACTTGAATGGAGAGATATGTAATGATGATTAATAATGTATATTCAACAGTCGATGTCCACGTTGCAGGAGAACCGTTGAGAATTATCACGGACGGATTACCAGAAATTAAAGGCAATACACAGTTGGAAAGACGCGCGTATTGTATGGAGCATTTAGATTATATCAGAGAAGTGCTCATGCTTGAACCGAGAGGGCATCACGGGATGTACGGGTGTATTATTACGCCGCCGGCAAGCTCACATGCCGATTTTGGCGTTCTCTTTATGCACAACGAAGGTTGGAGTACGATGTGTGGACATGGAATTGTCGGTGTTATCACGATGGGAATCGAAACTGGAAGATTTAAAGTGAAGGGTGAGAATCAGAAATTCATCATTGATAGTCCGGCTGGGGAAGTAATTGCTTATGCAAAATGTACCGGTTCAATTGTTGAATCGGTATCGTTTGAAAATGTACCGTCTTTTGTATTGAAAAAGGATGTACCTATCAGCATTGACGATTTCGAATTTAAGGTTGATATTGCCTTCGGAGGCGCTTTCTATGCAGTGGCACAAAGTAAGGATATTGGTTTGAGAGTGAATAGAAAAGATTTACCGGCGATCCAAAAATGGGGAACAAAAATTAAGCATTTTATTGAAGAAAGAATCGATGTAACGCATCCACTTGAAAGTGGACTACATGGAATTTATGGAGTCATTTTTTCAGATGAGCCGGTTGATGCAAATGCAGATTTGCGTAATGTCACTATTTTTGCGGATGAACAAGTGGATCGTTCACCATGTGGAACAGGTACTTGCGCAAGACTTGCAACACTTTACGAAAATGGAGTATTAGGGGAAAATGGTAAATTTGTGCATGAAAGTATTACGGATGGACAATTTACCGGTGAGATCTTAGCTGTTTCAAAAGTGAATGAACTAAATGCAGTTATTCCAAAAGTGACTGGACAAGCGTTTCTGACAGGTATCCACCAATTTTTGGTGGATCCACGCGACACGTTGCCAAGGGGGTTTTTGTTGGAGGAAGTTTGAAGATAGACTGAGATATCAGCATAATGGTTCGTGATACTGGAGGAAAAAGACATGATGATTTTAAGTGCAAGTGAACAAAGAAAATTAGCGGATATCAATGAGGTTATGGATTGTGTTGCGGTTGCATTGCAAGAATTCTCCGCCTCAAGAACTGAAACACCGATACGATTGGCTCTTCCTTTTGGAAAAGAAAACACAGGGTTGGTCATGCCCTCTGTCGCTGATGGGTTAAAAACAATGGGGCTTAAATATGTAACGGTTGTGCCAAATAATAAAGAAAATGGAAAGAAAACGATTCAAGGTGTTGTCCTGCTCTCCGATATTGAAACAGGGGAGCCACTTGCTTTACTTGAAGGTTCCTATTTGACACTTATCCGAACGGGAGCATTATCCGGTGTCGCAACCAAATACTTTGCCCGTCAAGACGCGAAAATTTTAGGGATTATTGGCACTGGTGAGCAGGCGAGAGGTCTTTGTGAAGCAGTTGCCGCGGCAAGGGATATTGAAGAAATCCATATTTTTAACCGAAGCGAAAACAAATCAAAGGAGTTTGCGGAATTTATTGAGGACAAGTTTAATTTTAAAGTAGTTATTTGTAACAATCCGAATGATGTCGTCCGCAATGCAGATATTTTAGTTACTGCTACGAGTTCCGCAACACCGGTCTTTACTGAAGCTTTGAAACCAGGTACGCATGTGAATGCAGTAGGATCTTTTCGACCGACGATGCAGGAATTACCTACACATGTAATCAGCTCGGCAAGTAAAGTTGTTGTCGAGGCAAAGGACGCTGCCCTTGAAGAGACAGGCGATTTACAAGTGCCAATTCAAGAAGGAGTGTTCTCCGAATCGGGAATTCATGCGGAACTTGGACAAGTGGTAAGCGGCGAACGTTCGGGTAGAGAAAATGATGAGGAAATCACTGTGTTCAAATCGGTGGGCCTCGCAATTGCGGATATCGTTGTTGCAAAATATTTGTATGATAAGGCAGTCGCGAAGAATGCTGGAGTTCAGGTTGAGTTGTAAGTAGCATAGATTAATAGCGAAAGGCTATCCCTTAAGCCGATTTTATCGGACAAATAGGATAGCTTTTTCATTTCACGAACCAAGCGACCAATTCCGATGTCAAAGCGACTAATTCTCGAATCAAGCGACCAATTCGGATGTCGAAGCGACTAATCCCCGAACCAAGCGACCAATTCGGATGTAGAAGCGACTAATTCCCGAACCGAGCGACCAATTCGGATGTAGAAGCGACCAATTCGGATGTAGAAGCGACTAATCCTCGAATCAAGCGACCAATTCGGATGTAGAAGCGACTAATCCCCGAACCAAGCGACCAATTCGGATGTAGAAGCGACTAATCCCCGAACCAAGCGACCAATTCGGATGTAGAAGCGACTAATCCCCGAATCAAGCGACCAATTCGGATGTAGAAGCGACTAATCCCTACATTATCCAATGAGTTCATTAATGACAATAAAAAAAGGCCACTCCATAAGTAACTAATTTACTTATGGAGCGGCCCTTATCCCGTGTTTAATTGCCAACCATATCCTTCACGGTATTCAGATGTTCTTCCCAATAGTGCTGGAGTTTTTGTTTTCCTTCTTTTACCGCGGGGTGGAATTGGATGAATGCATTATCTCTTGTATGTTCAATATCTTGAATAGCTTTTTTGATATTCTGTTCTTGATTACTAGTTCCGTTGTTATGCACGATTGATAATCCAGCAGCTACACCTTGGCTAGCGGCAACTTTGGCACCTTCTATACCTGTTATATTGCCGGCAACGTATAGCCCTTCCAATGCAGTTTCCATCCGTTCGTTATGAAGGGGAACGTAGCCGCCTAGTTCTTCAATATGGTAGAAAGGGCAACCTGCCACGGCTGCCAATTCGGCTAATGGATAGAGGCCTCCAGCGATACAAACAAAATCGGCCTGTACTTTTTCTTCGGTTCCAGGAATGACTTCACCCGTAGGACTGATTGTCGCCATTGTCACCCCTTCAACTTCATTGTCCCCATAAATCTCGATGACCGCTTTTCTGAGCATGATTGGGATATCCCACATTTTCACACCGTTTTTCGGAAAGAAAGTGATGCCCATTTTCTTCATGAATTCAATTTTCATAAGCTTGCTTCCGAACTTGACGAATGCGGAAGGTGCCATATGGGACACGTGCAGAAGTGAATTCATCACGTTCATCGGGTTGCCTGATTCTTTTGTCACTAGGCTCATCTTCGGTAGCGTGATACACGCCACTTGTACGCCGGCGAGTTGCAGTTCCATCGCGATTGCGGATGAAAGGACGTTTACGCCGATAATTACGCCGCGGTTACCGGGTTTGACTCTATGTACGTTGGTCATTACTTGGGCAGCGCCGACAGACATAACGCCTGGTAGTGTCCAACCGGGAATTGGCAAAGGTGCTTCTGTTGCTCCGGTTGCGAGTAGTAAATGGGATGTGTAGTACGTTTCTGTGGCTGTATAGATGACCCATGAACTATCAATTTTCTCGAGATTGGACACGGCTGTGTGGAGCTGAATTTTTACGCCGAGGTCCAATGCTTTTTCATATAATTGTTTGGATTCTTTGATGCCGTTCCACCAGTTTCCATTAGGCTCTTCGTAAAGTTGGCCTAATAGTCTTCCACCAGCAATCATGTATTCGTCGAGAACGAGGACCTCTAGTCCGTTTTCGGCGATTGTGATTGCGGCAGATAAGCCGGCAGGCCCTGCGCCGATAATAATGACTTTACTCATTTTCAGGCCTCCAATCTCTTACAGTTGTCAAAAGTTTTTCATTGCTTGTGACGACCATATTTTCTTTAATAGGTGTTAGACAAGCCCTTACACCTTGTTGCCCATCAACCGTTACACGGCATTCAAAGCAATGGCCGATGTTACAATAAATTCCTCGGGGTGCCCCGCTTTCTTCGTGGCTGCGCAGCGTACGAACTCCGTTTGCTAGAAGTGCAGCGGCTAATGATTCATTTTTCAATCCCCGATACTCTTTATTGTTAAAGGTGAAGGAAATAATGTCAGTGTCGTCTAGTTTGCCAAGTATTGGGTGGTCAATAATTCTTTTTGTCATTTTTTAACATCCCCTAAGTCACCGAAACTTATCGGCCTGATAGGTGGTTGGTATTTCAAAGTGAGTTGTGCACAATCTCTTTCATTTCCATTGAAGGAATGGGCAATGTTGTCTACCATAGTGCGGCATGTTCTCCCACCACAATAGCCCATGCCAGCACGTGTCCGTAGCTTTAATTCTCTTGACGCACATTTATACTTTTCCGCTGTTTCTGTTAATTGTTTGTAAGTTACTTCTTCACATCTACATATAATCATTTCATTCTCCAACAATATTCTCACCTCTACCTTGAACTTTAAAAAACACACCATCTGATACTATATGCAAGAATGATGCCAAAGTTTTCCCTATCAAATACGCCTCGGTGGATTTGCGCCTAGATCAAGTAAGGAAGTTAACCTTTGTCGCATCCTTGCGACAATAAGGAGGAATGAAATTCAATTCCTCCCCGCTAACTGACCTGCATCACGCAGGCCCGACCTTGCTCAATTGACTCCTTTCAAAATCTATGGCATCCGCCGGAGGCTTTGGGCCGACAGGGGGGAAGGATTGTACTACATCCTTCCTTGTTGGTTACTCAGGTGTTGTCGCCGGACGCGGCAATCTTAGCCAGAGTTCTTCCATTTCAGCAGGGATTTGAACCCCTACTGAATTATCTACACACTTTGCATTCATCTCACCACTTATAGAAATGGGACGCTTCTGCTGAATGATGTTAAAGTTTTATGCCTAATTTATTCATACGATTATAAAGGGTGGCTCTTGTAACATCCAGACTTTTAGCGCAAAGTTGTTTGTTTCCGTCTGACTTATTTAGTTCTCTAAGAATAATATCCCGTTCATATTCTTGTAATCGTTCATTCAAAGACAAGTTCCCATCAATGGAGGATTGGAATGGATGTGTATCGGTGTTCAGATCTGTAGATTGAGTAATTCTATCCATATCAATAGGTAAATCATCGATTTTAATTTCCCCATTTTCCGAAAATACGACTAAACGTTCAACGATATTTTTTAATTCCCGGATATTCCCTGGCCATGTATGCTGTAGCAAAGACTGCATGACAGCTTGAGAAATTCCATGGATGGGCCGATGGTACTTGATAGAAATCTCATATAGGAAATAGTGGGTCAGTTCAATGATGTCCTCTGGGCGATCGCGTAAAGGAGGAACTTTGAAGTTGACAACATTTAATCGGTAATAAAGGTCTTCTCGGAACTTTCCTTCCGCTACAAGTTCTTTTAAATCACGGTTGGTTGCGGCAATAACCCTAAAATCTACCTCTACTTCTTCTGTACCGCCTACAGGATAAAATTTCTTCTCTTGGAGAAGGCGTAGAATTTTCACTTGCATTTCTAACGGCATTTCCCCGATTTCATCTAAAAATAAAGTACCCCCTCTTGCAAGTTCAACTTTTCCCTTTTTCCCTTTCTTATCTGCTCCAGAAAATGCCCCTTTTTCGTACCCAAATATTTCACTTTCAAATAAGCCACTCGGAATGGCCCCACAGTTAATAGCTACAAATGGGGCTTTTTCGGCTTCACGTAAATTGTGAATCGCTTTTGCGAAAAGTTCCTTACCGACTCCACTCTCCCCGTATATTAAAATACTTGCATTTGTAGTAGCCGCTTTTTGGGTGATTTTTATCGTTTTCTTCAGAGCAGGGCTATTCCCTTTTATATAAGTAAATGGATTGACTGAAGGCATAGATTTTCTAACTTCTTCTTCTAAATTGAATAGTTTTTCAGAAGTCATGTAAAGCTCATTGTTCAATCTAATCTGACTTGTAATATCCGTTTCGGACACCACTGCACCGATAATTTCTTCTTTAAAGTAAACGGGACTTGAATTGATCATAACAACCAAGTCCCTCCTTGCGTGATGCTGGCTATGGTATAGAGAGGTTCCATCTTTTAGGGCTTTCAATATTTCCAAGCGGTCGGGATTGAAGAAGTCGGTGATTGGTTTACCTATAACTTCGTGTTCTTTGAAAGAAAAAATTTTTTCAGCACCTTTTGTCCAATAGAGGATGTTTGTATCGCTGTCAATTACAGTACAGGATTCATCGATTGTATTTAAAATCGTGTGTAAATACGCTTGCATGCGTTCGTACTCATTCAGTAAGTCTTCGGAAAATGAAGAAGGAGTAATATAGCCGATGTATTCCCCATCTGGATTTTTTACAATTACGGTTGTGCTCTCGTCCAACGATTCATATACTTGTTTACAAGTGCTACTTAACGGAATCGTTTTGCATAATCTATAAATACCCTCTTCTCCTTGATGTGAGATTTCGACATGGTACAGCTCAGACATCTTTTTGATGAATACCGTTTTTGAAGAGTCTTTTTCTATCAAAGTAGCTAAATTCTTTTCATCTTTTTCATCACTTAGGATAATGAAATCTGTGCGTATCAGTTTTTCGAGTAAATGGAGTGTAGAAGTCAATTTGTTATCCACCTTTACTGTCAATAATATTTGAAGTGTATAACTATCTTTACATAAATAGATTGAAAATTCAATAGAGAATCAAGCTTTCTTGTCTTTTAATTCTTGGCATGAAACTTGCATATGTAGATATGGAACACTAAATGAGAGGAGGATTCTTGTGATGAGCACTCAACATCGAGATGTTGTTGTTATTGGTGGAGGCATTATGGGTGCGGCAATTGCTTATTATGGCTCGAAAGCTGGTTTAAATATTACAGTTCTTGAAAAAAAAGAATTGGCGAGTGGCACTTCCTCAAGATGTGACGGAAATATCCTTGCGATTGATAAGGATCCGGGCTTTGATAGTCAAATGTCATTGAAAAGCCAACAACTTGTTCATGAGTTAAATAAAGAACTAGAAATATCGTTTGAATATCGTAATCCAGGCAGCATTTTAGTATGTGAAAATGATAACGAAATGGAAGCTGCGAATACGTGGGTTAAAAGGCAGCAGGATGCAGGATTGGATTTTCGGATGTTGGACCGTGACGATTTGCGAAATGAATCTAAGTATTTCGCAGACGATTTATATGGAGGGTTAGAATGTAAAACAGACTCAACAGTCAATCCTTATATGCTGACGTATTCGATGTTTTACAGTGCAGAAAAACAAGGTGCGAAAATACATACGAATACTGAAGTGAAGAATATCACTCGAAATGACGCTGGTCAGTTTATAATCGAAACGAATAATGGCGTATTCACGGCCAATAAAGTTGTTAATGCATGTGGTGTATGGGCTCCCATGATTGGCGAGATGTTAGGTTTAGATATTCCGATTATTCCGAGGAAGGGTCAGCTTATCGTTGCATCTCGACAACAACCTGTCGGGCTTCGTAAGGTGATGGAGTTTGGCTATCTAATATCCAAGTTTGGTGGGGAGAGGAAAGTAGACCCTCTGACAGAGAAGTACGGGGTTGCCCTCGTATTTGAACCGACGGAGAGCCAAAACTTTCTAATCGGAAGTAGTAGACAGTTCACGGGCTTTGATACAAGAGTCGATCACGAAGTCACAAAATACATTGCGAAACGTGCAGTACGTTTTTATCCAAAAATAGCAGATATGACTGTTATTCGAACATATGCAGGACTAAGACCGTGGACGGAAGATCATTTACCAATTATTTCGCAAGTTGACCAAATTCCTGGTTTTTATATAGCAGCTGGACACGAAGGTGACGGCATTAGTTTAGCGGCAGTAACAGGGAAATTGATTGAAGAAATGATTAGTGAAAAAGAACCATCAATTCCAATAAGTCCATTACGGTTTAGCCGATTTAAAGAGAGGGTGATGGGCTGATGAATTTTCAACGTTTATTTACTACAATCGATACACATACAGGAGGAAATCCTACACGAACACTTATAAGTGGTCTTCCTCCATTAAAGGGATCTACGATGTCTGAAAAGATGTTGTATATGGAAGAACACTTCGATTGGATTCGAAACTTTTTAATGAATGAACCTAGAGGACACGGCGTAATGTCTGGTGCGTTAATGACAGATCCCTGTCACCCGGATGCCGATGTCGGTGTTATTTATATTGAGACGGGCGGTTATTTGCCGATGTGTGGGCACGATACAATTGGTTTCTGCACAGCGCTCGTAGAAGCAGGATTAATTGAGGTGAAAGAGCCGTTCACGGACATCAAAGTGGATACACCAGCCGGTCTCATCGATGTGAAGATAAAGGTCGTTAACGGTAAAGCGGAAGAAGTAACGTTTGCGAACGTACCTGCATTTTTGTTGAAATCCATTGAAATTGATGTGGAAGGCATCGGAAATATAGAATGTGATATTGCATATGGCGGAAATTTTTACGGAATCATCGATGCGCGAAAACTTGGTTTGTCGTTGGATGAAAATAACGCGACGACAATTATTAATATAGCCATCGATATTCGAAACGCAATTAACGAAACTGAAGAAATTGTTCATCCGGAGTTTCCATTCATTAGCGGACTGACGCATATTGAATTTTTTACTGATCCGGTACATCCGCAAGCAGATGTGAAAAATACAGTCATTGTACCTCCGGGAGGAATCGACCGTTCCCCATGCGGAACAGGAACTTCTGCGAAACTTGCAACGATGTGCAAGAGAAAAGAGATTGGTATTGATGAACTTTTCGTCCATGAAAGCATTGTGGGTACATTATTTAAAGCCAAAGTACTCGAAGAAATAAAAGTGAAAGAGCTGGATGCGTTTATTACCGAAGTGACGGGTTCCGCTTGGATTATGGGTATGCATCGGTTCTTCTACAATGAAAGAGACCCCCTTCGGGAAGGATTTTTACTAATACCTCCAATGGAACACGAAACAGTGAAGGAGGGAGTGTAATATGAACTTCGAAAAAATGTTTAGCACAATTGATACACATGTAGCCGGTGAAGCGTTCAGGGTGGTTATCCAATCTTCCATCGTGCTGCAAAGTGGGGATGTTCAGTCGAATCATGACGAGTTGCGGTACAACTTTGAAGATGAAAAGAACCTGTTATTGAATGAACCAAGGGGCCATCGCGGCATGCATGGGTGCTTGGTCACTTCTTCAAACGTAGCGAACTTTCGACTGTTATTCTTCAATCATAACAATGTGAATAACTTCAAATATGAAGGATTATTGACAACTGTAACCGCATTAATTGAGACAGGGAATATTAAAAGGACGGCAAATGACGTTTATAAGGTAGAGACGGTGAATGGCATCTTCGAGGTGAAGGTGCTTGTTGAAAATCAGGAAGTAACTTCTGTCTCTATTGAAAGTGGCGTTTGTTCCATTGATAGTTTAAATCCGGAGTTTGTGTCTGTCACTGTAGACGATGATCGGAAGTATTTACTGTTCAATTTGCCTAGTTCCGTACCGGGTATTCAGTTGGAATACTTAGCGGCACTAACTAGTTGGGGCAGTGAAAAAGTTGAGAAATTGTCGAATGAAAACATCTATTTTGATGGAATTGTACTTATTGAATCATCACCTTCAACTCCAAATAAGGTTAGATCGATGACGTTTGAAAAAGATGGCTATATTTTACGATCCCCAGGAATTGATAGCACGTTCGCAATTTTAACAGCGTTGTTGAGCGTTTCAAATGACTATAGCGAAGTGGAAAATATAAGTGTTTTTGAAAGCGTGTTAACAGCGAATCTACTTTCGGGTGATGCGTATCGATTTTCTGTCGAAACAGAGGCGTTTGTTACAGGAATGCATCAATTTATTCTCGATCATGAGGATCCGTTAAGGAATGGTTTTTTATTGGCCTAATAAAACAGGAAATTGAATAAGCTAATTAAAATAATTTTAAACAAAACTTAGGAGGAATTTATAATGGTAAAACTTGAAGGGGTATTCCCTGTACTAATTACACCAATGATCAACGAACAGGAAATTGATTGGGAAGGTTTCAAAAATAATATCGAACACTTCATCAATGAAGGCGTAGCAGGTCTTGCCATCAATGGAAGTACAGGTGAGTTTGTCAGCTTGACGAAGGAAGAGCGCTACAAGGCAGTTGAAGTTGCGGTTGCGCAAGTGAATGGACGTATTCCACTTGTTGTTGGAACGGCAGCGGAAACGACGGCAGATGCGATTGAGTTTACACAACAGGCTGAACAAACTGGTGCAGACGCTTCATTGTTAATTAACTCGTATTATTCACATCCGAAAGAGAACGAAATCTATGAACACTTTAAAGCAGTTGCAGAGTCTGTTAAATTCCCGGTAATGATTTACAACAATCCATTCACATCTGGTGTTGACATCAGCACGGAAACGATTCTAAAAGTCGGACGTGACGTTGAAAATATTACACATATTAAAGAATCAAGCGGTGGTATCGGCAAGGCACGCGATATCGCTCGACAAGGGGCAGGTTTCATTAAAGTATTCTGTGGTTCTGAAGACCTTGCTATTGAATCATTTCTAGTTGGGGCAACCGGATGGATTTCTGTCTCAGGTAACATTGCACCTGGTCTAGTGACAGCTATGTACAATCATGTTCAAAACAATGAAATGGATGAGGCATGGGCACTTTACGACAGACTTTTGCCACTTTGTGAGTTTCTTGAAGGATCTGGAAAATACGTTCAAATTGTTAAACGGGCGATGGATTTACAAGGTTTAGCAGGCGGACCTTGCCGTAGACCGAGACTGCCATTGAATGAAGAAGAAGATGCAAAGTTGAAAGTATTGCTTCAAAGCTTGGAAGCAGTCAAAAACTAAAAGGGGGAGTTAAAGATGTTGAAAGCAACAGACTACAAATTAAAGCCAAAAGTGCAAGCGTTTTTGGATGAAAACGTGGGATTGTACATTGACGGAAACTATGTACCCGCTCGTAGTGGGACAATGTTTGACGTCATCAATCCCGCCACTGAAGAAGTCATTGCCAAAGTGAGTGAAGCGCAAGCTGAAGATATCGATATTGCAGTTGCAGCAGCGAGAAAGGCATTTGACGACGGTGAATGGACAAAGATGCCGGCAGCCGATCGTTCACATCTTATCTATAAATTTGCGAATCTATTGGAAGAGAACCGTGAAGAGTTGGCGCAACTTGAAGCGCTAGACAACGGGAAACCGTACGCAGTGGCGTTAGCGGATGATGTTGATGGAACGGTTCAGCATTTTAGGTACTATTCGGGCTGGGCAACAAAATTACTGGGTAAAACGACGCCGATTTCTCCGGATTATTTGAACTATACGGTTCATGAACCGGTAGGGGTTGTCGGACAAATAATTCCATGGAACTTTCCACTTGCGATGGCTGCTTGGAAGCTCGGATCGGCACTTGCTGTCGGTTGTACGGTCGTCATCAAGCCTGCAACTGAAACACCACTTTCGCTGTTATTTGCAGCGAAACTGTTTAAGGAAGCTGGATTCCCAGACGGCGTTGTAAACGTTGTTCCTGGTGCAGGGCGAGTTGCGGGAGATGCAATTGTCACGCATACAGGCGTCGATAAAGTCGCATTTACCGGTTCAACAGCTGTTGGAAAAGAGGTTATGCGTAAAGCGGCAGACCAAATCAAAGGTGTCACACTGGAGCTTGGTGGAAAATCACCAAGCATCATTCTGGAAGATGCCAACATTGAAGAAGCAATTGAAGGCGCATTTAACGGCACGATGTATAACCATGGTCAAAACTGTAGTGCATGTACACGTGTCTTCGTTCACCGTAAACACTATGATTATGTCGTAGAATCATTGGTCAAGCGTGTAAACGCATTGAAACTAGGCCCAGGTATGGATCTAGAAACAGATATGGGTCCACTTGTTTCAGCCAAACAACAACAAACGGTCCTCGGCTATATCGAACAAGGGAAAAAAGAAGGTGCACGACTCGTCGCAGGTGGAGGGAAAGGGCTTGATAAAGGCTTTTTTGTACAACCAACCATTTTTGCAGATGTCGAAGACCATATGGTCATTGCGCGTGAAGAAATTTTCGGTCCAGTTATGTCAGTATTTGTTTTTGATACGGTAGAAGAAGTTATCAAACGCGCAAACGACAGCGATTATGGCTTGGCTGCTAGCATCTGGACAGAAAATATTAAATCCGGTCATTTTATTGCCAGCAAGCTACAAGCTGGGACCGTTTGGATCAACGACTTTGGACTCGAATGGGAAACGATGCCGTTCGGCGGCTATAAACAATCTGGAATCGGTCGTGAAATGGGCGGAGAATACGGGTTGGAAAACTACACAGAAGTGAAAAGTGTATTCGTGAATATTAAACAGTGACCAACTTAATATAAGTAGAAAAGAGGCACTCGACCGGTAACCCGGTTGAGTGCCTCTTCCTATATCATCATTCATCAGAGGTCTGAATTTCTTTTCTTTTACTTGAAGGTGGAATTCTTAACTCCTCCCTGTATTTACTGACTGTTCTTCTTGAGATGGTTATCCCTTTTTTGGTATTGAAATAATCCGCGATTTTTTGATCGGAAGAGGGCTTAAATTTGTTTTCCTGTGCAATGAAGGCACTCAATAACGCTTTCACTTTTGTTTGAGAGATACTATTGCCATCCGCTGTCTCCAGTTTTGAGTTGAATAGCATTCGGAGATCGAACGAACCAAAAGGCGTTTGAATTACTTTATTCATTGTCGCACGGCTGATAGTAGATTCATGCATTTCGATTGCTTCAGCAACATCTTTAAGTGTAAGTGGTTTTAGCGATAGAAATCCATTTTTAAAAAAGTTTTGCTGCCTTTCTAGAAGGACTTTCATGATTTTAATAATCGTGTTTCGACGTTGTTCAATACTACTGAGAAGCCACTGGTAGTTTTTATGATGATTATTCATGTATTTTGAGGTATCATCTTTCGATTGGAGGTAAGGTGTATAATCCTTACTCATCCGAATATTTGGCAGGTGACTGTCATTTAAATAGAAGATGAAGTCATCATCTTTTAATTCGACAATAATGTCAGGAGTCAAATATTCAGTAGAACAATCGGAAATGAGAGAACAAGGCCTTGGGTCTAGAGTCTGGATGAAATCATAAAGTTCTTTCACTTCAGTCATTGAAATATTCATACGAGTAGAAATTTGTTGCCATTTTCGATCGGCGAGCAAATTCAAATAATTTTCTATTAAGTCTCCTGCCAATTGTTTTTCTGGATATGTATATTTTATTTGTAGCAATAGACATTCTCTTAAGTTTCTTGCGCCGATTCCAATAGGTCCGATTTCTTGTAGAAGGTGAATCCCTTTTTCAATTTCACACTCATTAAATTTTAAATGGAAATCTGAATCTATACCGTCAAATGTAAAATAACCATTATCATCAAGATTGAAAATGAGATATTTCAGTAGTTTTTGATCTTCCATATCCGGGAATATAAACTTGACCTGTTCGAATAACTGATCTCTCATATTGTTATCATTGCCTTGGATGATGTCGATAGGCATTTCGGAAGAGTTAGAGTAACTGAATGATGAAGATCTGTGAGTCAATCTCTCTTCATATACGTTTCTTTCTTCGTTTTCTTTCAACTCTATTAATGGGTTCTCCAACTCTTGTTGTCTAATATATTGTTCAAGTTCATATGTAGAGTATTGTAATAGTTCAATTGCTTGCCTCAACTCAACGGTCATTGAAAGATTAATTTCTTGCCTTTGTTGGAGTGCAAGTTCCATCTGGATTCCTCCTCTGAAAGCTGGAAAATAATGATAGCGCTTTCAAGAATATATCCTTCATTATAGTATAAACTTCACAAGATATCCATAAAAAATATGAATCTTCAGAAATAGGTAGAAAAAGCCATTGTAGACGGAGTGGTAGCCAATAACGGGATCTGCTTTCATTCCATCTGCAAGGGCATAATAGGATTATAAAACTAGAGAACTTGAAGCTGTCTTGGGAATGAAGTCAAAACTTCGGATTTCCCATCTTCGTTAATATAAACGATATCTTCTATACGTACACCACCATGTTCAGGAATATAGATTCCGGGCTCAATTGTAAAAACTAGCCCCTCGTTAGCGAGCTCTTCATTGTTCTGGTGGATGGAAGGCTCTTCGTGGACATCAATACCTAAACCATGGCCAACACGGTTGTTGAAGTAATCACCATAACCGCTATCGATAATCACATTTCTTGCTGCAAAATCGAATGTTTTTAAAGGCACACCGGAACAGACGGCATTTATTCCTGCCTGATTGGATTGAAGAACAATATCATAAATCTTTTTTTGGTTTTCTGTGGCTTCACCAATGATGAAAGTACGGGTAATATCGGAACAGTATCCATCCTTCACAACACCCATATCAATTAATAAATAATCCCCTTTTCTAAATACACGCTCTCCTGGAGAACCATGTGGTAACGCAGCTTTTTCCCCTGACAAAACAATTGTTGAAAAAGAAGGGCCATCCGCACCAAATTTTCTCATTAGATATTCGAGTTCGGCAGTCAATTCTGATTCAGTCATCCCGATTTTCACCTTTCGGATACCTTCAGCCATGACCTTTTCAATGATATCAATCGCCTTCATCAAGTACTCAATTTCTTTTTTCGATTTCTTCTTCCTTTGGGCATTCACGAATGGTTGCACGTCCGCTACATGTAATTGTGGGAAGAGGTCCATCAAATTATTATAACGATAGAAACTTAAGGCCTTTGCCTCAACACCAATTGTTTTTAATTTGACACCAATTGATTCGTGAACAACTTGGAAAGGGTCCTGTTCATCTGAAATAGGAATGATATTCGTTACGTCGGATACTAGTGTTGCGGCCTCCTTATCCAATGCGGGGACGAAGAGGTATGTCTTATCGCCAACTACGTCAATGACTAGGGCCATGAATCTTTCGTGAGGGTCTGAATTGAAACCAGTATAGTAAAACACATTGGCTGGATTGGTAATCATCACGGCATCGAAAGTATTCTCGGTGAGATATGTTTTTAAAAGAATTCGCCTATTTTCATAAATTTTTCCCAAAAATAAAGCCTCCTAAAATTGTAATATCTAAAGTGACAATGCAAGAAATGTGCCAACTTTTTGAAATGGAAAGATACAGATTGATAGGGTTGGCATAAATCGAGAGGGATAGACAGATTTTTTTTGGCACGAATATTGCATAATATTTCCTATCTTTAAAGAATGAAGGGGGAGTTTAATTGGTTTCTATGCTTTATAGAAAAGAAACGTGGAATCGTGAAGTATATGAAGACTGAAAATCTTAAATTAAAAGGGAGGGACATAAACGAAACAGTTATTGGGATATAAGGGCTTGGTTGTCGATAATGTATAAAGGGTCTTGGGAGGTGCAATTAGGATTTGCTTGGCTGCATTCAATAGATGGCTTTTAATCCAAGCCTACAGAAGGAAATTCTCATATGATGTTGTAAATGTATTTAGACAACTGTATAAAAAACTTTGTACAGTGTTGTCGAAACATTTCGACCGTTTTTTTTCATTGTTTCAACAATAGATGAGAATATAAGGAGGAAATGACCAATGAATCTAAGGAAAATATGGCTCTTTACATTAATTTTTTCATCTCTGTTACTAGTAGCGGGATGTTACGGTGGGGAGGAAAAACCTGAAAAAGTGGGAGAGACTGAAAAGCCAGGAGAATCGGGAGAAAAGAAGGAAGAAGCAGCGACACCGAAAGTCCTTCACCTAGCAGTTGGTGGGGAAATCCCGACTATGAAAACAACCGGCAGCATGGATGGCTTATCACAAACGATAATCCAAAACGTGTTTGAGGGTCTTTACAGACTGGGCCAGGACGACAAACCGATCGAAGGGCTCGTTGAGACATCTGATGTAAGCGAGGATGGCAAGAAGTACGTATTTAAATTAAGGCAAAATGCGAAATGGTCTAATGGAGAACCAACTACAGCTCATGATTTCGTTTATGCATGGAAGAAAGCGCTTCATCCGGATACGATTTCACCACATGCGTATTTAATGGATTCGGTTAAAAATGCTTCAAATATACAAAACGCTGAAGATGCACTTTACGGTAAAGTGGATGAATTAGGAATAAAAGCAACGGATGATTACACATTAGAGGTTGAATTGGATAATAGCGTCCCTTACTTCATCGAATTATTAACAAATCCGGTCTTTTATCCACAAAATGAAAAATATGTCGAATCACAAAAAGAAGAATATGCGCTTGAACCTGAAAATCTAATTTTTAACGGTCCATTTGTACTGGATTCCTGGCAGCATGACCAAAAATGGTTATTGAAGAAAAATGAAAGTTACTGGGATGCTGCAAATGTAAAAGTTGAAGAAATCGATTTTAAAGTGGCGAAAGATACGGCCACAGTAGTGAATCTGTATGAGACGGATACGATTGATGTTGCGAGTCTATCGTCTGAATTCGTAGATGTATACAGCGGTGACGCTGAATATGTTACATCGATGAACTCGGAAATCTATTTCCTTCGTTTTAATCAGCGGAACGATGATTTGAAAAATGTCAATATTAGAAAAGCGTTAGATATGGGATGGGATAAGGAAGCAGCAACAGATTCTATTTTGAAAAACGGTTCAATTCCCGCGTACTTCCTTATTTACGATAACTTTGTTACCTTGGAAGACAAATCAGATTTCCGTGATCGTTTCGGAGATTTCAATAATGAAGGTATTGAAAAAGCGCAAGAGTATTGGAAAAAAGGTCTTGCGGAACTCGGAAAAGATTCTATTAAATTCGAATTGCTGAGCTATGACGATGGCCAAAGAAAATCAGTTGCGGAATACATTAAAAACCAACTCGAAAAAAATCTACCTGGTTTGGAAATTGGTATTAATCAACAACCAAACAAACAGAAAATAGCAATAGAAGACAAGCAAGAATACGATATTTCCTATTCAGGTTGGAGAAATGACGTTTCCGATCCAGTGGAATTCCTTTCAATATTCCTTTCGGACGGACCGTACAACTGGCAGGACTTTAAGAATGAAAAGTATGATGAGCTAGTTAACAAAGCAATGACGGATTTTTCAGATACGAACCAACGATATGTTGATTTACAAGATGCTGAAAAAATCTTAATAGGAGATGAGGCTGCTATTTCGCCACTTCATCAATCAGGTACTGCAAAGTTAGTGAAACCACATGTTAAAGGGCTAGCTGCTCACTCGAACTCAACGTCAACATATAAATGGGTGACAATCGACTAAAGCAGAACGTAATTCCATGACAAAAGAAGCTCCTATACGTCTTTTTTGTAAAAAGACGTATAGGAGTTCCAATTTAAAAAAGTAATGTAAATGAATTGAGGTGGTCCACTTTATGAGAAAATATATATTTAGCAGGATTGGATATATGTTTTTCACCTTTCTGTTAATCGCGACATTCACTTTTTTCTTAATGCAAACATTGCCGGGATCTCCTTTTAATGATGAACGACTCTCTCCGGCTCAAAAAGAAGCATTATATGAAAGATATGGATTGGATAAACCGGTAGCTATTCAGTACTTTCAATACTTAGTCAACATAACGAAGGGTGATTTGGGGGTATCCTATCAGTTTGATGGTAGGCCTGTAACTAAGATTATTGGGGAAAGGATAGGGGTCTCGGCCATATTGGGTGCACAATCGCTCATTGTAGGAACGATACTGGGTCTCTTTTTAGGGATAATCGCTGCTTTCAGGCATAATACCATTATCGATTATGGGGCCATGATTATCGCTGTTTTTGGGTTATCCGTACCGAACTTTGTTTTTGCGGGGCTACTTCAATACTGGGTGGGAGTTCGACTTCAATGGTTGCCGGTCGCTTTTTGGGAGGGATTTGAATACTCCATTTTACCGACAATTGCTTTGTCTGCATTTGTAGTCGCAACGATTGCTCGGTTTATGCGTACAGAAATGCTCGAAGTGTTGGGTAATGAATATATAACAACGGCAAGGGCGAAAGGATTAAATGACTTCGTTGTAATTGTAAAGCATGGCATGCGGAATGCGATGATTCCGATTTTGACGATTTTGGGACCACTTACAGTCAATTTAATGACTGGAACATTAGTCATTGAAAAGATATTTAGCATACCCGGTTTAGGTGAACAATTTATCAAGTCGATTATGACGAATGATTACCCTGTGATTATGGGTGTCACATTATTTTACAGTTTCCTGTTCATTGTAGTCGTGTTTATTGTCGATCTTCTATATGGGGTTGTCGATCCACGCATTAGGCTTTCTGGGGGTGGACATCATAAAAATACATGACCATGACTATGAATTAGAAGATGAGTTATTTGAAATTGCGCATGAGCAACAGGTTGATGCGGTAAGAATAAGTGGTGCTTCCAATAGTTTTTGGAAAGATTCCTGGTTACGTTTGCGAAGAAGTAAAGGGGCATTATTCGGTTTGATCATGATTATGGGCATTCTTTTTTTTGCGATTGCTGGACCGTACATGAATTCATATGGTTTTGATGATCAAGATTTGACTAGAACGAACCTCCCCCCTAAAGTAGCGATGTTAGAAGGTATTTCATTTTTAGGATTTGATGGCGTAGATATTCGTGGAGTAGATCAGTATGCAGCTAAAGGAGTCACCAACTATTATTGGTTCGGTACAGACGACCTTGGAAGAGATCTTTGGACCCGCATTTGGCAAGGAACAAGGATTTCTTTATACATTGCTTTTTTAGCAGCCACCCTTGATTTGCTCATTGGTGTTGCCTATGGAAGTATCTCTGCTTATTATGGCGGTAGAATAGACAACGTGATGCAGAGAATTATTGAAATTTTAATGGGTGTTCCAAATATAATCATTGTCATTTTATTGATTTTGGTATTGCAACCGGGAATTTTAACAATCACGTTAGCGATGGTTATTACGGGCTGGGTAAGCATGGCGCGGATTATTAGGGGACAAATATTGAAGTTAAAAGATCAGGAATTTGTTTTAGCATCGAGAACATTAGGTGCAAACGATCGAAGATTATTATTAGGTCACCTCATACCGAACTCACTTGGCCCGATTATCATTACGACAATGTTTACAATTCCGACCGCTATTTTCACAGAAGCATTTTTAAGCTTTATCGGATTAGGACTTCAACCACCTATTGCATCGCTTGGGACGATTGTAAACGATGGATTCAAAATGTTGAAAATCTACCCGCATATGCTGCTATTTTCATCCGTTATTATTAGTGTAACGATGATTAGCTTTAACTTACTAGGTGATGGATTACGAGATTCATTTGACCCTAAAATGAGGAGATAGAGGTGGGAAATGTGGAACCGATTTTAACGGTTGAAAACTTGAGAGTATCATTTCGAACGTACGAGGGTGAAGTACAGGCTGTTAGGGGCGTTTCTTTTGAACTTTTCGAAGGGGAGACTTTAGCCATCGTTGGCGAATCGGGATCGGGAAAATCTGTTATGTCGAAAAGTCTGATGGGATTAATTCCCCAACCTCCTGGTGAAATTACTGACGGATGTATTATGTATCAAGGAAAAGATATTTTAAAAAACAGCCAGAAGGAATGGCGGAATTTAAGGGGTTCCGAAATCTCAATTATATTTCAAGACCCTATGACGTCACTTAATCCTACAATGACCATAAAAAACCAAATCATGGAGGGTATTATCAAGCATCAAAAAATCTCCCGTAAAGAAGCGGAGAAAAAAACAGTGGAGCTTTTGGGGTTGGTTGGTATAAAGAATCCAGAAGAGAAACTGAATAATTATCCACATCAATTTTCCGGTGGAATGCAACAAAGAGTGGTCATAGCGATGGCACTTGCTTGCAATCCAAGAATCATTATCGCAGATGAACCTACGACCGCACTAGATGTGACTGTTCAAGCCCAAGTGTTGGAACTTCTAAAAGATATCCAAAAGAAGTTAGGAACGTCCATCATTTTCATCACGCATGACTTGGGTGTTGTTGCCAACGTTGCAGATCGCGTGGCTGTCATGTATGCAGGTAGAATTGCTGAAATTGGAAAAATGGAAGAAGTCTTTTTTAATCCGCAACACCCTTATACAAAAGGTTTACTTTCAGCGATGCCGAATTTGAATACAGGTCAGGATGCGTTGAAAACAATTCCGGGCGCACCTCCAAATCTATTGGATCCTCCAGTGGGTGATGCTTTTGCAGAAAGAAATGAAAATGCGCTAAAAGTAGATTTCTTGTATGAGCCTCCTATGTTTAAAGTGTCTGCAACACATTCAGCCGCAACATGGATGTTGCATGAGAAGGCAGCGAAACGTGTAAAAGAAATTGCTGAAAAGCAAACGAGCGATGTTAACTCCTCCATGACCACAAGAAAAGAAGTCGCTAGTGAAAAGGTTTTGGAGATAAAAGGGTTAAAGCAATATTTCAAAGGTAAAGGCGGCAATGTTGTAAAAGCGGTTGACGGATTCACTTTGGATATTTTT
Source organism: Sporosarcina limicola (assembly GCF_014873855.1). Lineage (GTDB taxonomy): Bacteria > Bacillota > Bacilli > Bacillales_A > Planococcaceae > Sporosarcina > Sporosarcina limicola. The sequence goes on along the minus strand of NZ_JADBEL010000001.1, from coordinate 390,676 downwards.
AAAGGTGAAACGTTCGGTTTAGTAGGTGAATCAGGTTGTGGTAAATCGACAACGGGCAAAACAATCTTGCGTCTTCATGGCGCAACTGAAGGGGAAATTTTGTTCAAAGGAGTGGATATTAATAAGAAACATGTGGGAAATAATTTGAACAAGGAAATCCAGATGATTTTTCAGGATCCGTATTCATCACTGAACCCAAGATGGACTGTTGGGGATAGCATTGCAGAGGGCATGATTATCCATGGGTTGTATTCAAGTAAAGCAGAACGGCAAAAGAAGGTTCTTGAATTGTTAGAAGTTGTCGGTTTGAGGGGCGAGCATGCCAACCGATATCCACATGAATTTAGTGGTGGGCAACGTCAACGTATTGGAATTGCTCGGGCTCTTGCGGTTGAACCGGAATTCATCGTTGCTGATGAGCCAATTTCTGCATTGGATGTGTCAATCCAGGCTCAAATCATTAATTTGATGAGAAAATTACAGCGTGAAAAGAATTTAACGTACTTGTTTATTGCGCATGATCTTTCCATGGTGAAGTATATTAGTGATCGCGTCGGTGTCATGTATCAAGGACAATTAGTTGAGGTTGCAGAAAGTGATGAGCTTTATGATAATCCGATGCATCCTTATACGAGAAGGCTGTTATCTTCAATTCCGCAAATCGGTAAAAGTGAAAAAAAGCATGTTGCATTACAGACTGATTTTCATTGGGGGGCAGAGTATGGCACTGTCGAATTGAGGGAAGTGAAAAAAGGGCATTGGGTTTCTTGTACAGAACGGGAATATGAAATGTTTAAGAAAAATAGTTCGCCAGAGATGGTAACTTCATAATTTTGTAGTAGGGTCAAAGGAGTAGATGGGAAATGTTATTCAAGAAGTTTTTCATTGTGTTGAATGTACTGGTTTTGATCATTTTCGGATATTTCTTAATTACGCATAGCATGACAATCCATATCTTGAATAACATTTTCATGTTTGGATTAGCTTGTTTTATGGTCGGCGGGCTGTTGCTTTTGATTGAAAAAGGGGTATTTAAAGCTGGTTTTAAACATTTCAGCTGGTTTTTTAGACGTTCTTCTAAATTGAATCAGTATGCGGATGAAGAAGTGGGATCGGAAAAAACAGCTGTACCCTATACGAAAGCAGCAATTTCGCCCCAAATTGTTGGAAGTGGATTATTCTTAATCGCGTTATCTACGATTTTTTCAATCATACTCATGTGATGTCTTAAATGGAAAGGAGTGGACTAAATGGAGAAAGTCAAAAAGCTTGTGAAGCAATTCGCAGAGTTGACTATTGACGGACTGATGATTACTGGCGATTGGAACCGGAGATATCTTTCAGGTTTTACGGGTAGTAATGGCGTGATTCTCATTACTGAAAATGACGTCAAAATAATAACGGATTACCGCTATTTTGAACAGGCGAAAAATCAGACAGATATGGATGTTGTCCTGCATGCAGAACATACAGGTCACAAACATAAAATCTATGATGAAGTCGCCAAGCAAGTTAAGAAGATGGGCATCAAGCGCTTAGGATTTGAACAGCAACATGTGAATGTTGGGAACTGCGCAAAGTTAAAGAGTTTGATAGATGCAGCAATGATTCCGACGTATGATTTAGTCGAAAACCTGCGTATGGTGAAAACAGAAAGAGAAATTGAAAAGATAAGAATCTCATCGAAAATTACAGACGATGCTTACTTACATATTTTAAATTTCATCCGTCCAGGATTGACAGAATTGGCGGTTGCTGAAGAGTTGGAGAGTTTCATCAAAAAGAATGGTGGGATCACTTCAACATTCAGCCCAATCGTCGCCTCGGGAAAAAGATCTTCTCTACCTCATGGAAGGGCAAGTGATAAAATAATTGAAAAAGGTGATATGATTACAATCGATTTCGGGACAAATTACGATGGTTATTGGTCGGATATTTCTCGGACAGTGGCATTGGGTGAGCCTGACGGTAAAATGAAAGAGATTCAACAAGTCCTCCTTCATTCATTTACCAACTGTATAAATAATATAAAAGCGGGACTGACAGATCAAGAAGTGGACAAATTGATGAGAGATCATTTGAGGGAAACGGGCTATGAAAAATATTCTGGAACAGGGACCGGGCATGGGATTGGTTTAGAAGTGCATGAGAAACCGCTCTTCTCAGTCGATTCCGAAAAAATCTTACTTCCAAGGATGGTCGTAACAATTGAGCCAGGCATTTATTTGCAGGACATCGGTGGCGCTCGAATTGAGGATATGCTGCTAATTACTGAAGGAGGATGCGAGGTTTTATCGCCTTCTACGAAGGAATTGGTGATTGTCTGAACATTATCGAATAGAAAAACAGGTTGCTTGTAGCCCGTCATGGGGTGAGGCAACCTGTTTTTATATTTTAGGAAAAAGTCAACGTTCATAATTCATCCCTAAATCGAATTCTATTTAGAAATGGTAACTTTTGAATTGTTCAATATATAAAAAAGTTTACAGTCCTCAGGTGAATATAGATAAATTATACACTTTAGGATGAATTAATGTGTAGGCGCTTTAATTTGGTGTGGGGATCTTTATAGTGGTAACACAAAAACTGATTTTTAAATTTTCTCTATACAAATTTATTTACGCAGAGAAAGTTATGTAATCGGCCCTACGGTCAATACTAATCGATAAAGAGTAGAACCGAAATAAACCCATTCACCTTATTTTTTAACATATTGGCATGAATCTTGCATTTAACTAATAGAATTGCAGAAAATCTAGTGATTAACAAGAATTCGAAATAGTGATTAATAAGGGCTGTGAGGTGGATTACGATGTCAACTTTATTAGAGGTAAACAATTTAAAAACACATTTTGGAAATAAAAGACGTGTAGTTAAAGCGATTGATGGAATTGATTTTAAGATAAAGAAAGGTGAGACTGTCGCACTAGTCGGTGAGTCGGGGTGCGGTAAAAGCATGACTTCATTATCTATCATGGGTTTAGTTCCAGCCCCAGAAGGCAGGATTGTAGACGGAGAAATTCTTTTGGAAGGTGTCGATTTGGTAGGATTGCCCGAAAAAAGGATGTATGGAATTCGGGGAAAAGAAATTGCGATGATTTTCCAAGAACCGATGACATCCCTAAACCCGGTGCTTACAATCGGAGACCAATTGACAAGCGTCATCATTCACCATTTAAAAGTGGGAAAGAAAGAGGCTGAAAACAGGGCTGTCGAAATGCTAGATCTAGTAGGTTTTTCTGATTCAAGAAAACTGTTGAAGGATTATCCGCATCGATTATCGGGTGGGATGAGGCAAAGGGTAATGATTGCGATGGCAATGTCTTGTAATCCTAAGCTGCTCATAGCGGACGAACCTACAACCGCATTAGATGTAACGATTCAAGCGCAAGTACTTGAGTTGATGAAAAAAATAAGTAAGGAATTCTCTACATCGATTCTTTTGATAACTCACGATCTTGGAGTTGTTTCTGAACTCGCCGAGAGAGTGATTGTCATGTATGCGGGACAAATTGTTGAAATAGCAGATATTGATGATTTATTTAAAAGTCCTTTCCATCCATATACGGTTGGACTAATCGAATCGGTTCCCAAGATAGAGGGGGAAATAGAAAGACTCTATTCAATTCCGGGGAATGTCCCCGCACCAGGAGAAGTTATTCAAGGTTGTAAATTTGCCGCGAGATGCAGCAAAGTATTTGATCGTTGTAGGAAAGAAATGCCTACTCTAAGAAAAATGGATGAGTCAAGGTCTGTGCGTTGTTTTTTATATGACGATGAGGAGGCAGAATAATGGAATCAACCGATTTACTAGAACCAACGGAACGATTAGAGCTTGGAAAAACAAAACAACTAACAACTCAAGAAACACTTTTGCAAGTTCGGAATTTAAAAAAGTACTTTCCTGTTAAAGCGGGTATATTACAACGAACGGTAGGACATGTGAAAGCTGTCGATGACATTAGCTTTCATGTGAATAAAGGGGAGACTTTGGGAATTGTCGGGGAATCGGGATGCGGTAAATCGACGATGGGAAGGTCGCTCATTAGGTTATACGAACCAACCGAGGGGAACGTACTCTTCGATGGCACCGACATTACTAATTTATCAGAAAGAGAGTTAAGACCAATCATTAGAAGAAAAATGCAAATGATTTTTCAGGATCCTTATGCTTCATTAAACCCAAGAAAGTCGTTGGGAAGTACTTTAAATGAACCATTATTGGCACATAAATTATACAGTAGTAAAAAAGAGCGGGATGAAAAAATAAAAGACCTCTTGAATGTTGTCGGTTTACATTCATCATCAATGAATTACTATCCCCATGAGTTTTCGGGGGGACAACGCCAAAGAATAGGTATTGCACGGGCCCTTGTGTTAAATCCCGAATTAATAATTGCGGATGAAGCTGTTTCAGCGTTAGATGTGTCTATTCAATCGCAAATCATTAATTTATTGGAAGATTTACAGTCTACATTTAACTTAACTTACATATTTATATCCCATGATTTAAGTGTTGTGAGACATATTGCAGATCGGGTAGGCGTTATGTATTTAGGGAAACTTGTCGAGTTAGCCAACAAAAATGATTTATATGCAGAACCGCTTCATCCTTATACACAGGCATTACTTTCTGCAGTCCCAGTTATTCGAAATACCGGGGTTCAACAAAAGGAAAGAATTGTTTTGAAAGGTGACATTCCGAGTCCTGCCAATCAACCCCCAGGATGTGTCTTCCATACAAGATGTCCAGCGAAAATGAAGATTTGTGAAACGCAAATTCCAGAATTTAAAGAGGTAAAACCAAACCATTTAATCGCTTGCCATTTATATCAATAAAAACAGAGCAATTTGAAAGGGGTGATTCGTAGTTCTGCCAATTCTACTTAAAAAATAAGGGGGAAATTAAAAATGTTTAAGAATCGATTCTTACTATTAATCATTTTGGCACTAATGCTTATCGTTTCAGCATGTTCGGATGGAGAAATTAAGGACAGTGGCAAAGAAAAAGAAAAGGAAGGTGAAGATAAACCAAAAGTGGAGGAAGTAGAGAAATCTGGAGGTAGCTTAGTTTTAGGAACGACAGCTGCCCCGACGCTATTTAATCCGTTATTTTCAACGGATACTTCCAGCTCAACAATTGAAGGATTTATTTTCGGGGGTCTCGTTACGGTCGACCGGGATTTTAATCCTGAAGGTGATTTAGCAGAAAGCTGGGAATTCACAGAAGACGGATTAAAATGGACTTTCTATTTACGGAAAGGTGTCAAATGGCATGACGGAGAAGACTTTACAGCAGATGATGTCGTGTTCACTTACGGCATTCCAAAAGATAAAGCTTATGTCGGTCCACGTGGATTACCTTTTGAAAACATCAAAGAAGTAAACAAAATCGATGATTATACAGTAGAAATGATTCTTTCGGAACCCTATGCACCATTTATTACGATTACAGCTCAATTTGAGATATTACCGAAGCATATCTTAGGTGATGTTCCTATTGCGGATTTAGCTACCCATAGATTTAATACGAAAGAGCCAATCGGGACAGGCCCATTCAAATTTAAAGAATGGAAAGATGGCGAGTATATTGAACTCGTAGCGAATGAAGACTATTTCAAAGGAAAGCCAAAACTAGATTCAATTATTTACAAAATTGTTCCGGATGAGAATACCCTGATGGCGCAGTTGCAAGTGGGCGACGTTAGCATGACGGGTATTTCACCACAATATGTTGAAATGGCAAAGAAACTAGAGAGTGAAGGGACAGTAGCTCTGTCTACCGGGGCTTCAAATTCCTGGGAATATATTGGGTACAATTTAAGGAACGAACTCTTCCAAGATAAGTTGGTTCGTCAAGCACTTACGCATGCAATTGATAAGGAAGCAATTGTACAAGCTGTTCTAGATGGAGCTGGAATTGTGGCAAATGGACCTGGTAGCCCAGCAAACTGGTCGTTTAATCCTGATATGCCGAAATTTGAATATGATCAAGATGAAGCGAAGAAAAAGTTGAAAGAAGCAGGTTGGGAACCAGGTGCAGATGGCATTATGGAGAAAGACGGTAAGAAGTTTGAATTTGTATTGAAAACGACTTCAGCAAACGAAATTCGTATGCAAATCGCAGAGATTGTTCAACAGCAGTTAAATGAAATTGGTATCAAAGCATCTATTGAATTACTTGAGTGGAGTGCTTATGTAGAGCAAACAGGCCCACCAGTTTGGAATTTCGATGCAATTGTAGCTGGTTGGTCTATCGGTAGTGATCCAGATCCAACTTGGTTCTGGCATACTTCAGAAATTGAAAATGGGCTGAATTACGGCGCGTATTCAAACGAGAAAGTTGATAAACTATTATCAGAGAACACGCTGATATCCGATTTGGAAGAAAGAAAGAGAATCATTGGTGAGGCAGATGCTATCGTTGCTGAAGATCAGCCGAGCTCATTCTTGTATCATCCAAATGGGACTCTTGCGACAGCACCTAACCTTAAAGGACCGATATTTAACGCTTCAAACACATACTATAAAATTCATGAATGGTATTTTGAATAATAGTTAAAAAGCTTTAAGGAAATAGCGTATGAATTGTGTAATGATAAGCGAGCATCTCCCACAAAAGTGGAGATGTTCGTCTTATTCTTACAATCGACAGACCCTTCGAAAACTTAGCCTTCGAATATAAATGTCCAGCATATTCTTGCTTAGACATTCAGGAAGTTCCAAGTGAATAATAATTAAAAGAAGGAGCGGACTGGGAATGACTACATATATAGTAAGAAGAATATTAATGGCTATTCCGTTACTTTTTCTTATAACAATCATTTCATTTGCTATGATGCAAATGGCACCAGGTGATCCAACGGCTTTAATGATGGACCCTATGATTAAAAAGGAAAATTTAGAGGCGTATAAAGAGGCAAATGGTTTAAATGATAATGTCATGGTGCAATATTTCAGATGGTTAGGAAATATGGTACAAGGGGACTTTGGGTATTCCCTTATTCGTCAAGGGGTTCCTGTCAGTGAGTTACTATTGGCCAGGCTACCAAATACCTTGCTATTAATGGGTGTTTCATCCGTTATTGCGTTTCTTATTTCGATTCCGCTAGGCGTTATTTCAGCAACAAAACGCAATTCATTAACGGATTATTCGATTACGTTTGTTTCATTTTTGGGAATCGCTACACCAAACTTTTGGATAGGGCTTATGTTAATAATGTTTACGTCTGTCCATATGGGATGGTTTCCGACAGGCGGCGTATCTACCCTAGGATCACCTTTTAGTCTATGGGATCGTCTCCATCATTTAATCCTCCCGGCCTTTGTACTGGCTACCGCAGATATGGCGGGGCTTACAAGATATTCCCGTTCTAGTATGTTAGAAGTGCTACGACAGGACTATATTCGTACAGCTAAAGCAAATGGCTTTAAAAATAAAACCGTTATTTTTAAACATGGACTCCGTAATGGACTTATACCGATTATTACAATTCTTGGGTTAATGTTGCCGTCATTTATTGGAGGTTCTGTCATAGTAGAAAGTATTTTTGCATGGCCTGGCATCGGCTTACTTTTTATTGATGGCGCATTCCAAAGGGACTATCCGGTAATCATGGCTGTAGTGGTGATTGCAGCAACGTTGGTTGTAATCGGTAACTTGCTAGCCGATGTACTTTACGCTATTTTTGATCCGCGAATTGAATATTAGGGGGGAATAAAGTGTCTTTTCTAGAACAAAAAGCGATGGTGACTGAACCGTTTATTGTAGAAGAAAATCATAATTATGTTCACGAATCAATTTGGAGATTAATGTTCAGAAAGTTTATGGCGAATAAGCTTGCCGTCATCGGTGCATTTTTAATGATAATCATCATAGGGAGTGCACTTTTTGCTCCATGGTTAGCACCACAGGATCCAAGTAAACAAGTATTACTTGATAAATTAAGTCCACCGGGTGAAAAGTATATTTTAGGCGCGGACATTTTAGGTCGGGATACATTAAGCCGATTACTTTATGGGGCTAGGATTTCTTTACTTGTAGGTTTCGCATCCGTTGCGGGCTCAATTTTTATAGGTACGGCAGTTGGAGCGATAGCGGGCTATTATGGAGGCACGCTTGATGCGGTTCTTATGAGAATTGTTGATGCTGTCATCTCTTTCCCATCATTGTTTTTACTCATCACGCTTGTTACCATTTTCGAACCTAGTGTATTTACTTTAATTGGTGTATTTGCAGTATTTGGTTGGACAGGAACAGCTCGATTGGTCCGTGGAGAATTTTTATCTCTTCGTTCATCAGAGTTTGTATTAGCTGCAAAGACATTAGGCATCCGAAGTTCGAGGATTATATTTTCTCATATTTTACCCAATGCAATGGGGCCGATTATTGTTTCGGCGACACTTGGAGTTGGGGGCGTTATTTTGGCGGAAGCCGCACTTAGCTATCTTGGGCTCGGTATCCAACCTCCAACTCCGAGTTGGGGTAATATGTTGCAAAGTGCACAAAATCCTCAAATAATGCTTGGTGCATGGTGGTATCCTTTATTCCCAGGGTTTATGATTTTAATAACTGTTCTGGCCTTTAACTTTATTGGAGATGGCTTGCGTGATGCGTTTGACCCAAAGATAAGCGAATGAATCATTTCTTGTCGAATAAAATACAGGTTGCTGAAGCCCATTTGGGGATGCGGCAACCTGTTCTTTTGCCTTAGGAAAAAGATCATCGTTTAGGCTTATAATCCATCACATGGAACATTTCATTTAATTCATCCTTAGTCAAATCACGCCATTGGCCGATGGGTAAGTTGCCAAGGTGGATGTTTAGAATGCGTGTACGTTGTAGATTTTTCACATTATAGTTAAGTGCAGAACACATACGGCGGATTTGGCGGTTTAGTCCTTGTGTTAATGTAATGTTGAATTTGCGTGGACCCAGTTGTTTCACTTTGCACGGTTTCGTTGTTGTGCCAAGTATGTTGACACCTAACTGCATGTTAGTGATGAACGATTGTGTGAGAGGGCGGTCAACAGTAACGATGTATTCTTTTTCATGACCGTGTTCTTCGCGTAATAGTTCATTGACGATATCGCCATCATTTGTCAGGAGAAGGAGGCCATCGGAATCTTTGTCGAGTCTACCGATATGAAAAATTCGGAGCGGGTGGTTTACGAAGTCGACGACATTCCCCGTAATATGATGTTCAGTAGTGCTTGTAATGCCGACGGGTTTATTGAGAGCGATATAGACAAGCTGGTCTTCTGTCTTCACTGGTTTTCCGTCAACCCGAACCTCGTCGCCTTCTTCAACTTTGCTACCGAGTTCGGCCTGTTGTCCATTAATCATCACGCGTCCATCTTCAATCCACTTATCCGCACCGCGGCGAGAGACGATTCCTGCTTCGCTTAAATATTTATTAATCCTCATTATTTTCACCTTTCCCAAGAGATTTCTTTCTTTTATTATAGCGTATTTGTTGGTGCATGCCATGCAACGGCAAATGGTTGACAATTCTTTTAATTCGTTATAAGATGGGGTTAACTTTTTTTGTTCGAAGACGGGCAGGAGGTACCGAGAGCGGTACCGCCCACGGAACAGATGAGCTGAGATGAGCATAGCTGAGAAATTGTTGAATAAGAAGAGTAGCGTTGGTGTGCGATTGTAGAGAGTCAGTGGGTGGTGCAAACTGATTCGTAGCCGACGTGAATGGACTTATGAGAGCCCTTTGGAAAATCTTTAAAAGGTTTTTTAAATGGACGTTAATCCCACGTTACGGGATGTGTCTCATTTATGAGGCACGCTAAGAGGAAGCAGAAATGCTTCAATTAGAGGTGGCAACGCGGTCGAAACCGTCCTCTGCAATCGGACTTTACTGTCCTTTTGCAGGGGATTTTTCTATTGGCCAAAATTAGTCAGTTGATTGGAAGACTGGTCGTTTGTCACGAGTAAATGGTCAGTTGTGTTATTGGTCAAAACTAGCTGAGAAGAGGAGAGATTAGATGAGTACAGAACAGATGGGTTTACGAATGACGATGAAAAAGTTAGATGGGGATTGCTTAACGCCGATATTGATTTTCCGAAGAATGCAGGGTAAGCAGAAGTTCTTGCTTGAGAGTTCATCACAACAAGAGGGGGCTGGTCGGTATTCGTTCATGGGGATGAATCCGCTGAAATCCTATCGCGAACGGGATGGACAGATTGAGGAATTCATTTATGCGACTGGGAAGAAATATGTTCACGAAGGGGAATTGTTTACACTACTAAAAAGGCTGATGCCACGGGTTATGGACGATATGGATTTTCCATTCGTAGGTGGTGCGGTCGGTTATGTTGGTTATGGAGCGACGGGAGCCGGGGGGGTGCATTGCAAAGATGACCTTGGCACGCCGGATGTCTATTTCAATATTTACGATACAATCGTCATTTTCGACCATAAGTTGAATGAAGTGACGCTATTGCACACACAAATCAATCCGGAACATGGAGCACCTAATCTGGATGTGCTGGCGGAAAGTATTTTGTCTGGTTCAACCGAAGAGGAATCGGATTTTGCAATATCTGAGTACAAATGCGCAACGACACAACAGGAATTTGAAGACCTTGTTCGTAAATCAATTACCTATATCGAAAAGGGTGAAATTGAGCAAATTGTGTTATCAAGAAGAATGGAAGCTGATTTCCAAGGAGATCCTTTTTCGGTCTATCGGAAGCTCAGAAAGCGTAATCCTTCGCCATACATGTATTACATGGAATTCGATGACCATACCGTTATCGGTACGTCACCGGAAAGTCTTGTCAGTGTATCGGATGGAAAAGTGATGACAAACCCAATTGCTGGAACGCGTAGACGTGGAAAAGATGATGTAGAAGATGCGGCACTCGAAAAAGAGTTGCGCGCGGATCCGAAAGAACTATCGGAACACGATATGCTGGTCGAATTGAGTAAAAGGGAAATGATGATTGTCTGTGATCAGGATTCCATCCATGTAACGAATTATATGGAAACCGTTCGTTATGAACATGTCATGCATCTTGTTTCTGAAGTGGAAGGGACATTGGCACAAGGGTTACACGCATTGGATGCACTGAAAATATGCATGCCTGCGGGTACGGTATCAGGTTCTCCGAAACAGCGGGCAATGGAATTGATTGATGAAATGGAAACGGTGAATCGCGGCATTTACGGTGGGGCAATCGGCTATATTGGCCTCAACGGTAATATCGATTTCGCGTTGACGATTCGTACGATGTTGGTGAAAGACGGAAAAGCGTATGTGCAGGCAGGAGCCGGAATTGTGCAAGCTTCAAATCCGGCGGCGGAATATATGGAGACGGTCAATAAGGCGAAATCTTTATTGGAAGTTGTTAACTGAATGACCCATTAGCAGAGTAGAGGAGAGATGAGTATGAGAAAGTACGTAAGCATAGTTGAGAAGAACAGGCATTTAATGTACGAAGAAATGATGGATGCAGCAAAGTTATTGTTTAATGAACAAACGGAAGAGCAGGAAATTGCGGAGTTCCTTGTCGCCTTATCGAAGAAAGGAGAGACGGCTTACGAAGTCGCGGCGCTTGCCTCGGTGATGAAGTCATTTGCTGTCGATTTGAACGTCCCGCAAGGTAACTACATGGATAACTGTGGAACAGGTGGTGACGGCTCCAACAGTTTCAATATCAGTACCACGTCTGCATTCGTTTTAGCAGGAGCTGGTGTTTCTGTCGCAAAACACGGTAACCGTAAAATTTCCAGCGCAACTGGCAGTCATGATGTCTTAGAAGCACTTGGCATCCGTTCCGATTTTAGTACAGAAGAAACTGCGGAATTACTTCATCAAGAAGGAATTGCTTTCCTTTACGCACCAAATGTTCATCCGAAAATGAAAAGAATCGGCGGAGTTCGACAGCAGATTGGGAAGCCAACGATTTTCAATCTTGTCGGTCCATTGACGAACCCCATTACGTTGAAGACGCAGTTTACTGGGATTAACAGGCCCGATTTCATCATGGAATATGCCTCGGTTCTTCGGATGCTTGGAAGAGATCGTGCGATTGTTGTATCGGGTGCAGGTGGGATGGATGAGGCGTCGCTTGCGGGGCAAAATGCATTTGTTTTGCTTGATAAAGGAGATCTCATCCCGTTTTCATTGACGGCGGATGATGTCGGGCTTAAGTATGCAGACCCTTCGTCTATCCGAGGGGGAGATGCGCAGGAAAATGCAGCAATCATTCGAGCGGTGCTAGGTGGAGAACGTGGTCCGCGCTTTGATACGGTCGCATTGAATGCAGGCATCGGGCTGTTTGCGAATGGGCAGGCGGAGACGATTCAAGAAGGCGTCAAACAAGCGATTGACAGTATTTTATCAGGCCGGGCATTGCAAAAATTAGAAGCGGTTGTTACGTTTAGCGAACTTGTTAATCAGAAGGTGGTGGCGAGATGACAATTTTAGAAAAAATATTGCATGAAAAACGTCAAGAAGTGAAGCAGATGCTGGAGCAAGAGGTAGTGAATGCTGTAAGCGACCGATCTCGTCCCTCTTTATTCAACACATTATACGGAACAGAGCATTTGCAAGTCATCGCAGAGATGAAACGCGCATCTCCTTCAAAAGGGCTTATTGCTGAGGGGACTGATCCTGTTGCACAGGCATTTGCCTATCACAAAGCAGGTGCGGCATGCATTTCAGTACTAACGGATGCACCTTTTTTCAAAGGTTCATTCGATGATTTGGCGGCAGTTGCAGAAGCTGTTCCGACGCCTCTATTATGCAAGGATTTCATCATTCACCAAGTGCAAATTGACCGGGCGAAACGAGCAGGTGCTTCTGTCATCCTGCTTATCGTTGCTGCTCTTAGTGGTGAGGAGCTTGATATGCTTCATGCGTATGCTGTTGCTTCAGGACTCGAAGTACTTGTGGAAGTTCATGATTGTCAGGAACTTGACCGTGCTCTTGCGATCGATGCAAGGCTGATTGGTGTGAATAATCGTGATCTACGCACGTTCGAAGTGGACTTGGCACGGACTGAGGAAATCGCTTTAAAATTCCCATTTCATGAAAAGCGTGTGTTGATTAGCGAAAGTGGAATTTCAGGGGCGGAAGATGCGTTGAGGGTGTCGAAGATGGGTGCAAGTGCAATCCTGGTCGGAGAATCACTAATGCGATGCGGTTCAGTATCCAATGCGATTCGAGCGATGCAAGTCGCGCTACAGGACGTGATTCGATGACGAAAGTGAAGATTTGCGGACTGATGGAGCATGCGCATGTAAAAGCGGTGGTCGAGGCAGGTGTGGATGCAATCGGTTTTGTCTTCGCGCCTAGTAAGCGCCGTGTGACGGTTGAGCAGGCAAAAGAGCTTGCACGGGCGATACCGTCGGGGGTTATGAAAATTGGTGTATTTGTAGATGCTTCGCAGGAGGAAATGACGCACGCATTTCACGAAGTACCACTAGATTTCATCCAATTTCATGGGGATGAAAGCCCCGATTTTATAAAAAAAATGGGACTTCCTTCTATTAAAGCGTTATCAGTGCAAAGTGTAGAAGATGTGGAAAAAGCGACGAGCTTTGATGTGGATTTTTTATTATTTGATACGCCGGGAAAAGAGTTCAAAGGGGGTAGTGGAGAAACGTTTGATTGGCAATTATTAAATGACACGGATATACCCACTGACAGACTGATTCTTGCAGGTGGACTGAATGTAGACAACGTAAGGGAAGCGATTCAGCGTGTGAGGCCCTATATGGTTGACGTTTCAAGTGGAGTAGAGAATATGGGGAGAAAAGACGAGCAAATGATTCACGCATTTGTGCGTGCTGTCAAAAATGAGGAGTGATGCGAGATGGTAAAGGAAGCGAGTTTGACACAATCGAATGGAGTAGGGCGATACGGGAAGTTTGGAGGACAGTTCGTTCCCGAAACATTAATGACAGCACTTATTGAATTGGAAGAGGCATACGACGGGGCGATGGCTGATTCAACATTTGTCGATGAAGTGAATTATTACTTGAAGGACTATGTAGGACGTGAGAATCCCCTCTATTTCGCAGAAAAACTTACCAAGTCAGCCGGAGGGGCGAAGATTTATTTGAAACGGGAAGATTTGAATCATACCGGCGCTCATAAAATCAATAATTCACTCGGTCAGGCGCTGCTTGCAGTACGGATGGGGAAAAAGAAAATCGTTGCAGAAACGGGAGCGGGCCAACACGGCGTGGCAACTGCAACGGCCTGTGCATTGTTCGGCCTCGATTGCGTTATCTTCATGGGCGCAGAAGATATTCGGAGACAAGAGCTGAACGTTTTCAGAATGGAACTGCTGGGGGCGAAAGTCGTTTCGGTTAATAAAGGAGCAGCGACGCTGAAAGACGCGGTGAACGAGGCACTACGCTACTGGGTGGCGAATGTAGAGGATACGCATTACATTTTAGGGTCAGCGCTGGGTCCGCATCCGTTTCCGAAAATCGTTCGGGATTTCCAACGGGTCATCGGGGTGGAAACGAGACGGCAAATCATGGAGAAAGAAGAGCGGTTGCCGGACGCAATTGTAGCGTGTATAGGCGGCGGAAGCAATGCAATCGGTATGTTCCATCCATTTTTGGACGATGAAGACGTAGCACTGTACGGAGTCGAAGCGGCAGGAAGTGGAATTGAAACAGGACTTCACGCTGCTGCGATTGCGGATGGTAAAGAAGGTGTGCTCCATGGGGCATACATGTATGTGTTGCAAGATGATGATGGTTTCATACAGGAGGCCCACTCCATTTCGGCGGGTCTCGACTATCCGGCGGTCGGTCCGGAACATTGTCACCTACATGATATAGGGCGAGTAAAATATACGTCCGTGACTGACGCAGGTGCTTTGGAAGGACTGCAATTGTTGGCGAGAACGGAAGGCATCATTCCTGCGCTTGAAAGTGCGCATGCAGTTAAATTTGCGGTAGAGTTGGCTAAGGATATGGCAAAGGAAGAAATTCTCGTCATTTGCCTTTCAGGACGTGGAGATAAAGATGTCCAAACTGTTCGTAATGCACTCGGAGGTGGATTGAATGACTGACATGAAGCTAACAAAAGCCATCAATGATTGTATCGAACGTAGAGAAAAGGCGTTTGTTCCGTATATTATGGCGGGTGATGATGGCCTTGAAACATTGAAGAAAAATATATTGTTTCTCCAAGAAGCCGGGGTTACTGCGATTGAAATAGGGATTCCTTTTTCAGATCCTGTCGCAGATGGCCCTGTTATTCAAGAAGCTGGCGAGCGTGCACTTGCTCATGGGGTGACGCTTCGCAACGTGTTGAAGGAGCTTGCTTCATTCAATAAAGAGGTGACGATTCCGCTTGTTATCATGACGTATTTAAATCCGATTTTACGCTACGGGATTGATGAATTCATAAAAGATTGTGGGGACAGTGGAATTGACGGTCTAATCATCCCAGATTTACCTTTAGAGGAAAGTGCGTTACTAAGAGACTCGCTTGTGGGGTCCGGTATCGCACTCATCCCACTTGTTTCGCTAACGAGTCCACCAGATCGCATTCGGAAAATTACTGCTAAGGGTGAAGGATTCATTTACGCAGTGACGGTAAACGGTATTACAGGCGTGCGGGACGGATTTGATGACGATCTTGCTGCGCATTTCGAACGATTAAAAGCGGTAAGTCCTGTACCAGTACTCGCGGGCTTCGGTATATCGACGCCCGAACAAGTCCGTACAATTGGCGCCTTAGCAGATGGTGTAATCGTCGGTAGTGCGATTGTGGATGCCTTCCATCGGAAAGACCTGCAAGCGGTGGAAGCCCTTGTGAAAGCGTGAAAACGTCTCTCTTCATGTGTAAGTTGCGTGAGGGGAGACGTTTTTTATTTTGGTAGATGGTCACACGAGCGACTAATTGCGCCCTCGAAGCGACTGATCTCCGAACTGAGCGACCAATTGCGCCGTCGAAGCGACTGATCTCTGAATCAAGCGACCAATTGCGCCGTCGAAGCGACCAATCTCTGAATCAAACGACCAATCCACAAAACACCATGCAAAAATTGATGGATAATGTGGAGGCAACAAGCATTAGTCTTGCTACGTCTGTAGAGATGCTTTTACAAGCACAACAATCTGCGATGGTGGCATCATCTGCAAGCAACTCCGCTAACCCATAACTATTATTCTTGAAAAGTGATAATTTACAGATAACGGATTATTGTAATAAAATAAACTTCTTTATTTCGGGGAAATAAGCATTAATATAATGGCTTATATGTAATTAATGTATTTAATTTATATAAAAGTAGTTAATTAGGTTGGAAGGAAATAGCGAAATGAAATATCGTTGCATGTCACGAAATGCCTACAATTGGAAAACTATTATATCTATTCGAGGGAGGTATATTCCAAATTGAGGAACATGTCCAAGAAGGAGTAAATGGCGTCGTAGGTGGATAAGGAAATGAAAAAGACCTGTATTGATTAGATAAGATGAAGGTTCCGTTCTATATTTTCGAGCGTAACTTTTTTGTTTCATTAAGGAAATAAAAAATATTTCATAAAAAAATATAAAATCTTTGAAGTTTTGAAAACGCTTTCAGAGCAGCGTTTGTAACCGGTTTGTAACATGTGAAATATAAAATATGTTTGCTATTCTAAAAAAGTGGTATTGTCATCTAATAGTTTGTGTAGTATATTAAATCGAGTGATTCAATGACTGAAAATTTACTGTTTGAAATTGAAATCTATCGTTTATATAAGGAGGAAGTTTTCTTGGGAAATTCAGTATTGGAAATTGAGAATCTCCGCGCATCATTTCGCATTAAAGGTGACTACTATGCGGCAGTGGATGGCGTTTCCTTAACAGTCCATGAGAATGAGGTTGTTGCAATCGTTGGAGAGTCGGGTTGTGGGAAAAGTGCACTTGCCCTCTCTATCATGGGACTTCATAATCTGAAGACTACGAAACTTGAAGGACAAGTGAATTTTCAGAGTCAAAATCTTCTATCCCTGTCGCCGGCAAAACTGAACAAAGTCCGCGGAAAAGATATCGGGATGATTTTCCAAGACCCTATGACTGCGCTCAATCCACTAGCGACAATTGGAAGACAGATTGAAGAACCAATGGATTACCATATGAAATTATCGTCAGCCGCCAAGAAAAAACGTACGATGGACCTTCTTCGCCGCGTCGGCATCAAAAACGAACAACGCATCTACGGGCAATATCCGCATGAACTATCGGGAGGAATGAGACAACGTGTCATCATCGCCATCGCACTTGCGTGTGACCCAGTTCTCCTTATAGCGGACGAACCGACGACAGCTTTAGACGTTACAATTCAAGCACAAATCATGGACCTTTTGAAAGAATTGCAAAACCAGATAAAATCGGGCATCATACTCATTACGCACGACCTTGGTGTCGTAGCAGAGATGGCCGATCGTGTAGCTGTCATGTATGCAGGGGAAGTGGTGGAAATCGCTGAAGTACGTGAGCTTTTTATGAATCCATTACATCCATATACTCGTTCCTTGTTGAATTCAATTCCTTCGAATATGGAAGCGAAAGCAAAACTTCATGTCATTGAGGGGATTGTGCCATCCATTCAAAACCTTGATCGTATAGGTTGTCGGTTCGCCCCGAGGGTTGCATGGGTTCCAGAGGAAGACCATGAAACGAATCCGCAGATGCATGAAGTGAAACCGAATCATTTCGTCCGGTGTACATGCTATAAAAACTTCCATTTTCCGGAGGGAAGAGTAGGAGAAAAAGATTATGTCGCTACTTAAAATAAATGATTTAAAAGTGCATTATCCAATCAGAGGAGGTTTTTTCCGCGGTGTGGTCGATCATGTAAAGGCGGTCGATGGAATCAGCTTTGAACTCCAGCCAGGCGAGACATATGGTCTTGTCGGTGAATCGGGGTGCGGAAAAACAACGACAGGTCGTGCAATTATAGGGTTGAATAAGGCGACGGACGGGGAAATTCTTTTTGAAGGTACAGATCTTGTAAAACAGAAAGGCTCTGACAGACGAAAACACGTAAAAGATATCCAGATGATTTTTCAAGATCCGTATTCATCATTGAACGTCCGGAAAAATATATTAAATATTATTGCCGAGCCACTTCGAAACTTTGAACGCATGTCACCCGGTGAAGAGTTGAAACGGGTTCAGGCACTTGTTGATCGTGTAGGGCTAAATCCGGAATCTATCTACAAGTATCCACACCAATTTTCAGGCGGTCAAAGGCAGCGAATCGGAATTGCGCGCGCGCTTACGTTGAATCCGAAATTGATCATTGCGGATGAGCCTGTCTCAGCACTCGATGTGTCTGTTCAGGCACAAGTGTTGAACTTCATGCAAGAAATCCAGAAAGAATATAATCTGACATACTTATTTATTTCCCATGACTTAGGGATCATCAAGCATATGTGTGATCGAATTGGCATCATGTACCGTGGCCGTTTCGTTGAAGAAGGAACAGCTGGTGATGTTTACAACAATCCACAGCACTTATATACGAAAAGACTTATTGCAGCGATACCGGAAATGGATCCTGAAAAGCGTTTCGAAAAAACGCATCTTCGACAGTCTATTAATGAGGAATACCGCACGAATTATGACAATTACTTTGACAAAGATGGACGGATGTTTGACCTGAAAAGTATCTCAACTACGCATTCCGTCGCATTACAGTAAAGGAGGGATTGTGAAATAATGCTGAAATTTATTTTAAGAAGAACATTAATCATGATCCCGCAGCTGTTTCTGCTCAGCCTAATTGTATTTGTACTTGCAAAAGCGATGCCGGGTGATGCAATCACAGGGGCCTTTGCGGGAGATCCGAATGCGACTGAGGAACGGAAAGAGGAACTCCGTGAAAAGTTTGGGTTGAATGATCCGTGGTATGAGCAGTACGGGCGCTGGATTGGAAACGCGGTCCAAGGCGACTTTGGTTCGTCTTATATGTATAAGCAACCGGTCACTACATTGCTTGCGGGAAAAGTCGGGAATACTGTGCTGTTGGCATTATTCACATTAATCATTACATATATAATCGCTATCCCCCTTGGAATCGTGGCGGGACGGTGGACAGACACATGGGCCGATAAACTGATTGTCACCTATAACTATTTTTCTTTTGCCACACCGTTATTTGTTTTCTCCTTGTTAATGTTATTCCTGTTCAGCTTTATTCTCGGTTGGTTCCCAATCGGAGGTAGTGTCGATATAAAAATCGAGGAGGGTACCTGGGATTATATTGTGAGCAAAATGGAGCACCTTTTCCTACCAGTCATGTCAGGAGCTCTTCTTGCAACCTTTGGAACAATCCAATACTTGCGGAATGATATCATTGATACGAAACTAAAAGACTTTGTCAAAACAGCCCGTGCTAAAGGGGTACCTGAAAGAAAGGTATATACGAAGCATATCTTACGGAATTCACTTCTACCAATAGCGGCATTTCTAGGCTATGAAATAGCAGGACTTATTGGGGGATCCATTTTCATTGAATCGATTTTCAGTTATCCCGGACTCGGACAGCTTTTCTTAACATCAATCGGCGCCCGTGATTTCACCGTTGTTACAGCTCTTGTCATGATTTTAGGCACGGCTACTATCATCGGAACAATGCTATCAGATATCATCTTAAGCATTGTGGATCCACGTATTCGCGTTGAATGATGGAAATGAAAGCAGAGGAGGGGAAACAAATGAAAGATACAGTGTCTCTAAATGACAAGCAATTGATGGCGAAAGAAAAAGTTAATAATCCATCGTTCATGAAAACAATTTGGCGTGAAATAAAAAACGATAAAATAGCATTAGGATCACTTATTCTACTTACGTTCCTTTTGTTAGCCGCCTACCTATCGCCGTTATTTATCGATCAGGCAGACATTACCCGAGTTTACATGGGGAATATCTACAAAGCACCTTCCGCTGATAATTGGCTCGGTTCGGATGACGGCGGACGGGATGTTTTCGGACAACTGATGCTTGGCGCGAGAAACTCGTTCACAATCGGCATATGCGTTACTTTGATTGCGGGTCTGTTCGGCTTAACAGTAGGTCTCATCGCAGGCTTCTACGGTGGTATCGTCGATAATATTATTATGCGTATCATCGACTTCCTGATGGTTTTGCCATCACTCATGTTCATTATCGTTTTCATAACAATCGTTCCACAATATACGGTATTCAATTTCATCCTAATAATGAGCGCTTTCGCTTGGTTTGGGAAAGCAAGGCTCATCCGATCAAGGGGACTTGCGGAGAGGGAGCTAGATTATATCAATGCTTCCAAGACGTTAGGAACGCCTAGTTGGAAAATTATGTTCTTTGAAATGTTCCCTAACTTGAGTTCCCTGGTTATTGTGAACATGACACTTACACTTGCAGGAAATATCGGGTTGGAGACCGGCCTTACATTCCTAGGTTTCGGTCTTCCGACTGGCACTCCCTCTCTCGGGACGCTAATCTCTTTTGCGAGAAACCCTGATATTGTGGAAAATAAGTGGTGGGTATGGTTACCTGCAGCATTACTAATTTTAGTAATGATGCTGTGTATAAATTATGTTGGGCAAGCGGTCAAACGCGCGTCTGACGCAAGGCAAAGGTTAGCCTAAAAAAATAGGGGAGGTAATACAATTGGTAAAGAAGAAACTTATGATGCTCGTCAGCCTTATGCTTGTTCTCAGCGTATTTCTAGCTGCATGTGGCAAGGATAAAGAAAAGGTTGAGGGAGTAGAGAAAGAAAAACCGGGTTCTGAAAAGATAGAAGAGGTAGAGAAGACGGAGGAGCCATCTTTCCCTGTTGACGTTTCGAACAAAGATGCAGTACTTGAAGACGGAGAACTAGTTTACGGGCTTGTTTCGTCCGACCCATTCAAAGGCACTCTCTCTCCGGTATTCTATCAAGATGCATATGATGCCGAATTATTACGTTTCTTTGCTGAAGACTTACTAGCTGTAGATGGTGATTACCTCATTACAAACGATGGGGCAGCAACATATGATATTTCGGATGAGAACAAAACAATTACAATAAAGATTAAAGACGGTGTGAAGTGGCATGACGGAGAGCCTGTAAAAGCATCTGACCTGCTTTACTCATATGAGATTATGGGTCATCCGGATTATACGGGTATGCGTTTCGATTTTCCAACTACTAACATTAAGGGAATGACTGCATACCACCAAGGTAAAGCCGATACAATTTCTGGTATAACAATTTCTGATGACGATAAAACAATCGCTATTGCGTTTGAAACAGCATCTCCTTCTATACTGTCCGGAGTATGGACAGCACCTACGCCTAGGCACTATCTTGGCGATGTAACAAAGGGTGAGATTACGATGGAGGAACTTGAAAGCTCTGACAAGATTCGTACAAAGCCGATTGGTTTCGGTCCATACAAAGTTGTAAAGGTTGTTTCGGGTGAGTCTGTTCTATACGAAAGATTTGATGATTATTGGGGAGGGAAACCGAATCTTAAATCAGTCGTATTGAAAGTTGTTAACAGTGCATCAGTTCTTGAGGCACTTAAGAAAGGTGAAGTTGATATTGCAAAATTCCCTACTGATCAATACTTGAATGCGAAAGATGCAGATCAGTTCGAACTACTTGGAAGACTAGGTTTATCCTATACGTATATCGGATTTAACCTCGGTGAATGGGATAAAAAGAACAAAATAAACATCATGGATTCAAAGGCAAAACTTGCTGATAAGCGGGTTCGCCAAGCGATGTGGCATGCAATGGATAATGAAGTAGTCGGTAAAGAAATGTACCATGGCCTTCGTATCCCTGCAACTACACTTATCACTCCAGCGATAAGTTTCAGAGACGATGAAAACAAAGGACGTTCATATGATCCTGAAAAAGCAAAAGCGCTTCTTGATGAAGCCGGTTTTGTAGATGTAAATGGTGATGGCATCCGTGAAGACGCGGAGGGCAAAGAATTCGTTCTGAACTTCCTTACAATGTCAGGTGGGGAAGTAGCAGAACCACTTGCAAAATGGTATATGCAGAACTGGGAAGAGATAGGTCTTAAAGTTGTGCTTTTAGACGGACGTTTACATGAATTGCAAGCATTCTATGACATGCTTGAAACTGGTCGTCCAGACATTGATATTTTCCAAGGAGCTTGGAAAACTGGTAGTGATCCAGATCCTTCTGGGATTCATGGTCGTGAATCTGTTAGTAACTTTTCTCATTACACAAGCGAAAAGAACGATGAACTGCTTGCAGCAGGTGTTTCTGAACAAGCATTTGACGTAGATTACCGTAAAGACATCTACAATCAATGGCAAGCGATGATGGTCGAAGATGTATCACTAGCTCCAACGCTTTATCGCTATGATCTTGAAGCGGTCAGCAAACGTGTTGTCAATTACTCAATAGATCCAGGTTCTCCTAACTATGCCCCATGGATGTGGGGAGTAACAAAATAAGCTTCAATTAGTTGAATTACGCAGGAAGTTTCACAATGAAAAACCGCTATCTGGGAAACTGGGTGGCGGTTTTCTGTGCTTGACAGTGTCTTTTTTTCTAATAGTTAAGGGTGTCGAAAAATATTTTTTGACACCCTTACAGCGGCCTGAATCGTTGAAACATCAACATATATATAGGGGGCTGAATCTTTGTTTTACATCCTAAAGCATAATCTATTTATCACGGTATCTGGATCTTTCTTAACTCAATTTAGAAACCCATTGACGTCTTTTGTCGAACGATTTATAAAGGAGTTCGCTCTTCGATGGCGAAAGTTAAACATTTAGAGAGGATGTGAGATAAATGAAAAAGAAATCCTTTTTATTTTCCGTCGTTATTTTGCTGAGTATGGCATTTACACCATTAGCCAGTGCAGGATCTCATCCTGAACTGGGTCAAGGGGATGGTGGAGGTGGAATTAAAAAACCCGTACCAATTTGTGATAATAAAGGGAATTGCATGTTACCGTAGTAACTTATATACAGATAATAAATCCTTTCGTTAATAGCATCCTTCGGGGTGCTTTTTCTATGTTATAAAATGCAACAAAAAAAGAATGAATTTAAGGAGGTGATAACCATTGAAAAGGCTTCTACTTAGAAAATCACTGAGGAATTAATTAGAAGAAAGGGTATTATCAGTCTGGTAGTAGAGTCTCATCGTAATCAATCAAGATTAACCTACTCATCCTATGTCGGGAGTTAATCGCTCTCTCCTACTCGAACAGATAGAACCGAACATTATATAACCTATATTCTTTGGCGGGAACCCGGATAATGTGTAAAATAGAAGGTGGGTATGGTTACCAGCATTGCTAATGCCGGAAATGATGCTATATATATAAATCAGGTTGGACAACCGCTTAAACACGTGTCCAGCGCAAGGTACAGATTGGTTTAAGGAAGGGGAGTCTTACAATTGGTAAAGAAACGAATGCTGTTCGCTGGCCTTATGCTCGTCCTCAGCGTATTTCTAGCTGCATGTACGGAAAAAGAGAAAACGGGTGAAGGCGAAAAAGCGCCAGACAAGAAAGACGAAGGCGTAGGAATAGAAGAAATAACAGAGGTTGACCCAAAAGAAGCGAGTCTTGATTTCCCTCATACTGTCTCAAACAAAGAACCAGTGATTGAAGACGGTGAACTAACAGTCGGACTCGTATCCGAATCTCCATTCGAGGGTATGTTGAATTCTGTGTTCAATTCCAGTGAATCAGATGCAAGAGTAATGGATTTTTTCGATGAAAATCTGCTATCTTATGATGGCGATTATTTGATCACAAACGATGGTGCTGCAACATATGAAATGTCTAAAGACCATAAAATGATCACATTGAAAATCAAAGACAATGTCAATTGGCATGATGGGGAGCCTGTAAAAGCATCTGATTTACTTTATAGTTATGAGCTTCTAGGACATCCAGATTATGCAGGTGACTTTTATGACGCTACAATCTCGAACGTTGAAGGTATGCCAGCATACAACGAAGGAAAAACGGATAAAATTTCAGGTATCAATGTAATTGATGACAAAAATCTTACAATCACATTTACAGAGGCTTCACCGACTATTCTATCAGGCATTTGGTCGACTCCTACTCCAAGACATCATATTGGGGATGTGACTACTGGTGAAGTTACAATGGAAGAAATAATGTCATCCGGGAAAATTCGTGTTAATCCAATCGGTTTTGGACCGTATAAAGTTGCAGAAATCATTCCGGGAGAATCTGTACTTTATGCAAGAAACGAAAATTATTGGAGAGGGAAACCCTCTTTGAAATCAGTCTTTTTGAAAGTAGTGAACCCGTCTTCTGTTGTTGAATTAATGAAAAAAGGTGAAATCGATTACGCAAGTATTCCCGCAGACCAGTACTTAAATGCTAAAAAGCTTGAAAATGTCGAGCTTTTAGCAGGAGTTGAATCGACATACGCCTATATCGGTTTCAATCTTGGTAAATGGGATGAAAAAAAGAATGAAAACGTAATGGATCCAACTAAAAAAATGAGTAATAAACTTGTTCGCCAAGCAATGTGGCACGCAATGGACAATGAAACAATTGGTAAAGAACTTTACCACGGACTTCGTATCCCGGCGAACACTGCGATTCCCACTGCATTTGCAAGCTTTCACGATGGGGATAACGAAGGGCGCCCATATGACCCTGAAAAAGCAAGAACACTTCTTACCGAGGCGGGATATCTTGATGTAAACGGTGACGGTTTCCGTGAAACAGATAAAGGTGAAGAATTTGTGCTTACCTTTGCTGCAATGGAAGGTGGAAAAAAGGTTGAACCAAATGCGAAATTCTATATCCAAAATTGGGCTGACGTAGGCATTAAGGTTCAATTAGTAGACAGTCGCTTATATGAATATAACGAATTCCACGAGTTGTTAAAAGCTGACGATTCGAACGTTGATATTTACCAAAGCACATGGGGAACTGGATCAGATCCGGATCAAGAAGGCCTATATGGAAGAAGAGCTGCGTTGAACTACACACACTATACGAGCGAAAAGAATGACGAACTGCTTATAGCTGGAACGTCTGAACAAGCGTTTGACACTGACTACCGTAGAGACATCTACAATGAATGGCAGGCGTTAATGATTGAGGATGTACCGGTTGCCCCAACTGTATACAGTTACGCTCTATTAGCTGTAAACAATCGCGTTGTTAACTACTCAATCGACCCAGGATCTGAACTATGGTTGTATGAAATGGGTGTAAGCCAAGAAAAATCGGTTGTTGCGAAATAAAAAAATAAATCATCTCGTTGAAGGAGTCTAAACTATTTAACTTCATTCAGTAGAGGTCTCCCACTTTAGTAAGTGAGGAGATGATTGTAAAGTGTATAGACGGTTCAGTGGGGTCCAAACCCTTCGGCGGAGACTGGCGATTTTGAAATAAGGAGATGGGGCTATCAATTAATATTGGATATTTCATGCATAAATTGATGATAAGTGGAGAAAAAGCAATTATTAGTCCTACGATATTTGGGAGATACTTTACAAGTCTAATATGCGGCAATGGCCGTAACAATAGCGGAATCAGTTGTAAGTAATTCTGCTAAATCATAGTCATTATTTTTTTAAAGATAATAACTATCTGATAATAGACTATTATAATAGAAGGAACTCAAACGGTCTAAGTGAATTTTTATTTGTATACAGGTATGTATACTCACTAAAAAAATTTCAGAAAGAATCAAGGAATTAGGAGCTGACAAGAAACAATATGACCATGCGGCTTGAAAATTGTTTACTCTTAAAATTATATTGCTCAAGTTGCGAAAGCTACATAAAAAAGATTCAGTTCTAATTAGAACTGAATCTTTTTTATGTTTTAGTAGGATAACGTGAATTGAAAAAATCCAAAAACTTGAAGTTCTTGAAAAGGCTTTGACATCAACGTTTGCAACATATTTGCGACCTATTAAATAGTAGATGCATTCGGAATTCTACAAAAATGGTGTTGTATTCTAATAGTTTGTGTAGTATATTGAGTCAAGTGATTTAATAACTGAAAATTTACTGTTTAGAATTGGAGTTTATCGTATACATAAGGAGGAAGTTTTTTGGGAAATCCAGTATTGGAAATTGAAGAACTCCGCACATCATTTAGCATCAAGGGTGACTATCACGCTGCGGTAGATGGAGTTTCCTTAACAGTCCACGAGAATGAAGTTGTTGCAATCGTAGGAGAGTCAGGTTGTGGAAAAAGTGCACTTGCCCTATCTATCATAGGACTTCATGATTTAAAGACAACGAAACTTGAAGGGCAAGTGAATTTTAAAGGACAGAATCTTTTGTCACTACCTATTTCAAAATTGAATAAAGTTCGCGGGAGAGATACTGGTATGATTTTCCAAGATCCGATGACTGCACTTAACCCACTTGCGACAATCGGAAGACAGATTGAAGAACCAATGGACTATCACCTAAAACTATCATCTGCTGCCAAGAAAAAGCGTACGCTTGATCTGCTTCGTCGTGTAGGCATTAAAAACGAACAACGTGTTTATGGGCAATATCCACATGAACTATCGGGAGGGATGAGACAACGTGCTGTCATCGCCATTGCACTTGCATGTGATCCAGTTCTTCTGATAGCAGATGAGCCAACAACGGCCTTGGATGTTACAATTCAAGCACAAATTATAGATCTCATGAAAGAACTACAAAATCAGATAAAATCAGGAATTATTCTTATTACACATGACCTTGGCGTCGTAGCTGAAATGGCCGATCGTGTGGCGGTCATGTATGCAGGAGAACTAGTGGAAATCGCTGAAGTGCGTGAGCTTTTTGTGAATCCGTTGCACCCATATACTCGTTCCTTGTTGAATTCAATTCCTTCGAATATGGAAGCGAAAGCAAAACTTCACGTCATTGAGGGAATTGTTCCATCCATTCAAAACCTTGATCGTATAGGTTGTCGGTTCGCTCCGAGGGTTGCATGGGTTCCAGAGGAAGACCATGAAACGAATCCGCAGATGCATGAAGTGAAACCGAATCATTTCGTCCGGTGTACATGCTATAAAAACTTCCATTTTCCGGAGGGAAGAGTAGGAGAAAAAGATTATGTCACTTCTTAAAGTAAATGATTTAAAAGTACATTACCCAATTCGCGGAGGGTTCTTCCGTAACGTGGTCAATCATGTAAAGGCCGTCGATGGAATCAGCTTTGAGCTCCAGCCAGGTGAAACATATGGTCTTGTTGGTGAATCAGGCTGTGGAAAAACGACGACGGGCCGTGCGATTATTGGGTTGAATAAAGCGACGGGCGGGGAGATTCTTTTTGAGGGTACAGACCTTGCGAAGCAAAAACGCTCGGACAGACGGACATATGTAAAGGACATCCAGATGATTTTTCAAGATCCATATTCATCATTGAATGTCAGGAAAAATATTTTGAATACTATTGCTGAGCCACTGCGGAACTTTGAGCGCATGTCACCTGGTGAAGAATTAAAACGAGTTCAAGCACTTGTTGAACGTGTAGGGTTAAGTCCAGAATCAATCTACAAATATCCACATCAGTTCTCAGGCGGTCAAAGGCAGCGAATCGGAATTGCGCGCGCGCTTACATTGAACCCAAAATTAATTATTGCGGATGAGCCTGTTTCGGCACTTGATGTTTCCGTTCAGGCACAAGTGCTGAACTTTATGCAAGAAATTCAGAAAGAGTTTAATTTGACGTATTTATTTATTTCCCATGACTTAGGTATTATCAAGCATATGTGTGATCGAATCGGCATCATGTACCATGGTCGTTTCGTTGAAGAAGGAACAGCTGATGATGTTTACAACAATCCACAGCATTTATATACGAAAAGACTTATTGCAGCGATACCGGAAATGGATCCTGAAAAGCGTTTCGAGAAAACGCATCTTCGACAGTCTATTAATGAGGAATACCGCACAGATTATGATAGTTATTTTGACAAAGATGGACGGATGTTTGACCTGAAAAGTATCTCAACTACGCATTCCGTTGCATTGCAGTAAAGGAGGGATTATGAAATAATGCTAAAGTTTATTTTAAGAAGAACATTAATCATGATTCCGCAGCTGTTTCTGCTCAGTCTAATTGTATTTGTACTTGCAAAAGCGATGCCGGGTGATGCAATCACGGGGGCATTTGCAGGAGACCCGAATGCGACTGAGGAACGGAAAGAGGAACTCCGTGAAAAGTTTGGGTTGAATGATCCGTGGTATGAGCAGTACGGGCGCTGGATTGGAAACGCGGTCCAAGGCGACTTTGGTTCGTCTTATATGTATAAGCAACCGGTCACTACATTGCTTGCGGGAAAAGTCGGGAATACTGTGCTATTGGCATTATTCACATTAATTATTACATATATAATCGCTATCCCCCTTGGAATCGTGGCGGGACGGTGGACAGACACATGGGCCGATAAGCTGATTGTCACCTATAACTATTTTTCTTTTGCCACACCGTTATTCGTTTTCTCCTTGCTAATGTTATTCCTGTTCAGCTTTATTCTCGGTTGGTTCCCAATCGGAGGTAGTGTCGATATAAAAATCGAAGAGGGTACGTGGGATTATATTGTGAGCAAAATGGAGCACCTTTTCCTACCAGTCATGTCAGGAGCCCTTCTTGCAACCTTTGGAACAATCCAATACTTGCGGAATGATATCATTGATACGAAACTAAAAGACTTTGTCAAAACAGCCCGTGCTAAAGGGGTACCTGAAAGAAAGGTATATACGAAGCACATCTTACGGAATTCACTTCTACCAATAGCGGCATTTCTAGGCTATGAAATAGCAGGACTTATTGGGGGATCCATTTTCATTGAATCGATTTTCAGTTATCCCGGACTCGGACAACTTTTCTTAACATCAATCGGCGCCCGTGATTTCACCGTTGTTACAGCTCTTGTCATGATTTTAGGCACGGCTACTATCATCGGAACAATGCTATCAGATATCATCTTAAGCATAGTGGATCCACGTATTCGCGTTGAATGATGGAAATGAAAGCAGAGGAGGGGAAACAAATGAAAGATACAGCATATCTACACGACAAGCAACTGATGGCGAAAGAAAAAGTTAATAATCCATCGTTCATGAAAACAATTTGGCGTGAAATAAAAAACGACAAAATAGCATTAGGATCACTTATTCTACTTACGTTCCTATTGTTAGCCGCCTACCTATCGCCGTTATTTATCGAACAGGCTGACGTTACCCGAGTTTACATGGGGAATATCTACAAAGCACCTTCCGCTGATAATTGGCTCGGTTCGGATGACGGCGGACGGGATGTTTTCGGACAGCTAATGCTTGGCGCGAGAAACTCGTTCACAATCGGCATATGCGTTACTTTGATTGCGGGTCTGTTCGGCTTAACAGTAGGTCTCATCGCAGGTTTCTACGGTGGTACCGTCGATAATATTATTATGCGTATCATCGACTTTCTGATGGTTTTGCCATCACTCATGTTCATTATCGTTTTCATAACAATCGTTCCACAATATACGGTATTCAATTTCATCCTAATAGTGAGCGCTTTCGCTTGGTTTGGGAAAGCAAGGCTCATCCGATCAAGGGGACTTGCGGAGAGGGAGCTAGATTATATCAATGCTTCCAAGACGTTAGGAACGCCGGGTTGGAAAATTATGTTCTTTGAAATGTTCCCTAACTTGAGTTCCCTCGTTATTGTGAACATGACACTTACACTTGCAGGAAATATCGGGTTGGAAACTGGCCTTACATTCCTAGGTTTCGGTCTTCCGACTGGCACTCCCTCTCTCGGGACGCTAATCTCTTTTGCGAGAAACCCTGATATTGTGCAAAATAAGTGGTGGGTATGGTTACCCGCAGCATTACTAATTCTAGTAATGATGCTGTGTATAAATTATGTCGGTCAAGCAATCAAACGTGCGTCCGACGCAAGGCAAAGGTTAGCCTAAAAAAATAGGGGAGGTAATACAATTGGTAAAGAAGAAACTTATGATGCTCGTCAGCCTTATGCTTGTTCTCAGCGTATTTCTAGCTGCATGTAGCAAGGATAAAGAAAAGGTTGAGGGAGTAGAGAAAGAAAAACCGGATTCTGAAAAGATTGAAGAGGTAGAGAATACAGAGGAGCTATCTTTCCCTGTTGATGTTTCGAACAAAGATGCAGTACTTGAAGACGGAGAACTAGTTTACGCGCTTGTTACGGATGACCCATTCAAAGGCACTCTCTCTCCGGTATTTTATGACGATACACATGATGCTACTATATTAAGTTTCTTTTCTGAAAGCCTACTAGCCGGAGATGGTGATTACCTCATTACAAACGATGGGGCAGCAACATATGATATTTCTAATGAGAACAAAACAATTACAATAAAGATTAAAGACGGTGTGAAGTGGCATGACGGAGAGCCTGTAAAAGCATCTGACCTACTTTATGCATATGAGATTATTGGTCATCCAGATTATACAGCTTCAGGTTACGTATTTCCAACTAACAACATTAGTGGAATGACTGCATACCACGAAGGCAAAGCTGATACGATTTCTGGTATAACAGTTTCTGATGACGATAGAACAATTGCCATTACATTTGAAGCACCGTCCCCGTCCATACTGTCCGGAGTGGCTACAGATCCTGTCCCAAGGCACTATCTTGGTGATGTAACAAAAGGCGAGATTACAATTGAGGAAATTGAAGGCTCTGACAAGATTCGTACAAAGCCGATTGGTTTCGGTCCATACAAAGTTAAGAAAGTTATTCCAGGCGAAGCTGTTCAGTACGAAAGATTTGACGATTATTGGAGAGGGAAACCGAATCTTAAATCGATCGTTTTGAAAGTTGTTAACAGTGCAACAATTCTTGAAGCGCTTAAAAAAGGTGAAGTTGATATTGCAGGTTTCCCAACTGATCAGTACTTAAATGCGAAAGATGTGGATCAGTTCGAGCTACTTGGAAAAATAGGTTTCACCTATACGTATATCGGATTTAACCTTGGTGAATGGGATAAAAAGAATAAAACAAGCATAATGAATCCAAAATCGAAATCTGCTGATAAGCGAATTCGACAAGCGATGTGGCATGCAATGAATAACGAAGTAGTCGGTAAAGAAATGTACCATGGCCTTCGTGTCCCGGCAACAACACTTATCCCCCCGGCGCTTGGTTTCCACGATGCTGAAAACAAAGGTCGTTCATTTGATCCCGAAAAAGCAAAAGAGCTTTTGGATGAAGCTGGGCTTATAGATGTAAATAATGATGGTTTCCGTGAAGATGCGGATGGCAATGAACTCATTATAAACTTTCTTTCAATGTCGGGTGGGGAAGTAGCAGAACCACTTGCAAAATGGTATATGCAGAATTGGAATGATGTAGGTCTTAAAGTTCAACTTTTAGACGGACGTTTGCATGAGATGCAAGCATTCTATGACATGATTGACACTGATCGTCCAGACATTGATATTTTCATGGGAGCTTGGGTAGCTGGTACTGATCCAGATCCTTCAGATATTTACGGTCGAGAATCCTTTAATAACTTCTCTCGTTATACAAGCGAAAAGAACGATGAATTGCTTAAGGCAGGTACTTCTGAAAAAGCATTTGACGTAGAGTATCGTAGAGACATCTACAATCAATGGCAAGAGATGATGGTCGAAGAAGTTTCACTAGCTCCAACGCTTTATCGTCATGATCTCAAAGCAGTCAATAAACGTGTTACCAACTACTCAATAGATCCGGGTTCTCCTAACAGTGACATATGGATGTGGGGAGTCACAAAATAAGTTTCAATTTGTTGAATTACACAGGAAGTTTCACAATGAAAAACCGCTATCCGGGAAACTGGGTGGCGGTTTTATACGTTTAGTAGCGTTTTTTCTTTAATGGATAGGAGACCTTGACCTGATTTTGGGTTAGAAAGGCATAAATATAGTATTGGAGACGTGCACACATCCCCTAGTGTCACTTTTCCAGGAGGAACGCTAGTTTATTTCTTCGGCGGGAACCCGAATAATGTATAATATATATAAGCAATTCCCGATTGTAATTCATCTCGTCCTTTTCTTATGGTATCTCGGCTAACATGAAACTCGTTGGCAACCGCGGAATGACCGCCTTTGCCCATAGGCCGCAGCGATTTTTGCTAGCGTGATACGTTTGTCTGAGCCTTTCAATTTATCTGCGGTTTCTATAAGAATATCTTTGCATTTCTCCAAAAATGTGCGTATGATATTATCAGTACCTATTGTTATATTTTTTTGTTTTTGTTGTTATTAACAATTAAAACATAATTCAAGGGGTATTTCTGGTTTTTTCTCTAAAATTGACTAGT
The DNA here is from genome assembly GCF_014873855.1 of Sporosarcina limicola. Taxonomy (GTDB): domain Bacteria; phylum Bacillota; class Bacilli; order Bacillales_A; family Planococcaceae; genus Sporosarcina; species Sporosarcina limicola. The sequence continues at coordinate 358,381 of NZ_JADBEL010000001.1, read as the reverse complement.
TATTTTTTTGCTCATGCCTTATTCAGCACGTCCATCGCATCAATGAAGATACCTTGTTGCAACTCACCTTTGAGCCTTCTGATTTCATCAGCAACCTTAGGAATTCTTATCAGCCTGCTACCCCCTTCCACATGAGCACTGTTCCGACTGTACCCCGCTTTAATTGCGGTCATCGTCTGATTAAAGCTCTTAATGTAGTAAACACAAAAAAGCCTTTGCTTATCGGTTAAATCATCCGACTCTACAAAGACCTCTTTTTCCGCTCTTTTCGTTGCAACGTTCGTGCGTTGCGTTTCACGTTTCCTCTTGACCATTTTTCGCGATTCTTCCTACTGCGAATAGTGGAATCTTTCAAATCGTGTTTCTCCGCTAAATCTTTAAACGTTATTTCACTAGATTCCCATTCCTTCTGAATCTCTTCCCAATTAAGCACATTACATCACCGTCCACCTCCCTATTATGTTTGTTTTGAGCAAAAGAAAAGCACCTATTCATCTAGGTGCTTAATAACTAATCTAAAACTATCCAATCATGGTCGTCCTGCGCAATTTCCTTTATTGTCGCATATCGGTTTATAAGGGTACCCTCCTCCATGATCCAGTGGCACAGCGCCTGCATTGCCAGCAAACGACAAACTTAAAAGTAGTAGTGTACCCGCGATGAAAGAGAGCATCGATTTTTTCCTTTTCATATATTCACACCTCCTTATTCCTTTAGTAATTGTTATATTCTTCATTTTTAGTTAAAACCCTTTATTTTTCTTAAAAAAAAGCAAACCAACAATAATATTCAAGAAATTTTGATTAAATTAACAGGTAGGAACTCGTATGTATCGAGGTTGTAGAAGGGGTTATGTCGCTCGCGCCCCCCCTTTTTTATTCTTCCTTTTATTTTTGCAGACTTTGTAAGCTTATTCTATGTCATGTTTTTTGAATTTTATGACATCAGAAGGTCTACTCAATTGAGTAGACCTTCATAATAAGGTATCACTTTCCCGAAAAAAGCTTTCCCATTTCTGCTCCAAGCATTTTGCTCATAACTTCTTGGATTGCAGGATTTTCAAACTGCTTCGCGATTAAATCAGTTTTCACCTTTTCTTCATGTAACTTAGCTTCCCCTATTAGTTGCGCTTGTATTTTAACCATTTCGTTTTCTGTTTGTAATTTCACTTTTTCTAATTCTAATTTATTCGTTTCTTTAATCTGATTCATTTTTGCTGAAGCTTTTTTTGATGCTGCGAAATAAGCTATTAAAGCGGTTGCTACAGGCACAACTATATATGTTGAATTATGGATTTACTCTTTACCTTTTAGGGTATAGATTAATAAAAGCCCAGAAGGAGTTGATTCATCATGACACACGAAGTGAAAGTTGCTGAACTACGTAAGGCGATGAAAAATGTGAAAGATCGCCGTCATTTTGAACGCTACGAAGCCGTCTACCTTTCAATGATTGGATATACACAAAAAGAGATTGCCAAAGTTATTGGGCGTACAAGAAAAACTGTTCATACCTCTATTTCTACTTATCGTAAAGCTGGTATTATCGGGCTCAATATGGGCTATTCACCAGGAAAAGCGTCAAGGTTGTCAACGGAAAAAATGGAACAACTTAAAGACACTGTGTCGAACTACTTGCCATCAGATGTAGGATTTCCCGCGCATTATAACTGGACGCTTGCGCTTGTTGTGCCTTATATCCAAAGGGAATGGGGGAAAAGCTATAGCTTAAAAGGAGCCTCATTACTGCTACACAAATTGGGACTCAGTTATACGAGACCCACTTACACGTTGAAAAAGGCGGATCCCGTGAAACAAGAAGAATTTATAGAAACAACCTTTCTAGCACTAAAAAAACTTCTGAACGAAGAGATTGAGCGAATTCTTTTGAAGATGAGTCCATGATCCGGGACTACCAAGCAATTGGACGTACTTGGTTTTTGAAAGGCAAACAGCGAATCATTCCGACATATGGCCAACATAAAGGCGTGAAATTACTCGGTACACTGAACTATGAAACAGGCGAAATAGTTTGTGTTGAGCAAGAATCCTTTAATGCGGGTGCCTTTCTTGATTTTTTAAAGATGATTTTGAACAAGTACCCGACAGGAAAAACCGTCATGATTCTTGACAATGCACGAATCCATCACGCAAAGCTCATTCAACCTTTTCTCGAAAAAAATAAGGATAGAATTGAACTTGTTTTTTTGCCGCCTTATAGTCCCCAACTAAATTTGATGGAAGGCGTTTGGTAGTGGCTAAAAGAATCCGTCATCAATACTGTTTTTTCCCGAATGTAGATTATGCTTTTCTACAAGCTCCATCAATTCATTCCGTGAAATTAGGGTGGATAAAAGATTTAAAATCGTGCTAAACTGTTTCATAAAGGAAGGATGCAGTTCAATCCTTCCCTGAGGACACCCTTCCTGTATATAGATGTTTGTTTTGTCGCATTACATCATATCAGATTGGGTGTCTTTTTTCTATGATTCTATTGGAAGAAACTAGCTAATCAACAGACGTGTAAATTGAACATATGAATAACTATATAAACTGAGCGAAGGCGCCTTCCAAGGGCTAGCCGGAGCCATAAGACTGGCGGCGAAGCTAGTCTGACGCATCCTCGAGGAAGGATGTAGTTCAATCCTTCCCTAGCGCCGCAGCGGATTCAATGTAATTCTTTATTTCAACATATATATCTTTACAAACATCGATATTGCCCATACAATCTTTTCTTTTTTTATGCCCTATTAACACTTAAATGCGATGGAAGCTACGCTCTCGGACGATATGGGTAATTTGGAATAACCGCTTTTCTTTTGAAAATGTTTTGGCAGGACGGAATATCCGAATGATGAAATAAAGAAGAAGAATCTTAGTTTTTCCACGTGTAAATATAGTTATTGAACAATCCGAATAAACCGGATTACTCAGTTCTGCTTTTCAATAATAAAACTGTATAGTACTTTTCTCTTGTAATTCATTCTGGTATGGACAATCTTATTTCCTCTTAATAAACCCCTAGATAGTTTCATAAATTCAATATAATACTTTTATTTGACAATTATTTCAACTTATTATATAGTTATAGTTGAATAGTTTGAATGTTAATACTAGTCTTTGCATTCATTCTAATCTTACTCTGGAGGGAGGTGTAGATCTATGTGTAAACCACCATCATCACCACCACCATCAAAAGGGGCACCTCGTTATCCCGAACAAATCTCTGAGGGTAATTTATTCGGAAGTGGAGCCACTACTTTGAGAGTACAAGGACCAACAGGAATACCGGGACAGAGCCCTGGTAATTGTTGTTGTTGTACTTATACTTGTTCGGGTGCAGTAAATATTAGATAACATGTTTGAAATTAAAAAACCTTCCATCGAGAATTTAATATTCGATGGAATGGTTTTATTAGAACCTTCGGATGGAAGTTGCGCTCTCGGACGATATGGGTAATTTGGAATAACCGCTTTTCTTTTGAAAATGTTTTGGCAAGACGGAATACCCGAATGATGAAATAAAGAAGAAGAATCTTAGTTTTTCCACGTGTAAATATAGTTACTGAACAATGCGGATAAATCGGATTATTCAGCTCTTCTTTTCAATAATAAAAATGTATAGTACTTTTCTCTTGTAATTTATTCTGGTATGGACAATCTTATTTTCTCCTTAAAAACCCCTAGATAGTTTCATAAATTCAATATAATACTTTTATTTGACAATTATTTCAACTTGTTATATAGTTATAGTTGAATAGTTTGAATGTTAATATTAGTCTTTTCATTCTTTCTAATCTTACTTTGGAGGGAGGTGTAGATCTATGAGTAAACCACCATCATCACCACCACCATCAAAAGGGGCACCTCGTTATCCTGAACAAATTTCTGAGGGTAATTTATTCGGAAGTGGGGCCACTACTTTGAGAGTACAAGGACCAACAGGAATACCGGGACAGAGCCCTGGTAATTATTGTTGTTGTTGTACTTATACTTGTTCGGGTGCAGTAAATATCAGATAACATGTTTGAAATTAAAAAACCTTCCATCGAGAATTTAATATTCGATGGAATGGTTTTATTAGTACCTTCGAATTGCTAACAGGGAAATACACTTATTAATTAATAAGTTAATTGCCCTCGGGAAGGGTAGGAATATCTTATAAACTCAAAAAAACTTTCTACAATAAATTAATCTATGAGAGGAGAGCAGCTTTAAGCGTGCTTACTAGGCCATCTTAGTACTATATTTCTCTACTTCGGGCTGATAAAGTACTTTTTCTGATTTCTCCCTTATCCAATCTTCTGTTCGTAAACATAGTGAAATCCTCAAATGTTATTTGGATGATATAAATTACTTATAGAATTTTTAGGGGTAGATCAACCTTTTAATAGTTTTAATTTAATATTTTTAGGGAATGGAGTGTAAAAATTGACGATAATTGAAGGCGTGATGAAAATAAAATCACAATTAAAATTAAATCAATATATTAGTTTTGAATTACCTGGGGGAGAACTCATTGTACAAAACTCTCAGGGAGTATCTAGAATTACGGATTCAAGATTAAAAGCATTTTTATTAGAGTGGGACAGTAAATCGAACTCACTAATTGAATACAATGATATACACGTATACATGGGGGAAGAAACCAGCGCGGCTGTTGATTTTTTGAAGTCATTATTAGTGATAACTGATTTTACGCCTCCCAACTTAGGTATTGATACAATTAGTTTTTATACTAATAATGATAATATTGGCTCACTTTTAAAAAATGTTTTAGATGAGGATTATTCCCCTTTTTTGAAATGTAATTATATTTACGATGAAAAATTAAACATTAATCACTTTGACACGAATTCAAACGAATTAATCGTGGTTTTTATGAATCCTTACAACAGAAAATTTGCTAAAGAAATTCGGGATTTAATTTCACAAAAAAAAGACACTTTTTTAATTTTTTCATATACATATAATAGCTCATTTTATATAGATTCCCTATACAACGGTTTTTTTAAATCCCCATGCCATATATGTCATATTTCTTATATAGAATCACAATTGAGAATTACAAACGGAGAAAATATTACTTACCAGCAGATGGTTGATAGCTTATATGCCGATAATAATTATTATCAAATAGAAACTCCATTAAATTTTAATGGAAATTTAAATGTTGCGACCCAATTAACAAATAGAATCGGAGATTTATTTCTCGCCGATATAAATACTGTTATTCATCCAGAAGCATTCAATGAAAGTAGTGTGTATAATTTAATTACAAAAAAAGTTCATAAAGATAATCCAATTCATTGGGAGATGTGTGATTGTTATGAGTAGTGTGGAATTCTATGATAAGTCGAAAAACAGAATAAAATCCGATTTATTCCAAAACCAAATATTGTCTACTGAATTATTGAACAATGTAATAAAATTTCATCAATCAGGTTCACTACTTAGAAACAAAAACTCAATAAAAAATTCTTCCTCGCCGCTTATTTATACATGGTTAGAAGCAGTTGAAAACACAGATATTTTGCCAGATATTTTTGAAGAAACAATAAAACTAGACACTTCTATTATCAATAATAATGGAAGTACCTCTAAGTATGATTTAGACTATGTATTTCCCTTTGAAAAGATTTCCAATGTTTTAATCAAGTCATTTGGTAGAGATTCACACACTTTGTCTAAAAGATATCCATCGGCTGGCGCTTTATTTCCCATTATTCCCTTACTACTCATATTTAAAGAAAATTCTATTGAAAGGGTTCCCGATTGCGGTGTATACATGATTGATCCTTTTAATTATTCTCTTTATAAGGTTAAGGGATGGGATGAGGAGGATATTGAGGATTTGAAATCCTCGATTGTACTAGATAAAACAAATAATGAATTTATTTCAAATTTTGCGATTGGTTATGCTATAGATATAAGAAGATCAATTACAAAATATAGAACAAGAGGATATCGACATGCTTTGATAGAGTTAGGGAGTATGACACAGGGTTTTAGAGAAAGTCTTCTTGATACGGAAGTATATTATGGTGATCTTTGTTGGTCTGGATTTAACGATTATTCTCTTACGTATTTGGCTGGACTAAACGTGAGATTAGCACCAGTTACCTTATTACAATGGTTTGGTAAGAAAAAACAACTTATTAATAACTTTTAAGGGCAGCATGCATAAATAAGAAGATTGGCTTTCATAACTATTTTGAAAAAGGAGCTATTAATACTATGCTATTTGAAAATCTACAAAATAGTTTTTATAATGTTCCTGATAACCTAATAGTTCATAAATCCTTTTACCCTTCATACTCAAAAGCCTCTTGTTTATTAATCGATGGGCACACAAGTCCTGACGGTGCAAACGCCTTAGATCAATCCAAAATAATGTCATTAAAAAAAAGCTTTTCTGAATTACTGGAAAGAAGAAATTTACTGTTGGGAGGATACGGAAACCAGGATAAATTGGTTCCCAGCTGGAATTTAGTTACTGATGCGGTAGAACTCCTACCATACAGCTCCACGGTTTACCAAGCTACTGGAGAAAATCCATCAGATACAACAGGTACTGCTACACATAAAAATAGTAGTGCAGCAATTGAAATAGCGGTTATGGAAATATTGGAGAAAAATGCATTGTTTCTATTTTGGTATGGGAAAATTGGGAAACGAATACATGTTGATGAAAGTATAATAGCTTTAGAGATTTTTCAGCATTTAAAAGAGCAAAATAATTCAATTGATTTATACTGTAATATGAGTTTCAATAGCTTATTTGTAGTGTTTGTGGTTTTGAAAAAAACTAATTCGATTATATATACAGGTATTGGAACTTCTTATTGTATTAGTAAAGCAATAAAAAAAGCTTTGGAAGAAACTTATTTATTAAAGTGGCACAAAGAGTCTAATAATATTATTGCAGAAGACTATTTTAATACAATAGTAGAACCTGGAAATATATCAATAAAAAATGACTATTTATCGGAATTCGAAAAACTTCCTTTTTTAGGACCAGAAGTATTTAAGGAATATAAAAAACCTGACCCTAAAAGTTTTTTCCCTGAATGGTTATCTGATTTACATATAATATTTTTGAGAAATAGTATCTACCCATCACTGAAGTGTATTAAAGTTTTTTCCTCAGAATTATATAATCATGTGCCACTCAAGAAGTATATTATATTAAAACGTAAAGTGAACTTGCAGACAATTAATATTGATGAAAAATCTTTTAACGTTATCCCAGAATGTATATTTATTTGAGGTGAATGTATTGTACAGTCTAACTAATAGTGGAATACCATTTTTAATAAAAGAGCTAAGTGTTTTTAAATCTTTATTGAGGGAGGCACCAATAAAAGTTTCTGTAATTCCATCTTATTTAGAAGGAGCGCTGGGTAGTGCAACTCATTTTGGTAGTAATAGAGTAATAAAAGCTGCTTTCGGAGAACAAATTGAAAGAACCTCTCTCTATTTAAATGCTGGAAATTTTAAAAATAGATATGTAAAGTCTTTTGACCTGAGAAAGTTTGAAGAGTCTTATGTACCCCTTGAAAAAATTGTTCATTGTTATCATACAAGAGTGTTAGAGGATTATCTAGATAAGGATACTGCGTATAATGATTCTTGCGGAGTCGCTTCTCATATTAGATCTTTTGAAACAATAAATAGTGCATTCCTAGAGTTTTTCGAAAGACAATCTTTAATTCATAATTGGTTAACAGAATCCCCAGGTAAACAAATCGATTTAAAATCTATTTCATCGGAAAAAGTTATTTATTTGATTAAAAAAGCCAAGAACTTCATAGACGACATATATTTTTTCGACATTTCATTACATCCCGACGTATCTGTTATTTTGACTTTAGGATTTGGAGAGAGGTATATGGGAATGGGTATTAGTGCTAATTGGGGTATGGAAAAGGCTATTGTTTCCTCATTAGAGGAGTTTTTCGAATTTTTCAGCACTAGCCCGCATAAGGATTTTGCAAAATCAAATGAAGAAAAATCACCCGATTATGAAGGTGATCGATCGTCTGATCCTCATTTTTATGCACATACTTTTTTTAGTACTTATGACTCAAAAAAGCTAAGGGAAGTATACTCATATTTATTTGATAAATCCAAAAGTATTGATTATTGTTGCTCTGAAGATATTGATTTCAATTATATAGAATCAATTCGCACAATTTGCACTACGTTAAATTTAGATATTCAACTAGTTTTTATACCTTCGGTTATTAAAAATTTACCTACTAAAATAGTGAAGGTAGTTAGCTTGAATGGATATCCCCATATGCTGACAACATTTTTGGAGCCCACCGATTACATTTATTCTTCCTCGTTAAATGTCTCCAGGTTTCCAAATAGAGGGAGAGCATTACCATTTCCGTGAGATAACGGAATTATTTTATTATCAATCCAAACCTCGGAGCGACCACATAAGATTGCATAATTATGCGGGTGAAAATCCTATGTGGTTAGACTTAGTCAAGTCATCAATAGCGAATCTTGGATTTATATAAGTTGACCGTGGTATTTCAGATGCGGTGAATTGAACAGGGTAATAAATTGATCAATAGGTTGTAAGATATTGTATAGGAAATTGGATATTGTATGAATTGGGTATGCTTTTAATTCATTATATAGAGGACAACTACTATAATATGATACTGGTTTTTCAACAATTCCGACTTGCCATAGAGGGTGTTTGTTTTCATGATGAATTTTAAATGGCAAGGGACATGAAGAAAGTCGAGAGCTCCTAATGAATACGCTTAGGCGGAGGTTCTGAAAGCTGAGTGGTGATTATTAGAAAGGGTGAACTCCATGGAAGTAGCGGAAAGTTTAAAGTCAGGTAGACCGATTAGAGATTTCTTAGTACTCTTAAGGTCACTTGAATGGCCAGTTGTAATAACTGTTATTGCTATTATACTCGCAATCGTTCAGACTGCAATTGGACTGATCATTCCATTGATAACAAAAAATATTATTGATACAATGACAATGGACTTCTTCAATTGGGAGATTAGTTTCATACTTATACTAATTTTCATTAGCCAAGCAGTTGCAGCTGGTGGTTCTTATTATTTGTTATCATATATAGGAGAATCTATTGTTGCTAATCTTCGAAAGAGAATATGGCGCAAGATATTAAAGCTACCTATTACCTATTATGATGAAATTGAAACTGGTGAGACTATGAGTCGAATCACACAAGATACTTCCACGTTGAAGTTTCTTATTTCATTTCATTTAGTAACTTTCTTTTCAAGTATTCTTTCTGTTACTGGTTCAATAACAATCCTTTTGTTTATTGATTGGAAGATGACTCTTATTATGCTTGTTAGTGTGCCATTATGCATGGTTGTAATTATTCCTCTTGGACGTATCATGTATAGGGTAGCACGTTCTACACAAGAAGAAATGTCGAAATTTTCAGGGCTTCAAGGTCGTGTTTTGAGTGAGATAAGACTTGTTAAAACTTACCGGGCAGAAGACTCAGAAAGCGGAAATGGCGACCGTGTAATTCACCAACTTTTTCGCTATGGAATGAAGGACGCTAAGATACAAGCAATAGTGTCGCCCATTACGACACTTATTATGATGGGGATTTTTATCGTAATTTTAGGTTACGGCGGGATACAAGTAGCTAGTGGTTCTTTGTCAGCAGGCGCACTTATTGCTATAATATTCTATCTATTCCAAATTATGTTACCTTCATCGCAAATGGCTTCCTTTTTCACTTCTTTTCAAAGGGCGGTAGGGGCTACAGAACGTATTCAGCAAATATTGACAATGGACAGTGAGCGAGATGAAGGTCAATCTATAAATCAGGAAGGCAATATCCGGTTTGAAAATGTAGGATTCTCTTATGATAAAAAGGGTGAGGTAATATCCGATTTATCATTTGAGGTTCCAAATGGCACAGTAACAGCATTTGTTGGTCCGAGTGGGGGAGGGAAAACAACACTATTTTCATTGCTTGAACGATTTTATACTCCTTCAAACGGGAGGATATTATTTAATGAAAAAGACATTCAAACGCTTTCATTATCCGAATGGCGTGGTAGAATTGGTTACGTTTCTCAAGAAAGCCCTTTAATGAGCGGTACTATTCTCGATAATATGGCATATGGATTAAAAAAAATTCCTTCCATGGATCGAATTAGTAAGGCAGCTGAAGATGCAAATGCCCTAGATTTCATAAAAGAGCTACCAAATCAGTTCGATACATTGGTAGGTGAACGCGGAATAAAGCTCTCAGGTGGACAGCGACAAAGAATTGCCATTGCACGAGCCTTATTACATAACCCGCAAATTCTCTTACTTGATGAAGCAACATCAAATTTGGATAGTGGCTCGGAAATGCATGTACAAACTGCTCTTCAGCGCCTTATGTTTGGCAGAACTACACTTATTATCGCTCATCGTCTAGCCACAGTAACACACGTAGATAAGATAATTTTCCTTGAAGAGGGACGCATCACTGGGATAGGGAGTCATGAAGAACTTATTCGTACACATGAGCTATATAGAAAATTCTCCAGTGGACAAGGTTTAAACCTTATAAATTGTTAGAATAAATTTGTTGATTCAGACTCAAAAAACTAAAAATAACTTAAATAAATCTAATGACTCAAACCCAAGAATGTAGAATTGCAAAAATTACTGTTGATGAAGTTAAAAAACGAATCAGTTTTGGCTGATAATTAAAACGTAAAACCGTCATCTGGGGAACTGGTGACGGTTTCTTTGTTTTGAATAATTATGTTGTACTATTCATAAATATTTGTTAGGATTAAAATTAATTCACGAGTCTAATACATTGGTGTATTCAGATATAGGTGGCATTTTCCTGGTAAGATAAAATTTTACGCGGAATGTCTGAGCCTGTACATCGAATAAATGAAACAAGTTCGTATGGATATGCTTTACAAATGACACCAAATTACGGAGGAATCACATTAGTTGAACATGGTGGTGGGCAGCCGGGGGATCATCCCATTTCGGATTTGTACGTGAAAAAGGAATTGTAGCAGTAGTTTTAACAAATAGGAGTGGAGTAAGTGCTGATGCTATTTGGTTAGCCGCTGTTAATGTTGTATTAGGGATTCCAATAGACCAAAAGAGAAGTTATGAACCCCATTATAATTTAAGCAAAGAGCAATTAAAGCGATTAGTTGGTACATATACATCTAATGAAGGATTGAAAGTGACAATTTCTGTAGAGCAGCAAAATATAAAGGCAATAATCGATGGTCAAACCTACACACTTAGAGCGAGCGACGAGAGAACACTTGTCATTACGCCTCTCGAGAAACCAATACAGTTCTTTTTCGATGAAAATAACCAGGCTTGGGCATTATTTTTTGGACTAAGAATGTTAGTTAGAAGTAGGGGATAACAAGGGTTTAATTTGCGGAAAATTACATAAGTTTAAAAGGGGGAAAGTAAAAATGAATATTATTGACCTACATTGTGACGTATTGCTAAAGCTATATGAATCGAAAGGGAAATTGAAGTTTCAAAATGCTCCAGAGCTTGATATGAGCTATGAAAAACTGAAACAAGGCGGAGTCAAAGTACAGGCATTCGCAATTTTCATCTATCCAGATATAAAGTCGGACGAAAAATTTCAAGTCGCTTTAGATCAGATCCATTATTTTTATTCGGATGTCCTTGCAAATAATCCGAATATGAAACTGATTAAGGAATGGAGTGATATCGATCACTTGAAAGAGGGAGAGATTGGAGCTTTATTGACATTAGAAGGTGTGGATGCAATCGGAAATGACCTTCAAAAACTGTCGATTTTATATGAATTAGGTGTTCGGTCAATCGGCCTTACCTGGAATAATGCGAACTTGGCGGCAGACGGAGCAGGGGAAAAACGTGGAGCAGGTCTTACATCATTTGGTAGAGAAATTGTTGACTTTAACAATCGTCATAAAATTCTCACTGACGTATCCCATTTATGTGAAAAAGCTTTTTGGGATGTCATGGGTGAAGCGAAGTACCCTATTGCAAGTCACTCAAATGCAAAATCATTATGCAATCACGTTCGAAATCTTTCGGATGAACAAGCGAAGGCAATGTTCAATAAAAATGGAATGATTCACGTCGTCTATTGTCCTCCATTTGTGAAAGCGCAAGGGGACGTTACAATTTCCAATCTTATTGAACATATCGATCACTTCTGCTCATTAGGAGGGGCAAACCAAATTGGTTTAGGTTCCGACTTCGATGGAATTACACAGAAAATTATCAATTTGGAAGATGCTTCAATGTATCCTAACTTGGTAAATGAACTTTTAAAACGATACAGTGAAGACACAGTGAAGGGCTTCGCCTACCAAAACTTCCTAGACCATCGTCCGAAGTAAGAAGTCTTAATTATGTGGGTACCAGGCACCTAAACAATTGAACCTATAAGGCTAATTACGCAGTAAAGGAGCCCAAGTAGTAGAAAATAGTTAGTGATGGAAAATTGTCTTTTATAACTTGTTGTATTTATCTTTCTGCTTTCAACATCCCGAATTACTTGTTCCTTTTTACTAACAGCAGAAAAAAAGTACTTTGAACTTTTTACAAAGGCGTTGAAGAATTCTGCTTGAATGAGCATCAATACACTCCCGATTATTAACAGAATTAATCCGATGTAAAATATCCCATCAAAAAAATAAATAATACTTTCTGAAAAAAATAACAATAAAATGGAAACCGAGACTGTGAATATAATTGCTAGAAGTATGAGGGACCTATCTTTCATCTCTTTAAACAGCTCCTTGAATTAGATAATATTGGAAGGTGCAGAATATTATTAATGTTATTGTAATTTGTGATATTTACATATATAATTATATAAAATTCAAAAGATTTAACAAGGGGGAAATTGATGATGAAGAATAAAAAATGGTTAGGGTTTATGTTCCTTGCAATTTTTACGCTAGTTTTATCGGGATGTAACTTCAGTTCATCAAACAAAAAAGAAGATGAACCAAAGAAAGAGGATAATGGCAAAGAAGGCGGCGAAAAAGTCGACCAAGTACTCAATTTGAGTGAGCCATCGGATATTCCTACTTTGGACTCGACGAAAGCGCATGATGCAATTGCTTTTAACGTATTAAACAATGTGAATGAAGGGCTATATCGTCAAAATCAGGATAACGATTCTGTCCTTGCATTAGCTGAAAAACACGAGATGAGTGATGATGAAATGGTTCATACATTCACTCTAAAGGATACAAAATGGAGTAATGGTGACCCCGTAACTGCTGCGGACTTCGAATATGCTTGGAAACGTGTTATGAAAGATAATGGCGCTTATAATTATATGATCGTCACTGCGGGTGTTAAAAATGCAGAAGCAATTATGAATGGGGAAATGGATGCTGAAGAGCTTGGCATAAAAGCGACAGGTGATAAAACACTTGAAGTAACGCTCGAAAGTCCGAATCCTTTGTTTAAAACATTGCTTGCATTTGCAACATTCCTACCTCAAAATCAAAAATTTGTTGAAAAGCTTGGCGATCAATATGCCCTTGAAGCGGACAATATCTTAGCAAATGGCCCTTTCAAACTTGTAAACTGGACACAAGAACAGGGTTGGGAAATGGTAAAGAACGAAGATTACTGGGATGCAGAAAATGTTAAACTTGAAAAAGTCAATGTGTTTGTAGTAAAAGACCCCTCTTCAGGCATTAATCTTTATGAAACTGGTAAAATTGATCGTGTCAAGTTGACATCTGCACTTGTCGATCAATATAAGGAAAAGGAAGACTTCAAAAATGTGAAAGCCGCCGGTACAGTTTTCTTACGATTCAATCATAACAACCCTGCATTGAAAAATGTCAATCTCCGCAAAGCTGTCAACATGGCGATTGACCGTGAGGGATTGACGGATGTTATTTTGAAAGATGGCTCTTCACCAATCTACGGGGTGGTTGCAGAATCATTTTACTTCTCACCGGATAAGGTAGATTATCGAGAACTCAATGGAGATTTCAACAAAGGAACACCGGCAGAAGCGAAAGAGTATTGGGAAAAAGCGCTAGCTGAAATCGGGCAAAAAGAAGTGAAGGTTTCATTGAACATCGCTGATACAGACGAAATGAAGAAAGTAGCTGAATTTTTACAAGCTCAGCTTGAAGACAATCTTCCTGGTTTCAAACTTGAAATCAAAGCTGTACCATTCAAACAACGTCTTGAAATTGAAAAAGCAATTAAATATGACCTTTCTCTTTCAACATGGGGTCCTGATTACAGAGATCCGATGACATACTTGGATATGTGGGTAAAAGGAAGTTCAGCAAACCGTATGGATTACTACAATCCTAAACTCGATGCATTAGTTACAGAAGCGCGCGGAGAGACAGACCTAAGCAAGCGTTACAAACTATTGCTTAATATTGAGAAAATCTTTTTAGAAGATGACGTTGCAGTCGCACCGCTTTATCAACGGGGATCGTCGGTTCTTCTTAACAATAAAGTAAAAGGACTTGTAGATCATCCAACAGGTGCAGATACGTCTTACCAATGGGCTTATATTGAGGAATAATAGACAATAAAGTGGAAAAGGGCGCGGGTGTAACCAACTGGTGCATCCGCGTTTTTGATTGGGATAACTCCTGCTTAATTAGTCTGAATTGTACGAACGTTGAACATGAACTTTTCAAAGAATTGGGGTGTCTGATTTGAAGCGATATATGATAAAACGGCTTGGTTTCATGATTGTCACGTTATTTATCATCATTACCTTAACTTTTTTCCTTATGCAATTCCTTCCTGGAACACCGTTTACGAACCCGGAAAAGTTGTCCGATAAACAGCTTGTCATATTAAATGCCAAGTACGGATTAGATCAGCCTGCCGCAATACAATATGTCCGTTATATAGGCAACCTTTTACAAGGTGATTTGGGGTATTCATTTCAATACGAGGGCCGTACTGTTAAAAGTATGATTGTCGATCGTGTTGGCCCGTCAGCGCTCATAGGATTGCAAGCGCTCATTTTTGGAACGCTTGTAGGATTGGTACTGGGCATCATTTCAGCACTAAAACATAATACAATCCTCGATTATGGATCAGTGACCTTGGCGGTGCTTGGCATGTCTATCCCATCATTCGTTTTTGCGGCTTTACTCCAATATTATATCGGCGTAAAGCTGGAATGGCTTCCTGTTGCTTTGTGGGAAAGTTATGACAGTACGTTACTGCCCTCGTTTGCGCTTTCGGTGACCGTCATCGCGACGGTTGCACGTTTTATCCGGAGTGAAATGCTCGAAGTGCTGGGACAGGATTATGTAATCACCGCAAGATCCAAAGGGTTACGGGAATCGGTCGTTGTGACAAGGCATGTCATTCGAAATGCACTGATCCCCGTTGTGACGATGCTTGGGCCACTTGCGGTTTCAATTATGACGGGAACGCTCGTGATTGAGAAGATTTTCGGCGTCCCCGGTTTAGGGGAACAGTTTACGTTATCCATACTTGTGCTCGATTATAGTGTCATTATGGGTATCACACTTTTTTATAGTACGTTGTTCATCGTCATCGTTTTCATTGTGGATCTATTATATGGGTTCCTCGATCCCCGTATTGAATACAAAGAGGGGGGACAGGTATGAAGACTACAAGTAAAGAACAGCATCTTGATGAATTAAAAGCTGCTCAAACTAACAATCGTGATCAAATTACTGCTGATCTGTTCGTACCTGCACCGCTGGATACTGCAGGGCAAGAGGAAATCTCAAAACCGTCCGTTTCTTTTTGGCAGGAAGCTTTCCATCGACTATTTAAAAATAAAGGCTCCGTGATTGCGCTCTTTGCCCTTGTGATTTTGATCATTGTTGCTATCGTTGGACCGTCTATGAATGACCATACCTACCGAAGCCAAAACTTAGCACATTCCAATATGCCGCCAAAAGTCTCGGGTCTTGAATGGCTCGGCTTTGATGGTAAAAATTCTAAAGGGATGGATGTCTATGAAGCGCAGCATGTGGAAACGAATTATTGGTTCGGAACAGATGAATTCGGTCGGGATTTATGGACCAGGGTGTGGAAGGGAACTCAAATTTCACTTTTCATCGCACTTGTTGCCGCAACGTTAGATTTGATTATAGGCGTTATTTATGGTGGAATTTCCTCCTTTTATGGCGGTAGAATAGATACTATTATGCAGCGGATTATAGAGGTTCTTATAGGAATCCCGAACTTGATTGTCATCATCCTGTTCATCCTCATATTGGAGCCGGGTATTCGCTCGATTATCTTGGCAATGGTGATTACAGGATGGGTTGGCATGGCGCGTGTCGTACGTGGTCAGATTTTACAACTGAAAGGGCAGGAGTTTGTCTTGGCTTCTCAGACGTTGGGCGCTTCAAACGCTAGGTTAATCTGGAAGCATTTGATGCCGAACGTTATGGGCCCCATCATTGTCACGGTTATGTTCACGATTCCTACTGCAATATTTTTTGAAGCATTTTTAAGTTTCATAGGGCTGGGTTTACAGGCGCCACTTGCTTCGTTAGGTGTGTTGATAGAAGATGGCTATAAATCAATACGTTTTTTCTCGTATAAGCTTATTTTCCCAGCACTTGTTATCAGTACGATTATGATTTGTTTCAACTTATTAGCAGACGGATTAAGAGATGCGTTAGATCCGAAAATGAGGAAATAGGGGAGGGTCATCAATGACAGAAGAAATATTGGCAGTCAATAATTTGCACGTTTCCTTCAAGACCCAAACCGGTACGGTAACGGCTATACGGGGTGTGAATTTCAAGTTGAATAAAGGGGAGACGTTAGCGATTGTTGGCGAATCAGGTTCGGGGAAATCCGTAACTGCAAAGACGATTATGCGACTTCTGCCAAAGCATAATACATTGATCTCAGAAGGCGATATCACATATGAAGGACGGGATTTACTCAATCTTTCATTGAGTGATATGCAGAAAGTGAGAGGTTCGGAAATTGCGATGGTGTTCCAAGATCCAATGACTTCTTTAAACCCGACGATGCGGATTGGAAAGCAAATTATGGAAGGGCTTTTAAAACATCAACACCTTTCTAAAAAGGTTGCCAAGCAGAAGGCGTTAGAAATGCTGGAACTTGTAGGCATACCCAATGCGAAAGAAAGACTCGAAGCGTATCCTCATCAGTTTTCTGGGGGCATGAGACAGCGTGTCGTAATTGCCATGGCACTGGCCTGTAATCCGCGGATTTTGATAGCAGATGAGCCGACGACTGCCCTTGACGTCACCATACAAGCGCAAATTCTACAATTAATGAAGGACTTGCAGGAGAAAATGGATACGGCGATTATCCTTATTACACATGATCTAGGTGTCGTGGCAAATATGGCGGATCGTGTTGCCGTCATGTACGCAGGCGAAATTGTAGAACAAGGGACGTTGGACGAGATCTTTTATCAGCCACAGCATCCGTATACACTGGGGCTTTTACGCTCGATGCCTAACTTGAGTGCAAGCAGGTCAGAGCCGCTGATACCGATTCCTGGTTCGCCACCTGATTTAGCGACACTTGGGACGGGATGTCCTTTTGCGGCGCGTTGCCCCTATACAATGAAGGTTTGTCATGACTTTTTACCTGAACATACACATTTAAATGAGAGTCATACGGTGATGTGCTGGTTGCAGGATGCTAGAACTCCGTTGACACATATCCCAGAAGAAGTTGGGAGTGCGAAATGATGAAAAAAAACGAGGATTTATTAGTAGTAAAAGATTTAAAGAAGCATTTTAAAATGGGCAAAACGAGTACACTAAAGGCGATAGATGGGATTAGTTTCACGATAAAGAAAGGTGAAACACTTGGCCTTGTTGGGGAATCTGGTTGTGGGAAGTCCACAGTTGGCAGGACGATTACGCAAATTTATGAGCCAACAAGCGGGGAAGTCATTTTTGATAATGAAGTACTCCATACCAAACAAAATAAGGCGGTCCAACAACAAAAAAAGCGTGCGATGCAAATGATTTTTCAGGATCCTTATTCTTCACTTAATCCACGGATGACTGTAATGGAAATTATTTCAGAAGGATTGGTCATTCATTCTCCGGAACTTTCGCGCATGGAGCGGGAAGAGAAAGTGAACGAACTATTGGAACTCGTTGGCCTTAGTAAAAAGCACTCACAACGCTACCCGCATGAATTTAGTGGGGGACAGCGGCAACGTATTGGTATCGCCCGCGCTTTAGCGGTAGAACCCCAATTCATCGTTGCGGACGAACCGATAGCCGCGCTCGATGTATCAATCCAAGCGCAAATTGTAAACTTGCTGAAAAAGCTTCAAGAAGAGAAAGAGTTAACGTATTTATTCATCGCGCATGATTTGTCGATGGTGAAATACATCAGTGATCGAATCGCAGTGATGTATTTGGGTAAAATTGTGGAGCTTACAGCGAGTGATACACTCTATGAAAAGCCGCTCCATCCCTATTCACGGGCGTTGCTGTCGGCCATCCCGATTCCGGATCCCGATATGGAGAGGTCGAGGGAACAAACCATTTTACAAGGGGATGTCCCTAGCCCGATTGACATTCCAAGTGGTTGTCGATTCAGAACACGATGCCCGAATGTGATGGATGTCTGTTCTAAAATTGAACCAGTCTATAGGGAAGCTGAACCCAATCATTTTGTTGCGTGCCATTTGTATGATGAAACGGTTATGTCTCGTGAAGATGCAGTTGCACTTCACGATTGCTAAAAGACCGTCTTGTCGGAATAGTGATGATAAAATGCTATAATCCTTTGGGGTTATAGCTTTTTGTATGCATAAACATGAAAATAAGCAATGGAAAGGGAGTTACTATGAAAATACGTCCACAACGACTTCGACAAGGAGATACAATTGGCATCATTGCTCCAGCCAGTCCGCCGAATCAGGAAAATCTTGAACGGTCGCTCGCATTTCTTGAACAGCTCGGTTTGAAATGGCGGTTTGGAAAGAGTGTGAAAAATGGGTACGGCTATTTAGCAGGGACGGATGAAGAACGATTAGCAGATTTACATGATATGTTCGCGGATCCGAGTGTGAAGGGAATTATTTGTGCAGGTGGCGGTTATGGATCTGCACGTTATACCGATAAGATTGACTTGCAACTGATGCAGGAGAATCCAAAAATCTTTTGGGGATTCAGTGATATCACATTCCTCCACACGGCAATGGGACTGTATTCGAATCTTGTAACGTTCCACGGTCCAATGCTTGCATCCTGTGTGGGGAAGGAAACATTCCATGAATTATCTGCTAGAATGTTTCAACAGCTGTTCGAGCCGATGGAACTTCATTATACAGAGGAGATTTCACCGCTAGAAACCATTAACGGTGGTGTGGCACAAGGTGAACTTGTCGGTGGGAATCTATCACTTCTCGCTAGTGGAATCGGTACGAAATTTGAAATTGATACAAAAGGGAAACTTCTTTTCATCGAGGATGTCGGTGAAGAGCCATACCGTATCGATGGCTTGTTGAATCAATTGCGGTTAGCTGGGAAATTAGAGGATGCAGTTGGAATTGTTGTGGGTGACTTTTCGGCTGTGGAACCGAAAAAGGGCAAAGCATCGCTTACGCTCGCTGAAGTGTTTGCTCATTATTTTGGCGACCTTGGCAAACCTGTTGTTAAAGGATTTAAAATGGGTCATTGCCAGCCGCATTTCGCTATCCCACTTGGCGTTGGAGCGAAACTCGACGCGGATAATCGCACACTGACGATTTTGCCGGGTGTTGAGTGAGACAATCTGACGTTGTTTAGTTCATAAAAAATAATATGGACTTCTGATTTTTTGTGAAAAATTAAATTGAAATGCGGTCATTTCCCTCGAAAATAGGTATACTGGCTATAGACTCGATTAGTGAAATGGGGAAAAATAGATGACAGAAAAACGACCGATGGGCCAGTCTCGCACAATCCAGACGAAACTTGTATTGCCGCCAGATACGAATCATTTGCAGACTATTTTTGGGGGCCATGTTCTTTCATATATAGATGAAATTGCCGCGATAACGGCTATGAAACATGCGCACACAGCTGTTGTCACGGCATCAATTGACTCAGTAGATTTCCTTTCATCCGCGCGAGTAGGTGACGTACTGGAACTCGAAGCAATTGTCAGTTCAACGGGTCGTTCTTCTATGGAAGTATTCGTTAAAGTCCATTCCATGAACCTTTTGACAGGTGTAACAAAACTAACGACGGAATCATTTCTAACGATGGTTGCCATGGATGAAAATAATAAGTCTACTCCTGTACCGGGCGTATTCCCGGAAACCGAAGTGGAAACGAGATTATTCGAAACAGCAGTCGCCCGGCGTGAACACCGTAAATTACGAAATGAATTGAAGCATTAAATAAGGAAAAAGTCCGCATTCATTTGCGGACTTTTTTGTGTTAAGCGACTGATTCCCACGTCGAAGCGACCAATCTACCGCGCAAGCGACTGATTCCCACGTCGAAGCGACCAATCTACCGCGCGAGCGACTAATTCCACCATCGAAGCGACCAATCTACCGCACGAGCGACTGATTCTCTCATCGAAGCGACCAATCTACCGCGCGAGCGACTGATTCCATCGTCGAAGCGACCAATCTATCGCGCGAGCGACTGATTCCCTCATCAAAGCGACCAATCTACCGCACGAGCGACTGATTCTCTCGTCGAAGCGACCAATCTACCGCGCAAGCGACTGATTCCATCGTCGAAGCGACCAATCTATCGCGCGAGCGACTGATTCTCTCATGGAAGCGACCAATCTACCGCGCGAGCGACTAATTCCACCATCGAAGCGACCAATCTACCGCGCGAGCGACTGATTCCCACGTCAAAGCGACCAATCTACCGCGCGAGCGACTGATTCCCACGTCAAAGCGACCAATCTACCGCACGAGCGACTGATTCTCACGTCGAAGCGACCAATCTACCGCGTGAGCGACTGATTCCCACGTCGAAGCGACCAATCTATCGCGCAAGCGACTGATTCCATCGTCGAAGCGACCAATCTACCGCGCGAGCGACTGATTTCCAATCACAATCTAGGAAGGATTTTCCTTGCGCCTAGTATCAGCCATGTGCAAAGAACAAAAGGCATCGTTAAGGCTGGGAGTCCATAGGGTAAAAGCCATATGCTTATACTTGCTGTTATAGGCACTGTTAGACAAGCTGCGATAATGCCTGTTAATGGTGAAAAACGATTTTGGTCAGTAGTAAATACTGCCGATACAGCCAGAATGGTTAAAATTGCATTATAACCATATAGGCCTAGCATCATCAATGTGTGTTCTCCACCTAACGCATATGCCGTAAGTAAAGCGAAGAAATTACCAATTACCGCATAGAAACCAAGCTTTCTTCCCGCCCAAAATACAGCAATAAAAATTAAAATTCCCGGTATAGCATTTGTAAGAAAAAATATTTGCCCGATACCATTAAAAATTGCGTCTAGTAAGTGAATCTCCCCTGCTGTGTTTAATTTCCAACTGTTTAAATTTTGAGGTGCCAATGTCGAACTTAACTGAATCCCATCTAATTTGTAAGAAGCAAGCAGTGTGAACCATGTCAGGATGATAAAAGGGAATGTTAGGATTGGAATTCCTGTATTCTTCATAAAATGCATCATAGTCGCTGTAAGAATTGCAGCGACAGCAGCCCCAACTAACGCTACTATCCACATATAAGGTCCGCTTAGAAATAATGCTAAGGCCATTCCTGATAGCACGGAGTTATAGCCCATTAATCCTTGGTTGATAATTTTTTCATCCGCACCACCGACTTTCCCCACAAGAGTACCTATGATTGCGGACAACAGCGCAATCACACCTAAGGAATAAGAAGATAGCGTTATTGCTAATAGGATAATAAATCCAGTGACGACATTTTCAATGAATATGACTTGGGAGACTCCTTTGAAAGAAGCTTCTAGTAAAGAAATGAATGAATTGCGTTTGTTTTCTTGCATAAATAAGCTCCTCTTTTATTAGCAACCGATTTTTAATAAAGGGAAGCAGAAATCCGCCCCTCTTGACAAGCCTAAATTAGCTATTATCCCCTTTCTCAAAGACAATCTAACCTATTTATTTTTTCCATTTAATTGAATTAAAGATATCGTCTTATTTAAGCAATTATTTAATGAAAAGAGAATATTTTTAACTCAAAATGCAGAAAAGTAAATTCTGGTTTGTAATTTCCTGAGAAATAATGTAATTAACTTGAAGCTGGTTATTCCATATAAATCATGATATTCTAACATAGTAAAAGAATCAATGGTTTTTTATTGGTGATATTCTATGTTTCGCTAAAAACCGACAAAAATTTTAAGTTAAGACCGAACTATTTTATCTTTTCAATTAAAATAGCTCGGTTTTCCTATTTTCTTTTTGTGCTAGTGAATAATGGATATTATTAGTGGTGAATGATTGATTTTTTTATTATTCAACAGAAATAGGATTGCCCCGTTCTGGTATTTTCTTTATGAAGGTGGGTACATTACTCAGTAAGAAAACAAGGAGGCTTTTTAATGCATTTATTACCGCGTGAGATAGACAAGCTCATGATAGTTGTCGCCGCAGATCTTGCTAAAAGACGAAAAGAAAGAGGATTGACGTTAAATCATCCTGAATCAATCGCACTCATTACCTATGAAGTGATTGAAGGCGCAAGGGATGGACAAACAGTAGCACAATTAATGGAATACGGCGCAACAATTTTGTCGCGGGAAGATGTCATGGAAGGTATTCCAGAGATGATTCACGACATTCAAGTTGAGGCTACATTCCCTGATGGTACAAAATTGGTAACAGTTCATAACCCGATTAGATAAAGTGAACGTAGTTGGGATATTACTGCCGTTAATGCGGGATAGAACTGATAGGAGGAATACGTAAATGCAACCGGGACAATTATTTTTAAAAGAAGAAGACATTATCATAAATCAAGGGAAAACCGTATCTACACTTTTAGTAATAAATACTGGGGATCGCCCAGTCCAAATAGGATCTCATTTTCATTTTTATGAAGTGAATGAAGCCCTTAAATTCGTTAGAGAAGAAGCCTACGGGAAACGTTTGAATATCCCAGCAGGTGCTGCAGTTCGTTTTGAGCCTGGTGATGAAAAAGAAATAGAGTTAATCGATTATTCCGGTGAACGACGTGTTTATGGATTTAACAATAAAGTTGACGGGTCACTAGAAAGAGGGTCCAACAAATGAGTTTTAAAATGTCGAGAAAACAATATGCGCAAATGTACGGTCCGACTACAGGAGATTCCATTCGCCTAGCGGATACGGAACTACTTATCCAGATTGAAAAAGATTATACAACATATGGTGACGAAGTTTTGTTCGGTGGCGGGAAAGTTATACGTGACGGAATGGGTCAACATCCGCTAGCAACAAGAAAAGATGGCGTTCCAGACGTAGTCATTACAAATGCCGTTATCCTAGATTACACAGGCATTTACAAAGCCGATATTGCGATTCGTGACGGGAAAATTGCTGGGATTGGTAAGGCTGGTAATCCTCTAATAATGGATCATGTTGATATTGTAATTGGTGCTTCAACAGAAATCATTGCCGGAGAAGGAATGATTGTCACTGCGGGCGGAATTGACTCGCATGTTCACTTTATCAACCCCGCTCAAATCGAAACAGCACTCGCTTCTGGTCTTACGACGCTTATTGGTGGCGGAACAGGCCCGGCTGCAGGTTCAAAAGCCACAACGGTTTCACCTGGAGAATGGAATATTCATCGTATGCTATTAGCGGCAGAAGGAATGCCAATCAATGTAGGATTCACTGGTAAAGGGCAAGCGGCAGCAGAAGAACCACTTATTGAGCAAGTAATGGCCGGAGCAATCGGTCTGAAGGTTCATGAAGACTGGGGATCCACAGCATCAGCACTTGACCATGCACTACGAGTTGCTGATAAGTATGATGTTCAAGTAGCAGTTCATGCGGATACCTTGAATGAAGGCGGCTTTATGGAAAATACAATAGCAGCCATTAAAGACCGCGTCATTCATATGTACCATACAGAAGGTGCAGGCGGAGGACATGCTCCTGACTTGATCAAATCAGCCAGCTATATGAACGTTCTTCCATCTTCGACAAATCCGACGTTGCCTTATACGGTGAATACGGTGGATGAGCATTTGGATATGTTAATGGTATGCCATCATTTAAACCCATCCATACCTGAAGATCTTGCGTTTGCAGATTCACGGATTAGAAAAGAAACGATTGCCGCTGAAGATATCCTGCAAGATATGGGCGTATTCAGTATGGTCAGCTCAGATGCACAAGCAATGGGCCGCATCGGGGAAGTCATTTTGCGTACATGGCAAACTGCCGATAAAATGAAAAAGCAACGTGGAACAATGGAGGGTGACAGCGAGCTTTCCGATAATAATCGTGTGAAGCGTTATATCGCAAAATATACGATCAACCCAGCGATTACGCACGGAATTTCTGACTATGTCGGTTCATTAGAAGTTGGGAAATTTGCGGATCTAGTCATCTGGTCACCAGCATTCTTCGGCGTGAAGCCTGAAATAGTCCTTAAAAATGGATTTATTGCCGAGAGTTTAATGGGAGATGCCAACGCATCGATTCCAACACCACAACCTGTTATCTATCGTCCGATGTATGCACAAATGGGAAAAGCATTAGCCAAGAGTGCAATTACATTCATTTCACAAGCTGCTTTTGATGATAAAGTACATGAAAAACTAGGATTGGAAAAAGTGGTTCTTCCCGTTCACGGTATTCGGAAATTAACGAAAAAGGACATGAAACTTAATTCTGAAACGCCAGACATTACAGTAGACCCACAAACATATGAAGTAAAAATAAACGGGGAATTAATTACATGTGATCCTGTTGATAAAGTATCGATGGGGCAACGGTATTTCCTATTTTGAGGTGAAAGTATTGATAGTTGAGAAAATCCTACTGAATATCGAAGACCTGGAAAAAGAAGAAATTGAAAAACGTCATATTGAAAAAGTCTATCTCGAAAGTGCGTATTTGGTGAAACGGGTTCAACTGGTCACGACGGATCACGGCAAAGAAATCGGTATACGCTTAACAGAATCACGTGACCTAGTTGCAGGCGATGTCCTCTATATGGATGATAAAAACCTGATTGTGATTGAAGTTATCTCGGATGATTTATTGATTATAAGCCCGCGCGATTTGAATGAAATGGGGACGATTGCCCATCAATTAGGAAATCGTCATCTCCCTGCCCAATTTGAAGATAACGACATGCTCGTCCAGTATGATTATCTTGTTGAAGATTTGCTGAAAGAGCTTCAAATTCCTTATAAACGTGAAGATCGAAAAGTGAAGCAAGCATTTCGTCATATTGGGCATAGCCATGGATGATAACATTCTGTCGTTATTCCAACTATGTGATTCGAGTTTTCCAACAGGTGCTTTTAGTCATTCATATGGCCTGGAAAGCTATATTCAAGAAGACCGGGTACATGATCAAGCATCATTTTTACAATGGCTCAACGTGTATTTGAATGAGCAGCTCATCTATTCAGATGGGCTCGCTTCCCGTCTTGTATATGAAGCATTGGAGAAAGATGACTTACAAAAAGTATGGCAATTAGACCGTATGCTGACTGTGCAAAATCTGCCACGTGAAACGAGAGAAGGGACGCAAAGAATAGGGGAGCGGATGTTGAAACTTATGGAATCCTTATATGATATCCCTGTTTTTTTAGACTATCGTGAACGAATTACCAATAAGCAATCATTTGGACATCCCGCGATTGTATTCACGATGATAGGTCATCATTTGGGAGTTCCAAAATCAACCACTACCCTCTATTATTTGTACTCCACAATCTCGACTCTTGTTCAAAATGCTGTACGGGCTATCCCTTTAGGACAGACTGCTGGTCAAAAAACCATTCAACAATTTCAGGGTCCTTTAAACAGGGCAACAGAAAAAATTCAAGGCTTGGATGAAGAAGATTTCGGAATCGTCTCCCCCGGCTTAGAGCTATCCCAAATGAAACACGAACGGGTAAACATTCGAATCTTTATGTCTTAATAACGAAAAGCGAAAGCGCCTGTTCAAAGGCGACAGGCATAAGACGGGCTGGCGGAGCGGCGTTCTTTGCCGCATAGCCGGACGGGCATATGACCCGAGCCTTTAGGCGCTGAAGCTGGACAACAACGAAAAGCGACTCGAGGTGCTAGGTGCTTGAGTCTGAATAAAAAAAAAGGAAGTGTTAGTCATGGAACCTATTAAAATTGGTGTAGGTGGACCTGTTGGTGCAGGAAAAACAATGTTGGTTGAAAAATTAACCCGTTATTTCAAAGATGAAATCAGCATGGCTGTTGTGACGAATGATATTTATACAAAAGAAGATGCGAAATTCTTAATGCAAAACGGCGTATTGCCTGCTGATCGTATCATTGGCGTAGAAACAGGGGGATGCCCTCACACGGCGATACGTGAAGATGCTTCTATGAACTTTGCAGCCATCGATGAATTAAAAGAAAAGCACCCAGACGTTGAACTGATTTTCGTTGAAAGTGGTGGTGATAATCTCGCCGCTACCTTCAGTCCGGAACTTGTCGATTTTTCCATCTATATTATTGACGTCGCTCAAGGAGAAAAAATTCCGAGGAAAGGCGGCCAAGGGATGATTAAGTCCGATATGTTTGTCATTA
This sequence comes from Sporosarcina limicola, assembly GCF_014873855.1. GTDB lineage: Bacteria > Bacillota > Bacilli > Bacillales_A > Planococcaceae > Sporosarcina > Sporosarcina limicola. The sequence goes on along the minus strand of NZ_JADBEL010000001.1, from coordinate 331,672 downwards.
ACAAAATAGATTTAGCACCTTATGTCGGAGCAAGCTTGGAAGTTATGGAGTCGGATACGAAGGTTTTCCGTGGAAATAAACCTTTTGTTTTTACAAATCTAAAAGATGACACGGGTCTGGATCAAATCATTGATTGGATTCGGAAAAATGTGCTATTAAAAGGATTAGAGTAACATGGAAAACTGGACAGGGATCCTACGTTTGGATGCCGAGGTGAGGAATGGAAAGACCGTTGCAAGAAATGTGTATTTCCAAGGGGCATATAAAGTCATGCGTCCCATTTATCATGACGAATCCGGACAAGCTTGTTACTACATTCTAAACCCCGGCGGAGGCTATTTAGACGGTGACCGCTATAGAATACAGCTTACATTGGACAAACAAACAAAATTAACCTTAACAACACAATCGGCAACAAAAATATACAAAACACCTAAATCACTTGCCTATCAGGAAACAGAAATAGACCTGAAAGAAGGCAGTTATCTTGAATATATACCTGATCCAATCATTGGCTATCGAGATGCTTGCTATAAACAAAAAACGGTGATTCGCATGAAAAAAGGTGCTAAACTCCTTTTTTCGGATATTATTACGCCGGGCTGGTCTCCGGATGGCGACCGATTTAGCTATAATATGCTTCAATTAATCAATGAAATCTATATGGAAAACGAACTAGTTGTTTATGATCACATTAAATTAAGTCCAGCAACTCAAAACATGGATGCGCTCGGCTACATGGAAGGTTTTTCCCATTTAGGTTCCATGATTGTGATTGGTGAAGAAACGGATCCGGAACTTATTGACCGGTTATATCAGGCGATTCATAAGGATACGAAAGAGTTTAAAGTGGGACTGTCGTTACTACCTACTGCAGGATTTACCCTGAGAGTATTAGCGAATAGCACGCAAACCATCGAACGAATTTTCGCTGAGTGTCACAGTATTATCAGTAGAGAATGGTTTAATATAACTCCAAGTTTTTTAAGGAAATATTAATGGTCATAACCCAGTAAATACTATTATTTGCTGGGTTATGAAATAAAAATGTGGGGATAGTGTATAGAGAGCTTAAAAGTTTGGAATTTAGGATGTCGGCGATAATGAGTTAATTTTTTTCTAGATGGAGGACATTATGTTGAAAAAGAATACAAAATATTTTCTTATTGTCATTATGCTAGTATTGGTTATTTCCGGTTGTATGAAAAAAGAGGAGAATAATGTTCAAACGAAAGAAAGCCGCCTCGTGTACGCCTCTGAATCTGAATTCGAGGGACTCAATCCGATTCTCGAGGAAACGAACCTAGATGCATTGTTATTCCGGGGTCTTATGAGGTTCGATCAAAATAACAAAGCGAGTACAGATGTTGCAGAATCCTATACTGTTTCTCCAGATCAGTTAACCTATACATTCGTCATAAAGGACAACATCAAGTTTCATGACGGAAAACTGCTTACAGCTGATGACTTTATTTTCACAATTGAAAGCATTTTGGATGATAAGAATGCATCTTTCTTAAAAGCGGATTTCACTGAAGTGGATTCGGTTACGAAAATTGACGATCACAAACTTGTACTGAAGTTGAAACACCCATTTGCACCCATACTTGATAAATTGACAGTTCCAATTCTGCCAAAGCATGCATTTGAAAATGTTGACATGCGGAAGGCTGAATTCAACAGTCATCCAATCGGTGCAGGTCCGTACATGTTTGATAAATGGGATCGCGGAACCAGTTTAACACTAAAAGCTTATGCTAATTTCCACGGAACAAAACCTTCGATTGAAAAAGTAATTTTTAAATTCATTCCAGACAGCAATGTGCGTGCACTGCAACTCAAATCTGGAGAAGTTGATATGACGCTACTCGATCCTGTACAGGTTGAAGAGTTGGAAAAAGAAAAGAACATCAAGATTTACGCGATTGAATCTGCAGATTATCGCGGTATTCTTTTCAATATGAACAAGGATTTATGGAAAGATGTTGATGTAAGACGTGCATTTAGCTATGCGACAGATCGTACTCAAATCGTTAAAGGTATTTTGAAAGGATACGGTACGGAAGCTTATTCGCCGCTTCAAAAACATGCTTTCAACAACGAAAACGTAGAGAAGTATGTATACGACATTAAAAAAGCGAAAGAACTTCTGGACGGAGCGGGCTGGAAAGAAGGACAGGACGGTTTCCGTTACAAAAATGGTGATAAATTAGCGTTTACAATCACGGCCCCTGTATCGGATACAGTCCGTGTTAATATGGCAAACTACACCGCTGAAGGATTCAAGAAAATCGGTGCGGATGTCAAGGTTGATGCGCTTGATTGGAGTGCCATTACGATTGAAGAAACAGAGGCATTTATGGTTGGCTGGGGCAGTCCTTACGATGCTAATCAGCACACCCACATCTTGTTCCATACGAATCAGTCGAGTTTGACAAGCTCCGGGTATAACTTCGGAAGCTATTCAAATGCAAAAGTGGATGAATTACTTGATAAAGGCCGTTTAACGACGGATCCTGAACAACGAAAAGTAATCTACATGAAGTTTCAAGAAGAGCTTGCCAAGGATCCTGCATTTGACTTTATCGCGTACGAAGATGCAGTTTATGGCATTAATAAAAACTTGGGCGGCGTGAAAGAAAGAATACTGGGCCATCATGGATCTGGTTTCCTCTGGAACGTTGAGGAGTGGAAGTGGAATGATCAGTAAGTGGATTGGGAAGCGAGTGGTGATGGGGATAATTGTCCTCTTCATCGTGAGCTTCCTCTCTTTTTTCATCATGCATGCGGCCCCTGGCGATCCGGCGACGGCTTTTTACGGCGGCAATGCACAGACATTGAACGCCGCTGAAAAGGAACGAATCAGCCGTGTTTTTTCGCTTGATCGCCCTGTAATCGTGCAATACGGTGCCTGGCTTTGGGAAACTGTACAAGGGAATTTTGGCTATTCATCTAAGGAAGGTCGACCGGTTTCTGTCATTCTTTTTGAGCGGTTGCCGAATACGTTACTACTTTTCAGCGTGACGATGTTTTTCATTATAGTGGGTTCAATCTGGCTTGGAACGGTAGCGGGTATGAAAGCTGGGTCCATGTGGGATAAAGGACTATCGACAATTAGTATTGCGTCGTCTTCTATTCCGCCATTTTGGCTAGGGATTTTGTTCATCTCCTTTTTCTCGGTGAAGCTTGGGATTCTTCCGTCATCTGGCACAGAGGATGTGGGAGGAGATGGGGGTTTGATGGATAAAATTCGGCATCTTATTATGCCGGCAGCGGTCATCATTTTAACCCACGTAGGAATTTACGCGCGCTTCCTTCAAGAAAGTATAAAGACGGAAAGCAACAAATACTATGTACTAGTTGCAAGGGCGAACGGGGTCGCGAAACGTGAAATCCAAAAAGGGATTTTGCGCAATGCATCCATTCCCTATCTAAATTACATAGGCATGACGATACCTTCGTTCTTTGGTGGGGCGGTTATTGTTGAATCCCTCTTTTCATGGGCGGGTCTTGGCCAGCTGATGGTAAAAGCGGTTATGACGAAAGATTTTCCGCTTATTATGGGTGGAATCCTTTCTATTGGGTTGCTCGTTGTTAGTAGTCTACTCATCATCGACCTCGTCATGTACGGAGTGGACCCCAAATTGCGAAAGGGGGCGTATAGTAAATGAAATCACGAAAATCTTTGGCTTTCTGGTGTGTAGTACTCGGTTTGATTGTCGCGATGACCGTTTTTGCTGGTCTCTTTTCAACGTATGGGCCCAATGAAATGGATATGGATACAATCTATCAACCACCAGGAAAAGGACATGTTTTAGGGACGGATCATCTCGGGCGCGATGTTTTTTCCCGTCTGCTAGAAGGTGGCAAAGTGACGCTCACTGTTGCAGGTGTGTCTGTAATTTTGTCCTTCATTATCGGTGTACTTTACGGGGGAATTAGCGGTTATATTGGTGGCGCTGTTGATGTAATTATGATGCGGTTTCTTGAAGCACTTATCACGATTCCATCACTCATACTTATTTTGGCGTTCCAAGCGTTTATGCAAGGCGGCATGTGGAGTATGGCGCTTATTATTGGCGTGACAGGCTGGCTTGTCACGGCACGTATCGTCCGTTCTGAATTTATTCGATTGAAGGAAGCTGAATTTGTGAAGATGGCGAAGATGTTTGGGACACCCATGTGGAAAATCATTTTTGGTCACCTGCTTCGTAATAGTGTGCCTGCTATTTTCGTCGTCACGTTAGTAAACTTTACGGGAGCGGTATTCATCGAAGTGTCACTTAGTTTTCTTGGCATTGGCGTACCATCAGCGATTCCATCGTGGGGGAATATGCTGTTCTACGCCCAAAATGATATTTTGATTGGTGCTTGGTGGATTGGATTGTTTCCCGGAATCATGATTTTCTTGACGATTCTAGCCATTAATTTCATCGGAGAAGTGTTGAAAGATCCAAGACGGAGGCGATTGGATGCTTAATGTGGATCGATTAACGATTGAAATCGACGGAAAATGTGTTGTGGAAGAGAGTGCATTTTCGGTTCGACCTGGCAAGATTACATCGATTATTGGAGAAAGCGGCAGTGGAAAAAGTATGACTATCGCGGCTCTACTTACTATCTTGCCACTTGGTGCGAAGGCGACTGGACACGCTCTATTTAATGGACGGAATCTACTAGATGCTTCGAAAAAAGAGATGGACGCCATACGGAAAACGCATATCTTCACAATTTTCCAAGATGCGGCGAATAGTTTTAATCCGTCTGTGAAAATGGAACGACAGCTGTATACGTTTTCTGGTGGACGAAGAGGGGACACTGTTCAACAGTTCCGTACGAAAATGACTGGCCTATTGGATGAACTCGAGCTTTCCGTGGATATATTGAAACAGTATCCATTTGAGTTATCAGGCGGAATGTTGCAACGTTGCATGATTGCCTGCGCTTTGTATGTGGCGCCAGACCTTCTAATCGCAGATGAACCGACGTCGTCACTCGACAGGGTGTTGCAAAAGGAATTCATCGAATTATTGAAGCGTTTAAATGAAGAGCAGGGGACAACGATTTTATTAATCACACATGACCTAGATGTCGTGGTGGAAGTGGCACATGAAATGGTTGTTATGCAGGCTGGGAAAGTAGTGGAAACAGGAAGTGTGGCGACGATTTTTAAACAGCCGGGGCATCCTTATACAAAGCGACTACTTGACAGTCGATTTTGAAGGGAGTGAATTGAGCAAGCTTGGACCTGCTTGAAGACCTACTCGGTGTAGGTAAGTTGGCAATGTCACAGGACATGGCGTTTTTGGCGACTCAGGTCAGTTAGCGGGGAGGAATTGAATTTCATTCCTCCTTATTGTCGCAAATATGCCAGGGCGTACTTAATCTGGGGAAATGGAGGGAAAGCTGATGTTATTAACGGTGGAAAATGTGTCGAAAAGCTATCGCAAAGGGAATAAGGTTCTTCGTGACATTGATTTATCCGTCGGGGAAGGCGAAATTGTTGGCCTTATTGGAGAAAGTGGCAGTGGAAAGAGCACGCTATCACGGCTTATCATGCAGCTTGAAGCTCCTGAAACGGGGGTTATTTCATTCAATGGAACGCCCGTTACTAAGCGTTTGAGGAAAACCTTTTACGAAGATTGCCAACTCGTTTTTCAAAATGCGTCAGCTGCTCTTAATCCATCCTGGACTGTCAGGGAAATTTTGATGGAACCGCTACGTAATAGCGAAGGGGATCGGGCGGCGCATATTCGCGACATGCTTGGGAGTGTAAAACTGACCGATGCACACTTGAATCGACGTCCATCCGAACTGAGCGGCGGTGAGAGACAGCGCGTTAATTTGCTTAGGTCTATCCTTGTGAATCCGAAATTGCTAGTTTGCGATGAAATCGTCTCAAGCCTGGACCGTTTAATACAAAGAGAAATTATTGATTTACTAATCGAGTTGAATCGTGAAACTGGCATGGCTATGCTCTTCATTTCCCATGACTTACAAGTTGTCGAGTATATATGCGACCGCATTTATATCATGAAAGATGGGAAAATTGTGGAGGAAAGCGTTAAGGTGGATGGTGAATTCGAGTTTTCGCATACGTATTCGAAGAAACTATTTGGCTCGATGTTTAGTCGTGGTTTAGTCTGAGGTGAGTGTTCTGATTTCTGTGGAACTGTCATGGCAATCCGAGAAACTGTGAGGGCAAAGCGTAAAACTGTAATGGCTCGGTCGGACTGTCATGGCAATCCGTGAAACTGTGAGGGCGAAGTGGAAAACTGTAATGGCGCGGCAGAACTGTCATGGCAAATCGAGAAACTGTAAGGACAAAGTGGAAAACTGTAATGGCTCGGCGGAACTGTCATGGCAAATCGAGAAACTGTAAGGGCAAAGTGGAAAACTGTAATGGCGCGGCAGAACTGTCATGGCAATCCGAGAAACTGTGAGGGCAAAGCGTAAAACCGTAATGGCTCGGCGGAACTGTCATGGCGAATCGAGAAACTGTAAGGACAAAGTGTAAAACTGTAATGGCTCGGCGGAACTGTCATGGCGAATCGAGAAACTGTAAGGACAAAGCGTAGAACTGTAATGGCTCGGTCGGACTGTCATACTATTCAGGAGCACCTTATACTGTAGAGATTGATTTTGATATTGGAGCATTGTTATATCAACAAAAATAAAGAGCTACAAACCATCGCGGTTTGTAGCTCTTTATGATGTTTTTCTACCCTACCCGTCCTCGTCAATAGGGCTCATTACTGTGAATGCGGATTTTATTGTTTCACTTGATATTACTTCAATTGTCACTTTCCTCTAGAAGAAGAAATCCTCAAATACACGAAAACCCTCATTAACTTTTCAAGAGGTCCTTGATTGAAATATTTTAAATACAAGGTACTCCCAACGACTTGAAGGGAAAAGATTGCGATACCCAAAATAATTCCGCCAGTAGCGCCCAATTTCCCGAAAAGTCCAAGCCCATAGCCGTAAAAGATAAACGTACAGATAACAGTCTGCGTGATGTAATTTGTCAAAGACAATTTCCCAACGTTTTCAAAGGCAGTTAATAATGGGTGTGCATGGAGTTTGGTGTAGGCAAAAGCAAAGAGACTTATATATCCAAGTGAAAGGATAATTCCTCCTGTTTCAGCCATGTCGGGTAACGAGCCTAAATAATGCGCGTTTTTTAGAAATAGCCCAAGTGGAATAAAGAGTAAAATTCCAATCCAATAGGTTCTCTTTTCTTTGAGAGGATCAAGCAACCACTTTCTATGTGCTGCATACATCCCGAATAAAAACAAAGGACTCAAAAGGATTGGCATGAGTAAGAGCATGAAGGCAGCTTCTCCTCCATCCAACTCCATGGGATCTTCATTATTCCGGTGGTCTTTAATTTCCCCGTAAGTTCCAGTGCTGTATGCGGTCATGGTTTCATCAAGATACGTTGCCATTTTTTCCGCACTTGTTAGTTCAAAATCTTCTCCTGAATTAAAGAAACTCCCAGCCGTGATAATTGAAAAAAGAATGACTGCCCATATAAGCAGCGTTTTAGGTTTGCGATTCACGAATAATAAAAGAAAGATCCCCATTAACCCGTAGAGGAATAAAATATCCCCTTCCCACAAAAAGATACTATGTAAAAGTCCGAATACCATTAATACAATAAATCTTCTAAACAAATGCCATTTGACTCGTAGCTGTTTACGTTCAAGGCTATTCTTCATTAAAATAAGTGAATAGCCAAATATGAACGTAAAGATCGGCATGAACGCGCCCTCTATGAATATCTTTGTGAAATAATAGGAAAACAGGTTGCCTGATGAAAGGTCAAAGTATGCAATTTCATCCTTTCCAAAAATCCCATATTGAAAAATAAGTAAGTTGGCAAGAAGGATTCCAAACAAACTCCATCCTCGTATTCCGTCTATTGAATTAACTCTAGTTGTAGTTGATGGCAAAATTTTATCTCCCCTTATAAAAATAGGTCTTTCATCAGCACCGACAGAAATTATCACAGTTTAATCCCGACATAGCCGAGATAAAGACCACTACCCATGCCAATCGCCGCGAGTATTATACTAGACCTTTTAATAATACGTGGATAGTTAGGCATTGTCATGGTTGATTTACACGCTCATTTGTTAGTATGAAGGATGAAGCTTATAAAAAGGTGACAGAAACCTTAACAGGACCTTAAATTTTGGAGGTAATTTAGTGAAACAGGCAAAAATACTCGTTTTGGATGATGAACGAGCAATTGGAGATATGGTAGATATTATTTTACGTAAGGAAGGATTCACGGATATTGACGTTTGTACAACGTATCGGGAAGCGGAAGCGCTTATTCTAGGGAAGACGTATGATTTACATATTCTTGATATCATGCTGCCAGATGGAACGGGGCTTGAACTTGCAGAACAAATTCGTAAACAATCAGATGCGCCGATTTTCTTCCTGACAGCAAAAGCGTCGGATGCGGATAAAATCCGTGGATTCATGCACGGTGCGGATGATTATATAACGAAACCATTTAACCCGATGGAACTCGCAGCACGCGTAAAAGTACAGACGAGCCGCTATGTATCTACGACGAACAATGAAAGAGTTCATTATGATTATGGGCGATTTCTATTGGACGTAAATGCCGCAAAATTGACTGTGGACGGAGAAACGGTCCCCATCACAGGAAAACAATTTCACTTGTTGCATCTATTTTGTCAGCATCCTAATCAAGTACTTTCAAAAGAACAACTTTATGAACAAGTATGGGGGGCGGATAGTTTTATCGACGACAATACGATTATGGTTCATATTCGTAAGTTACGAGAGAAAATCGAAGAAAGTCCTGGAAGTCCAGAACTTCTAGTTACGATTCGCGGACTTGGCTATAAGTTGCAAACGAGGGGATGATGAAATGAATTTATCACGGAAGATGACCATTCGTTTTGTTACCTATTTTTTCATGTTTTACGCTGTCCTTATAGTGGTTTCATTCGGAATTTTAATGGGTGCATTTACGATGACATTTTCTAGTTTTGAAGAAGACATTCGAGAGGCCGTTTCTTCTGATTTGGAAAAGGGGATCAGTCGAACAGCAATCGGAAAATATTCAATGTCCAATGATTTAATTGAGCTAGCGGAACGGAGCGGGGGGATTGTCCGACTTATTGCAGGAGATGGGAGAGTTGTCGCAACATCAGGGAAGGGAGAAATTCATCCCGACATATATACCTTTTCTGATTTCAGCAAACTTCAAAACGACAAGGGTAATTATTTATGGCAATTTGAAAATGGGGTGTTTTTACTTTTTACAGAGTATACAAAAGCCGATGCGTTATTGGAGACACTCCAAAGAGAAAGGGATTTCCCACTATTATCGACCGAAGGAACTGAATATGTTAAAGTGGCAGATGCGGTTTTTGAACGATATGATGCGCTTGGTAATCGTATTGAAGTTGTGAATGGCTCTTCAAAAGAAGCGCTTCGAGGCACGGATTTATTAAGTGCGTCTAATTTATTAACGGAGCAGAAGGAAATTATTGCAACAGTTTTACTTTCTGATGGAAGTACAGCTGTTGTCCGAATGGAAAATCCCTATTTTTTCTCGTTTGATTCGAAAATGATCACTATACTTAAAAAAATGGGACTTGCTTTCCTTATTTTTCATGTCTTCTTGCTATTATTCACGCTTATCTATTCACTGTGGATTGGAACGAGGCTTGGGAGACCTGTCCTCTATTTCCTTAAACGGATCGAGCAGTTGGCACGAAAAGATTATTCACAACTTAAGGATACTAAGCTTCGTGTAAATTCAGACGGCAGATTGAAGCGGAAATACCGGATTTATGAAGATATAGATCGTTCACTTTTCATGTTATCGATGAACCTTGCAGACAATGAACGAAAGTTACAACTGACGGAAAAACTGCGGGAGGAGTGGATTACGGGCCTGTCCCATGATTTGAAAACACCATTAAGTTCAGTATATGGATATGCGGTTATGCTTTCATCGGATCATTCATGGACGGGTGATGAAGTGAGGGATTTCGCATGTACGATGAGAGACAAAGCGGATTACATGGACGCATTAATTGATGACTTGACCTATACGTATCAGTTGAAAAATGACGGGGTACTACTTGAAAAGGAACGCGTTGAACTTGGCGAATATATTGTGGGGTATGCTAAAAGGTATATTGCGGAAGATATTCGTTTGTCCGAAATGGAAGGGTCTATTTACGTCTTTATCGATCCCATACGGTTTAGCCGGGTGCTCGATAACGTGATTGGAAATGCAGTAAAGCATAATCCAGATCACACACCGATTCATATAGCTATTTCTGCGAAGGATGATTCAGTGCTACTTGAAGTGCGAGATGAAGGGGAAGGAATGACTGCTGATATAGTGGAGAATTTGTTCAATCGATATTACCGAGGAACGAATACGACTTCGGATGAAAGTGGAACGGGACTCGGATTAACGATTGCAAGGCAGTTAGTCGAAGCACACGACGGTGAAATAGATGTGGAATCGAGCGGACAAGGGACGACTATTAGGATTAAGATTCCTAAACTGTAAGAGCGCGGCGAAACTGTCATGGCAATCCGTGAAACTGTGAGGGCAAAGTGTGAAACTGTAATGGCGCGGCTGAACTGTTATGGCAATCCGTGAAACTGTGAGGGCGAAGCGAGAAACTGTAATGGCTCGGCTGAACTGTCATGGCAATCCGTGAAACTGTGAGGGCAAAGTGGAAAACTGTAATGGCGCGACGAAACTGTCATGGCAAATCGAGAAACTGTGAGGGCAAAGTGAAAAACTGTAATGGCGCGGCGGAACTGTTATGGCAATCCGTAAAACTGTCATGGCAAATCGAAAAACTGCCATGGGACACCCGAACTACCATGGCAATCCAACCGTCATTCATTCTTCATTCAAACTCTAAAAACTCAATCCGATTACCAAACGGATCATGTGTGAAAAAGCGGCAACGACCTTCAATTGGCGGTTCTTCACTAATGATAGAGCCGGCTTCTTTCAATCGTAATTTCAACTGCTCGAGCGTATTCACGGTAAATCCGGGATGCGCTTTTTTCGCTGGGGTAAACTCAGCTTGGATGCCAATATGCACCTCATGTGGACCGCATAGGAACCAGCAACCGCCTCGTCCTTTCAAGTTTTCTGGCTTCGGAATCTCTTCCATACCGAGCAGTTCCCCGTAAAAGTGACGAGCTGCATCTTCTGAACCAGTTGGAGCTGCAATTTGGATGTGATCAATACCTGTAAGGAATGTACTCATTGTCCATCTCTCCTTTGAACGTTGTATCTTTAGTATAGTCTTCCATACATCGAAGCACTATGAACCTTTTTGGATACTAATTGATAAGTAATTCTTATTGGTTTGATTAAATTCCATTGAATTTACTGATAGATTGAGTAGATGGAACGACTGCGAGTTTCTTATTCTTGTCTGCCTAGCAGAAAAGGTATGTAGAAACTTTTTTGTATATCAACATGATGATATTGAAAATTTCATCTCAACAAATCTCTTTACAATTTCTTTATATATAGTGTACTATGTAACTAATACACTAGTATGAAAGGAGGTAAGTTGATGCAACAGTGGAATGGGTTATTGAGAAAAGAATGGGTGACGATGAAGAGGCTGTTGCTTGTGAGTGCACTATTTGCAGTTGCTACGATGTCGATTCTTCCGATAATCATAACCCGATTTTTGGGAGCGGGTGTGCATGTTTTTGAAATTGCCCTTGTTATTTGTTTTATGTGGGCGAGCGCAAGTGTGTTGGCACCAGTGATTGCGTTATTTACCATGTTGGAGAGGGACATGAAGCGTCCGGATATGTGGCTTCATTCGAATGCATCTATTTTTAAACTGATTGGATCGAAAGTGGTTTTTGCGATGCTAATTGGTACTGGTGGATTGTTCATTCCAACAATTGTTCTCGCGCTATACTATGCATTTTTAACACCATCTATTCTAACGTTCAATGCACTCCTGTTTTATGGCAGTATTTTCGTGGTTGTATTATTTGTAGCTTCGATTTCAATCCTGTGCACGGGATTCTTTTTCTGGGTGCTGTATCAATTGATGAGGCCTTATATTAAAGGGTTTTCAATTCCCGTCACGATTATTTTGTTCTTCTTTTCATCGTACGTAGTCCAAATAACGGGGAATTCAGATCTATACAACAAGATAGTAAAAGTCGGCCCGGTTGATTTATTACAATTAAAAAACCCTAAGCTCGATATTGAAAAAGGTTATTTTGAACTGACCGGCGCGACTTTTTATACAGGACAAATTGTATTTGACGTACTTTTCACAGTGATCATGTTCATCGTTGCAACCGTCTTGTTTGAAAAGAAAGTGAGGTTGTAAGCGTATGAAAAGATGGAGAGGGTTAGTGCGCAAAGAATGGGCATTGTTGAAATGGGGGGTTATTCCACAGCTCTTATTAAATAGTACGATTGTGTTTTTGATAATTAATCACACATTTTATGGGCCATTGGGAAACTTTGACGTCGATATTAAATCCATGATAGTATTTTGCTTTCTACTTCATATGATTTCGGCAGTGTCTTGGTTTTGGGATAGTCTGAACAAGGAAATGAAGCGACTGGACATTTGGCTCCACTCTCCTACATCCATGTGGCAGCTTGTTGGAGCAAAAGTTGTATTCATCACCATCATCATAGGTTGTTCGTTTTTATTGTGTGGAGCAATTGTAGGTGTTTCCTATTATATGGGTGGTGGAACAGTTTCTATTGTAGATGGTCTTGCTCTATTGTTTAGCGTGGGTGCAGTCATTTTGTTGAATGCCATTTATGTAATGGCACTCGTTTTTTTCTTCTGGTCAATTTACCAGGTGTTTCGCTCGCGTATGGATTGGTTTTTCTCAGTCATTATTATGTTTGTCTTGTTCATCATTTGGGCGTATGCATGGGGGATGATTTGGTTTACGGGAGTGTTTCAAACCGTTAAGGAAATGGGTCCAATGAATGGGGTGCTGACGATGATGGAGCCCAATTATATTATCCCAGGCGGAGCCATTTTAACAATCGGCAGTCTTGTCCTTCACGGTGTTATGACGGCAATCTATTTCGCAGTCGGGTCAATGCTGTTTGAAAAGAAAGTGAGGTTGTAAGCGATGGGCATAGATTTTCTTCCAGACAAACCAATTTATCAGCAGCTCATCGACCGGATTATGGGCGATATTATTCGAGGAATGTTGAAACCCGGGGAGAAGTTGCTGTCTGTTCGTGATTATGCGATTGAGGCCGGTGTGAATGCCAATACGATGCAGCGCGTCTATAAGGAGCTGGAGCAGATGGAAATCACTGAAACGAAGAGGGGACAAGGATCTTTCGTAACAGAAGATGTGGAAAAGATTGCTTTGCTCCGGAATGAAATGAGAGAACAACTTGTCACATCATTCATTCAAAACGTGGAGGCGCTTGGCTTTTCGAAAGATGAAATGGTGTTATATCTTCAGGAATGGGGTGAAGAAAAATGATTGAACTGAACAATGTGTCGAAGAAGTACGGGGGACAGCAAGCACTCGAAGGGTTGACGCTAATGCTGCCATTAGGAAAAATCATCGGTTTAGTCGGAGAAAATGGCAGTGGGAAAACGACGTTGCTTAAGTTGGTTGCGGGGTTGTTGACACCTGACTCGGGAAGTGCGACGTTTAGCGGAAGTCGTATTACGCGAAGAGTGGCTGCAAGTGTTGCTTATATGCCGGATGCAGACTTGTTTTATCCATACTTCACGGTGGGTCAGCTTTTCGATTTCTATGAATCACAGTTCGTAGATTTTGATTTAATTAAAGCGAAAGAAATTGCGCAGTTTGTAAATATATCGCTTGATTCGAAAATAAAAAATCTGTCCAAAGGGAACCGGGGCCGGGTCAAAATTGCGGTGACGCTTGGACGTGAAGCAGACTATTATTTGTTGGATGAACCGTTCTCCGGCCTAGATCCGATGGTACGGGATGATATTGCGAAAGGGCTTATTCGTTATACGGATACGGAAAGACAAACGGTGTTCATGTCGACGCATGAATTAAAAGAAGTGGAACCATTGCTCGATGAAATCGTAGTACTAAGAGGGGGTCGTGTAATCGCGCACGAGGCAGTTGACGAAATCCGTGATACATACGGGAAAGACGCCACGAGTTGGATGGTGTCATTGTTTAGGGAGGGAAGTTGAAATGGAAATGGAAATGAAACCAGTAGTAGAACTGAAGAATTTATCGAAAACAATTGGCAAGAAAAAGATCATTGATGATTTGAATTTGGCGTTGTATCCGGGGCAAATTACGGGGTTTCTTGGTCCGAATGGTGCGGGGAAAACAACGACAATCCGGATGATGGTTGGGCTGATGAGTCCGACAAGTGGAGATGTTATCATAGAAGGAAAATCACTTGCTGACGACTTTGAAGAAGGGCTGTCGAAAGTTGGCGTTATCGTAGAAAATCCGGAAATGTATAAGTATATGTCCGGTTATAAAAACTTGGTGCATTTTGGACGTATGCATAAAGGTGTCACGAAAGCACGGATTGACGAGGTTGTGGATCAAGTCGGTATGCAAAAACGGATCCATGAGAAAGTGTCGACGTATTCACTTGGGATGCGGCAGCGACTCGGTTTGGCGCAAGCACTTTTACATCGTCCGAAGTTCCTGATTTTGGATGAACCCACGAACGGATTAGATCCGGCTGGTATTCGAGAGTTCCGAACGTATTTGCGAAAGATTGCGGAAACAGAAGGCGTTTCAGTATTCGTTTCAAGTCATATGCTGTCGGAGATTGAACTGATGTGTGATCGGATTGCAGTCATCCAGAATGGTAAATTGATTGATATCCGTGAAATGTCGGCGGAGCAGGAGTCTCATTATTACATCGAAGCGCTTCCAGCAGATGCAGCGAAAAACTTGTTTGTCGCTGAAGGGTTCACTGTTGAGCCGCATAAAGATGGGTTCATTATCAATGTGGAAAAGACGCGGATTCCGAGTCTTATTCAACAACTATCCGCGCAGGATTTGCAACTATACGCCGTCGAACCGCATCGTAAAACGCTTGAAGATCAATTCTTAGAAATGACAGGAGGTGGCCAAATTGCCGAAGCTCATACAGAATGAATGGATGAAGTTGTGGAGTAAAAAAGGGACGTGGGTGATGGCAATCCTTCTTGTGGCCATTATCATCGGATTTCAAGGGATTGCAAAATTATCGGAAAAATATATGGATGATTCCCGCTGGACAGAAACTTTACAGGGAGATCTTGCGGAAGTAGAGAAAGAGCTCGCCTCACCAGATTTAACGGAAGATAAAAAAGTTGAATTAGAAGAGCGCAAGTCAGAAATGGAATCAAATATTTCGTTTAGTATCGAAAGTAGTCAACCTCAAACTCGTGAGAAAGTGATTACGGAGACATTTGGGATTATGTCGATGGTCACGCTTCTTACAATTATTGTAGCGTCGGGGATTGTCTCAACGGAATTCTCACAAGGGACAATTAAAATGTTACTTTCAAGGCCGGTTAAAAGATGGAAAATACTTACGTCTAAATATATCACCGTGTTATTATTTTGTTTACTCGCGACGACGATTACGTACGTGTCGAGTGCAATAGGTGCATTTATATTCTTCCCGGCAAGCGTGGAAAATTCGTTTATGTTTTATGGAACTGAACTTACAACATCCGCATTTTTGGGAAAATCACTGTATATGATGTTTCTAGCGTTCATTAATGCGGCGGTTATTTCGACGTTAGCGTTTATGCTTGGGACTGTTTTCCGTTCAACTTCGATGGCGAATGGTGTATCCATTTTTCTGTTCTTTACAGGACCAGTCATTGTTGCTTTCTTATCAAAGTATGAAATCGCGAAATATGTTTTATTCGCCAATGCGAATTTGACGCAATATGAAACGGGCCAGACGTTTTTTGATGATATGACGATGCCGTTTTCGATTGCTGTTCTTATTGGGTATGTGATTATTTTCCTCGTGCTAAGCTTGGTATCATTTACGAAACGTGATGTGACAGCATAAAGAAAGGGGCAGTGCCGACAACCGGGAATTTCCGGTATTCGGTACTGCCCCTTTTCATTTTGATTATTTATGATTGCTGAATGTACGTACAAGGCCTGCGCCTACGCCTAAAAGAACGAATGCGAACAATGTAAACATGATGTATAGAAACCACATAAGACTATCACTCCTTTTATCCCGCATTAACGGGCAGTAAGATCCCCACTTCATAGCTTAAGGATATCCGAAAAAGACTAGGTTGGGGATCAACTGCCCGTAAATGCCCGAATGGTTCAACTAACAATCAGTGGGGGATGAAGACCCCCTCTGATTGAAGTTTCACTTTATACAAAATCCTATTTCTAGTGTACCATCTCATAGTGGAGCAGGCAATGGTGTGTGGGTTTGGGCTGTAGTAAGTTGTGGCGGAACTGTTTCGAGATGGGTCAAAGGTCATATTTTACTGATAAAGGTGTGAAAGTGACGGATATATGTGTAAAAGTGACGGATATATTCTATAAAGTGACGGATATATTCTGTAAAGTGATGGATATATACGCGTAAGTGACGGATACTTTTTAGACACGAAAAACTCATTAGCACTAATTTTAAAAAAGTACTCAAATTTCAATATTCAGACCCTTTGTGGTTAGTTCGTGTTTACCATGTTATGATTATCCGAGGAGGTGTTCGAGTATTGATTATCAAAAATAAATCATTGTCCTACAAGCGGATTGGACTGGAGGCGCTAATACGAAGGTTGCCTGAAAGTCATAGTAGGCTCAAAGAAGTCGAGAGAGGACTTCGTATTGTACGTGCCGGTGAAAATGGTGAAAAAATTCTAACAAACGTTTTTCAGAAGTATCGATTCCAAAATGAACACTATATACTTCATGACTTGAATTTAAAATCAACCGGCTTGTTTCAAATAGATACGCTGTTTCTTTCGAGGCATGGTGCTGTTATTCTGGAAATGAAGAATATCGCAGGGCGTATAAGCTTTCCGGAGAAACAAAATCAGCTCGTTCGCACACTTGAAAATGGACAAGTCGATGCATTTGAATGTCCATCTATTCAACTAGAAAGAAATATGATGCTTTTAGAAGATTGGTTTCACACACGTCATTTGTCCATCCCAATTAGTGGCGCAGTGGTATTCCCCAAGCCACAGCAACAATTCGAAAACATTCGAGGACATATGAAAATCTTATTTCCACTTGAAATCCCTGTTTATTTACGTAAGATAGAGGCGACTCCCCCAACCCTCGATGCAACCACACTTCAGTCTGTAGCGAAAAATCTTGCAAACGCTCACCAAGAATATAACCCATTTCCCATATGTAAAACGTATAATATTGATGCCGCACAGCTGATAACTGGTGTGCGGTGTGAAGTTTGTGATTTGCACGGCATGCAACCAATCTTTAAAGGATGGGTATGTGCAGGATGCAAACAAGTGAGTAGAGAAGCTCATTTGCAAGCATTTCTTGAATACTTTATGTTAATAAATTGCACAATGACGAATAGGGAATGTAGAGAATTTCTGCATCTTTCCAATACAAATAAAACAACCCGTTTGATGAAACAAATGAATGCATTACCTCAAGGAAAAAACAAGGGGCGAGTATATGAAATGCGCTTGCAAGAGATTGCACAGCTCTATACTCAACTTCAAAAGTAGTGATTCCAAAGTCATGTTTTGTGAATAAATCTGTGAATGTGACGGATATATGTGTAAAAGTGGTGGATATATTTTACAAGGTGATGGATATGTACGCGTAAGTGATGGATATCCTCGTCGACTTGACGGATATCCCATTGTGCTTTCTACAATTGCGATGAGGCTCTAATGGAAAAGGACTAAATTAAAACAGGACAACCTCAAATGTCTTGAGGTTGTCCTGTCTTAATGCAACATTATAATGACTTTCCTTCTTTTAGCAAGTCACGAATTTCTGTGAGAAGTGCTTCTTGTGGATTGATTTCTGGTGCTGCTTCTTCAACCACTTCTTCTTTTTGTTTAAACTTCGATAGTAAACGAACAACCATGAAAATGACAAACGCGATGATAAGAAAATCAATAATAGATTGGACGAATTCACCAAACGGAATGTTTACACCATTTATTGGAGCGGTTAAGTGGCTCAAATCGATCCCTCCAAAAACGGCGCCGATGACTGGCGTAATTATATTTGCTACAAGCGATGAAACAATTTTCCCAAACGCTGCCCCGATAACAACTGCGACGGCAAGGTCAAATACATTTCCCTGGAACGCAAACTCTTTAAAATCTTTCCACATATATGCTCACTCCTACTTTTTCGTATGCGATAGTATTGCATAACACCCATACCCTCAACTATAATATTATAAACCTTTTCTTATGAAAAAAGAAGTGCGCAAATCCATTTCTTACAAAGATTTTTTCCTGCAAATCAGGAATGCTATCAGATTTCCTAAGAAAACATCAACTATAATAGGCATAACAATTTTCCGTTCAACTAATCCGCTAAACAGACTTTCGAAAAAGAATACCAATCAGCGTCCTAAAAAATATCACCCATTTGCGAATCTAACTCTCCTTTGCATCCTCCGGAAACCAACGATACACAGTCAAATCCACTTTCCCTGCCGTATCAAACCGAACGCTCTCCGCTTCCAGCAAACTTCGTTGATAATTTACTTTCCCTTCAGATTCATCTGGAGCCGAGATGCCGCCTTGTACATTGATGATTCGATGCCAGGGTAACCCATACTTGGCGCTCATTGAGTGAAGAACCCGCACAACTTGTCTTGCGCCCCGAGGACTTCCAGCAACCGCGGCAACTTGCCCGTATGTCATGACTTTCCCTGGTGGAATTCCTTGGATAATTTGAAGCACTCGCTTAGTAAAATCAGTCATATAAAATAACCTCCCAATGCTTATTTCATTATAGCAAATGTACGGATGCAACCAATTCCAATCCAATTTCGTATAGTTATAGTATGGGGCAAGGTATAAAATCGGAATGGGGGTTAATTATCATGAAAAAATTATTTGAACGACGTAGCTTAATGGGTTTTATTTTGAAAATTATTGGACTTATCATCATTTTTGGAGGAACTGTTAGAACCATTATTATCATAAGCGAAGTATCGCCGGAGTTCGAAGGAATAATGCCTGTGCTGAACATCACCATCCTATTCACACCAGTTATTGTTGGGGCGCTGTTTATCGGATTTGGTGAAGTGATAGACTTATTGCAAAAAATTCACGATCAGAACGAACCCGAAATGGAGATGAAAGAGCTGGATTCACCTACTCCTACTTCTTTCGGAACTATTCCATTCGAATCTGAGCAATACTTGACAGAATTCTATGCGAATAAAAACGAAGTAATCGACATGATTTCACCAACGAAGAATTGCGATATTTTCATTGTAAAAGTCGATGGTCGTACAGAATACGTCGAACTAGGAGGATTCACACCACGAATACTCTTGGAAGTCGAAGCGGAAAAATATTGATGACAAAACCAAATATACAGGTCTATTTGCAGGAGTATTTCCCCGGAAATGAATGGAATGGCAAGCTGTATTTTGATTAACCTTAAACGAGCCGCAAGGCGGTGATAACCACCAAATTCATTCAATGAAGCGCTTACGAAGTGAATTTCTTCTCCCACCGCTCTTGATACCATGTATAAACTGAAATTGCGACAATCACCCAAAGAGCACTCGCGGCAACTCCACCCAAAACGTCGCTTGGGTAATGAACACCGACATAAATCCGACTTGTCCCAATCATAATGACCATGAAGGCGGAAAATAGAAAAAGAAGAATATGGCTTAAAGCAGTCTTCACATTGCGCCAAGCGATATAAGCAATAATCGCATATAAACTGAACGCCATCATCGTATGACCGCTCGGAAAACTGAACCCACTTGCCTCCATAATTCGGTGAATTTCAGGGCGTTCCCGTTTGAAATATATTTTTAAAAGGCCATTCAACACGGCTGTCCCACCGATAACAGCTACGAAGAGAAATGCTTGATGTCGATAATGCAACATAAAGTAGAGAACACAAATCGTGATCAAAGCAATCGGTGCAACGACGTAACCGGAACCAACCCAAGTGAACCCTTTCATAATAACGGTTAGCCAAGGCGTTTCCAATCCTTGTACAAACGTGATGATTGTATTGTCAAAGTTTAAAATCGTTTCGTTGCTGATACCAGTTACTATATAACCAAATAGAACACCGAGACCGATACAGAGGATAAAAGCCAACAACAGACGTAGTGAAAGTTCGCGCAGAGGTTACACACCTTTCATTTTCAAACATTGTACAGTACTTCCCTAAAATAAAGTAGAAAACACCTATATAGAAAGATTGAAAATTCATTATCATTTTTCCATAAAGATGCTAAACTAGAAGGAACATATCATTTTCCAAAAAGGACCGATTATGACGCTATTATATCTATTATTAGGATCGTATTTGCTTGGGAACATCCTGACCGCCACTATCATCAGCAATCTTTTTTATAAGAAAGAAATTCATTCAGAAGGCAGCGGCAATCCCGGTGCACGAAATGTGGGACGCGTTTTTGGCAAGAAAGCCTTCGTTGCGACGTTTTTTGGAGACGCTATAAAAGGTGCACTGGCGGTATTAGCTACAAAGTGGCTCGGATTTGGAATGACAATCGAAATCCTTGCTCTTATAGCTGTCCTGTTAGGGCATATCTATCCTGTATTCTTCAAGTTTCGTGGTGGGCAGGGGATATCGGCGTTCATAGGGGGCTTGCTGGCATTCAATCTGCCTACGTTCGCTGTATTTGTCGGGATTTTCCTACTTCTTTATGCATTTATAAGAAGTTTCACAGTTGCCGGGCTGAGTGCGATTGTAGTGGTGCCAGTTATCGTTCTTTCACTTTCGCTTGGGCTTCAGGTATTTATCGCAACATGCTTCTTGTCGAGTCTAGTCCTCCTTGCCCATAAAGATGATTTGAAAGAGAAATTTATGAAAGAAAGGGGAGGGGTTTAATGAGTTTTATCTATAAAATAGCAGAAACACCTTCCGAATTCGAGCAGATTCACGAATTAAATTATCGGACGTTTGCCGAGGAGATTCCACAACATGAACGGAACGAACAGCAAAAAATCGTTGATAAGTTCCATGATGAAAATACATATATCATCTGCTTGAAAGGGGAGCATGTCGTTGGAATGTGTGCATTAAGAGGCGAACGGCCTTTTTCGCTCGACGGGAAAATTGGGGAAGTGGAAAATCATTTGCCAATTCAAATAACAAGCCCTGTTGAAGTCAGACTCCTAGCAATTGATCCTAAGTATCGGAATGGCCGAACGTTTCTCGGATTGATGCAGGCACTTGTGCGTTATTGCCTGAAAGTGGGCTATGATGCTGCGCTTATTTCAGGTACAACGCGGGAACAAAAATTATATGGGCAATTTGGATTTTTACCATTCGCTCACTTGACGGGAACTGAGGAAGCTACGTTCCAACCGATGTATCTAACCAAGGAGACGTTCGAAGCTGGGATTGCGGGAAGATTATCGAAACCCTACGTCAATCTCCTACCAGGACCGACGACGATTTCCAATGAGGTACGGACAGCGATGATGGGAGAACCGTTCTCGCATCGTTCAGTTGAATTTGAAAGTAAAATGGAACGCGTGAAAAACAAATTGACCGCATTGACTGGTTCAAAACATGTTCAACTTCTACAAGGGACTGGAACGCTTGCGAACGATGTTGTTGCTGCGCAGTTAAGTTTAATAGAAGGAAAAGGTCTTATTCTTGTGAATGGAGAGTTCGGATTAAGACTTACGGATCATGCAAAGCGCTTCGGTATGAAATTCGATGTGATTGAAACGGAATGGGGCGGTATCTTTGATGAAAAGAGCATCATTGAAGCCGTTCAGACCGACCACTACACTTGGTTATGGACTGTCCATAGTGAGACATCAACAGGTGTGCTTAACGATATTGATTTGCTGAAAAAGGTATGTTCAGAACACGGAATTTCACTTGCTCTCGATTGTGTGAGTGCAATAGGAACGGTGCCAACCGATCTTGCGGGTGTTAAGTTCGCATCAGGTGTCAGCGGTAAGGGACTCGCCAGTTATACAGGACTTTCATTCGTATTCCACAACGAAATTGTAACGCAAAGTGACCGTTTGCCACGTTATCTTGACTTAGGCGCTTATATGGAGGCGGGTGGAATCCCTTACTCCCAATCGTCTAACTTGGTTTCTGCTCTCGACGTGGCTTTGTTGAAATATGATCATCCAGGCGAAGTGTTCAAAGCTATCGAAGTGCGCGCGCATAAAGTAAGAAGTGTAGTAGAAAGTATGGGCATTAAAATTCTTATACCAGAAGAATCCGCAACGCCTGCTATATTGACGCTTCTAATGCCAGGAGGACTTTCCGCGATGCAACTAGGTGATAACCTATTTTTGAATAATTTCACCGTTCATTATGAAAGTGCTTATTTGCGGGAAAGGAACTGGCTCCAAATTGCCTGCATGAACGACGTGCCGGAAAAGGAACTCAATCGCATGCTTGATGTATTGCGTCGATTAGTTACTGCAAACAGGCAGGTGTTTACGAATAGCTCTCAGGGGTATTGAAGTAAATAAACAAGGGAGATGATGGACGTGAAAGAAATTCGGGTAGTCAATGAATGGCGCGACGTGTTGGAGCAGTCGAGAGAGCAACCGGTATTCGTTTTGAAACATAGTGCGACATGCCCAATTAGTGCGTCGGCCTATCGGGAATTCAAAGCATTCGAAACAGATTTAGAGAAAAACTACTTAATCGTGCAGGATAGTCGTTCCGTTTCCAATGAAATCGAGGACGACCTCGGCATTCAACACCAATCGCCACAATTATTTCTGTTGAAAGATGGAAAAGCGATCTGGCAGGCTACGCATTATGAAATTAACAAAGGTAAAATTAAAAACGCGGTAGAAGATTTCTGTTGAATCAAAGCAGGCATTCCATTTAAATTTTATTAAAAGTCAATAGTTAAAGTCTGTAGACAACAACATTGCTATAGAATGCGCAACATTATAATGAATAAAATAAAAACTGAACTAAAGATTATATTTTAGTTCAGTTTTTATTCTGAATACAGATAATATTTATAAAATTCATGGGGTGATTGGTGTATAATAACAAAATAAAATACTTCTTGTTCATTATTCAACTATATAAGTTGAACGAAAGATCAACGGCCCATTTATACTTGAATAGTCGAAACAAACGCGTCAAACAAGCATATGTAGATTCAACAAAAGGGTAAAACTTAAATTCAACTTATATAACGTAGCAGTTTAGTTGAACAAGGACAAGTTCACAGTGAGAATAAGTAAATAAAAAATAGTGGAAAGTGGGTTCGAAAATGGAGAAAGTTCTTGAAAAACTAAAGGAATTAGAGTCAGGTGAAGTGGGAATTATTATATATTCTCAAGTAAAACAGGATATACTTTTATCATTAAATAAAGGTTTATTAATGCCTCTTGCTTCTGCGGCAAAAGTTGCAATTGCCTTTTGTATAGCAAAATTAGTTGAAGAAAGACACTATAAATGGACTGACATTATTGAAAATATAATTTTAAATCCAGAAGAGGATAGTAACGAATTGTATCCTCACTTTCAAAGTAGAGAAAATTTGGCACTCCAAGATGCGGTAGAAGTGATGATAGCCTGTCACGATAGCTTTGTTGCAGATAGAATTGTTCAATTTTGTGGTGGATGGGAAATGATTAACAATAAAATAAAATCATATTTTAAAAACATAAATATTACTCAAAATCCAAGAGACTTGGATAACAACGGAGAATTGAGTGAGATGCTGGAACTTTTACGATTAATACATCATGGATACAAAACTAATCCTGATTTATGGATTCCAGTTATTAATGGTTTAGTTAGGCAACGAGGTGATATAGAAGGTATACCAAGCCATTTCTTAAATCATATGACTGGTGGATTAGATAATGTAGTAGTTGACATTGGTGTAATGGGGGAGTTTTCCAAAAAACCACTATTATTTGTTTTGGGTGCAAAGGGGCTACCAAATCGATATAAAGAGAAATTAGCAGATGAAATAATTATTGATGCAATGAAATTACTTTATGATGAGTATTGCAATCAGGAAGTTGAGCTAGAAAATAAAAGTCTATCTAATTCATATAGTGCTTATTAAACTAACGGGGTGCTTTAGTCAAGTAGAGCAACGTCTTTTTAGACGTTGCTCCTTTTACATTTAAAAGTACTTCTGATAATACTCTTTCCTTAACCTTCTCCTTAACCTTCTCCTTAATTGAGCGTATATCCTTGTAGTTTCACTTTTCTCATGGCGCATAAGACTTTGTACGACTTCTATCCTAACAGAGGGGGTCATTCCTATCCTCCGTTGTAAAGTTGGAATTTTTTTAAAAATTACCTGTATTTTCACGCCGAGAAGCGTTTATAACAGAACTTGTCACGCGCATCCGTTAGTTGAACAAGCTTTTTTATTTATGTTCTTTAATTAGCATGAAATGCACCCTTTTTCCAAAATATCAACTAATTTCCCTTTAAATTCTTCTGGTTCAACCCAATCTACCTTAAGAAACTCGTCTAAAGGTACAAGAGTCATATCCGAGAATTGATATTCAGCTTTTAGGTCTTCTACAATCTCAAAATATTGCTTGTGATAGTCTTCTTTTTGTTCTTGAGTTAAATCTAAAGGAGTTACTGACACCACTACTTCTCTTTTATCGGTATCAGATAAAGCCTCAACTTCTACTGTTTGTCCATCAGTCAAACCTTCCGTCGTTTCTTTATTTACCTGTTCTTCAGTTTCCTCATTTGCACTACACCCTGCTAAAATGATAGTTCCAAGTAAAACCCCAGTATATAAATATCTTTTCAACATCATCACCCCACTAATTTTATAAAACATCCAATTGTTGTAATATTATAACGATAATGGAGGCAAATAGCTATTCTTTTTCACAAAGATCATATCACTAAATTTTATACGTAAATATAATCTTTAGTTCAGTTTTGATTTTATTCATTATAATGTTGCACATTCTATAGCAATGTTGTTATCTATAGACTTTCACTTTAACTATTGACTTTTAATAAAAATTCACGGAGGTGCTTGTTTTTTTAATTATGATAAAATAAGAATTATAGAAAAATAGGAAAGAAGGGGAGTAAATTGCGTTTACAAGGGAAAACGGCCGTCATTACGGGCGGTGCAAATGGGATCGGAGCTGTCGCCGCCGCGCTTTTTGGTAAACATGGTGCGCAAGTTGCGATTGTGGATTTTAATGAAGAAGCAGGAGAGGTGACAGCGGAACAACTTCGAACTGAAGGGGTGGATGTCGCCTTTTTCAAAGCAGATGTTGCAGATATAAACAACGTCAAAGAGATGGCGGAAAAAGTCATTGTGCGGTTTGGTAAAGTGGACATACTTATCAACAACGCCGGTATTACGAAGGATGCTATGATGTTGAAAATGGACATCATGGATTTCAAACGAGTGATTGACGTGAATTTGACAGGCGTATTTAATTGTACACAAGCTTTCCTGCCAGCAATGCTTGCGCAAGGAAAAGGGAAAATTATTAACACATCATCGATTGCTGGAACGGGTGGTAACGTCGGTCAAACGAATTATGCAGCTTCAAAAGCGGGCGTTATTGGGATGACGAGGACATGGGCGAAAGAATTCGGTCGCAGAGGCATTAATGTGAACGCAGTCGCACCGGGTTTCATCGAAACGGAGATGATTGGCACAATTCCGGAGAAAGTCCTAGGTCAACTTCAGCTGATGACACCATATCCAAGATTCGGAAAACCCGAAGACATTGCAAACGCCTATTTATTTCTCGCTTCTGACGAATCCGATTTCGTGAATGGAACTGTTTTAGAAGTAGATGGCGGCATGTTGAAGTGATAAATTGTTGAAAATAAGGTTATCCACAAATCGTTTAGATGGGATGAAAAACGGACTGTACACATGTGGATAGCGACGGATTGTATTCATCCCACTGTGGACAAGAAAGACTGAACCCGTGAATTTGGGGACAGTCCTTCTTGTTTGAGTAGGATTGGCATGACAGTTTTGGTGGGGGCCCGAATAGAAAAAAGAATCTGGAAAATCAATCCGGATCCTTTTGTGGATGACGCCATTTTTTTAAGTCACTCAACGTTTTTGAAAACTCTTTAGTGTGATGAAAACGTTTAAATCGTTTAGACGCAACTTTGAAAACAAAGTCATCACTTCTACGTTCAACTGCCAAGACATATACAACTCTCAAGACTTCGACAATCTCATCAGTGATTCTGAAGATAATCCTAATACCAGAACTTTGCAACTTGATTTCTTTGCATCCGTGAAGTTTTACATTTCTTTTGTTCTCTAATACTTTTCCAACTTCATGGGCCCTATATTCAAGTTCGTCTATTGATTTATTGACCATTTGAATAACAGAACCATCTAGTTTCTCGTATTCCTTTAGCGCGTCGGGATCGAGTCGGACATC
This sequence comes from Sporosarcina limicola, assembly GCF_014873855.1. Classification (GTDB taxonomy): domain Bacteria; phylum Bacillota; class Bacilli; order Bacillales_A; family Planococcaceae; genus Sporosarcina; species Sporosarcina limicola. The sequence continues at coordinate 305,078 of NZ_JADBEL010000001.1, read as the reverse complement.
AAATTTAGGAGGAGTCATTCAGTACGTCGGACAGATTTCCACGGAATAGCGACAGAAGGATTTTCCTCCAAACGCTCAATTCTCTCCTGGAGAACCCGCTCCTCCTCGTTATCTTCTAACTCTTGTAGGCGCGCATACATCTCTTCGAAATATCTGTATTCCATCACGACTGTATCGACTTCGCCATTATCCGTAATGAACTGGGGAAGTATTTTCGCTTTTTTTCTTACCGCGCCAAATGTTTTGGCAGCAGTGGAAGCAGAAACAAGCTGATCTGTGTTAAATGTCGGTTTCTTCATTATAATACCCACCTTCATTGGACCTCCCTTTACTATATGCTTTATTCTAACTCATTATACGGGTTATATTACGTATTGTAATACGTAATTGGTGATTTGTACATGGAAGTTTTCACACGATTTGTGAAAAATTTCACAATAAATGACAGATGTCATGTTGAAAGTCATGACATTTATGTCTTTTGTGATGCGTGAAAACACTTTATCATAGAAGTTAAGTTAAGGTTTGAACGAATAAATCACCTATTTGAGGGAGGATCACAATGAGTAAAGAAAAAACAAAGCAGTTGCACAAGAATGTTGCACCCTATGCAAAGTCGGATAAAAAGAAAAGTATTATGCAAATGATCAATACAATCCCACCATTTTTCATATTATGGTTTTTAGCGTATAAAAGTTTGCCCGTGTCAATCTGGTTGACGCTCGCAATCGCTGTTGTGGCTTCTGGGTTTGTCATCCGAACGTTTATCATATTTCACGATTGTACGCACGGTTCCTATTTTAAAAATAAAAAAGCGAATGACATCGTGGGTACAATTACCGGCGTACTCACATTGTTTGCCTATGAAAAATGGAAGCGCGAGCATTCGATTCACCATGCAACAAGTTCTAATCTCGACAAGCGCGGCGTAGGTGATATTTGGGTAATGACGATTGATGAGTATCTTGCAGCGTCGAAATGGGAACGATTCTCTTATCGCGTGTACCGTAATCCACTGGTCATGTTTGGATTTGGCCCACTTTATCTTGTACTTATTTCAAGCCGATTCAACCGTAAAGATGCGCGGAAGAAAGAACGGTACAATACGTATTTAACGAATGTAGCGCTTATTGCGCTTTACACAGGAATTATCTTGCTGACAGGCTGGCAGGCGTTCCTTATCGTGCAAGGTTCAATCATGTTCATCGCAGGTGCGCTTGGCATTTGGTTGTTCTATATTCAGCATACATTTGAGGATTCTTATTTCGAAGAGGAATCTGAATGGGATTATGTCAAAGCAGCTATTGATGGCAGTTCATATTATAAATTACCACGTGTATTGCAGTGGGCGACAGGTAATATCGGCTTCCACCATGTGCATCACCTAGCACCACGTGTACCAAATTACAACTTGGAAGTAGCGCATGATTCTACTCCACCTTTGCAACAAGCGACAACAATCAACATCAAAACAAGTTTGGAATCGTTCAGCTACCGTCTGTATGATCCAGAACGAAAAAAGTTCGTGGCATTCAAGGAAATCAAAAACATTTTAGCGAGTGGAAGGTCGAAAATCGATTTGAAACCGAAACGAACGGGTTTTGAAAATAAGTAATAGTGAAAACAACCGTCTCATTCACTGAGATGGTTGTTTTATTATCTGAGGAATTTGTTACAATGAAGTTATAACAGATGGGGCGGTGAATGAAAAAAATGCAAAGCTGGTATAGCATATTTCCAAAAAGTCCATGGCTTAGTATCTATGCGTGGGTTATATTTTGTCTTCTACCGTTCTTTTTCATATTCAGGTCATCGTCGTCGATTCAGATTAGTGTAGGGATTTTCATATTGTTTTTATTTTTCCTTTCATATATGTTTTCTTTCAAATCGAAAAGTGGACTTGTTTATATGTGGCTTAGTTTCGAGATGGTCATTAATGTCGTCATGACTTTATTGTTCGGCTACGTTTACTTGTCCTTATTCACTGCGTTTTTTATCGGTAATATCCGTAACTCAGTTGGTTTTTTCATCATGTACGGTCTGCATATAGCGTTTACAATTGGTGCGATTGTGGCGGGTTTTTTCATCGAAATTGACCTATTCCTTGCGCAAGTCCACTTCATACTCATCACGGTGATTGGTGTGGTGCTCCTCCCATTCAATCTGTATAACCGGAACAAGCGAGAGAAATTAGAAGGTCAGTTAGAAAATGCGAAAGAGCGGATTTCGGAACTGATTATCTTTGAGGAACGGCAGCGAATTGCACGTGATTTGCACGATACACTGGGTCAGAAGTTATCTTTGATTGGCTTGAAAAGTGATTTGGCGGGGAAACTTGTGTCACGTGATCCGGCAGCTGCGGTGAAGGAATTGCATGATATTCGGCAAACGGCGAGCACGGCATTGAAGGAAGTGCGGGAACTTGTTTCGAATATGCGAGCGACGAAGTTGGAAGATGAAATGCTACGTATCCAGCAAATTTTGAAGGCGGCTGAAATGAATTTTACGATTGAAGGAGATCCGGCGTTTACAAATATCCCGACAATCGTGGAAAACGTCTTAAGTATGTGCCTGAAAGAAGCAGTGACGAATGTCGTGAAACATAGTTATGGGACGTCTTGCCGTATTTCATTTGAACAATTGCCAAACGAATTTGTTATTACTATAGAGGATGACGGCATCGGTATCACAAGAGGTGGAGAATCGTCGCCAGGGAACGGTTTGAGGGGAATGCGTGAGCGGCTTGAGTTCGTGAACGGTAGTCTTCGGGTCGAAGGTGGCAAGGGTACGAAATTAGCTATCCGTGTCCCGGCTGTCATAACACATATTATGGAGAGTGATTGAAATGATACGTATTGTCATAGCGGAAGACCAAGGAATGATGCTCGGCGCACTTGGTTCGTTATTGAATTTGGAAGATGACATGGAAGTCGTTGGAAAGGCTAAAAATGGCGAAGAGGCTGTCGGGTTAGTGAAAGAGCACCAACCCGATGTATGCATCATGGACATTGAAATGCCGGTGAAGACGGGGTTGGATGCCGCAGAGGAGTTGCAGGGGAACGACTGCAAAATCATCATCTTGACGACATTTGCGCGTACTGGCTACTTTGAACGTGCTCGGAAAGCGGGTGTACGCGGGTATTTATTGAAAGATAGTCCGATTGAGGATCTGGTCAGTTCAATTCGAACCATTATGGATGGACGAAGAATTTACGCGCCGGAACTCGTTGATATTGCTTATGGTGACAACGATGAAACGGAAAGTCCGCTGACGGAGCGCGAAAGCCAAGTGCTTGGTCTCATCGCAAACGGAAAAACGACGAAGGAGATTGCGGGTGAATTGTATTTGACGCCGGGAACAGTGCGTAATTACATCTCTGCGATTCTTGAAAAACTAGGCGTCGGCAACCGGATTGAAGCGATTTCTCGGTTCAAGGAAAAAGGTTGGTTCAAATAGTGTGTAATAGCCGGCGGATTCGTTGGTCTTATTCTTGCCAACAGACAGTGTATGACACCCCCATAACTTTTTTTGGTGTACTAGAAAGTAATTTGTACGTGAGTAGAAGTGGTAATAAATTCACTTGATTAGTGATGCTGTGACTCCAAATGAAGCTGGATACCATGTTATCGAAGGGCTAACTTGAGTAGATGTCTCTTGGTGTAATAGTGCCCGTAAGAATCGATTTGTAATGTGTTAGCCAACTTTTGCACATTTTGATGGCTAAACCCACGCGGTACTTGGCGGTGACGACTAATGAATAAGCCTCTAGGCTGATTGTATTCTAAGCTGGTGTGAATTATTTAAGGCTTGGCTCGATCACTAATTATTCCAGGACCATTGGGACGTAGGGATGAAATAATAACCCGAAAAACTCCGCCGTTTGGTGGAGTTTTTAGTCGTTCTATAAAGTTTGATAGTCCGTCCATCTCCCGTAAACAGGTGCCGGCAATGGAACCGTCGAAATGATTGCCCATCGACTGTGGGAACGCCTCCTCGAACCGCTGTGGCCCATTGTCCCAACCTTCAAACGCCCCCCATCATCGAATCATTATCCTATAGTATTCGAAAAAGCCGGTTGTCGTGTGTGCGGTCGGCACGGAAGATTTCTAGCTTGAATTATTTTCAGGTTATTCGATTGAGGTGGAAAAGTGGAATCCTTCATCAACTTCATTCAATAATGAAAGAAATAACCCTTCCAACTCAGAGGGGTTATTTCTTTCCACAAACTAAACCTTAAGAATCTCTTCAGATTTGTTATACTTAATACTTATCATGCATGATTAGGATGAACAGACTCCCATAACTGAAAAGGCGTGAATTTAATGAAGAAAATGATAGTCATCCTACTTGCTTGCGTGCTAGGTATTGCCATCATACTGAAAGACAAAAAATCAAATACCGAACCTATCGATTTGAACGTCAATGCGAAAGCTATGCTCCTTATGGATGCGGATACAGGAAAAGTCATCTACCAAAAAAATAGCGAAACACCGTTACCAATCGCAAGTATGTCAAAGTTAATGACGCAGTATCTTGTACTAGATGCCATTAAAAGTAACTCGTTGACATGGGAAAGCACCTATGAACCAAGCGAACATGTACAACGACTTTTCGGGTCCACTGCAATCGTTAAACTAGGGATGAAGCCCGGAAATACCTACACCGTAAAAGAACTATTCACAGCAATGACCGTTGCCTCCGCAAACGATGCAGCAATCGCGCTTGCCGAAATGGTTGGCGGAACGGAAGAATCTTTTGTAGAATTAATGAATGACCAGGCGGTAAAATTTGGCATGAAAGAGACGACCTATTTCAATGCAAGTGGTCTTGATGGTAACTACGTCGGACAAGGAAAAGAGCAAACAAATCTTTCTTCTGCCCAGGATGTCGCAGTCATTGCCCAAAAATTGATTGGTAAATATCCCGAAGTGCTCGAATTCACCAAAATGACGAGTTTCCAAACAAGTGAAGGCATCACACTTTGGAGCACAAACCTCATGTTGGCGGGTATGCCACAAGCGATGCTTGGAATCGACGGATTGAAGACTGGATTCACCGACGAAGCCGGATCCTGCTTTGCAGGTACAGGGATTTTTGACGGAAGACGCAACATAACGGTCGTCATCGGCGTCGAAGTAGAGGGGGAGGATACGATTAACTCACGATTCGATCTGACCCGCGAACTAATTGAACGTTTCAACTAATACTTGTACGCTAAGAATATAAAAAGAAACAGGTGGAATAATGGATTTGCTAACGATTTCTTTTATCATCCCTGCACATAACGAAGCAGACAATTTAGAAAATGTCATGAAGGCAATCAATGAAGAAATGCGGCAACAACATTATGCATACGAAGTAATTTTCATAGATGATGGAAGCACAGATGAAACAATCGATGTGATTCGGAAACTGGTATTTACGTTTCAAGAAGTGAAATATGTTTCATTCACCCGGAACTTTGGAAAAGAAGCGGCTATTTTGGCAGGGCTTCAACATGCAACTGGGGCCGCTGTGATTATAATGGATGCCGATTTACAACATCCTGCATACATGATACCAGAGTTCTTAAAAGGATTTGAAGAAGGTTATGACCAGGTCGTCGCGAAGAGGAATAGAAAAGGCGATTCACGTATACGTTCTGCTCTATCCGTCATTTATTATAGTCTCATTAATAAGACTGTAGACGTACAATTGACGAATGGAGAGGGCGATTTTAGATTACTTAGTCGAATAGCAGTAAATGCTCTTCTGCAGCTAAGTGAGGGAAATCGATTCTCTAAAGGACTTTACTCATGGATTGGTTTGGAACAAAAAAATATTTCATATGAAAACGTAGTCCGCGGAAAAGGTGATTCGAAGTGGTCCTTTGCGGCGCTGTTGAATTACGGAGTTGACGGAATTGTTTCATTTAACAATAAGCCATTACGACTTTGTTTTTATATGGGCTCCTTTATATTATTATTGGCATTATTTTATATTGGGACAACGTTTGTTCAAATTTTAAAACACGGAGTTGATGTCCCTGGCTACTTTACAACGATTTCAGCGGTGCTCTTTTTAGGTGGAGTTCAACTGGTATCATTAGGAATCATCGGTGAATATATTGGACGAATTTATAACGAAACGAAAAAAAGGCCGCATTATTTAATTCAACAGTCAAACATTGAGCAAGTGACTGAGAAAAGAGAGAAGAATGTCATTTATTAATACTGAATTTTTTAAATTTGTAGTCGTAGGCGGTGTGAATACGGTCGTTTACTATGCGTTCTATTTAGTGTGTCTTCATGGGTTCACTTTGCATTATCTTTTGGCACATGTGATTGGCGTCGTGATCAGCATTATCGGATCCTTCTTTTTAAACTCGCTCTATACCTATAAAGTGAAGCCTACATGGAAGAAGTTTTTCTATTTCCCTCTAACCCAAGCGGTCAATATAACGATTACAGCAATTTTATTATTCATTTTGGTCGATATCCTTCATTTAAATAGCAGCTTTGCGCCAATCGCTGCACTGTTTGTCACAATTCCGATTACGTTTGTGGTTACTGGGAGGGTGATGAAATCATCATGACAAAAGCTGGATTTTTTGAACATAAAAAGGTTCACATAGTCGTTTTACTACTCGCAAGTTTAAGTATCGCTTTTCTGGCGCATTTCTTCTTTTTTACTGAGTTTCTTGAAGAAAGATTTATGACGGGTAGGAATGATGGTCTTTCACAAATGATTCCCTTTAAACACCTTTTGTACAATGAAATCACAAGTGGAAACTTCTTTTATTCCAATGGATTTGGTTTTGGGGGAGGCACATTCTCACAGTTAGGGTACTATTTTTCCACGTCAATTGTTTTTATGTTGACGGTCGCTATAACTTTTTTATTGGAAACCATGAATGTGATTGGCAAACCAGATGTATTATACTGGGCGAACGCAATACTATTTGTTAGTATTGCGCGCATGACGGTCGTGATTTTACTAACGATAGGCTATTTCCGGTACATAAAATTCAAACCAATCCCAGCCTTCGTTGGAGCGGTATTGTATGGAACGAGTATTATCTATTTTCGGCATGTGACCTATTGGGAGTTCTTTGCGGACGCAATGATTTTCTTGCCGTTACTGTTATTCGGTGCTGAAAAAGTGATTCGTGAAAAAAATGCGTTGTGGTTTGTTGCTGCTGTTTCTTTAAGTATGATTGACAACTTTTACTTTGCGTATATTAATTTCTTGGTAGCAGGGATGTATATTCTTTTACGCTGGATGATCCCTCTCAGTGAAAACGAAGTTAAAAAGATGCAGCAAGTCAAGATCTTTTTACTAAGTGGAATCGCAGGTTTTGGCATTAGTGCAGTGTTTTTCATCCCATCTGTGTATGGTTATTTAAACAATCATAGACCACCATACGAGGGGGAAATCCCGTTATTTGGTGTTGTCGATAATTTGCTACTGAATAGCCGGATTGTTATGTTGCCGGTATTTGCTGTTATATGCCTATTATTGTTTGCGTTTTATAAAATCCGCATTTTTCGATTCTTTGCTAGTTTAACGCTACTATTGGCGGTTATGCACTACAGCCCTGTCGTCGGAAGTCTATTTAATGGGCTTTCAGCACCTCAATACCGTTGGGAATATTTCATGTCCCTCACCGTTGCGGGAGTTGTCGCCGTAAGTCTTCAACAATTTTCTACTGTGAAAATTAAGCAACTCGTCATTGCAATCTCCATCACAGCAAGTCTGTATACCTTTGCATATTGGGTGGATCCAACATTAGTTATTTCAATCCTACTCGATAACTATCAACTGGCAGGCATATTGCTAACATTTGCAGCCGTTCTGTTATACACATGGAAGAAGGAGAAATGGACGCTGGTGCTTTTGACGTCGTTAGTACTTGTAACGAGCCTTTTGTCCGCAAATATTTATCAAAAACAAACACTGACATACAATAAGGGAACCACATATGGAATTACTAAAGAATTCATGATGAGTGAAGCTTATTATGGAAAAGATCAGCGTCAGTTAATAAATATGATTCAAGCTGAAGAAAGCGATCCTTTAGCACGTATTGACTGGATGGCTAGAGGTCGGAACAACACGCCCATTGTGCAAGAGTTTAAAGGGATGAGTGTGTATTCAAGTATTTTAAACAAAGAGCTTCTAACGTTCTATTTGACTGACTTGAGAATTGCGATGGGTAGAGAAAGTGTAAGTCGTTATGCATCGCTTGGAGACCGCGCGAATCTATATAGTGTACTTAGTGGGAAGTATTATATTGCTGAAAAACCGAAGAAAGCAATCCCTTATGGTTTTTCACGGTTTGCTGAAGTAGGGGACTTTGTTGCTTACAAGAATGACTATATACTGCCGTTTGTCCGTACAACGAAAAAGGTGTTTTCAGAAACTGATTTAGAAAACGCCTCGCCTATTGCAAAAGAGCGGGCAATGCTTGAGGGAATTATAGTAGATGAAGGTAAAGGGAACCCAATCCCAGAAAGCTTAAATATCATCAAACAAACGAAAATTGAAGAAGTTGCTTCAACGTACCAAGAGAATAAGTTAACAGTTTTGGGAGATGAAGGCGGATTGGATCTTGTGCTTACGAATCCGAGCGAAGATGACAGCGATTATTTCATATCATTTTTCATAGAAGGCATTGAACATGACGAATCATTTAAGTTGAAAGTGAATGAATTTAACACCTATCGCAAAAGAAGTACCTCAATCTATCGCACAAATATGAATGATATTACAATAAGAGTTTCACATACAGATCGAATTTCGATTCGACTTCCTAAAGGAAATTATACGATTGCAAACTTTGAACTTCATGAAGAGAATTATGAACTTCTCAAAACGTTAAAAGGGGCAAGTGAACTTGAGCCTGAGGTGCCAGTGGTATGGGAAGGTGGGCGTGTCGCCTTGGCGTATGACAATAACACAGGCCAAACTCATATGACACTCCCGATTCCTTTTGAAAAGGGTTGGACAGCGAAAATTAATGGGCAAAAGCAAAAAATTGAACGGGCGAATTACGCTTTCACTGGCTTGAAATTGAAGGAAGGCATGAATGATATTGAACTAACGTATTATCCGCCGCACTTTTTCCCGGCGTTGCTATGTTCAATACTTTCGCTTCTATTGACTTTTTTCTTGTTGAGAAAATATCGTTTATCAAGCTCAATTAACGAATGAAAACGACGACATTCCGAAAAAGGAGCGACAAACATGTTGAATACAACCGAAGTGAACAAGTGGAAAAAGAAGCTTCCGCTCATCGAAAACATGATTCATCACGAAGAAGTCCTTTGGCTTAACCCACTGATTGAATCGACAGCAACCGGACTCCGGAAAACGAGTGTAACCCTAGCGGATGTGCAAGATGCATCAGACCGACTAAAACGTTTCGCGCCGTATATTGAATGTGTCTTCCCGGAAACAAAGAAATCAAATGGCATCATCGAATCACCACTTACGTCGATCCCACAGATGAAAGAAGCAATCGGCAGTGAATACAAGACACTCATATCAGGTAAACTTCTATTGAAACAAGACAATGCGCTGCCCATTTCTGGCTCCATCAAAGCCCGTGGCGGTATCTATGAAATTCTGAAACACGCAGAAACACTTGCAATCGAACACAGGTTAATAACACCAGAAGGAAACTACGCAAAGTTTGCTGAACCTGAATTCAAAAACCTTTTTGCAAAGCATAAAATCGCAGTCGGCTCAACTGGCAACCTTGGACTTAGCATCGGAATCATGAGTGCAAAACTTGGCTTCAATGTTACTGTCCATATGTCTGCCGATGCAAAACAGTGGAAGAAGGATCTGTTACGTGAAAAAGGCGTGGCGGTCGTCGAATATGCCGAAGACTACAGCAAGGCGGTTGAAGAAGGTCGTCGCCAAGCTGATGCAGAACCAAGCTGTCACTTTGTTGACGATGAAAATTCACGCGATCTGTTTCTAGGCTATGCCGTAGCAGGTGAACGTGTTGCAACACAATTAAAAGAACGTGATACGGTTGTCGATGAAGACCATCCGCTATTCGTCTACTTACCATGCGGTGTTGGCGGTGGACCAGGTGGAGTGGCATTCGGACTCAAGCTCGCATTCGGCGACAACGTCTACTGTTTCTTCGCGGAACCGACACATTCTCCGTCTATGATGCTTGGCATGATAACCGGTTTGCACGATAGAATAGCCGTTCAAGACTTCGGCCTCGACAATAAAACCGCAGCAGACGGACTCGCAGTTAGCACAGCATCTGGCTTCGTCGGGAAAACGATGGAACCACTTTTATCCGGCTGCTACACAATCGCCGACTCAACAATGTTCCACCTATTAAAATTGCTCGCCGACACAGAAGACATCCGACTCGAACCATCCGCACTCGCTGGTATGACTGGACCCGTAAACGTTATCCGTGACAACGTGAAAGACGCCAACTCCGCTAATGCAACCCATCTTGTCTGGGCAACAGGTGGCAGCATGGTTCCCGAATCTGAAATGGCTCTATATTACGGCATGGCCAGGAAATAACATACTTTATTCCCCAGGAAATCGGTAGAGCATGAAGAAAAGTCATATGAATAATGAAAAACCTCGCAGAGATGTGGGGTTTTTTCATGTTTTAACTAATCCAGCACTCAGCCGAATTATATCAGCAAGAGCAGTACATTTATCAGCAAAACAAAACTTTGTGCCTTGAAAGGTACTGTGGCTAAACAAGTTAAATACATGTGTTTACTACTCATCACATTTAAAAAGTACGATTCGCTATTTATAAGTTGTAATCCTTACAAGGTAAGTATATAATTACTGTAATTACAAAGGAGGCATTTTACAATGGCATATGAATACAACCGAAAAGTAAATCAAACAGGCAATAGCCTTACTGTTAGCATCCCATCTGAAGTGGTGAAACAGTTGGGTATCCAAAAAGGAGATGACGTATCTGTCATCTACGAATCGTCTGCCAATGAATTCATTGTTAAAAAAAGGCCGTCTCTCCCAGAAAACGTCCGTCCAGAAATTGTATCAGCACTTGACAAAGTCATGACACGATATGGTCAAACACTAAGCAATCTTAAGGACCGCTAATGAATTGCTTGACTAGAGAAGAAATTTTGCTGATTCATTATGCAATCATGGGAGAGCATCATGAAGATAACCAAGCGGGGGTGAAAATAGAAGCGAAGTTCGAAGCGATGTTGGCAAGACCCTATGCGAAATATTTCGGAGTTGAATTGTTTCCAACACTTTTTGATAAAGCATGCTGTTATTATCACACGATTGTTAGAATGCATATCTTTTTCAACGGCAACAAACGGACCGCACTTTCCGTATTCCTAGTCTTGTTGGAGATAAATAATTACACATTGAATGTAGAGGACATCTTCTTGGAAGACTACACAGTAAAAATTGCACATGATGAACACGATTGTGCAGAAGAGGAAGTTGCGAAAATTGTTGAAGAGTTAGGCCTTTTTTTAGTCCATGGTGATAAATAAATCCAAAAGATGGAGGGATTTTCATTGAACAATGATTGGAACCCGAAAGAACCAACAATCCAGCTACAACAGATCATCCAGAATGGCGATGCATACGCTGTCACCCTATCCGAAGAAATGCTCGACCATCTCAAAGTAATTGAAGGAGAAAATGTCCAAGTGGAAATGCGAGAACATGAATTGGTCATTCGAAAAATTATCCCTGTTGACTCGTCTGACGGACTATCAGCAGACTATTTTCAAACGCTAAACGAAGCGTCTGAAAACTATGACACAACAGAAACGGCTTTAAAAGAATCATGAGCCTAACAGCGAAAGCCGCCCACCTAGGACGGCTTTTAATTCATTTCCTTATGAGAAAACGGGCATCTCCCGACAATCGGTTCACTATCATCCCCGATGAAAAACTGTTTCCACTCATTATGCTCTGGATCGCCGAAATGGCTAATGTCCGGATGCTTTGGCAACTGATCCCACACCTCAACGCGTTCGCGGACCTTCTCGCGCGACATGATGCCACCTTTTTCCGTCCCTTCCAAACCTTCAAAAATCCGGCGTGGCTGAAATCCTAGTACCATTGCATTGCCGAGATTGCGTGTTTTCCGTTGGTTGTAAGCAGGTGTATTGCCAAAAACGAAAATCGGCTCGCCATGGAAACGAAAATCCCATAAATGATGCGCAGGATCACGTGGACTTCCTGATGGCCATTCGACTTCATCCACCCAATGTAAATACTGCAATATTTCCCAAAACTGCTTGCGATAATCTCCCAACGAGCCCTCCTTTTCAAGTGGCTCGACAAAGACGAATAATCCATGTCGCTTGTGTATCGGATTTTCAAAAAGTACCAAAAAAGACTTCAACGCAGCCGGCAAATTCGACCAATCCCTCTGCAATATATAGGCATAGCGTAACTCGCCTTTCAGCTCACCAACCATCCCGAAATAGCACGGAAATGTCTTGTTTGTTACTGTCTCGTGGAATGACTTGTACTCATTTAACAACCAATCCGGCAAATCGGGCCGTTCCCCAAAATCCTCTTTCGACAATAACACTTTGTTTGTTCGAGTCAAAAAACCGCCTCCATACCAGTGTTGGGGTTGTGTAATGTTTAAATTAAACCGAACGGGGAACACCAAGGAAGACGATAAAAATTATCTGGAGGATGGACAATGAATTCCCCTACGGAAGAAACATCTGCAACAAAATGTCATACAGAATATGATACGCTACGCCGTGTCATACTATGCCAGCCAAAATTCATGGCAATCGAAGAAGTAATCAACGATGTACAGAAAAAATACGAAGACGAAAATATAAATGTAGACATCGCGATGAAACAACATGAAGACTTCGAAAAAACACTCAAAGAACATGGCGTAGAAGTGATTAAGCTCCCCTCTTCCGAACAGTTCCCGGAACAAGTATTCACTCGCGATATCGGCTTTACAGTAGGCGAAGAAATCTTTGTCGCTGAAATGGCAAGTGACATCCGTAAAGGTGAAGAAGAAGCCCTTGAAGAATGGCTAGATGACGAGGAAATTCCATTCCAGACAACAACAAACCGTGTAGAAGGCGGCGACGTTATTATTGACCGCAATACAGTGTACGTGGGCATCAGTAGCCGTACATCCGAAGAGGCGGTACGAAAACTAAAAAATGACCTGCCCAATCACGAAATCGTATCCGTCCCGTTCAATGAAAAATACTTGCACCTCGACTGCGTATTCAATATTCTGTCGCCTGAAGTCGGTCTCATTTTCCCGACAGCGCTCGACCGGAAAACAATCGACAAGTTATCCAGGCAATATAAGTTTATCGAAGTATCCGAAGAAGAACAATTCACTATGGGTACGAACGTCCTATCCATCGGTGACAAAAAAGTATTCAGCCTACCTCAAAACAAAAACGTCAACGCCCAAATGCGCGACCACGGATTCAAAGTTATCGAAGTCGACTTCTCCGAAATTATCAAATCTGGCGGCTCCTTCAGATGTTGTTCCATGCCAGTTGTTAGAGAATAAAATGGACTCAAAAACCTCACTGTGGAGTGAGGTTTTTATGATTAAGGAATGAACTCTTCGTTATCAATTGATAACGCGTGTGATATCCTTTATAATTAGAATTAGGCATATGTTGTGAGGAGGGGGATTCATGCCGACGATAATAGACATCGAATTATTTTTAGAACAAGTACGTAAATTTATTAGTTTAGGTAAAATTGATTTTTTGCCTAGCAGTAAAAACAAATATGCTTTGAGTAATCTTGGAATAAGTTTTGACGATGCTTTCGCACTAGTTATTGATTTAACGGCCATGAACTATTATCGAGGTCCTAATCCTGATCACAAATTTCCTAAGCAGCAGGTATGGGAATTTGGCTTAGAAAACATCTTCCAAGAAAATGAAAAGCCAATGAGTGACTTATATATCAAACTAGCCATTAGAAAAAGAAAAGAACCTAAAGAAACAGATATACTGATGATGTCTTTTCACAGTGCAGAAAGAGCAATGAGATTTCCTTATCGGGGGAATCGTGTTTAAATCCATTTTGTGAAACATAGTAATAGATAGGATTAAGCATATATTGAATCTAGATTAATCATAGGAGGGTATAAAAATGAAGGAAACACTATTTTGTCACTTGTGTGATGAACAAACTGAATTCTATATAGCTGATGAAACCTTCAATTATCCCGTTAAAAATGAGCATTTCACCATTAAAGGCAAACGTGCATATTGTGAAATTCATCATGAAGAACTGTTTCACAAAGAGTATGATCGAGCAAATCAGCAGACAGCCTTTAATCTTTACCGAGAGGCAAACGGGCTTGTCACAGTTGATGAAATTAAAGAGACTCGTGAAAAGTATAAGTTAACACAACGAGAATACTCGCATTTATTAGGTTTTGGGGAAATTACGATTTCAAGGTATGAGCGCGGTTCCTTGCCAACTAAAGTGCAGAGTCAGCTGATCGAAGAAAGTAGAAGACCTGAACGGATGAAAAAACTTTTAGAAGAAAATAAGGGAGAGATAAATCATGAAAAAGCGGAACAATTACTGGATATACTGAATGGATCCCAAATGGAAAAGAAATACGAGGAAATTATTTTTAAAGAAATCAGAGATGTCTTTCAACATATGCCAACTATTTTTACGGGTCAAATGCCATTTAGTTTCGAAAAATTTGGAAGCATGGCCACGTTTTTCGCAGATAAGGAAAAACCCTTTATCACAAAATTAAACAAACTGATGTTTTACGCTGACTTTTTCCACTTTAGGCTCTATAATTCTTCGATAAGCGGTGCAACATATAACCGTTTGCAATATGGACCTGTACCGGTACGATATAATACCCTATATGAAAGTATACCTAGTATTGAGATGGTTGAAGACGGTTACGGTATTAAAGCAATAGCCATACAAGATTTAGAGGAAAGCTCACTCACCGAAGAGGAAGCGGCTGTTCTTAAATTTGTATCCGAGAGATTCAGTACGATGAATGCCTCACAAATAGCGGATTATTCCCATCAAGAAAAGTGCTGGATCGAAGTAGGGCATAGTGAAAAGATACCTTATTCATATGCGGGTACACTAAAGTTCGAAAAGTAGGAAGTGGCTAAAGATGTTGTTCCATGCCAGTTGTTAGAGAATAAAATGGACTCAAAAACCTCACTGTGAAGTGAGGTTTTTGTGATTAATGAACAAATAGGGTGTCCGAAATAATAAATAGTGACTTAATAAGGAGCGAATGAGGTGTAATTAAGGTATATATATTCCTTAATAGGAGTGATTGCCGCTATTCAACCCTAAATTCATGTATGCAGACACAATGGTTTCAGATCTGACATTGTTTGATCCTGGTTATCGGAGTTGAGTGATATAAAGCTTGATCGAATCGATCGAAGAAAAAGTTAGCTAGCATCTTGTAAGGATATAATCCGCATCTTAAGTTCTCTTCACTAATTGGCTATATATCCGATATATATATAAAGTCATCGTGCATCTTTTTGAACCTTACACATGAGCAACTAGTACGTAAAATAGGAGTGAGCATATGCAAAAGAAGAAAGGCTTTACAAGTAAACTATCTTTTCGGTTAGTAGTTCACATCTTTATTATGATTACAGTCGTTGGTTCGATTATTGGTGCGACAAGTTATCACTTCGCTAAAAAAGAACTGATTGTCGGTGGAAAGATAGATTTAGCTCATCTGACACACACAGCCGTCGCAGTGCTTACTCTATTGAACGATGAGGTCGAACAAGGGGATATTACATTAGACGAAGCACAAGATAGAGCACGTAACATATTAAATGGACCAGCAACAACCGAAAAAGGACTTTTACATGATTATAGCAAGTCGGCATTTGTGTATAAGAAAGATGGGTTTGTATTTGCGTACGATTCTGCCCATCGTGTTACAATGCATCCTATTAGAATAATAAATGATGATTTGACGGATTATCAGAATGATAGAGGAGAGTATGTAATCAGAGATTTGATAAAAATTTCTCAGTCCTCCAATCAGGAAGATCATTTCATTTCAAGTAACGTGAAGTATCCTGGTGAAACGACCGAACGAACGAAAATTACCTATATGACTTATTTTGAGCCATGGGATTGGAATATCGGAATCGGTGCATATACAGATGAATTTTATGAGTCACTCGTTAACTTAAAATGGATTATCATTGTATTAACAACGATAGCAGTTGTCATCAGTTTAGGAACCTTTTATATGGCTACAAGGAAGAAGTTTGCTTCATTAAGTCACGTCTCACAGACTGCCCTTCAAATAGCGGATGGTGATTTGACAGGTAAACAACTACCGGAATCGGATGATGAAATCGGTCAGCTTGGCATGTCCTTCAATAAAATGACGGCTAATCTACGTGGATTACTTCAAAATGTACAGGATACAAGTGAATTGTTGGTTACTTCCGCAAATGAATTATCTGCTGTAGCAGAAGAAACGTCCGCAAGCAGTGATGAGATAGGCGATGCGATGGCAGAAATTACAACAGGCGCAGTCGGGCAGGCAACTAATTTAGAAGATACAAGCGAGAGCCTCGGTGTATTAACCACTTCTGTTGATGAAATGAACAATCAAAACAAACAAATCAATGAAATTACAGCGATTTCTGAAGATGCGGCATTAAAAGGGAAAAGTATCGTTGCAATTCTAAAAAAATCTAATGATCAATCAACGCAAGCATCCGAACAAATAAGTGTGGGCATTTCTAATCTTCATATGAAGTTAAAGGATATTTCAACCATAACAGATGCCATTAATAATATCTCACAGCAAACAAATCTATTGGCCCTAAACGCAAGTATTGAAGCCGCACGTGCTGGCGAACAAGGAAAAGGATTTGCGGTTGTAGCAGAGGAAGTCAGGAAATTAGCGGAAAAATCAAATGGATCGACTAAACAAATTCAGCAAATGATTGTGGGTATTGAAAAAGAAGTAGAAGAAACCGTTGCAGCAATGGCAACGACAATTTCCGTTTCCCATCAATTAAATACTGCTGTAAATGATACAGAGGATGAATTCAATAAAATTGCAACAACAGTCCAAAAAACTGCAGCTGCAATGGAACAGTTAAATGTGGAGATTCAAAATGTTACGGGACAAAGTACAATCATCAATGATGCGATTCAAAATGTATCTGTAATTGCGGAAGAAACAGCTGCTTCTGCAGAAGAAGTGACAGCATCCGTTGACGAACAATCACGGGCGATCAACAGCGTGAGTAGCCTTGCACAAAGTTTAACAGACTTAAGTGAAAAAGTGAATGAAACCATTCGGAAATATCGCTTATAATTGTCAGTATCTAAAGCAAAACATCTTCCAACCCTAAACTGGTTGGAAGATGTTTTGCTTTATTTTATTCCAACAGGTTAGAATGCGTCCAAGGTGGTGATAAACACACCAGCGTCGGTGATAACTCATACCAATGCGGTGATAAAGTGTCCCAAGGCGGTGATAAACTACCATAAGGCGGTGATAAACTTCACAATGCCTATAATTAACTATTGCCCAACAAAAAAGCGCCTCTTCCAGGATGCTTCAATCCGCAAATACAGCACTTAACTCAACCCTCAAATCAGGAAAAACAAACGATAGGAGCGAATCATCCCGCCCAAACACCTTCCGTTTCCGATACCGGCCTCCCGAAACGCCATACACCTCAATCGTTTCATTGTACGGATCCACCAGCCAATATTCTTTCACACCCGTCCGCTCATATAAATTAAACTTATTGTTACGGTCTTTCAAAGCGGTGGATGGTGATAATACTTCAATGATGAGTTCAGGTGCCCCTATTGCACGCTTCGTCCCGACTTGACTTTCATCGCAAATAACAGAAATGTCCGGCTGCACAATCGTGTAGTCATCCGCCTTATCTACTTGGACATCGAAAGGCGCAACGTATACAGCGCATCCACTACTTCCAAAATGTGTGCGAAGTTCGAAAAAGAGCTCGCCAACGATTCGTTGATGAAGTGGAGAAGGGGCTGGCGTCATATTATAAGGCACGCCGTCAATCAATTCCCAACTTCCATCCCAGGTGTTAATCTCAGTAATTGTAAATCGCTGATTTGATTTTGATTGTGCCATCAAAACCCCTCCGAATTCTTTTTCCCATTATAGCACAAAAGTCAGTTACCTCATGACTCCTAGTGAACTTACCGGTAAACAGCTAACGCAAAAGAAGGGGATGTACATGAAAAGTCAATATGAAAACAGCGACACAGAAGCCATGACAATAGCAGAGCAGGGGCTTGTGACATTTCTCGAAGGAATTCCGCGGCGAACGACTATGTAACCTCCCTTGGAATACTAAATCTGACGAGTGACCCCCTTGAACTTGTGTTTACAGAAACGAAGGCAGCAGCGGATTATCCTCCTTACCTCAGTAAATATAATCATGTAGAATGGGCTGGGGGGTGCTTGGAAAAATATTGGAATAGTGATATTCTGGATTCGATGGATGCTAATCTTTTATTTAATTTTACACATGACCAATTAGTACGTAAAATAGGGGTGAGTATATGCAAAAGGAGAAAGGTATTACAAGCAAACTATCGTTTCAGTGATTAGTTCTTATCATTGTCATGATTATTGTAACTGGCTTGGCTATTGGTATGACAAGCTATCACTTCGCTAAAAAAGAATTGATTGTCAGTGGACACATGGACTTAGCTCACCTAATAGACACAGCAACCGCAGTACTTATTCTATTGAACGATGAGGTCGAACAAGGAGATATTACATTAGACGAAGCAAAAGATAGAGCACGTAAGTAACCTATTAACCGGGCCAGAAATAACTGAAAAGGGTTTTTATATGACTTTAGCAAGTCAGCATTTTTGTATAAGAACAATGGCAACCTATTTGCTATTGACTCAGACCACCTTGTTATCATGAACCCTATTATATCCCTAAATGAAGATCAGAAGGATATTCAGAATAGTAATGGGCAGTTTGCAAGCAGAGATTTAGTTGCCATTTCTCAGTCTGACCAATACGAGGATCATTTTAAAGTCTAGCACATTTATTTCAGGTTGCTTATGCAACTAAACTACAGATAAATATAAAAGACTAACGAGCTACAAATTCCAGATTTGTGAAGCATTTGGCGAAGACAAAGACCCGTATGTATTCCAGATAAAGATTGGGGAATACTACAATAAAACACCCTTAGTTCATGTACGTCTAAATTAGTATACTTTTGAAAACTATTTTTATAAGAAAGGACAAAATATGACTACTAACGATTTACCAACATCCAGCATTCAAAAAGCTTTAGAGATTATTAATTGTTTTAATAGTAAAGATTCCTCACTTTTTTTGGAGGAAATAATTTTAAAAACAAAAGTTCCTAAAACAACGGTTTTTCGAATACTTACTCAACTAGAAGATTATGCGTATATAAAGAAAGTATTAGTACAGGGTAAATCACAATACTCATTAGGTTACGCTTTTTTAGAAAAAGGAGAGCTTGTTAAAAGTGGTTTGGATATAAGAGAATTAGCACGAAACGAAATGATTCATATTAGAAATGAAACAAATTTAACGGTACAATTAGCAATACGCGACAATTCAGAAGCCGTTTATATTGAACAATTTGAATCTTGGCGTCCAATCCGTCTCTATCCGACTATTGGGAAAAGAGCACCTCTTTATGTCGCTGCTTGTCCAAGAGTTCTATTAGCCTATACTGAATCGGAAGAGCAGAATTTTTTAATCAATAATTTCGAATACAAAAAATTCACTAAATATACGCCGGTGAATCCTGATTTAATCAAAGAAATTTTGATTGAGATTAGAAAAAATGGTTATAGTATAAGCAAAGGCGAATTATTTGAAGGTACTATAGCCGTAGCCGTCCCAATATTCAACACTATAACTAAGGAGGTTATTGCTACAATCAGCATTGTAGGTATTGAAGGTGATTTTGAGTCTGAGCTTTCAAAGTACATCAATATTTTAAAAGAATCATCCGAAAAAATATCAGATAAAATTAAATCTACTACTTAACTTATGGGAATCTAAAACAGATTCCTTTTTTTGTTGAAAAAATTAGAATGCTTAGTTTCATCGTCCTGGAAATGTGTTATAATGGAATTTGGAATTCATTATACGGAATGGAGGGACAGAATAATGGCTAAAGGATCTGTAACTACTACGGATATACGGTCTGCAAATTCATCTGGCTTAAAGAGAGGGCTCGGTTTTGTAGATTTATGGAGCGTGGGAGTAGGTGCGTTAATAGGAGGAGGAATTTTCACCGTAATCGGTCCTGCAGTAGCCCAAGCTGGACCTGCTTTGTTCATTGCTTTTATCATAGCGGGAGTAGTTGCGTTATTATCTACTATGAGTTATGCAGAAATGGCCTCAATCTGGCCTTATCAAGGTGCATCTTATGCATACGCTAAATTCGCATTTGCACCGATATCTAAAACTCTAGGAAAATTAATTGCCTTATGGTGTGCGGGTTTATACTTTTTATCATTTGCATTTGCTGCAGGTGCGGTAAACTTAGGATTTGCAGGTTACCTTAATTATATTTTTCCAAGCATCTCGCCAGTAATAGCTGCACCACTCATTTCTATTTTGATTACCTTACTCCTTTTAGGGGGAATACAGGCCACCGGAAAAATTAACACGTTTTTTTCAATCATTCAAGTGGTCTCACTATTTGCAATCGCAATCATTGCGTTATTCGCAAATCCAGGAGGACCTTTTCAATATCCGGAGTTTTTACCTAATGGATGGTATGGTGTCTTCGCGGCTACAGCACTAATTGCTTTCGGTCAAATGCAAGTTGAAGCTGTCTTGACGTTAGGAGAAGAAGCGAAAAACCCGCGTAGAAACCTGCCGCTTGCTCAAATATCTGCTTTAGTTACCGTTGTTATCTTGTATATTATTACTGGCTATGGCGTCGTATCTTCCGCTTCGCCAATGGACTTAGCAAACTCACCCGCTCCATTATCTTTGGTAATGGAAAATGTATTGCCTGGTATTGGTGCTATATTAATTGCAATTGCCGCTTTGACGGCAACAGGAACGTCTACAATCGGATGTATATTAGGTTCTTCGAGAATGCTATATGCTGCAGCTAGAGAAAATGCAGCCCCTACTATATTTGGGAAAGTCAATAAGAAAACTGGAGCACCCAGTCTTGCGATTATTTTCACGGGGATTATTGCTTTAGGTGCTACTTTTACTGCTTCATTAGGCTATGTAGCCGCAATTGGGATTCTTGTAAGTGCAGCCGTATTTGCAAATTGGTTTATGATGGCTATCATGAATATCGCATTGATTGTTGTGAGAGTCACCCGACCCGAGTTAAAACCTAAGTTCAGATTCCCTTTAAATATTAGAAATATACCAATCTTAGCTATTGTGGCGACTGTAGGAAGTATTTGGATACTTACCTTCATTAAACCAATTGCACTTATCATTGGTTTCTCATGGGTCGTACTACTTACAATTTGGTATTTTGCATATGCACATAAACGCTGGGATTATTTGAGTGAAGAAGATATGAAACAGATTACAGGAGATATTTAAAAATAGTATTTAATGGAGGTTTCGTCTGATGAGGAGTATATGGTTACAAGAAAATAAGTGGAAAGATATTGAAACCTATTTACAAAAAAAGAAAACAATTATTGTTCCATTTGGAAGTGTAGAACAACATTCTGCACATTTACCATTAGGAACAGATTCGTTTGTTGCAAAAAGGTTGGCAGAAGACGCAGGTAAATTAACGAATACACTAGTTGCTCCTCAATCATGGGTTGGATGGGCGCCTCATCATATGGCTTATCCGGGAACAATCACTTTAAGACCTGAAACGTTAACAGCTCTAGTAGAAGATATTTGTCAAAGTTTAATTTATCATGGATTCGAAAAAATAATAATTATTAATGGGCATAGGGAAGCTAACTTACCACCTATAAAAATTGCAACGGCAAGACTAAGAAATACAACAGGTGCTTTTCTACCAATTGTTGACCCTTTCTATTTCAATTTTGAAAAAGGGAAGGAGTTAAGACAATCTGAACCTGGTGGAATTGGACATGCCGAAGAGATGGAGAGTTCGCATATGTTTTTTCTATATCCGGAGCTTTGTGACCCTTCAAAAGTAGCCAAAAATATACCTGAAAAACACCGATTTTTCCAACATGACCCATTTGTGGAGGGTGATCGTATTTTGAATTCAAGTGACGTATATACTTATAAAGAAGATACCAAGGGAATAGGCATCATGGGAGATGCTACTGATGCTTCCAGTTTGATAGGTGAACAATATCATAAGAAATTCCTTGAAAACCTAGTAGAGCTCATAGATTATTGTGAAAATGAAGTGATTGTAAATTTAAGAAATAGAAATATACCTTTATAGGACTTGAAGTTTAATCTAACTAAATAACCCAAATCTAGAACAAAAAAATAGATGCGGGTTTTTTTATCTGAATTAAACCTAAAGTTTTATTTTTTAAATGTGTGATTAAAGATCACCATCTTTAGACTGTATACGCTTTAGCGTGGTCTTTTGATTTTTGAATTCCCGGAATTTATTCTTTGTTAGTATTTGGTCTAAATGGATTCCATCTACTTTAGTAGGTGGTCGTTTATTCCTTCAGAGGAGTTGTCATTCATTCTTTGTTTTTTACACAACCACATCACACATATAAAAGGGGTAAGTAAATGCAAAAGAAAAAAGATTTTTCAAACAAAATATCGTTTAAGTTATTATTTCTTATCTTTATTATGATTACGGCCATTGGCTCGATTATTGGCGCGACAAGCTTTCATTTCGCTAAAAAAGAATTGATTGCCAGTGGAAAGATGGACTTAGCTCATCTAGCAAACACATCAATCGAAGTACTAACTCTATTGAATGAAGAGGTCGAAAAAGGAAACGTTACATTAGCTGAAGCACAAGAAAGAGCGCGTGTTTTAATAACTGGACCAGCAACAAGTGAAGAAGGGCTTTTTTATGACTTTAGCAAGTCAGCGTTTGTGTATAAGAAAGATAGCTATCTATTTGCTTTTGATTCAAACTATATTGTTACCATGAACCCTGTTATCCCACTAAACAAAGATCAGACGGATGTTCAGGATAATGATGGACAGTATACAATCAGAAATTTAGTTGACATTGCTCAGTCTGACAACTACGAGGATCGTTTTTATTCATATAATTGGATGAATATTAGTGAAAATAAGCAAAGAGTAAAAATTGCCTATATGACTTATTTTGAGCCATGGGATTGGAATATCGGAATCGGTGCATATACAGATGAGTTTTATGAATCGTTAGATGACTTAAAGTGGATTATCTTCGTATTAACATTGACAACAGTTGTCATTGGTATAGGCATTTTTTATTTCGCCACAAGGAAGAAGTTTGCTTTATTAAGTGACGTCTCACAAATTTCTCTTCAAATCGCATCAGGTGATTTAACAGGTAAAAAGCTCCCTGAATCGGATGATGAGATTGGCCAGCTTGGCGTGTCCTTCAATAAAATGACGGACAATCTCCGCATGTTACTACAAGATGTGAAAAAAACAAGTGAATTGTTGGTTACTTCGGCAAGTGATTTATCTGCTGTGTCGGAAGAAACGTCTGCAAGTAGTGATGAAATTGGCGTTGCAATGACAGAAATTACGACAGGTGCAATCGGCCAGGCAGCTAATTTAGAAGATACAAGTGAGAGTCTTAATACGTTAACCACTTCTGTTCAAAAAATGAACAATCAAAATCAACAAATTAAAGAAATCACTGCTATTTCTGAAGATGCGACATTAAAAGGGAAAAACATTGTCACAATCCTAAAAAAATCCA
The DNA here is from genome assembly GCF_014873855.1 of Sporosarcina limicola. GTDB lineage: Bacteria > Bacillota > Bacilli > Bacillales_A > Planococcaceae > Sporosarcina > Sporosarcina limicola. The sequence goes on along the minus strand of NZ_JADBEL010000001.1, from coordinate 281,198 downwards.
ACGATGAATCAACGCAAGCATCTGAAAAAATAAGTGCTGGCATTTCCAATCTTTATACGAAACTAAAAGATATTTCGACCATTACAGATGCCATTAATAACATCTCACAGCAGACAAATTTATTGGCATTAAACGCAAGTATTGAAGCTGCACGTGCTGGCGAACACGGCAAAGGGTTTGCAGTTGTTGCGGAGGAAGTTAGGAAATTAGCTGTAGAATCGAATGAATCGACAATACAAATTCAACAAATGATTGTTGGGATTGAAAAAGAAGTCGAAGAAACGGTTGCAGCAATGGCAATGACTGCTTCCATTGCTGACAAATTGGATGGTGCAGTGAATGATACTGAAGATGAATTCAATAAAATCGCAACGACTGTTCAAGAGACCGCAGCCGCAATGGAGCAGTTAACTGTAGAGATTCAACATGTCACCGAACAAAGTACGCTTATCATTGATGCAATTCAAAATGTATCTGCAATTGCGGAGGAAACAGCCGCTTCTGCAGAAGAAGTAACGGCATCTGTAGATGAACAATCACAAACGATCGCTATTGTTACAACACTTGCACAAGGCTTAACGGACTTGAGCGAAAAAGTAAATGGAACGATTAGCAAATATCGCTTATAAACGTCGGCATATAAAGTAATTCTGAAACACTTCACCCCCTTTTTAAAAGCAAAACATCTTCTAACCATGAACTGGTTGTGAACTAACCTAAACAGCTGAGATAATATAAAACACCTACGTAAATGCTACACACTTGTTCAAAGTGCATTTAGCGGAGGTGTTTTTCAGTAGGGAAAAACGTATATACAAGTGAAATTAAGTGGGCTGTTGTCAAAGATAAAAGTGAGGGTAAATCAACTACTAAGGAAATTATGGAGAAATATGATATGAAAGGGTTTCAATCCTTGGAAGAGTATTGCGTAGAAGATTTGAATGGCTATTCTAGACATTGACAAATGGGATTGCCGGTTCTATATTACAGCGGACATCATAACCCAGATGATATGGCTCCTTGGATTGAATACTTTGTTAAAATTATGGCTTTGGCATATGCACAACAGACAAAAGTTCACACCGAAAGATAATCCAGGAAATGATTTGCAACATGGTGTGGATGCGGAAATTTATCAGTACATTGACAGGGCTTTGCAAGGGGAATGAAATATTTTATTGACCAACGGGAGGAAGGCTTTTAACCCCCTATTGGTCATTTTTTCACTTCGATTGGTGATAAACCCCGATATCCTTTTAAATTAATAACTTCAACAAAAAAGCACCCGTCTAGGATGCTTCAATCCCCAAATACAATAATCAAATTCGGAAAGACAAATGATTCAAATAATCACATGATAACGAAATTATGAATGATTAGTATCCTAACGAGGGGGTACAGTATGAGATAAAGTAATGGTTTTTTGGCTCAACACCAAAGTCTGTTCTTGTCATGAAAAATTATACAGAAAAACACCTGTATCCCCTACAATTGAAAGTACCAGCAAACAACCGGATTTTGCTGGAATGTAGCGATGAGTTTTTTAGCTGATAAAAGTAGTCAAGTACATGCTTTGGTGAAGAGCCAGTTTAAATACTATTTTTATATTTCGAAAGTAATAGTTCATTGTTTCTTCCAGACGTCGAAGTCTTTCTCGGGAGCGAAGAGAATGGGACCAAGATGAAGAATATCCTAGATAATCGAGTTCTCTCCTTATTGAATTACATAATTTTCTCTGAAAGTTATTTCCCACAAGCCTCCGCATTAACAGGAACTTCTAGTAGCTCTTTCAAATAGTGATCAATTTGATTATGATAGTCCGCACCTTCTCCACCAAACAGGCCGAAGTGTCCACAGAGGCTTTTAATCACTTTGAGTTCACTACTTGGAATCAGTTTTTGTTCAGCCTCACAGTCTTTCACTGGGAAGAACATATCTTCATCAATCGGCATAACAAAAACTTTCGCTTTGATGCTACCAAGAGCCTCTTCCAGATTGCCATTTGTATTTCTGCTCACATCTCCTCGTTGCCATTTCCAAGCCATTGTAAGTAAAGCATTTGGATCCATGCCTTGGAATAAAGGTTGGAGGAAACCATTCGTAAATTCCTCTACCGAATTCACACCGAATAATCTCCATTTTTCCTGCTGATAAAATTCCGTACACAATCCTAAAACTGCCCAAATGTTTGCATGTCTTTTTAAACCGTCAGCGACTTCAGTGTGCGAACGATAATCTCCGCCATTCCAACCTGGATCGGAAGTGATTGCTTCATTTAAAGTTTCAGTAAACAAGAAATCATGTGGCGTATTTTTAGCCGTACCCGCAATTGGTGCTGCCCTTTTCACCATATCAGGATATTTAACTGCCCATTCATAAGTTTGCTGAGCGCCCATTGAACCACCAACAACGAGAGCTATTTCTTTTATTCCATACTTTTCAGTGATTAATTTGTGCTGTGCACGCACATCGTCACCAATTCGGACATTCGGAAAATTGTCCATCGCAATCGGTTCCGGACTGTTATGAGGAGAACTCGAAAGTCCATTTCCGATTTGATTGATGACGATAATGAAGTATTCCTTTGGATTTAACGCTCTATCTTCACCAATGTACGGTTCCATGTCTTTACTTGTACCAGAAAACCAAGTAGGAATCACAATGACATTATCTTTTGAACGATTCAACTCTCCAAACGTATTGTAGGCCAATTTGCAATCAGGAATCATCCCGCCATCCTCTAATTCAAAATCTCCAAGTTCATAAATCTCGTAAGGTCCTTGATTTTCCTGTGAGTAGAATTCATTTTTAATCATCAATAGTTAACGTCCTTCCATTGTAAAATATAGTGGGTGGTGTCTGAATAGATGAAGAGTTACTATGTTTAGAATAGTCTAACTCTGTTAATGGGTCAACCTCTACTATTGAAGATTTCTTTTAAGGAGTGAATTAAATGAATCGGATTGAAATATTTCAACTCGCACGTCAGAGGATGCCTTTCACCAAATAAGAACCAAGTAAGGAGTCTTAAATGAGAAATAAGGGACTATTAAGGAGTCTGGAGGGTATAATTAAGGTATCTAAAATATCCTTATTGAGGTGAGCAAGGTGTTTAATCCAAAATTCACATACACAAATACCATGGTTTCAGAGCTAATGTCGATTGAACATTCAAGAGCGATTGTTGATCTTATGCCTTTACCCGCGACGGTCGAGCGTGATTTGATTGAGAAGGCAAAAGTAAAAATGACACACTATTCAACACGAATTGAAGGAAATCTACTGGATTTGGAGCAAGTATCAAGAGTAGTCAAACAAAAACCGGAGAAGAATAGAATTGCGGCGGAAGATGAAGTACGGAATTACTGGGAAGCACTGTCATTCTTATCTCGAGAGAAGAAAAAAGGGACGCCTATAACAGAAGATTTTATTCTACAATTACATGCAATCATCTATCAGCATGGAACCGGAAGAAAGGCTTTGAAAAGTAGGTACAGGGAAGCGACAGAACCTGGCGTTCTATTTGCAGTATTTGATAATAAAACCCGTCAGCCTGAATATATACCTCCTGAGTATTCGGATGTACCGGTTCTCATGGATGATTTTACTACATGGATTAAGCAAGAAACAGATCTTCCTATCCCAATCAAAGCAGCCATTGCCGCTTATCAATTACTGACAATCCATCCATTTGAGGACGGTAACGGGAGGACGGCACGGGCACTAGCAACATACATGTTATCTTTGGCGGATTATGATATGAAAGGATTTCAATCCTTGGAAGAATATTATGTGGAAGATTTGGATGGTTATTACCGGCATTTACAGATGGGATTGCCGGTTCTCTATTACGACGGACGTCATAACCCAGAGAATATGGCCCCTTGGATTGAATACTTTGTGAAAATTATGTCCCTGGCATATGAAAAGGTCGCGAATCTTGCAAAACAATTTTCAACATCAAATCAGCATGTACTGATAGCTTTACTTGAACCAAATGAAACGACGTTATTACGATTTATGATTGAAACGAATCGACCTGTTAAGCCAATCGAATTGACTCAGCTGTTCCAAGTTCATACACGGACTATCGGAAAGTGGACAAAGCAGTGGGTGCTGAAGGGGTTAATCGAGCCAGCAGGAGGAACAAAACGAATTACAGCTTATCGGATAGGGAGTGGCTATTCGGAATTTACACTGGCAGATTTGGGTTATAAAGAGTGAGTAATAGACATTGGCACTTGTTCAATGATGATTATAAGGGGATAAAACAAATTTGAAAACTCCTTTAGTATGGGGTTCTTCCTTAATAAGGAATTTCTAGGGGGTCTAAAGTCAAAAATAAGGACCAAATAAGGTACGTTAGCGTACCTTATTTGGTCCTTATTTTGTTTAGTCAATTCTTGGTGGCACTCGATTCTGCACAAGTCCTGAAACGTTATAGAGCCAGTTAGTCTTTATTTTATCAAAATGGATTAAGAATCATTTGAAGTGGATAGGAATAGACTTCATAAACGATAAGTTTGAATCGTTAAGTTCACTATATTGACTTATCGTTAATAAAATTTATAATGGAGGTAGGAGGGTGAGGACAATGAGCCAAGTTATTTATGAAATAACTGAACAGAATATTGACATCGCCTATCGTGAGCACAATGAGCATGTGATTGAAAAAGAAACGGATTACGTACTCGGGAAAGTTGTCACTATAATGTTAGGTGTTTTTTCAGATAAGCTGATGGGAATTACGTTTGACAAAAGTGGCATTCGATTTAGCACGGATTACTTGCTTTCAGAAAAACATCGTAAAAACTTACTAAAGTGGCTAAAGCGACTTGCGACTATGGAAATGCCCCCATCTGACTTAGACTTCGGGAAAATTAAAATTGACTTGGAGAACTGGTATTATCAAATGGGTGGAGAAGGTATCCATTTTGAATATCACGAAAACTACTTGTTAACACCGAGAGAGGCATCGGAACAATTAGGTGTTTCAAAAGTGACATTAAATAAATACATCCAACAAGGATTGGAATGCGTAGATACGACGTCGCATAAAAAAATACCTAAATGTATCATCAAAATTTGGCGGGACCCGGTTTACGCTATCCGTTTGCAAATGATTGCTCAGGAAAAGAAACGACGAAATCAATCACCTACTGAACGCTTGCAAGAGATTAACAACGATCTGACAGAGCTGCAAATAAAGTATAAATCAGCTACCTACCAAGAAGCCTTTCAAGAATTTGATGGCGACTCTATGGATGATCCTTCTGATTATTATACATGGCGAGATCTTGAAGAGGAGAAAAGAGAGATTATTGATGTTTTAGGAGGACCCTCTATTGGAAAGAAGCCGTGAGAAACTGATTGCTTCATGGCGATAAGAAGAAGCAATCAAGCTAAACTAATCGCCTCTTCTGTATAATCAACGAGCTTTAGTTCAAGCCCTAAAACAATCGAAAGCTTCAATAAAGTTGACACTAGATTTTAATTGGTTGCAAAGATCCCCATAGTTTTTCATTTAAAATTCTCCCATCTTTCGTATGGAATTCACCTTTTGCAAGAACGAAATACGTCTACTTTTATTTTTCACTCGCCTGTCATAAGCGTTCTCCACAATTTCTTATTACCAAGGTACGTTATTTTCTCTATTCCATCAGGACGAAGAACCGCTATACCTGTGATTTCTGCATTAACTTTATCCTTACCGTTTTTTTCATAATCAATATAAACGGTGAAGTGATAATTCGTTGGGGTATCTTTACTTTGCTCTACATCGATTTTACTAACCGTTGTTTCAAAATCGTATTTGTCAGCCGCTATGTGGAACTCTAATGCTTGAGATCTCGAAACAAATTTATTATAACCACTTTCAGAAAAGTAAGGTCCGTAGCTATCCTTTAAATACGCGTTATACTCATTACTGAATGGTCCGCTCTCCTGCTGCTTAAACAGTTCATCTTGTATTTGTATTGCTTCTTTATTTGGAGCATTCAAATCATACTCCAGAAAGGCTTGAATAAGTTCTTTGTTCTTATCTTGTAGTTCATCTTGAGAACAGCCTACAAGTAATAGGCATATAAGGACAGAAGATATGGAAACCCTTGTCTTTCCTAGAAAGATCTTCTTTGTGAAGAAAGAAATACGATTCCAACGTGATTTATGAGACATAATTTCACCCACCTTCTCTTTTTCGATTAAGTTAGCTACTCTTTATACGGATAACACACAAGAGAAGTTTCGTTATTCTAACTACTCATTCGTTTCTACCTTGATTGAGGATTTGGCCCATCTACTTTCATCCCAGGGTTTGTCGATGCAAGTAGAAGAGCCTGAAGGAGCATATGCTTTACGTCTGCAATGCGTGCCACGAAATGAACGAAGATGAAACATACATATGTCAGGTTTGTGATTGTAAAAGCTTGCGGCTTGTTCCTGAATCAGAACTGATCAATTGAGTAGGGGGAGGAATAATGAATTTTAAAAGTGCATCGATTCAAGTAGTAGATCGGAATGGAACGATTGTGATTCAGGATGGAATATTAATAGAAAGTGATAAAGTTTGTGCGATTTATGATATTAATGAGGGTTTCTTCAAGTTTGAATGTGCAACACGCTTAGAATTGAATACCGTGCTCACTGCGCACCATCTTCGCATGAAAGATCTCGAAGAAGAGGAGCGCTTATGCTCGGAATGTGGAGTACCAATGCAGGAAGGATTTTACTTTGAATCGGATGCAAAACAGTATTGTAGCGAAAAGTGTCTTATGCAAGTTATTACGTGGGAGGATTATTTGTCGATGCATGATAATGGCAATGGGGATGCTTACTGGACGGATTGGTATGATTGTTGAAAATTTGAGGCTGAAGGTAGTTAATCAGTAGCTATTCTACAAATCCTTCCAGCAATAAATCAATTGATTGCTTAAGCGGTTAACGGTGTAACAATATGAGTACATAGTGGTATAGTAGTAGGTAAATAGTTAGTGTGAGAAGAATGGAAGCTTGAGCGATGTGAAACATATAAGTGAGTTTAAACTTGTATAAAGCAAAACTATTTTCACTAGAATAATAATCGAATCTGGAATTAAGCTTTTATTTAGGATTTTTGTTTCTTCCTGTGACTGAGTATTCAGGTACATGAGAAGTTCAATTAGTTCATATTGGATATTGATAAGTTGAACTTGTTTTCAGATAATAATATTTTGGAGGTGGAGTAGTGATGCTTAAGGGTGAATGGAAATATGAAAATCTTGAAAGAGGCGATTATACATATTTTGAAGACTGGATGAGATTCAGTTTTATATTGGCTAACTATGTTAAAGAAATAGATAAGCCATTGAAGTTATATATATCTGTACCCTCTAATTTATTATTTTCATACTTTTTTATATTAGGTGCTTTAGACCATGATTTTAAAAACCCATCAAGAGATGCTTTGTTACAGCAATATCTCACTTTACAAAAAGGGCAAAGGGTTCTTTATAAGACAAGTAAAGGCTGGGTAGCTCATTCTGTTATAGAAGTGAGTAAAATGCCTGGTTCAGAGACAAGAGCTATAGTAGTGAAGGATCGCTTGAATGCCATTAATTATATACCGGAAACAAGATGGTTTGACTATTTGAGAATTCATGATGATGGGATAACCACGGTTCGAAATACTAGACTAGTTAGAAGTGTAGATAGCATAACGGAAAATATTAAGTTGAAAAATTTGTATACTGAAGAAAAGCTTCAATTGCTGATGATGCAAAATACACCGCAAACATATTTATTTGCGAATAAGAAGGAATGGATAGGCTCTCTAAGTTCAATCCAGTTGGAAGCGGAGGGAGAGGTATTTCAATTAAACGATTTAGTATTTGATGGCACAGAGGGTACATTTAAAAACATTTCATTTATTGAACAAAGTTTTTCAATACCAATTCCCAATGAAGCGATTGCAGTATTTATAGGAAGTGGGCATAGTCTTAGAAAAATGGATTACTTTGATGGAGGGAAAAGCGTGTTTATTGTGGATCAACATGATTCTGAAGATAAATTTGAAGATCTTCAATTTAAAATCGAGCAAGATTTTCTATTGGGCCAGAGTCGATCTGTCAATAAAGAGATATTAGACTATATGGATGATAATCAAGTTGAAATCCCGAAAGGAGTGGAGATCTTTGCCTGGTTATCGCAGAGCTAATTTAGGTTTAGCAAACGAACTTTATTCCTCTTCAGTAAATGTAGAATTTGTAAAGGTTGAAGAAGATCGAATAGGACAATTAATGCATGCATTGAAAATATTAAAGAGTACAGTGAAATCATTTTATGGGAATGACGAGGTATTATCAGAAAGAACAGAGGAGTTTATTGGGGTATGTAGGAAGGTAGTAGGTTCAGTTAGTAACTATAGTACCTATTTTGAAACAAATAATATGCCAATCGTAAATTACTTTTCACTTACTAAAAAATCTATTTACACGGACTTGTTTGAAAAAGATGTCGTGCCAATCATTGACTTAATAAGATTACTACGAAAACAAAATAATAATGCTTATATTGATGTTTTGAATAAACTGGGATATCGGAAACCCATTAATGCTGAAAATACATATATTTTAACTAGACAAAAAATAGTGAACGAGTACTTAGAAATTAACAACATGAAAATTAAAGTAATGCGTGATAAGGAGTTTGTTGACCATGGCATTTTTGCTGAACATATTATCTTTTTAGGAACGCCCAGCTATTTTGATAGAAAGTTCTCAGAAGTGTTCTATGGGAAATATACTTTTTTTTTAGGATATGCATGTTTTGAAAATCGTTTATTAAAAAGGGAGTCTTTCTCAGATTTAATAAATCAGAATGACTTGATTAATACGATTTATAAGGATGTTACAACTGACAAAGGTTTTACGGGTATAGATTTTAAAGAGACGTTTTTAAGTGGAAATGAAAAAAAATCAGAGGAAGATGTAATCAGTCGATTTCAAAATATCGCAAGTGTTTCTTTAGAGGAAAAGATTGAAGTGAAGTTGGCAACTATTTCTCATAATAATTATATATTTTTACCTAAAGGGCAAAAGGTGAATGTAATTGATCGAGAATCTTTAAAGATAACTCAAGAAAAAGTAAAAGAGTTGTCTGCGGGAGACTTATTAGTTTTTCGAACTCAAAACGCATCTAACTTAGTTCGAGAAGTGGCGGATGAGATTATGGGGATAAACGCCAAGAAGCATCGATCAAATGTAGAGAAATGGAAAAAAAGGCTGCGTTTTAATGTGGATAAAAAGGGGATTGATAAAATTTCAAGAATTTTAATAGAACGATATGGAATTAAAGTAGCTAGAGAGAATAATATAAAAAATTGGATGAGTAGTTACACTATTAAGCCCTCATGTTTGAATGAATTATTAGAGGTATTCAAATTTGAACTTTTAGAGAAAGAAGAGATAATAACCGCAGCTAGTGAAATTGTCAGCGCTCATATTTCTGCTGGACACCAAATTTCATATATTTTGATGAATGAGCTAGATGAAAATCTTGAGGGCATTATTGATGAAAATGGATTTTATACTTTTGAATCAACTGAATTCGAGGGAGCATCTTTTAATATTGAAGAAATTAAAAAGATTTCAAAAGAAATATATTATATTCCAGAAAAAGAAATATTGAAGATTATTAAAGGGTGAGGTGTAACTATGGATAAAAGTTTAGAAAAAGCTTTGGGAAATCGAGAGACTTTAATAAAGGCAATTGAGCAAGAGATTGTAGGACCTGGCGATATTAAGAATGCTACAAAGTTATTAAATACAACCGGTAATACAAAATTCGATAGTTTCGATGATTTAAATACAAATTACTATTGGCTTTCAGCGACTTTAAAAGAGGAAGTTATTCAAAGAGACAGTCCATCTCGTAGATATGCAGCGGGAATGCTTTATCCAGTTCAACTTCAAAGTGAAGGGACAGAAGATGAAAGTGATGAGATGGTGTCTGATAAGAAGATTGATGAAACAAAGGTTGGATTTTATGATGAACTTGATAAGTTAGATAATCGGGATGAAATGATTGAAGATACTGGACTAGAGGATATATCTCCCAAGATTCAACAAAAGGATTCTATACCTTCTAGTATGGGAATCACGTATTGCTTGTCGAAAGAGGCAAAGGATTTCAAAGTTAAATTTGTGGGTGGCGTCTATGCTAAACATAAAGTTTATTCGGATATTCAGTATAAAGATGAAAAAAGTGGAAAACAAAAGAGCTATGATTCTAAGGATGACTGGTGGCTACGTACATCTATTTATGGTGAACTGGACGTCCCAATATCGGATTTCGATCCGAAAGAGAAAGTCAGTTTGAAAGAATATGAGTTAGATGTAAATAATGCAGTAAAAGAGGAAATCGAGAAGATCAAGTTGAAGTTACATGTACAGTGTCGAATTAAAAAAGATTATATTCTTTTTACAGTGACCGTTGTAAATGTTACAGAACCTCTGCTTAGATACAACAAAGATGAATATACAGTATTCCAGTCGCAATTAAATATATCTGCGGACTTTGGTGATTTTTTAAATTACCCTAAAGCCTCACAACGTAATTTGGAATTGACAAAGGATGAGTGGAATAACGAACTTTTATTTAAAAACAAGTTTAATTATGCATTTGGTCATGGCTGTTCAGTTAGATGGGATCAAAATGCTGAAAAAATAAATGAGATTAATTCTACATTTATTCCAGCCTATGAAACAGAAAGTATGACACCGGATATAACATTGAATGTAGATGGAAAAGAAGTAGCATTAAAGATCAAAATGGCTGCATTGATGAACATACAGAACTATAAAGAATTATTAGAGATTTTACAACCATTGGTAGTTGGGTATGAAGGCTGGATCCAAGAGCGAGAGTTAGAAACCACAAATATGAAAAAAGAGTTGAAAAAAGCTGCCGATGCTAATTTACAGTTTTGTAAGGATAGTCTTCACCGAATGAAAAAAGGTTTAGAATTACTACAAGATCCAAAAGTGTTTCAGGCGTTTAAATTAGCGAATAAAGCTATTTTACTCCAACAACTTAACGGCAAAACCCCTCGTAAAGCTTATTGTGAAAAAAGTGACAGTAAAGGTATGAAATTGTTCATTGATAAGCCTTATAATGATGTGATGAAAGATATGCAGGATTTAGATAGTCGTGAAAACACTTGGCGCGCCTTTCAAATTGCATTTTTCTTATTATCCATCCAATCATTAGTTAAAAAAGATTCTTTTGATCGTGAAACGGTAGATTTGATTTGGTTCCCAACAGGAGGAGGTAAAACAGAGGCATACTTGGGTGTTGCTGCCTTTCAAATGTTCTATCGACGTTTATTAGATCCAAATGATGCAGGTGTAGATATTATGATGCGCTACACATTACGACTTTTGACAGCAGATCAATTTCAGCGAGCTTCAAGGTTAATCTGTGCAATGGAGTATATTCGGAGGGATAATAAAACGGCCCTTGGGGATATCCCATACTCAATTGGGATTTGGGTAGGGTCTACAACATCGCCTAATACAAACAAAGATGCATTTGCACAAGTTAAGAAAATGAAAACAGCTAAAGGTCTGGATAATTTAGTTTTAACAAGATGTCCATGGTGTGGTTGCGAAATCGGAAAAGTCGAGGTAAAAGGAGCAGGAGCGAGATTTCGCGAGACTGTGCCTCTTGGTTTTAGACGGGAAAAAGAACAGTTAATAGTCCAATGTCCCGATAGTCAATGTGATTTTCATAATGAAATTCCAGTATATTTCGTTGACGAAACTATCTATGAAAAAAGACCAACATTCTTAATAGGGACAATCGATAAGTTTGTTCAATTAACATGGAGGCCAGAAGCAAGAAGTTTATTTGGATTAAATGACTTAGGAGAACGTTTTCTATCTCCTCCACAAATTATTATTCAAGATGAGTTGCATCTGATTTCGGGACCACTTGGAACGCTTGCTGGTCTGTACGAAGTATTGATTGAAGAATTATGTATTGATGATCGTGGGGAAGAACCAATTAAGCCTAAAATTATTTCAGCAACAGCAACGATTAAAGAGTTTGGAGAACAAGCTAGATGTTTATTTGGTCGGGAAATTTCACAACTTTTCCCAAGCCCAGGTATTGATATTGATGACTCCTTCTTCTCTAAGGTAGCAATAGATGAAAATGGCGAACCAAAGCCAGGTAGAAAGTATATTGGTGTTTTCACGTCACGCGTACGTATTTTAATGGCGCAGGTAATGACATATTCAGCAATCTTACAAAAGGTAGGAAGTTTACCAGAAGGTGAACGGGACCCGTTTTGGACACTGCTTTCTTTCTATAATAGCTTAAGAGATCTAGGGGCTGGATTAAATTTATTTAATAGTGATATTCCAACCTATATTGATGCTTTAAGTAAGAGAGAGGGCGTAGATAAAGATAAAAAAAGATTTTTAAATGCACCATTAGAATTAACCTCTCGTAAACAAAGCAATGAAATCTCCAAAACGATTGATGATTTAAATGTTCCCTATACACAAAAAGATAGCAAGGGACGAACGAAGGCCCTTACCTCATGTTTAGCCTCTAATATCATTGAAGTTGGAGTTGATATTGATCGGTTATCATTAATGGGGATTATTGGACAACCCAAAATGACTGCGCAATATATTCAGGTAAGTGGTCGTGTAGGAAGAAGACCATATGAAAGACCAGGGCTAATTGTAACAGTGTATTCTAACCAAAACTCACGCGATAAATCTCATTTTGAGCATTTTAATGAGTATCACCAACGACTTTATGCACAAGTAGAAACGACAAGTCTAACTCCTTTCTCTACAGCATCCTTGGAAAGAGGATTAACGGCAGTATTGATTGGGTTCTTACGTCAACGTGTGGACATTCAAATGGCCAAATATCCTACAAAGAAAGAATTGAAACGTGTTCTGGAAGATAAACGTTTTATTGATTTTCATAAGCGATTTAAAGAACGTGTAGAACTAGTTGATCCGGAGCAAATTGGTATTTGGAAAGACTTATTTAAGACTTTTATGGATGCAATACTACAAGGACGTTATGAGACTTGGAGAGTTTCTGATACTACTCGAGGGTTAATGTATCAAGCTGGAAACTTAAATGACGGGGAAAAGTACCAGGGGAGTATCCCTGTAATAAATTCATTAAGAAGTGTCGATGTTGAGTGTCGGGGGTCTATCGTCTTGCTTGATAAAGAAGATGATGAATTTATTTGGGAGGATGATGACTAAATGCGATATTTACCGATGCGACGTTCCAAATTGGTAGGAACTGAAGGTCCGGGCTCTTTGGTGATTAGCCCGGAAGGTGAAACAGCGGTTATAGGTGCATTGGATTTGTGGTTTAAGGATAGCTATGGGAATAGAGCAAGAAATATTGAAGAATTTGCAGTCAATGAACCACGCTTAAAAGCAATTTTAAAAGTAGATAAATTCTATACACCACCTGAATTTAGAAGGAGTTCAGAGCATGCTCTGGAAGTTGTTCCAAACAGTAACCTTGTAATGCCTTTGATGCGTTTCCCTAAATGGCATTATTGTAGTTCTTGTAGGTCTTTACGTGAACTTGAGTTAGACCAAACATCTGTGTATCTAGACTGTCCAAAATGTAACCAAAAGAGATACTACAAACAAGTACCATTTGTAGTGATTTGTGATCATGGACATTTATCGGATTTCCCTTGGCGTAAATGGGTTCATAACAATGAAGATACTATATGCAATGGCAATCTGCATATTCAAATGAGTGGTGGATCTACACTAGATTCTTGGGCAATTATTTGTGAGAGATGTAATGAAAGGAGAAATCTTCAAAGAGTTACTTCATTTGATAAGGATGATAATACAAGCTATTTAGGAAATCAGCTTAATAAGGATAAGTCTAAAAGATATACTTGTGAAGGTGAACGTCCATGGTGTGGCGATGAGAAAGAGGAGTGTGTAGCGGCGCCCGTTGCGATCCTAAGAAACTCAATTAGTGTGTATATGGCTAAAAAAATTAGTGCTTTGGCAATTCCAGGCGACTATAGTCAGAATGTTGATTTGATTGTATCTAAAATTCAATCTCCAGCTAAACATTTGGTACGTACAAACCTAGGCTTATTAGATAATGTTGAAAAAAAGATAAAATTCATTCGGGAAAATCTGAGATTTGAACTTAGGGAAGAAACAACAGACCGAGAGATTGAAGATGCCATAATGTACATTGAATCTGGCGAGGAATATGAATATACGGAAGAAGAGCTAGAAAGACCAGGTCTATTAATTAAAGAAAAAGAATTCGAAAAGCTTACATCGACACTGAGTTCTGAAGAGTTAAAAGTTGAACTTGAATGGGAGTACGATGTTAAAGAAGAAGTTGAAGAAAATTACTATAAACCCTATTTACAACGTCTGTCGAGAGTATTAAAGCTGAAAGAAACAACGGCCTTGTATGGATTTGACCGTAAAGACTTCAAGGACAATACAGGTTACAGTGATTATTATCCTTCATTATATAAAGATTACAGTGGTCTTCATGAAAAATGGCTGCCAGTAAATGAAGTTTACGGAGAGGGAATCTTCTTGCAGCTTAACTTAGAAAAAGTTGAAGAGTGGGAATCCACTCCAACAGTTCAAAAATATTTTGAGGCTTATCTTAAAAGAATAAAGCACGTGGAACACCGAGATGACTCTATTCTCAAGCCACGAAATATTATGCTACATACACTATCACATTTTCTAATTGATGAACTTGCAAATGCGTGCGGCTACAATCGAGCTTCAATTAGGGAGAGGCTGTATTTGGATGAAGGACAGATTGGTGTGTTAATTTATATTTCAGCGGGCGATTCAGAAGGGACTTTAGGTGGTCTTGTTCGCCTAGGTTTACAAGATAAGTTCTTTCAGATTTTAGATAAAGCTAAAAATAATGCAGAATGGTGTAGTTCGGATCCAGTATGTACAGAGCTAGGTAAAACGCAGGGACATGGGGTGAATGGATTGAACGGTGCAGCATGCTATAATTGTTCGCATATACCCGAGACTTCCTGTGAATTTTGGAATTTGTACTTGGATAGAAGTCTACTTATTGATAAGACCATAGGTTATTTTAGAGACTAAAAGTAAAGGTTGTAAATAAACTCATGCATTTATGTGTGGGTTTATTTATAGCTAGGAGAAATGGTTGTATTTTCACTAAAATAATATCTATGACAAGCGGGGTGTTCAAATGAATGGTGAAAAGTTTAGACAATGGATGGATAGAAATTTAAATAGTAAAGAAATAACCCGGAAGAAGTATTTTGATGCTATAAAAATAGTTTCAAATGAGATGGCTGGTTGGGGACTGGACGAAGTAGATATTTATTCGCTAAACGATCCGACATATATTGATAAGGTAATGTTGAACAGTGATTTTATTGAGAAAAACAAGCGTGGAAATCAAATGTATAGTGCTGCATTGAATCATTATAAAAAGTATTTAGCTTCTGAAGGAAGTGAAGTAGCTATAGCGACCGACGTTGATGATGTGATTTTAATTAAGATTAATCAGAGTTATTACGAAGGGATTTCTTCTGAAAAATTATATGAGGTGACTAGTATTAGCTGGAAAATCAGTGCGAAAAAACTAGAGACTCAAGATATTAAATATTATTGTGCAGTATATAACAATGAGATAATAGATGTTTATCTATTAACTGGTTATAAACCAGATATGCGTCCAGAAAGAGAAGGTCGTTTTATTTTAGAAGGGGAATTGGCAAGTGAGACTATTCGTGAGAAATTAATTGCACTTGATGTTCAATCTATCCATAAAGGTAGTGGTAATCCCGTGAAATATACGATGTTAGAGACACTTTTGAATTTAAAAGAACATGGTGAGCTACCTCTTGAGCCTGAAATAAAGCCATTGGAAATATTGGAGGGTATTGAGTTAATCGAGCATATCCATTCTTACATCACTTCCCAAGGCTTTAACTACTCCCTCATCAATATCAAAAATTTCTACTTATCCCTACGTAGCAAGCCATTTGTCATCATCTCTGGAATTTCAGGAACCGGGAAAACAAAGATTGTGCAGTTGTTTGCGGAGAGTGTTGGGGCTACAGAGGAAAATGAACGGTTTAAGTTAATCCCTGTTAGACCGGACTGGAGTGACGGTTCGGAGTTATTAGGATACACAGATATAAAAGGTGAGTTTCAAAAAGGTCCGTTGACAGAAATGGTTGAGCACGCGATGAAATACTCGACCCTCCCTCATTTTGTTTTATTGGACGAGATGAATTTAGCACGGGTGGAGTATTATTTCAGTGATGTACTGAGTGTGATGGAGAGCCGCAGAAGAAATCGGGATGAGATTATTTCATCCTATTTGTTGGATGAAAAGGCTACTGGAGTGCCTTTACGATTACCTGAAAACCTATTTATCATCGGTACGGTCAATATGGACGAGACGACGCATCCATTTAGTAAAAAGGTGCTGGATCGTGCGAATACGATTGAATTTAATGAAATTTACTTAGAGAACTTTGACTACCTTGAAGAACAGGAAGAAGTAGAGGCGCAACAATTTTTGAATGAGCAGTTGGCAGCTAATTATATTTCATTGAAAGATGTATATGATACGCATAGCACGTTAATTTCTAAAGTTTCAAGTAGATTGGTGGCCATTAATAAAATCCTTGAACCTTTGAATGCGCATGTTGGATATCGTGTGCGAGATGAGATTTGCTTTTATATGATACATAATGCGGAAGCAGGATTACTTGATGAAAATGAAGCGTTTGATTTCTGTATAATGCAAAAGATTTTACCTCGTATTACGGGTGGAGATGGTCGGGTTGAAACGCTGTTGAATGATCTTTTGGAATGGTTAACTGACCGGTCTTATGATATTGCTATATCCGGTAATTATCCGCGTAGTGCAAAAAAGGTCACAGAAATGCTCGGGAGGTATCATGCGGATGGTTTCACTTCTTTCTGGATCTCCTAAAGAACAAGAATTGGTGGTCATTAAAACAGCGGAATTGACGTGCATTATTAAAGGGACTGCAGCGCATCCACAATATAATAAACTTCGCGAACATATGTCGTTTAAAGTTGAGGATGCTATGCAATTTCATTGTCGAGCAGAAAACTTGGAGGAAATTCAAATTCATAATGTGTTGACTGGACAAGTAGAAACTTTTTCAGATCAACCACTACTACCTGTCTTTTTCGAAAATGGACGTTATGAAATTATTGTTTTACCTGAAATAAAAGAGCGGATAACATTTTATCATGAATTTCCTGGATTCAGAGACGCGATAAAAAAGCTTTCTAGAAGTGATGTATTAACAGGGACATTGCATTTTCAAAATGAAGTAGGCTTAACTTCTTTTGAGATTCGCGGAGATCGTCAGCGTGTGCTGTTGACGGTTGTGTTGGAGGTTTTCCCTACAAAGCTAGATTATAAAAAGGATTACAAGGCGTTATTAGACGAAGTGAATGAGGAGATTTATAATCTTGCTTATCATTTTATTAAGCGAACGTATTTACAGGGGAGTGCCCAAATTTATAAAGAACCTTCCTTAACAGAGTTTTATCGTCTGATTGATTTGCATTTTGAACAATATACTCAGGCGATTGAGCGAATCGAGAAGGTTTCCCACCAGCAATTGACAAAAAAGTATGTAGAGGTACGGGGAGATCAGTTAAGGAAACAGGATTCACGAACGTTAGCCTATTTACGTAAAAATAGCGGGAAGTTTGTGGATACAGCAAATGGCATATCTATTCACGGTAGAACTGTAATGCCTACCAAGGGGCTGCTAATGAAAAAAGAACATTCAGCAGATACCCTCGAAAACCGTTATGTAAAATGGACAATGCTAAGGATAGCCACACGACTTAAGGATTTAATGAGAGTGGTTGAAAAGTCCTATGCAAAGGGATATGGAAAAGAAGATTATGAGTTGGTCAATAAGCTTAAGACGATGATTGAATGGGTTGAAAAAAGAGAGAGAAATATATTTTGGCGAGCAGTCGGTAAGTTGGATCGCTCTGTCATGAGCTTAGTATTACAAATGGCGCCGGGTTATCGTAATGTACTTCAAGTATATACGACGATTAGCAAAAGCATTGTTTTACAAGGTGAAATTTATAAGATGTCGGTTAAAGATATTGCTACTTTGTATGAATATTGGACATTTTTAAAGTTAGGTCGGTTGTTAGAGCAAAAGTGCGAGCAGGTCAGTCAGAATATTGTAAGTATCAATTCGGACGGGCTTTTTATTAGTTTGGATACGACACGAACAGCCGAGCGTAAGTATGTTCATCCTGTTACAGGTGAAGAAATCACATTGAGATATCAGTTTGATACATCGAGTAATCGGGTACCGACTGTACAACAAAAACCGGATTCTATGTTGAGTATCGGCAAGGTAGGCAAAGATTATCAATATCAGTATATTTTCGATGCAAAGTACCGTTTAGATTTAGAAACAAATCCTGATATGCCTGGACCCATGCAGGATGACATTAATACGATGCACCGTTATCGTGACTCGATTGTTGTAAATACGGATGGTAGATATGAGCGCACGGCATTTGGCGCGTATGTACTATTTCCTTGGACCGAAGAGCGGCAATACGAGAATCATCCGTTATACCGTAGCATTGAAAGTGTAAATATTGGTGCTTTTCCATTCCTGCCAAATGTGACGGGATTAGTAGATCGTTTTATTGATAACTTGTTGAATAAAAGCCCGGATCAGCTACAGCAAGAGGGGATATTACCAAAAGGAACATATGAAGAAATAGGAAGTCTTTATTCGGTAGACCAGGTGTTAATTTGTGCTGTCTATAGTGAAGCGGAATTACGGCAGTTATTAATGGGGAAAAGTTATGAGATGCTTGTTGAAGATTTGTTAGAAGGCTGGCAACATATAAAGTATGTTGCGATTTATGAGGATGATGGGACGCGTATTCGTTACTATGCCGAAGTAGCGAGTATTGAAATTAATGAACAAAGTCTTTATTTTAAGGTCAATCGTTGGCAGCAGAAATTGATTGAAGGGAAGGGCTATCGTGTTCAACATCAGGCCACTGTTTACACGAATAAATTTCTTCAAGCTGATTCGTTAGCAAACCTGCATTCAAAAACGGTGGAAGAAAATATACTTTGGAAAATGGTACAGCGGCTATCGAATGATGTTCAAGTGAACTTGGATAATGTATATGTAGATGATGCAAAAAGAGTCATTTCGTTCGAGTTTGCGAAGTATAGATTGGAAATCCAACATAAACTTCGGCAATTAATTTTTATGGGTGAAGATTTTAGGGAAACGATAGATATGGTAATGATTTTGGAGAATGAATCATTCATATTTAAAAGGATGAATGAATTGATTTATCCGGGTTACGGTTGGCGTGGGAAATGATGTCTTCTGCAGGCTCATGAAGTGGGCGACTATACGTGATAATATTCATAAAGTGACCACTCATGGAAAAAGTATGAGTGGTCATTTTACTACCGACTAGTGTAAACAGCTATATCTTTCGCCCAATTGCTCTATAATAATTCGAGTCGGAGCTATCGATAGCAAAGCTAGAAATCCAGTTACGGGATTTAAAATAAGATAAAACATCATGGTTTATTGGTGTAACTTCAATTTTGGGGCGTTTACCTATAAATAGTTCTGAAAAACTATTCATGTGTAAAGTGCTAAGCATTTGAATTACTTGGGCTTTATTCAAATCAGGCAAAGCTAGATATAATAACTTTTTCTTTACATCTAATTCTAATCGTTCAGTTAAAAGTAGCTTATTAAGTAGTAGAAATGGTGTAGGAATTTGTTCACCATTAATAATATCGACGTGATCAATAGCTGAATTTATTATTATATCTTGAACTTTTTTGTCCTCTGTATCAAATGACTTAATCAATGATGGGATATCATCTGTGTCAAGATTGTTTTCTAAAATATATTTTTTAGTTTTTATTGAATATGCTTTTTCGTTCGTGGAGATTTTGGAATTGGTGTAACTTAGCAAGTGCAATTTATGCAGGTCTGAAATATCAGATTCAAGTAAAATTAGTAATTCTTCAAGTGAAAATAATTCTGGATTTATTATGCTCTCTGTATAAACTACAATGTTTTGTTTAATAAATGATATTGTAGTTAAAGAGTATTCCCTGCGCATGAATAAAAGATTTTGTTCATTCATCTCAATTAACTTACTTTCAATTAAAATTTCAATTTTACTATTTGAAATTCCTGCAAATGAAAAGTCTTCATAATATAATCCTAGTGAGTTGATTATTAGTTGGTATTTTTCGTCAACTAATTCGTTGCATTCGATAACAGCTGAAAGTAATGTCGAAGTAGAATTTTCACCGAATTGTTCATCAATTAGTTGAGGGTTAAAACTCAACTCATCACTGCTACTATTGATAAAATCAATTAAATAATCATCTAGATTAGGTTCAGAAGAGAAGAAGTATAGTAAGATATTTTCCGAAGAATATTTGACTGTAGTATTTTGTAATAAAATACTCCATAAACTATCCTCTTTAACAGTACTAATATCATTGATTATTGTATCCAAATAGTTAATAAATTGCTCTTTAAGTTCTAAATCAATATCCTCATTATTAAGTATTAACAATGCTATGGATTCGCTATCAGCAATATGATTATTAGATTTTTCAATAATGATAGACATATACTGATTGATGTTATTATTTACGTATATTAATAGTGGTTCGGCTTCACCGTTGGAGTTTATTAAAGAATAGTTTCTAGTAAAGTAATCATTACCAGTAGGTATGTGGTAAACGTGCTCTAATATTAAAGAAATAAGGTTGAAATTTAGTTCATATAAATCATTTTTATATACATCAATAAAAAGGGGGTGATTTGCTTTATTGAAATTAATATCTTTCATTTTAACTTTCAACAATTTAAATCCCGAAATTAACTTTTGGACATTGGATGCTGTGGATAATGTAGTATCTAGAAAGTCTACATCATTAGAAATAAATTTAGTTATGCAATTATCAATATTCGCGGACTTGATTTCGGAATCTGATGATGAGAATAATATTGCATTAATAATAAGATTTTTCCTTAGGGAATGACTAAAACCATCTGTGTTTATTAGTTGGTGGTAAAATTCATGCCAATATAAATTTATTGATTTGGTCAAGGAGATAGTGGCATTTGTTAGCTCAGAAAACTCAGTAATGAATGTGTAGTTTTTCTCGCTTTTCATTTGACTGAATAGTCGAGATAACTGTTCTTCGTACTTTGTGTGATTCTGTAACAAGTAGCTAAACAAATCAAAGTTAAGAACCTCAATATGGTCGAAATCAGAGATCCGTAGTCTAGAGACCACTAATTTAGGGTTTTTCAGATCGTAACTATACTCTTTAGAAACTTCATCTGTAATACTGCGTAAGAAAATTTTGTCTTCGCGACTTAAACTATTTTCGTAAAAGTAAGTCATGTAATCAGGGTATGATTCATCGATATATCCATTTCTAATTAAGTATTTAATTAAATGGAAGTAGGAACTTGATTCCACTTCCTTAAATGTATTCTCTACTCCAATTTCATTTATGAAATTTGTATCGAAAATATTATCAATATTTTCTTTGGTAATAATAGTCTCTAGTCGAGAGTTTTGAATAATGGTTTTCTCACTTTTTAGTTGATTAATTTTGGTTGCGAGATGTTCATATTTATCATCAAATTTTGTTTCTATGGCTTTTTTTCTTTCAATATAGATTTCATTACTTGTGAAAGAATTGAATATTGTATCGACGTCAAGGGTGTTCCAATATCGATAATTATCAAGATATTGAACGTTTTTTGTAGGATCCTTAATAGCTCTTATTAAGTCTGCACGACTCTCAAAACTGGTTTCGCTCTGATTATTGACTTGAATAGGATAACTTCCTGGGGCTTTGAAGTATAGCGAATCTAGTTCGTCTATATTAGACAGGTGCTCATTATCTGCTGCTTTTAGAAAGTTTTCGTAAGCATTGATATCTTGTTCAATTTCTTGTAAAGAATTATTGGTGAATATAGACTTATTTTCAAATAACGTATGGACGTACCCATTCCCTAGCTGAAGATTACTAAAATCTTTAGGGAAGATATTTTTGTAAGTAATAATAGCAAGTAATTTATTATTATTTAATTCTATAGAATTAATTCTGCCATGATAAATAATAAATTCATTATAAATATTTTTCAAAACTCTTAAATCATCCACGTATAGAGATAGACTTTGAAGGAACTTTTCATCAAATAAATCATAAATTTCACCCAGTTTAAAGTGTTCAATAAACTTTTCGTATGAATTAGACCCATCTATAACCGGTACAACAGGTATTATGAAGTCGAAAAATTTAGTTCTATCTTTTGAAATGAAGACATCATCCCTGAGCAGGTAAAAAAAACGAAGTGTCTTCCCTTTACGTGTGTTAACAAGGGAATTAATTTCCCGTAACTTCTCGAATATTTGATTAATGTTATACCTATCCATGTCTTCGAATACTATTACATCTGCCCCAGAGTTTTCGAAAAGATAAATGACCTCATTTAGATATTTATCGAAGTATGATTCCTCTGACTCCTCGAATATCTCTATTTCATTTCCTTGGAAGTTGATTTTCCTGAACATATTTTTGTTGAATTGGGTACTTAGTAGAAAGTAGAATCCTATACTAAAGATGGTTAAGCATACTATTCCGCTGAAGAGAAGTACATTGCTGTTGGTAGTCCAGCCTAATATGTTTTTTAAGAGTGGCTGGGATAAACCATCGACAAAAGAAGTCCAAGAAGTGAACCCAATCATATACATGATTAATACAGAGAATGTGATAAATAAAGATGTAACAACTTTTGTGCTTTTTTCTGATCTTGTTTTTTTGACCTTGAAGTGTGTTTGAGGAATGTCGTTTGAGTCGATTTGATGAATAAGTTGATTTAATATTTTACCTTCTAAAATAGTTTCATTATATTGGAGAGGAGTATCAGTATTCTCTTCAGTAGCCGTAAAGTGAGCCAAAGAGATATGTAAGAACTTTTTTTCGGGCTTAGTTAATTTATAACTTTCCAATAAGCTACTTTTTCCGGCACTATAGGCTCCGGTAATTGCAGCATTTTTAATATCGTCATTATTAAAGATGAAGTCTAAGGCATCTTTGTATGTATCCAGGTCGACATCTTTTATAGGAGTCAGCTTTTGAAAATTATAGTTTCTGTTTTCCACAAGGAATCCCCGCCCAAATATAATATTTTAATATAGATTTGTGACGATGTTAATTATATTAATGTTTAATAGTCGAAGTCATTACAGCATGACTTGTGTTGCAAGATATTGCGTAGAACCAGAGCGAGATTAGAAGGGATTTATATTATTGTTCATATAAGGAGCATCCTGATAAATTAAAATGTACCCTTTAAAGTAGGCTTTTAAGCTATCAACTCCTTAGGGTACATCTTTATATATATGTCCTCATTTTTACTTAGTATCTCTGTATAGCTATCACTTATAACCAGAAGTTTCCTCAAACAACTCCAATTGCTCTGAATAGCTACGGCTCTTTTTAATGGCTTGGAGATTTTCGAGTGTCCACTGTGCAATAGGTGCAGCAATGACTCTTGCAAGTTCGACAGGTACCGCATTGCCAATTTGCTTATAGACTTTATTGAGACGTCCATTTCTACTAATAGATGAATTGTTTCCATCCGAGAATTGGAACCAATCAGGGAATGTTTGGATGCGAGCGATTTCACTTATGGATAGTCGTCGATGCTGGTTTTCTCCACCGGGGAGTATCCATTTATCTGCATGAATTTTTTCCATAGGTGCTCCACCTGGATGTAAAGGCGCCTGTCTGCCAGAGGCTTGTATGGTAAAGCTCTGATCGTTCCATTCTTTCTTACGGTTACGAGAAAGATACATGGATGAAAAACTACCTTCGTATGAATCACCGGGCTTGTCCTCTAAGTCATGGATAGCATCGTGTAATGTAACGAATGGCTGTAATCCCTGTCCTTCTCCATGTGTTGCTTCAGGGAACTCGTAGTCAAAGTCTATGTCCTCACGTACACCGACGATGAAGACACGCTCACGGCTTTGTGGAACGCCATAATCACGGGCGTTTACGAGTTTGTAAGTAACTGTATAGCCGGCAGATTCAAAATCCTGAATGATTTGTTTGGCTACTTCACCTTTTCCTAAAGTCAGTAAACCTTTTACGTTTTCCGCGATGAAGAAACTTGGCTTCGTTTGGATCAGACAACGGATAAAGTGAATGTACAAAAAATTTCGCTCATCATCGATTAGGCGAGGACCTGCTTCACTGAAGCCAGGGCATGGAAATCCGCCAAGCACAATATCGCAATTAGGGAAGTTTTTTATTTGCCTAATGTCTTTTGCATGTTGGACGATTGTGCTAGGAAAGTTCGATTTATAGGATTCGTTGGCTTCTTTAAACATATCATTCGTGTAGAAAGTATGAAATAGACTCTTGTGTCGAATATTTAAGAAGTCTTCCTGTGATTGTAGTATTCGATTTGTTTTTTTTGTGCCAAGTAAGGCGTCCAGACCAGCTAATTCAAAGCCCAAGTCCAAGCCCCCACATCCTGAGAAAAGACTAACTACGTTCATTTTATCATTTTGTCGATTGAATATTTCAAACTGATCCCCGTTAGATAAATTCAAGGATTTTTCTTGTTCTTCTATAACTTTGTTAAGTAGCAATTCTTTGATTTTTGCTTTATCATAGTCTTTTAAAGGACTGAATTTTGCTCTTCCGCGTACTGCAATCTTCATGTCGAGCACCTCCGATAGCTAATTATCATTCTAACATGCGCAGTCAGAAAAGGCCATTGAAATAAATTGTGAAAAAATCTCATGGTGGAAGTGAAGAATGGGGGATGAATGTGACTAAACCAAGTGAAATTGGAAAGGCCCACGTTTTACAGGTTAGCAGTGCTTTGAAGTACCTGTTGGCGGGAGAATCCATTGTGAAGTTTTCTGATCCAGTCGTGCAAACAGCGCACTTTATCAAAGACCAGTATCCAACTATACAATTTGTTATCAATAAGTTTGAAATGGAACAGTCTGATACACAGCCGAGTCTATTGTTAACGTTAGAAGATCAGCAACAAGTTAAAGTAAACCTTTTTCTCATTCAAGGTTCGGCAGCTATTCAGCCAAAAAACTTAGGGGCTAAAAGTTTTTTCACAAAATACTTTGGTTCAAGTGGTTTACAAACCTATTTTAATGATCTTTTACAACAGGAATATAAAACGTATTTACATAGTGTGATTGCTTTAAAGGAAGACATAAATCAGTATGACAGTATTCCGATGCTAAAGAAAAAAGCGGACGGTTATTATCCAAAGTTTATGGAGGATATTAACCCATTTCGTCGGGCTTTTCTTTTTAGCTTAAGGGAGCACTGTTTTCAACTCCTGACAGATGAATATAACTTGGGAGCTACGGGAATCCAGTTGGCATTCAATGAATTAATGTTAATCGAGAGTACTACGATTATAACACGATATTCTAGAGAGAACAAATGTTTGAATGTGGATCGATGGAAGTCGAATATAGATAGTACACAGGGAATTTATATTTACAAAAAAGGTAATGATACTATTGGGATTCGTTCGGGGGAAGAGGCATTAACACTTCGTTTTAAGTTTGAAAGCAGTCCTACCTCGTCAGTTAAGTTGGCAACGAGTTATGAAGTTTTTCCAGCAGAAGACAAGGTATTGCATCGTAATCTACGTTCAATTGAGAATTTCGAAATGTTGATAGGTCAACATAAGCAGTTGGAAACAACAAATAAGAGCAATGCTATCGGGAAATGTAATGAGGCGATGGTGTATTATAGAATTTTGAAAGAAAATTCATCCATCAATCAAGTCGATGAACAAGAATATTATCATATGCTGAATGCCTATTCGCCTATAATAACGCATAAAGAGTTATTGAGTATACAGATAGCGTCTACTATAACGACACAAAAAATGCATGAATATTTGGAAGGGAAATATCCGGTCTACCAAATTGAAAGTATTCAATTGGTTGGGGATAGCTATATAGATGATCGCTCGGAAACGAGTGATCTACAACTTATCCTAAGAGTGAATGGGAATTATGTTGTAGAAGGCTTCTCCTTGAAAGCAGCTTCAAAAAGGAATGTTAAAATTACGTCAAAAAATCCGGGCATTGGTCAAATCTTAGGACCTACCTATTTTGATATAGGCTCCTTGGATTTAGTTGTGAAGGATATACAAAAACAGTTTGAGCAGAAATTATTGAATCATCAACAGGTATTAGGAAAGGTATCGGAGGAGCTGGGGGAAAGCTTATATAAAGCTCCACAAGCAAATATTAAGAAGGGTCTTGCAGCTTTGTTGGGAAGAGCCCCGATGGTTGTTACATTCTATTTGCACAACGATAGCGTTATTTTAGAGCACAATGCGATAAAAAGCGAAATTGAAGTTTTACCTAAAACACCGTCTGCCATTCAAACAACATTGCGTTGGAACGATAATCAGGAGGAGCTGTCATTACGGGTAAAATTTAGTAAGGGGCAACAGTATGGATGGTCTTCTTTGAAGCTTGCTTGTGAGGGTAAGATAGTGAAGTGATTTTCAGGGAATTGTACAAGTTATCCTGCTTTTTATCAGCGGCAAAACAAATAAGGTGCCTGGTTCTCGATAAGCAAAAGCCGTTTGAGAACCAGGCACCTTATTTTATTTTAAAACCGACCACTTAAAACTCACACTAGGCGTATTCCCTTGTGTCCAGCAATTGATTTCAGGTATCTGTGCAAGAAAGCTATCGTAAAAGTTTAAACAAGCATGAATTTGCATAACAAAGGAATGCAATATTACTTCATCACTAACTATCGTCATAATAAAGGAGTGTCAAAAGCTAAACTGTAGACACAGTACGGTGAGCCTTATCATAAGTAAGTGAGGTTTGTGTTTTAAACGATTAGAAGAATGGATATTTTGTTCGATATAGATAAAACATCTAATCCTAGCCTATGAGAAGCTTTTTAAATTCTTATAGGCTAGGATTATTTTTTTGAAAATTATCGTATAAAGTGCAACCAATTCATTGAAACTTCTACTATATAAGTGAGGGCATAAAAAACAAATACTTACATGCTAAAAGGTGAGATTTGGAAAGGGGGATATCGGATGGGGGACCAAGAAATAGTCTACTTATATTTACAGCGCTCGCAGCAAGCTATTTTGGAGACTAAGCATAAATATGGGGCATACTGCAAAGCAATCGCAAGAAACATAATTTCCAACTACGAGGATATTGAGGAGTGTGAGAACGATACATACTTAGCAGCATGGAATGCAATCCCGCCTAGTATACCAAGGAATCTGTCAGTATTTTTAGGTAGAATCGCACGTAATATTGCACTTGATAAATATGGTTATAATACAGCGAAAAAACGCAATCCTAAGTTTGAAGTCATTCTAACTGAACTGGAAGGAAGTCTAGCCTCCATTAATACTGTAGAAACAGAATTTGAAGCAGGTGAGATTGCATATGTGATCAATCAATTTTTATATGGGATAGATGAGCAAACAAGAAATTTGTTTATTAGGAGGTACTGGTACTCTGATTCAATAGATAATCTTTCTATGAGGTTTGATATGAGTAGCAGTAAAGTGAAGTCCATATTATTTCGAACAAGAAATAAACTTAGGGTTTATTTGGTGAAAGAGGGGGTTAACCTATGAAAAGAGAAGATATATTTCGGGAGTTTGGATTAATTGATGAGAACTTAATTAAAGCGGCAGAGAATAGTGGCGTAAAAGTTAGAAAAAAAGGTATTTCTAAAATGTGGATTGCTCTAGTTTCGTGCCTTGTCCTTTATTGTTCAACCTCTACAGTTTTATTGGCAATGGCATATTATGAAAAGCATGATGCAGAGCCTTATCTTCGTTATTTAACAGCTGAAAATATGGAGTTACAGCCAGTTACTCACTATGATGCGAATAAATTTCTACAGGCTTTAAAAAGTGATAATAATGAGCATGTATATGTTGCTATAAATAGGCTGGTAGAAACCTTTAATGACGAAAGGCTAAGAGAGAAAGCTTTACATGAACTTCACCCCTTTTTAGAAAGTGATAATCAAAAAATTGCCGATGCTTCTGCTTTTGCTATTGATATTTTGTCAAAAGGTTATAAGGGTACTACTATTCTTCAGTTAGCAGACGGAAGTAAGATATTTACATTGTTTAATAATTATTCGGATTATGGAAGTCAAAATGTCATTTGGAGGATAAAAGATGATGTGCTTGAAGAGTATTATCATTTTCCTGCGCCATCCCTGTATATTAGAAAAATGATTCCCTCACCAGATCAGAAGTCGATTGCGGTAGTAACTGTCTCTAATAAAAGTGAATTTATTCAAATTATTAATGTTGAAGAAGGAATAAACAGTCCTGAGTTAGTAGAGTCAGCAAGAATCAAATATGGGGCACAAAAAGAATTAGAAACATGGATTCGTACAGACCATGAGAATTATAGCTATGTAAATAATATCGCGTGGAAAGACGATAATACTCTACAGTTTGAGGCTTCTCTTGCATACGAGAATACTGAGATTATAGAAAATGTTACTGTAACGTATCAATTCAGTAACAAGGTAATGGAAGTAAAAGAACTTAATGAGTCTAGATAGCTAGGAATGTCAATTATAAAGGAATTGAGTCAGTAACGTGGGTAATCCCAACTCGAAATACCCCGCGCATCATTCAAGATTGAATGTATTTCTGTCTTCATCATAAACATTGCTATATTGAACAACCACCTACTAAAGTAGGTGGAATCTATTCGGGCTAAAGCCCACTAAAGATAAAAATCAAAAACAAAGCTCAAAAACTAAAAGATAAGGCTAAAGCGTATACCGTCTAAAGACGGTGGTTTTTGACCACGCTTTTGAAAAATAAAAGAGTGTCAAAAGCTAAACTGTAGCTTTGGATGCTCTTTTTTCACTATATATCACAGACTTCGAACCAATATAACCAATCATACAAGCCAGGGAGTTGGAATTAGAGATGAATAAGAAGGACATTGCAGCGATGCGTAAACAATTTAAGTTGAACACTGATTTACTGACGATCACTGATATTTATAAAGTTTATATCAAACAGGAGAGCAGTGACATCTATCATGAGGAGAGCCAGCCGTTTCCCCTGTTGGATCAGGAGCAACAGGAATTATTCCTCACCAACTTTAAAAAAGTTTTAGGTGGGAAACTGGATGTGAAGCTGTTTGAAGTGAAGTTTCAACGTCCTGCGGAGGAGCAAACGGACCATACGCAGCGGCTTTTATATGAGGGACTTCATACAGACAATGTAGAAGAATGGAAAGCGGATATGCATCGCGTTACCCGGAAGATGGTTCAGGACGTCCAATATGAAAAGGACTTGGTCGTTACGTTCATTCGCGGAAACTATTTTAAACCGACAAAACGGAATGGTGATGAATCGGAAATAGACGTTCGGGATGAAGTGTATACGAACCCTTTTATCCTCTGTAGCATGAATCAGACTGAACTGCCGAAACGTTCACTCGTGTTTGATTTTATCGAAAAAGAATTTAAGTCGAGTATGATAGCTGATCCCATCATTAATCTTGCTTCTCCAATTGGTGGATTTTTGTTTCCCTGTTTCACGGACAACGCGGCAGATGTCAATCACATCCTTTATGCTGCGGGCAAAGCGAATAAGCCGGATATCCATTTTATCGAGAACGTGTTGAACGGCGAAGAGATCATGACTGCCGAGGATGATAAAGCCGTCTTTGAAGAGATTGTAAAAGAAGTGATAGGTGATGAGGTGAATGCGCAAACCCTCGCGAGCGTATATGAAGAAATCAATCGCATGATGGATGAGGAAGACGAAGAAGAGGAAGACGAAAGCATCCCTACCTTGGACACGAAAGAGGTGGAACGCGTGCTGAAGGCGTGTGGCGTGCAGGATGTGAATGCGGAAAAAGTGGAAATGGCTTTCCAAAAGGTGATTGATGATGAAGCGTATGAAATGAAAGCGAGCCATATCGTTCCAAGTTACACATCAAAGTCTATCAAAATCAGCACAAAAGTAGCGAATATCGCTATCAGCCCGCAAGATTTGAAATATGTCAGACAGGTCAATTACAATGGCAAACGCTGCATATTGATTGAGGTAGAAGAAGACACGATGATTGAAGGATTTAAGCTGCTTCCGGAAGAGCTGTTGAAGTAGGAGAGAGAGGTCCCGGGCACTGGGTATCGACATGACAGGTATCAATGAACTCGGTGTGGGTCGCGCTCAAGCTGGGCCGCTTATTATTTCAACTTCTAAAATTATAGGTACACAGTGTGGCAAAGGTTTAGCCCTTTATAACACTGTGTACTTTTACTTTGCATGCTTCACATTAAAACTCAAATGCCTCCCACATTGCTTATCCTCACAATAAGAAAAACCATGATATCATCAGGACTTTCGTATGATGCTTTATCTTATTATAGATACGGGTATGATATATAATCTCCCGCATCTTGGTATACTAGTGTTATTAGGTTGGGGGTGTGCCCATTGGAAATTAAAGAAATGATTCAACAAGGAGAAACTAAGTACGTTGAGTTTAAAAGTTGGGTTAAAGTAAATAAAAAGGAACTAATGAGTATCTTAATAAATGAGGCGGTAGGTTTTTCTAATACAGATGGTGGGGTAATTCTTGTTGGTGTAGAAGATGACGGAGAGGTTACCGGATGTGATAATTATGATGTGCAAACTATCATAGAAAGTATTTATGATAAGACTGTGCCAAAAATTTTTACTGATATTGAAGTAGTTGAACTGGCTGATAAAGAAGTATTGAAAATTACTGTTCAAAAGTCGCCAGAAATTGTGGCTACATCAAAAGGTGTAGTATATAAAAGATTGGGTAAGAATACGAAACCGTTTTATCCGGCAGAGTATAGTTCTAATAAAATCACGGGATTTAAAGGGGATTATTCATCAAAGATTATTGGGCCAGCTGCAAAAGAAGATATTGATTTTACGGAAGTAGAGCATCTGAAATTAAAAATCCAATCACGGGATAAGGATTCTACTTTGTATCAATCGGATAACATAACATTTCTAAAGGATTTACGACTAATAGACGTTGTAGAAGATGAAATTCAATTAACCGTGGCTGGTCTATTATTTGTGGGCACCAAAGAAGCAATTGTTAAATATTTGCCACAGGCTGAAATCATCATTCTTACTTACAATGAGGGGCAGATGGAATATTATAAGCGTTTGGAGTTAAGAATTCCCCTAATTCAAGCTGTAGATAGAATCCATCAAATTTTTGAAGATCAAAATGGATTAGAAAACATTCAAATGGGATTGTTTAAATTAGAGGTAAATGATTATCCTATCAACGTTTTTCAAGAGGCCCTATTAAATGCAATTTCACATCGAGATTATGAAAATACCTCATCAATAATCGTTAAATTTTACCCTAATGAAATTATTATAGAAAATCCAGGGGCATTTCCAACTGGAGTGGATAGTAAAAATATTATTACGCATCCATCCTCACCAAGAAATAAACTAATTGCAGAAACGCTCCAAAAACTGAAATATGTTCAACGCTCTGGACAAGGTGTGGATATTATTTTTAAGGATATGTTATCTCTGGGGAAATCTGCCCCTGAATATAGTTTATATTTGGATGCAGTCAGCCTAACATTAAGAAGTGGTTTGGAGGATAAGGAGTTTCTGGAGTTTATTACACAAGAGCAAGAAAAACATGGTGAATTTTCAGTCGCAGAAATCTGTATTTTGAAATACGTTAAATCTAATAAAACAATCACTCTTAGTAAAGCTGGTGATGTGGCGCAGATTACATCCCAATCGGCAATTAGTGTGTTGAATAGGCTTTGTCAAAAAAATAATATTCTCCAAAGGGAAAAAAGAAATAAGTATATGTTTACGCATAGGGTCTATGAAAGTTTTAATGGAAATATTGAATATGCAAAAGATAAGGATTTTGATGAGATTCAAGCTAATGTAATGATTTTGGATTATTTATCTGAAAATGAATATATGACGCGTCAAGAAGTTGAAAGGCTATGCGGGTTTTCATCGGCTACGAGCAAACGAATCTTAAAATCATTAAGAGAACAAAAAAAAATAGTCCTAGAAGGAAAATCAAAAGCAAGTAAATACAGATTGAATAGGTGAGCCGCAAGCAGACCAAAGTGAGCAAGCGGACCGAAGTGAGCCGCAAGCAGACTGAAGTGAGCCGCAAGCGGACCGAAGTGAGCCGCAAGCGGACTGAAGTGAGCCGCAAGCGGACTGAAGTGAGCCGCAAGCGGACTGAAGTGAGCCGCAAGCGGACTGAAGTGAGCCGCAAGCGAACCAATATTAATCTTGGTCTTGGGTACCGACGGGATTCAGAGTAGCATTATACGCTGGTACCTTTCATTGTAGATAACTCATATAGACACAGTACGGAGAGCCTTATCATTGGTAAGTGAGTTTTTATGAAAATACAGTCTGATTTGAGCTGCATCTGGTTGTTATACATCATTAGGCAAGCTCACAAAAGTAAAGGAGTTTTCAATTATGTATATCTGTTGTACGAAGAAACTTTTAGTTGAACTTAAAGTAGAACCTGAATCAGTTGCGGAGGAAAATCCACTTTTCTCTTGGCATGCAAATTTAATCATGGTTAATCGTAGGAAAGCGGTTGTGTTAATGAATGATCAGAATCGTTATGCCGTTGTGCTGTACGGTCTGAAAGCAGCAGACTTTAAAAGGTTTAACGAGATTGCCTTGCAAGGAATCCGCACAACATTCCAGGAGGAAGGGATATCGGACAAGGCAATTGATCGGTATTTACTTCATACTAATGAAATTTCCATTACCAAGACAAAGAATCGGACTTTAGTGGCGAGGATGAATAAGGCTTGTGATGAAGCGTACTTTTTTAATGAGGTATGGGATAATGATTCTATTTTTCAGCCAGACATGGGAATCAGAATTAGCCGTTCTTTAGTTGGAGACGGAAAGGGCGGTTATTTTCTACCGAATGAAGAGATGTATAAGGATCTTACCCAATTTGCAGGACAATCCATTTTTGAAGCGAAAGCTGCCGTTTTAAAAGTTACACTCAGGCTTGAAAATCACCAAGTATGGCGGCGACTTGTGGTTCCCGTAAACAAAACTTTTAACCAATTGCATCAAATCATACAGAGAGCCTTTGAGTGGCAGGATTACCATCTTCATGATTTTTATGTTTATGACAAGGCGGTCACTATGGGAAATCACATCGCTGAAGGGCATATTAAAAAACTCCAAAAACCAATCATCAATCTTGTCTGTGACGAAGAGGCCTTTTCTTATCCTGGGGAAGTAGACATGAAGCATGAAAAAGGCGTGAAGCTATCGGAGTATATTCCTGCATGCGAGAAGCTAACCTATACTTACGATTTCGGCGATGATTGGAACCATGACATCGAAGTGGAAAGTATTATGGAGGATTATGACTCTAACTATCCCGTTTGCTTAGAGGGAGAGGGAAATACACCGCCAGAAGATGTGGGTGGCCAATATGGATATGAAGAGTTTCTTAAAGTCCTTGCTGATCCCGACCACCCTGAACATGAGCATCTGGTTAAGTGGGGACAGATGCAGCGGTATCAGGATTTTGCTATTGATCGCATAAATAGGAGGTTAAAGGGACTTTAGGGGATGAAAACGGACAGTGCCTGTCACACTTATGGTGGACAGGCACCGTTTTTAGCGCTTTCTTTTGTTTTTTTTACCATCTAAATTTAGAAATTCGCTTTCGCTTGCAAACTCAACATCGTTTTTTGGCTTTGTATCGTATTTAAGGGCATTTCGCTGTTTACCTTTATCCTTATTCTTATTTTTGTTTTCCACTGACATAACGCATGACTCCCTTTGTTTAAAGATTTCATTCTTTGTATTATGTCCAAGAGGAAAAGTTTTATGTAGGAGAGTGCTTCGACTTTTTGATATTTCTTGTATAGATGCGTTATCAAGATGGTCTCCTCGGCGTGATACCGATTGAAGTAGGCTCATTCCCTTTAAAATTAGGCATGAGAGAATAAAAGAGTATATTAAAAAAGATAAATGGAAAAACTATAATGACGAACGAGACTTACTATAAAGGATACAGTTTAATAAAAAGGGATATGCAGCTTTTATGTGGTAATGAGATGACTTCGCTATGTAGCAGAAGTCATCTTTTTTAATGAACTATTTAGAAAAATAAACTTTGTTTAGCAAAACACAAACTGGAATGGCTATAGCAATCCCCACAATGTTTTGAACCATGTTTCCGGGAATGGAAGCTAATGGTATAACCCAACTGCCAAATAGAACCCGTTCACAAATGTAATAAACACCTAACATAACAGGAATCGAAGCGATGGTAGCCAGTAGATTGAAAGTAATACTGTTTCCTTTGCGAGCGAATGACCAAGCAATTTTTCCGACGATATAGCCTTGTAAGCCACGAGCCACAAAGGTGAAGGGTGCCCACAATGTCCAACCAGATACTAAGTCAAACAAACCCATACCGATAGCCCCAGCGAGTGCCCCTTTTTTAGGACCAAAAAGAATAGACGCTATAAAGAGCATGGCTGTTCCAAGATGAACCAACCCACCATTTGCCGTGATAGGTAGCTTGATATTTAATGTGAGAGTTGCGACGAATACGAGTGCAATTAGCATTCCAGTTAGGATCAAATCAAACGTGCGTGATTTTGAATAACTTGTTGTTTTCATAGTCATAAACCTACCCTTATTTTTCAAATTAAATTCGCATTTCCTGATAACTTTAGCAAAGAACTGGCCTATTTAAAAGTATCAATTTAACGAAAAACGTAGGGGTCAGTTTGTAGAAAGATTGGAAAACTGGAGTTTTGAATCTTGATTTTTGGTGCCTATGCAAGATGCTATACTGTTAATACACTACAATTACAAAATACCATGTATATAGTGCTGGATATTTTAATCCTTAAATAATTGTAATGGGCTATGATAAGTTTATAATTGATACAGAGGGGTGTGTGACTAGGTCGTGCCTTGGCTTGTTGTGACGCCTAAGCAGGAGTGCTTACATCTTTTCTGCAAATATATAGAGTATAAGGATGATAAAAATGAGCAACGAAGAAACTAAAACAGACGTTATCTTAATTGGTGCGGGAATCATGAGTGCGACTTTGGGGGCATTCCTGAAAGAATTAGTACCGGAATGGGAAATTAAAGTGTTTGAGAAGCTTGAAAGCGCAGGGGAGGAAAGCTCTAACGAATGGAATAATGCGGGAACGGGGCATGCTGCACTGTGCGAGCTTAACTACACAGTTGAAAAACCGGACGGATCCGTAGATATTAGCAAAGCTATAGAAATTAATGAACAGTTTCAGGTTTCAATGCAGTTTTGGTCTTATCTTGTAAACAATAAGCTGATCAATAATCCACAGGACTTTATCATGCCATTGCCTCATATGAGTATGGTACAAGGGGAGCAGAATGTAACGTTTTTAAAGAAACGTTTTGAAGCGATGTCAAACAATCCTCTGTTCAAAGGAATGGAATTTTCCAATGACCCAGGAAAACTGATGGAGTGGATTCCGCTTATTATGCAAGATCGTTCATCAAAAGAAGCTATAGCGGCAACAAAAATCGACACTGGAACGGATGTTAACTTTGGTGCTTTAACACGTATGTTATTTGACCACTTAAAGACTAAAAACGTCGATATCAACTACAAACATAGTGTTGATGCTATTAAACGTACGAACGATGGCTCATGGGAATTGAAAGTAAAGAATGTCGATAGCGGAAATGTAGAACGTCATACTGCAAAATTCGTCTTTATCGGGGGCGGAGGGGGAAGTCTGCATTTGCTGCAAAAGTCCGGTATTCCTGAAGGAAAACATATTGGTGGATTCCCAGTAGGTGGAATATTTATGGTGTGTAAGAACCCGGATGTTATAGAGCAGCATAATGCAAAAGTATACGGCAAAGCCGCGGTTGGTGCTCCGCCAATGTCTGTTCCGCATCTTGACACAAGATATATCGACAATAAAAAATCGTTGCTATTTGGACCGTTTGCCGGCTTCTCACCAAAGTTCTTAAAAACGGGTTCAATGTTAGATTTGATAACTTCTGTAAAACCGAATAATGTCTTTACTATGTTAGCGGCAGGCGGAAAAAACATGTCATTGACAAAATACCTAATCCAGCAAGTGATGTTATCAAAAGAGCAACGCATGGAAGAGTTACGAGATTTTATCCCGAATGCCAAAAGCGATGATTGGGATTTAGTAGTAGCGGGCCAACGTGTGCAAGTTATCAAAGATACTGAGGCAGGTGGAAAAGGAACGCTTCAATTTGGTACGGAAGTTATTACTGCCGCTGATGGCTCGATTGCAGCATTGCTCGGCGCTTCTCCAGGTGCTTCCACTGCGGTTCACGTTATGCTTGAGGTAATTAATAAGTGCTTCCCGCAACATGTGAAAGAGTGGGAAGAGAAAATTAAAGAAATGATTCCTTCTTATGGCATGTCGCTAATGGAAAACCCAGAACTTTTGCATGAAATCCATACTTCAACAGCGCAGACACTTGGTCTAAGCGAAAACTTGCTGGACCCTAGTTGATTCTTTCGATGTAGAAGTGAAGGTATTTAATGAAAAAGTGTAAGTAACATTTTTCATTATCGGACAATCATTTCTTTGATGAAGAGATTGGAACTAAAATATAGAACCTTCACTCCAACTTTGGATTGAAGGTTCTTTTTTCGAAATTCGCAGTTAGAAAGGCTACGGGGAACCGTATCACAAGTTGAAAAGGCTACGCCATAAATGTTAACTTTAAAATAATCTCCCGTATATCAAGCAACCAAATCAACCACCATCCTTCACGTACTTCGAAACCCTTTGGTAATTTCATGAAGTCGTAATAATTTCGTTCATTTCCCTCTGTTTTTCTACTATACTAATCATAGGCATCATACATACTAAAAGACCGAAAAACAAAGGGGAATGAGTAACATTCGAATCAAATGGAAGAAGCTGCTTTTTCTTTTTACTACTGTCTTCTTGGTGATTCAAATCATCGGCAGCTTCTTTTTCTATGAGTTAGCAATCAAGCGGGGACCGAAAGAATTCTTGCAGAAGAATGCAGATTTGGCAGTGTCGGATCAGGCAATGGAACTCTTTTTGAATGGAAGTTGGATAGATTGGGTGGTTGCTCAAAAATTTGAACAGCTCACTTTAACATCACGCGATGGACTGAAACTGTCAGGCTACTATTTACCGGCATCCAAGCCGACAGATAAATTGGTTATTTTAACGCATGGTTATTTAGGAAATGCGAAGCAAATGGGGCTATTTGGACAGTATTATCATAACGATTTGGACTACAACATTTT
This sequence comes from Sporosarcina limicola, assembly GCF_014873855.1. Classification (GTDB taxonomy): domain Bacteria; phylum Bacillota; class Bacilli; order Bacillales_A; family Planococcaceae; genus Sporosarcina; species Sporosarcina limicola. Next base: position 243,684 of record NZ_JADBEL010000001.1, on the reverse strand, counting down.
CATGCCTGATGCACGGGGGCATGGGAAGAGTGAGGGGGATTATTATGGGTTCGGCTGGCCAGATCGACTTGATTTGATTGATTGGACTTACTTTTTGGTGAAGAAGCTTGGGCCTGATACTAAAGTGGCCTACCATGGTTTATCGATGGGTGCGGCGACCGTCTTGATGGCCAGCGGTGAAGAAGAATTACCTCGCCAAGTCAAGGTCATTATAGCGGATAGTCCGTATGAATCTGTCTATCAATTATTCAAGTATCAAATGAATCGGATGTTTTATCTGCCGGCATTTCCGTTGTTAGATAGCACCAGCGTGTTAACGAAAATTAGAGCAGGTTATTCATTCAGAGAAGCGAGCGCACTGAATGAAGTGGAGAAGACGAATGTCCCGATCCTGTATATCCATGGGGAAGGCGATACATTCGTTCCTACGGAGATGGCGAAGGATTTGTATCAGCATACTTCAAGTGACGCAGAACTCTTGCTTGTCCCGAATGCGAACCACGGTGAGTCCTTTGCATTGGCTGAAGATAAATACAAAATGACAATAGATCATTTTCTCAATCGTTATATAAAATAAATTTAATGCTGTTTTCATTGAAGAAGTGTTAACTAATTCAAGGATTTACGGACATCTTTTTAAGTTCCCCGATAGCCATGCATTTAGGGTATCAAGGCATTAAAAAAGGAGAACTCCTGAAAACCGAGTTCTCTTTTTTATATTTTTATTCACCTTTCAAACCCAAGATTCACAGGCTCGTTTCCAAGCGTTTCCACCTCACCCAACCTTATATCCGTCACAGGAATGGTTTCATCCACTTCCTCAAACTTCATGCCATCCATAAATAATTTACCTTCTCCGGAAAGAAGAAAGCCGAACGAGATTGTGGATGCATCTGCTGGGATATCAAGTACTACGCTACAATGGCCCCAGTCGTGTGTGCCTTTGATGAGTCTGTTGTGCATATTGTCGAATGCGACGGTGTCTCCGTTGGCCGTATCGACTCGCATCCACAACGCACCCGATCCGGAAATAGTGTCCGCCTTTGCGAATGCGGATAATCGTATTCTTTTTCCGATGTAGAGGTCGGTTTTGATTTCTTGCATCATCGTTACGAAGCCATTGGGAGTCAACTTTGAATCTCCTTGGAGATAGGCGGATGCCTTTCCGGTATGAACCGTTGTATAGTCTATCCCTGTCAGATAATCTTGTGGGTTGCTGCCACTAATCATCCATCCTGTTGGTGCGGTCAATTGAAACGCCTCCTTGTGAAATAGAAAATCTCTGAATTGAGTTCTGTACTTTGCAGGGGGCATGGCAAATAGCATTTTGAAAGCGCGCGTAAAAGATTCCTGCGTTGTGAAGTGGTGTTCCATCGCGATATCGATGATTCGCTCTTTGGAACGGATGAGTCGCTGTGCCGCATTTGTTAATCGTCGCTTCCGGATATACTCCCCGATGTTTTCTCCTGTATGTTTTTTGAAAATGCGTTGGAAATACCAGTGGGAAATCCCACAATATCTTGCTACTTCCCTGGATGAAATCTTTTCGAGTACGTTTTTTCCGATGAATGCGATTGCTTCATCCACAACGATTGCATGATTTTCAAACATCGCGTCGCCCCCTTTCATATTCATTGTATAACGGAATGAAAATGGAGATTTGACTTTTTGTGCGAAAGTGTAGAGATTTGATTTCACTAGATGAGAGAGGATTTTGGGTGCACTTATTGAATAGTATATAGAGTTTGTTATCTGGACGTGGAAAAACTTGTTGTAGAACTATTGAATGTTTCTTTCTAAGAATGGGAGTGATTTTATGTTTATTGTGAATACCGAAGCGTTACGAACAGGAGTTGAGATATCGTGGAGAAAATAGTTTATGTCGTTCGTCATTGTGAGGCGGAGGGGCAGGCTCCAGATGCAGATCTAACTTCGAAGGGTGTCTCGCAGGCGAAGCAGCTTGGCCGATTTTTCGCAGATATTCATATTGACCGAATCATTTCAAGTCCATACGTTCGAGCGCAACAATCGATTGGAGCTCTTTCGGAAGCGAAAAGAATCAGTGTGGAGACAGACAACCGATTCGCTGAACGCATGTTGAGTAAAAGATCGATGGATGATTGGATGTCAAAATTGGAAGATACGTTTTTAGATTTTCATTTGAAATATGAGGGTGGAGAATCGTCGAATGAGGCGACGGCACGGGTTCGGGATGTAGTGGATGAGCTAAGTGATGGCTTGCGTATAGTGCTTGTGACGCATGGAAATCTGATGGCTTTGTTGTTGAAGAGCTTCGATGACCGCGTCGGTTTTGTTGAATGGAAGTCGTTAACAAATCCAGATGTGTATTGGGTGCGGATTAGTGATAATGGTGCGTCGGTGGAGAGGATTTGGGGCGTGAATGTTATTTTATCGGAATAAAATAACGTCCGCACGAAAGGAAGCAACAAATTTAGTGAACAAGATAACATCTAATGGTAACTGGGGAAGGACCTCTTTTTAAACGTTTAAAAAGTCTGGGATATAAGTGTTGAGATTAATAAAGTTAGAGGATACGTTGTTAGATTTGCATTCGACAAAAAAAGGATGAGTAGGTGAAGACAATCATGGAGAATGAAATTCTGAACATATTTGATGAAGATAGGAATCACATTGGTGTTGCTACACGTGAAGAAGTACATAGGCTTGGACATTGGCATGAAACCTTCCATTGTTGGTTTGGTAGTAAAGAAAATGGCGTGTATTATCTGTTTCTTCAGCTGCGAAGTGAGTTGAAAAAAGATTATCCGAATTTGTTGGATATCACTGCTGCCGGTCATTTATTAGCACATGAAACTGTGCATGATGGCGTAAGAGAGGTCGAGGAAGAAATTGGTGTCGCAGTTTCTTTTATGGATCTAGTGCCGTTGGGGGTTATCGATTATTGCGTAAAACAGGAAGGTTTTATCGACAAAGAATTGGCGAATGTATTTTTATATGATTGCCAAAATACGTTGGAGCAATTCACGTTGCAAAAAGAAGAAGTTTCAGGGATTGTGAAAGTGGTATTCGATGATTTTTATGAGCTCTGGTTGGGGGACGAGGAAGAAATTAGGATTCAGGGATTTGGGATAGCGAAGGATGGAGAGAGGATTTCAATTAATAAGCTTGTTGGAAGAGATGGATTTGTGCCACATGGGAAACTGGTTTATGAAGAAATTTTGAATTTGATTAAAGGGAAAATTAAATAAAAAAATGGCTGTCCAATTATTTCTATACAACGAAAAATATGCTATACTAAACACAACTTAAAAGTGAAAGGGCTGAGGGTGGACGATGAAGTACTAATCTTGTAATTCCGGGAAAGTGAATTTTTTGTTCGAACGGAAAACAGGATTGGTCTGTCCATTTTAAGTAGTTTCCTTTCTCTTTGCGCATGCAACGGGTTTTTTTGAGGAACTTTGAAATCTGGATAGTATGATGACTGATCCTTCCGATTATCTTTCGGGGGGATTTTTTAATCCCTCGATTATGGAGGAATGGCTATGCTTATTGGAACATTAAATCATTTATCATTTGCGCATGGAGAGACAGTAATTTTGAATCGGTTGTCTGCGGATATTCCAGAGGGAGCTTGTATCGCGATTGTTGGGGCGAATGGTGCAGGTAAGACGACATTAATGTCGATGTTAGCGGGAGAAATTGTACCGACAGGGGGTTTGATTGCTTGGAATGGATCTCCACCCTCCGTTACGTATTTTAGGCAGGAGCAGGAAGTTGAAGGGGATACTGATTGGGAGCAGGCAGAGACGCATATTTACCGGAGTAAATGGCATGTGCCAGAAAGAGTTGAGTATGCTTCGGCGAGTGGCGGGGAACGGATGAAGATGCGTCTTTCTGCTGCACTTGCAGAGAAGAGTCGTCTTACTTTGCTGGATGAACCGACGAATCATTTGGATAGTGATAGCCTGGATGAACTCATTCGGTTGATTAATAAAGGCGGAAGTACGTATGTGATTGTGACGCATGATCGGCATTTCATTGACCAGACGGCTGATTTTGTATTCGAGATTGAGTATGGGAAGTTGACGGCGTATAAAGGGAATTATTCGGATTACAGGGATAAGAAAGCGTCAGACCGAAAGAATCAGCAGAAGCATTATGAGCAGCAGCAGCGGAAAATTGCGCAAGTGGAGGGCCAGATCGCGGAGCTTACGAATTGGTCGTCGAAAGCACATGCGGCATCAACGAAGAAAGATGGTTTCAAAGAACATTTTCGTATGAAGGCGAAAAAAAGGGATGTCCAGGTTCGTTCTATGCGTACGCGACTGGAAGCAGAGCTTGAGAAGGACCGAATTGATAAGCCTGAGAATGAAGTGGATGTGTCCTTCGAGGTGAAGGGGCAGCAGAAAAAAGGGAAACGGGTACTGGAGTGCAAAGGTGTTCGGAAAGCGTTTGCGGGGAGAGAGTTGTTTAAGGACGTGTCGTTCACAGTGCAGGCCGGCGAGCGGATTGCGCTTGTTGGTCCAAATGGTACCGGGAAATCGACTTTGTTCAAGATGGCGTTGGGGGAAGAAAGTTATGCGGGTGAATTGTGGAAAACGGCTGGGATGTCGATTGGTTATTTGAGTCAGACAGTACTGGATTTGCCTGGGGATATGACGATGGCGGAGTATTTTTATGCAGATACGTTCCAGGAGCAAGGGATGATCCGCATTAATTTGACGAATCTAGGTTTTTCGGAGAAACAGTGGAACCTTCCGTTGTCGGCGCTAAGTCAGGGCGAGCGTGTGAAGGTGAAGCTGATGCAGTTTATCTTAGAAGGAATGGATGTGTTGCTGTTGGATGAGCCGACGAACCATCTGGATTTGCCTTCGAGGGAGGAACTTGAAAAGACGCTGGAGACATTTCCTGGAACGCTGTTATTTGCATCACATGACCGCTATTTCAATGAGCGGATGGCGGATGGATTACTGATCTTTGGTGATGGAACGATACAGAAAGTGCCGATGACGTTGCGTGAGTGGGAAGAGCGGGGCGTTGTTCAGCAAACGGATAATCAGCTGGAGGAGCGACTGCGTCTTGAGACGGAAATGCAGGCGGTGCTTGGGAAGTTGAGTTTGATGAAGCCTGGAAGTGGTGAATATGCTAGGTTGGATAGGGTTTATAATGAGTTGAGTAGGCGGTTGAAAGCGTTGAAATGAATTCGGCGGTTATTCGGAAACTCTTAGTAGTCTGATTCTGGATTCGGCTACGAAGAGTATAGTCTGAAAGTCATGTTTTGAGAATAAGTTTGTGAACTTGACGGATATCCAAGCAAAAGTGGAGGATATCTTTCTGAAAGTGACGGATATATTCGCAATAGTGACGGATATCTTTCTGAAAGTGACGGATATATTCGCTGCAATAGTGAATAAATAGCCGACCCCTATTTTTACTAGGAGTCGGCTGTTTATTTTGATTAATATTTGATCAAGAAGTGTATCGTCGAGCAGGACAAGGCTTTATCCAAAGTAAACAACGTTAATGTTCCCCTAAACTGAACAACATTGTCACGCCGGAAACACCTACACCATCTCCCTAATCTTCACCCCAACCCTGTTCCTCTCTAATCGTACAGCAAGCATAACCCCGAGCAATGCACCACTTACGCTAGAAATGATAAATGGCGGCACGAAGAAAAATGCTGTAACGGTTGTGCCCATCAAAATCTTAGCGTAGGGAACGGCGAGTAAGGAGGCGATGATACCGGTTCCGATAATTTCCCCGGTTGCTGCGAGCCAGGCTTTGCCGTATTGCCTATAGAGAACGCCGGCAAGGAATGCGCCAATCATGCCGCCCGGAAATGCGAGTAGCGATCCAGTACCGGTCAATACGCGAATCAATCCAGTCAAGAATGCGATAATGACGGCTGGAATTGGGCCGAGCATGATGGCCGCGACGACGTTGACTGCATGCTGGATTGGATAGGCGCGTGCGATGCCTGCCGGGAATGACACGAATGTTGAACCGGCAACTGCAATGGCGACGAACATTGTCATGATGACCATTTTTCTTGTGTTCATGAGGTGGCACCTTCTTCATTCAAAATAGAGTCGATGGCTTTCTTGAAATCACATGCCGCAACAAACGGGTTACCAGCAGCTGCGATGGCTGAAATAACGGATACGCCTGCCGCACCCGCTTCGATGACGGGAGTGAAATTGGTCGATGTGATGCCGCCAATACCGACGATTGGTAAGTCTGGATATGCATTTGCTATTGTTCGAATCATATCTGTTCCAGCAACGGGTTTTGCGTCCGCTTTCGATGAAGTAGCATAGACGGGTCCCATCCCAATGTAATCGGCACTTACTACCAAGGCCTCTTTCACTTCGTTTTCGGTATGTGTAGAAACGCCAAGGATTTTATGGGTACCAATCTGTTCCCGAACCACTTTTGCATGTTCATCGTCCTGGCCGATATGCACCCCGTCCGCGTCCACTGCAATCGCTAAGTCGACATCATCATTGACGATGAATGGCACATTATAGAGTCCACAAAGTTTTTTGCAGGCTTCCGCGAATTTCTGCTTTTCATTCCCACTTAGTGCCCCAGGACCTTTCTCTCTTAACTGAAAGCATGTCACTCCGCCACGAAGTGCCGCCTCTAGTACGTCTAAAGGGTCAGCTGTTCCAGTATTTGTACTACCCATGATGAAATACAACCGCAGCATCTTTTTAATCAATCAAAACGACATCCTTTCCCGCCGTTTTACCGAGTCGCTTATATGCCCAATGATTAGTTGGCCCGTGCCCGCCTCCAAGAGTTAGTCCATCCGCTATGGCAGCTTGGATGAAATGCTTGGCTGTAATAACGGATTCTGCGATTGTTTTCCCTTGAGCGATTTGAGCCGTAATGGCCGCGGAAAATGTACAGCCGGTACCATGTGTATCTTTGGTTTCAATCCATTCGGAGCGTAGCGTAAATCGTTCGCCCGCAGCAGATAGGAATAGATCCTCTGCATAGTTGGCTTGTCGACGATGACCGCCTTTCATGACGACCGCTTTAGCACCTAATTTCAAAAGTCGATTAGCCGCTTCCACAACATCGCTATCCGATTTGATGCTCATGCTAGCCAGCACTTCCGCTTCGGGAATATTTGGCGTAATCACGGATGCCAGTGGAATGAGTAGTTCTTTCATGGCCTGCACCGCTTCATCTAACAACAACGAAGCACCTCCTTTTGCGATCATGACTGGATCGATAACAAGCGCGGACGGGCCGTATGATTGTAACGTCTCTGCCACCGCTTGTATAATATTGGCTGAAAATAGCATGCCTGTTTTCACTGCGCCGACGTTGAAATCATCCATCACTGCACGAATTTGAGCAGTCACTCCTTGTGCGTCAATCGGATAGACACCGTGAACGCCGCGTGTGTTTTGTGCGGTCACCGCGGTTAATGCCGACGTACCGAAGACACCCAGTTCCTGAAAAGTTTTCAAATCTGCTTGGATACCTGCACCGCCGCCACTATCAGAACCTGCAATTGTTAAGGCTACAACAGTCATTATGAGCTACCTCCATTTTTGTTGATGAATCAATGTTTGTTATGAATTAAGTACCTTAATCATTTAATGAATTAAGTACCTTAATCATTTAATGAATTAAGTACCTTAATCATTTAATGAATCAAGTGAGTTTAAAAAGTGAACTGCGAAATCACCCGGTCCGACAGCTTTTTCTGCTGCTATTTCACCGGTTCGCTTATAGAATGCTAATGCAGTTGCGACAGCATCCAAACGGTTTTCATTTGCGACAGCTAAAAAGGCGCCAGTGACAGCACTTAGTAAACAGCCCATTCCGGTCACGCGGGACATAAGTGGATGACCGCCTGAAATATGTGCTAAATTTTCTCCGTCCGTTACTAGGTCTTCCTTGCCGGTTACTGCAACGAGGCAGCGGTGGTTACTAGCGACTTCTTTTGCGATAGTGGCAATATCTGCATCGCCTGCTCCTGCGTCCACACCTTTTGCACGCCACGAGACACCGGCGATTGCTGCTAATTCTCCGGCATTACAACGGATGAGTGATACATCTACTTCATTCAAAATTCGTAAAACGGTCTCTTTACGGAAAGCGGTTGCTCCGGCGCCGACGGGATCGAGGATGACGGGTTTTCCATGTTTATTGGCGCTTTTCCCGGCTAACAGCATCGCTTCCACAGTCTCGCGTTTGAGCGTACCGATATTTAATACGGTGCAAGATGATACAGCAGCAATTTCCGCTGCTTCTTCCACAGCGTCCGCCATGACGGGTGATGCACCAAGTGCCAGCAGGCCATTCGCTTGGAAATTAGCGACGACGATATTTGTAATGCAATGGATGAGGGGCTGCTCTGTTCGCAACTTCTGTAGAAGATTTTCCGTTGTTTCCATCATTTATTCCGCGTCAATTCATACGAACCAATTGCCCACGCTTGTTTCGTCCATGCCATCTCCCAGAAATGCCACTCATAATAGCTACTTTTTCGGAAATGTTCTTTCAGTTCTTCGCGGCGCTCTGTAGAGAGTCCTTCCGCTAGTTCATTCATCCGCGTGATTTGTTCCATCACCGCATTCTCAAACCACTCAGAACCGTATGTTTGAATCCATTTATCGTAAACGGGGTGATTTGGTTTCGCCCCTTTCAAACGTTCTCCGATTTCATAATAAAGCCAGTAGCAAGGGAGTAGTGCAGCGAGAATATCCGCTAGGTCTCCTTCAAATGCTACGCGATATAAATGCGATGTATAGTCATAGGCCGTGGGCGCCGGTTGGAAGGTTGCTAATTCTTCATCTGTCACGTCAAGCATTTCGAAAAAATGTTCATGCAATGCAATCTCGGCGCCGCATGTGATTTCCGCATGCTGTGCAAAACGCTGAGTCGTCAAAATTCCTTTTGCTTTCACCGCAGCAAGCGCATGTACTTTTGCAAAATGCTGTAAATAATACGAATCCTGTTTAACGTAATACTTGAATACGTCCTCCGGTAATATACCTTCCGCAATTTGTTTAATGAAGGGATGATCGAAACTCCCTTGCCACAAATCATCACACTCTTTACGAACTTCTTCACAAAACGTCATCTAGTCCAACTCCTTCTTGTTTTTTAAATACAAAAAAGCCACCTACTGATCTATGTCAGGAAGCGGCCCACGGTTTTTTGGTTTGATAAAATAAATTGCACGCGGTCCCACTTCCCTCCGCTGGTATCATCCAGATCAGGTTCCAAGGGTCCGCATATATGGTTACGCGTCTCAGTCTTCTACAAAGACACCCCTAGTGGTGTAGTTCTATTTAGTTTTCTCTACGACTATAACATACTTTTAGATCTCTGCGATATGGGCAACCTAACCCATACAAAGGAGGAATCACGCGAATGAATTCAAAACCGATTTTTGAGATAAAAACAGTTACTCATGTACATGATTCGATTTCCTTCACATGGAATGATACGGGCGGATTATATAAAGTGTATAGAGACGGAAGTCATCTGTATGAAGGGACGGTACCGGAATTTAGTGACGGGGATTTCAAGCATGCGAAACTGTATAGCTATCTAATCGAGCGAGTTGAAAACTGTGAAGTGGTCGATTGTATAGCACTGCAAACAACGGCGTTTGCCGAACAGAAAAACAAGGATAATCCGCTTCACTCCCTAGTGCTGACAACGATTGTAGCAAAGACACAAATTGCTGTGTCTTGGGAGGAAATCAAAGATGTCGAGGAGTATGCGGTTTATCGGAATGGGATATATTTAAAAACAGTGACAACGACTTGTATGATCGATCGGGATTTTTCGTTGGATGAATCATATACGTACACTATCCGCTTCAGGCGTCCGCTTGCGAAGTCGGAGGAACGGCTAAATATAAGTAAATCGGTTGTCTCAAAAATTTTTGGCACGCTCAATCCATTTTCATCGAAAGAAGAAGCGGCGGTTGAAGAATTCACGGTTCAGAAAATGATTGCGGAGCCGAGGAAATTGCTAACGCCTGTTCAGGAAAGGTCGCGTCATGTGCGCGTCGATAGATGGAAATTTCGTTACACAACGTTTTTGGCAGAGAAGTGGGTTAAAAATCCGAATCTATTATCACCCAATCGCTATTTCAAAGGGGATGATAGGGGGTTTAATTCGAATGGGGGAAGTTATCGTACCCGTGTGGATATTGATCTCGCGTATGATTTAGATCGCACTCCTCTTACGTTTACGAAGGATGTCGGAAAGTCGGTTGCGTATAGCTATTTAAAACGCATGCGCAAAAAGTTGACCGCATCACATGAAGGGATTGTTTTGAAACGGTTGGACCATAGGAAGGGGGAAACGGGGTTCCATCTCGAACACGCTGTTGGAAATCCGCTCACAACTGCCCCGAAAATCGACTATGAAGTTCACGCGATTATGCGTCATGACGGGATAGTTGATCTAACGGGCTACCATGATCAAGCGCCACATCACGAAATTTACATCGTGTGCGGTGAAAGGGGTGAGTCGATTGCTATTCATCAAGCTGAAAGTAAAGGACTTGCCTGGCTGTCCGACGTCATTGCTTGGCATTATTGGCGGTTTTCAAATTTTGAATGAAAGTAGATGGTTTTTAGGTTTACAATCAGATTTTTGGATAGTTAAATTGGGGAATGTTACTATATATATGATGAATAACAAAGGAGACGGAAAAAATGACAAGTACAAAAACAGCAGTTGTTTATTATAGTTCAGGTGGTACAAACTACCAACTTGCACAATGGGCAGCGGAAGCGGCAAAAGAGGCTGGTTCTTCTGAAGTGAAAATTTTAAAAGTGGCAGAGACAGCGCCACAAGCGGCAATTGACTCGAATCCAGCATGGAAAGCCAACATCGAAGCAACAAAAGATGTACAGGAAGTAACACCGGAAGACCTTGCGTGGGCGGATGCAATAATCTTTAGCGTACCAACACGTTTCGGTAATATGCCGGGTCAAATGAAAAATTTCTTAGATACGACGGGCGGAGTTTGGGCACAAGGAAAGCTTGCCAATAAAGTAGTGAGTGCTATGGCTTCTGCCGGAAACGCACACGGCGGGCAAGAAGCGACGATTCTTTCTCTTTATACGTCAATGTATCACTGGGGATCGATTGTGGCGGCGCCAGGTTACACAGATGGCTCCGTATATGCAGCGGGAGGCAATCCGTATGGTACGAGTGTGACAGTTGGACAAGATGGAAAAATGGTCGAAGATATCGAAGCTGCGGTTAAGCACCAGGCGAGACGTACAGTAAAAGTTGCGCAAGCGATGAAACATTTAGAAGTGTGATTGTAATAACCCGATTCTTAGATCTGTCAATTGATGGATTCAGGAGTCGGGTTTTCTATATTTCATAATATCGGACTTTTGAGTAATTAGTCAATACTAAGCGTGATACAATACCGTTGAGGTTGGTGCCCTCGTATATAAACCCGGAAAAACTCATAGAAAATTGATCCAGATATTCAAAATTCTACGTATATGACAGATAGACCTCAAAAAAGTTAGGTAGAGAGTTAGGGTTTCTTCTCAAATAATTTCAATTTCTTCTTTAGAAATTTTAGTTACATGAATCGTCTGCTGTCTTTTTATATATTTCTGGCCATCACTTTGCTTGGTCATTTTTTCGATTAAAAAAGTCTTTGGTATGTAGTAACCCAAATTTATATCTTCCATAATTCCGATATGTACGTAAGTTTTTTGGAATTGGTCATAAAATAATAATTCACAATCTACGTACGTGTTTACAGAAACTTTATCAGGGTCAAATAACAAACCCTTTGGAGATTCGAATAGCCTCGGAACTAAATAGAAAAAAACGAACCTAGCCTTATTATCTGTAAAGCCACCCTTGTTTTTCACCTTTAGGTCACTAAAATCAATGATACCGTTTTTAATAGTATCCCATCCGGCTTGCCCTTTGTATGGTCCGGTGTTTCTAACATGTCGACGGACAATACTTTCTAAACCAAATAAGTGACAAAAGTTTTCTTGGTCAAACCTTAATTCAATTGTTCTTTTTACTGGTTTCTCACCCGATTCATCAACAATTTCAAATTGATAAATATATGGATTCAAATACGTCTCATAATATTCACGAAGAAGATTCAATGTAATCAGATTGATTTTGGGCTATTCAATTAAATTGAATAAATCTGGACAAGTAAGCGACATGGTTTCCCCTCAATATTAACGCTCTATTGTTTTTATATGAAAAATAGAGCCTTGATTTCTTGAAATCAAGGCTCTACTTTTCATATAAAGCAGCTATCAGGTTTCGGCACAAGTTTAATGTCTCCGCCGCAGAGAATTCGAGGTTGTTCCCCGAATGACTTTTTTAGTCCATCATATCAACTACAATTTTAACGCCTAACCCTAAATTTTGTCAACCAACTAAACGTACAATTCAAAATCTGGGTGCGAAGACGTACGGTGAAAGTTGCGCAAGCGATGAAACATTTAGAAGCATAATCGTAAGATAAAAAAGCCGACCTACGAGGGGTCGGCTTTTTGTGTGCATTTCAGACCAAGTAATCTCTTTGCGTAATGATGTGGAAAGAATTTCATCGACACAATGCCCATTACAATCACTATTTCAAATGGATTAAACGTCATCTAAACCTCGATTTTTCATAGTATTAAGCAGAAGCGTTAAACGGTTAATTGGCCACTATTAGTTTTCACAATTTTACGTGACGGCATAGATAAAACAACTATTGTTATCACTAAAATAATCAAGATGGTTGCGTCGAGTATTGGATTGTAGCCGCCTTTACCTATAAACTGAATAAAATTGTGCAGCGTATGAAATAGGATCAGCGGATAAATACTGCCGTTTTTGATCATTAATTGTGCGAGTACAATACCGAGAAGTAGCGCGTAAGCTACTTGTAGCAAAGTTTGCTCTATGCTCTGCCCTGATAGGCTGTTAAGGATATGCGATAAGGAAAACAATAAACTAGAAGTAATAATCGCTGTAACGATTCCTTTAGGTACTAAAATGTGTACTATGAGCCCTCTATAAATACTTTCTTCAACAAAACCAACTAAAATGGAAAAGCCAAGATAAAATAGAATTGTTTCTGGAGCGGTGTAGTTAAACCCTTGGAAGCATAAGATGATTAGAATCAATAGAAGAGGCAAGTAGAGCAGCCAATTTCTCCATGCTTGCCCGATTTTGAAGCCGAAAGAACGCCATTTTCTTTTTAATGTAAAGTACAGAATAAGAACGACAGCAGTCGGAATGAATGAAATCAATACTGGCGAGGTATAATCTAACTGTTTAATCGTGGCAATCGCGCCGGCAATAAAAACCGCCAGTAAGAAGCATACCTCAATCAGTATGACGCTTAAAATCGGACGTTTGGCAAAAATGTTTGTCTTCTCATTTGACATTAGTTCACTTTCCTCTCAATAATCTCTTCTAACCAATCCAGCTCCATTTCAAGATGTCGCACTCCATAGCGTAAGACGGAGATGCGGTAATAGAAATCTTCGGGATTAGTAAGAGCGGTTACTTCCTCTGAAACAATTTGCTCGACTTCTTTAAGTTTTCCTCTTTCGTTTTTCAATTGCAAATGAAATTGTTGAAGGAGATCCGTTCGTTTTTCTTCATCAAGATAGTCGATAAAAAAGATTTTTAATAAATGCTCATTTTTAGAACTTTGTAGTGGTTGTGCAAGCCATTTTAAAAAAGCCTCTTTTCCTACTGGATTGACCGTATAGATTTTTTTGTTTTTGCTGTTGCCCTCCACCTCTTTTGCAGTCACCCATTCTTTTTCCTCGAGCCTTTTCAGTGCAGGATAAAGACTGCCAAAACTCGCTTTGTAGAAAAAGCCTATTGAATAATCAATTGTTTTCTTCAAGTCATAGCCACTCATAGGCTGTTCATGTAATAAACCGATAAGAATATATTCAAGCATTTTTTCACTCCTCTTTATATATCGATACTATATATCGCTTAGGTATATGAGTCAATCGTTTTTATTAAGAAAACTAGCAACTTTTTCATTTGAATCTCCTTGCTTTCTCACGATACATGAAAAAAGGGCTGTCTCATAAGTCGGCAAAATTTCGACTTATAGGACAACCCCATAGCAATTACTTTCTTTTTACGTTCATATACGTACAGCATTTCAGTCCGACTTTTCAAACCAACGAATCTTTTTACGCAATACAATGGAAAGAATCATCATCAACACAATCCCGACAACAATCACCATAAAGAATGCTACAAATACGTCTCCTGTTCCCGCTTCTACTTCTTTAAAACTTAGAAAACGCTGCTCTTGTTGTTGGATAAAAAAGCGTGACACTTCCAAGAAAGCGAGATGAAACCCGATACTTGTCCAGAGGTTGTTCGTCAAAATACGCAGAAATTGAAGCATCAAACCGAACCCGAGTAAAAGTATGATGTAATCGACTGTGATGACCATACCTCCTATGCCGACTAGCTCTTGAAGACTTACAACCGCAAGAGGTGCGAGGACAAATAGAACAGGTTGAACCAGTAATGCTACAATCCGTGGTACCCGCATCGTTAATATGTGATATGTATACCCCCTAAACACGACTTCCTCCGGAAAAGCCTCATAGAAGAAGGCGAATAGTACATTTACGAGGAATGCTAAGACAAGCTTAGAGGAAAAATGGAATCTGATATCATAGATCCAACCTAGGGAATAAGCGATCATAAGCCCCGTTCCAGCTAAGATAATGACTAAACCGGCTCCGATGAACACATAAGGAATTCCTTTTTTTAATCGTGACAACCCTAAATCATTCCAGTGATTGAGCCCCAGTTTTCTTTGCAATAAATAGATGGAAGGTATCACGGTGCCTGTAACGATAATTGCTTGAACAATTTGCCATAACCAATTTGGCGCATCTGCATTCCGGAATGCAGTGCCGACGATTGTAGCAAAGAGTAATCCTACTACGAATGTTAACCAACCGAGAAGGAGATAAAGCCACCATGACTTTGCTTTTAACACATCATTCACTTCACTTTCGCAGGCCTTGGCCAAATGAAATAAGAGATTGAAATAACGAAGTCAATACCGAGGATGAATGACCAGGTTTTTAATGTTCCGAATAATGCTTCCGATCTTGTTGGGTCGTCTATGAAATAGATCATCACGGCGAGGAATGCGGCGCCGATGATGTAGGCAAGCAGATGCTGAAAAGAGCCTTTCATAGAGTGACGCGCGTGGTCCATTCCCGTTTTACGGACGGGTCTCTTTCCTTGTTTCTTCACATAATAAAGGAACCGTTCGTCGGCCCATCGAATCATGCTTTTCCCAAAAGCAATCGATGCTCCGAGGTAAATGGCTGAAATCGCGTGAACCTGCGTTGCTGTCGCTCCGTTATATAAATCTGTTGCTGTGACGATGAGGAGAATAAGGTCAATGACAGGCGTCAACGCCAGAAAGAATAAGCCAAGTTTCTCACGGTTGAAAATATAGCGGGTTAAAAGGCCGAGTAAGATAACAACCCAGAACCCGATTTCGCAGGCAACAATTGTCCAAGCAACAAAATTCATCTAAGCACCCCTTTTTAATACAACTGTATTGTTTTGTATTTATCATAGCATAAGCTATTTATTTAATACAAGTGTGTTGTTTAATTGCTAATCATTTTTCTTCTGATAAAATAAGAGTATGCCTAAAATTGTAGATCATGAGGAAAGAAAGAAGCGCATTGCCGAGGCGATGTGGCGTGTCATTTTGGATAAAGGGATGGAAGGGGCGACAGTGCGGAATATTGCGGAAGAGGCGGGGCTTTCACTTGGAGCACTCCGTCATTATTTTCAAAACCAAAATGATTTGCTTGTCTATGCGATGACGCTTGTACTGGAAAGGGCGAATTCACGTATCGAATCGGTTATGAAGCGTGACATACCGCCGAAGGAAAAGGTCATTGCTGTTTTACTTGAAATTGTGCCGGTTAACGCGGAAACGCTTGCGGAAATGGGCGTCTGGTTTGCGTTCACGGCGTATGTGAAGCATCGAAAAGATATCCCAAATGTACCGGAAGACGGTATTTTTGAAGGAACGCAAAAGTTTATCGGCTATTTGCACGCAACTGGATTATTGAAAGAAGGGCTCGACCTGGAACTTGAAATCGAGCGGCTTTATGCGTTCATTGACGGGATTGCCATGCACGCGTTGCTTGATCCGCAGCGTTTGGATAGCGAGCGGGTCATAAAAACAATCGAGTACCATATCAATTCAATCTGCGTTGAATGAAAAGCACCCTTCGTTTCTACTTTTTTAGTGGAAGCGAAGGGTGTTTTTAGTTGGAAAAAGGATCATCATAATAAATGATGGTTCTTGTGAAATACTCACTTTAAAGATCGGGTCAATTCGTCGTAAAAATTTTCTCTTGTTCCAGCTAGCAATACGACAATTAATTTACCATTATCCTCATGAATCGTATAAGCAATTTCGTGATTAATGCCCCTATAGTTCACGTCATAGCCATAAATCCCACTTAAATTACCCCGTTTAGGTTGTCCAATATATGGATTTTCACGAATCAGTAAGAGTTCATTTTTATAAGCTGTGATTAACGGTTTTTCTATTAGCTTTTTAAAATAGCGTTCTGCCGCTGATGCAAATACCAACTCATACATTAGCCATTCTCCGAACCGAACACATCGTCAAAACTTGCGGCACGTTTTTCGTCGCTTGCAATCTGATCGGCTTCTTCTAATAGTGTACCTATAGACTTCTGGATAGTCCGGCTATAGATTTCAAAGTGCTTTATCAATTCATCACCGGAAAAGCCTTGTGAGACAAGATCCTTTAATATTTCTAATGAAAACTCGCTTGTATCCCTGTGTAGCGGGCGTATGACAATTACATCGTTTTCCACGAAGCATTCGACTTCACTGTCTAAATTAAGTTCGTTAAAAAACTTTAATGGAATTGTGATTTGGCGCTTTTTTGAAACGCTAATTATTTTTCGTTCCATCTTATCACTTCCTACGGCGGTTACTGGCATCGTTGCCACCTCCTTGTCAGTATATGCAAAGTGAAACAAGTATATGCGGATATCTTTGAAATCATTATAACAAGGAAACCCGGAAACAGTCTATGAAACAGTGTAGAGTTTCTGAAATGCTTGCGCTTTAATGAAAAGTTAGCACGATGAATGGTTTATCACGGCCTTGGAGCGAGTTATCACCGTCTTGACCTGGTTTATCACCGCCACGCACAAAAAAACGGAAAAGCTGATTAGCTTTTCCGTCCCACATCTTACTTATTCAAATAAGCCCACGCGTATTGTGCGTATAATTCCGCTCCCGTAGCAAGCGCATCTTCATCGATGTCAAAGTTGCCGTGGTGGTGCGACCATTCTGTATCTTTGTTGGGATTACCACTGCCGACAAGTGCGAAGCTACCGGGTGCTTCAT
The DNA here is from genome assembly GCF_014873855.1 of Sporosarcina limicola. GTDB lineage: Bacteria > Bacillota > Bacilli > Bacillales_A > Planococcaceae > Sporosarcina > Sporosarcina limicola. The sequence continues at coordinate 226,260 of NZ_JADBEL010000001.1, read as the reverse complement.
CAAGGAAGAATGAGAAGTCTTCGGCGCCCATTGTCGGTTTTTCATCAAACAAGACGTCTGATCCAAACGCTTCAGCAGCAACTTGCTGGACAAGATTGGCGCTTTCTTCGTCATTGATGACTGGCTCGGTTCCACGAATATATTCGACCTCCGCTTTTGCACCATACATGGCGGCGACACTGTCAGCGTATTGCGTGATGCTTTTTTCGATGTGATTGCGCGTGTCTTGATCGAACGTACGGACTGTTCCTTCAATCATGGCGTTTTCAGCAATAATGTTGAATCGTGTGCCGACATCCATTTTCCCAACTGTGAGAACTGCGGGACTTTGCGGATCAATTGTCCGTGAGATGACGGTTTGGATATTTAAGACGAACGAAGAGGCAACGAGTGCAGCGTCGATACAGTCTTGGGGAATGGCACCATGGCCACCTTTACCAGTGAAATGAACTTTGAAAATGTCGGCTGCCGCAAATGAAGGCCCTGGGGAACAAGCTACTTTATGTGTCGGCATTTGCGACCAGATGTGGATGCCGAAGACGTTATCAACGCCTTCCATGGCACCCTGTTTGACCATTGCTTTAGCCCCTTGTGCAATTTCCTCAGCAGGTTGGAATAGAAGGCGAACGGTACCGGATAGCTCGTCTTTTATAGTAGTTAACGCTTTTGCCGCGATTAGAAGCATTGACGTATGCGCGTCGTGACCGCATGCATGCATTTTCCCTTCTATTTTGGAGGCGTATGGAACATGTGTGTTTAATTGGTCGACAGACAGTGCATCCATATCACCGCGAAGCGCGACGGTTTTGCCAGCTTTCATGCCTTGGATATCTGCGATTACGCCAGTTGGTACGGTCCTACGATAGGGGATACCAAGTCCGTCAAGGTATTCACAAATGAAGGCAGTCGTTTTCACTTCTTCAAATGACAACTCCGGTTCACTATGAAGCTTGCGACGTAACTCAATTAGTTCGCCATTAGACTGCGTAATGGCGTCTTTAATTCTCTGATTGATCATAGCTCATTTAGCCTCCGTTAATCATATTACTATTCCTAAAAAAAGTATTCGTACGGTCGTCTTATAGGAATTCGACAAAGAAGCCTGCTAGGATGACTGATACGACTGTGACGCTTATGAATCCACCAACGAGCATAGGCGGCATCATATGACTCGTCAATGCTTCTCTTTCCTTTTCATCTTCGGTTAGCGAGTTAATGACTTCATTGGTGATAATGTAGTCAGCTGGGAAGCCATATAACGCAGTTAAGGATACGGCGAACGCCATTTCCTTGCTCACTTTTAGTACTTTTCCGATAAGTAATGAGAAGATGTACATTCCAATGACGCCTAAAACGATACAGCCGATGAGTGGGTACAGAATCTCCATCATCATAGAAGGTGTCGCACTTTTTAACCCGTCAAATATGAAAAGCATCAGTGCCATCATGGCTAATCCGAAGCCATTCGCTTTTTGTAGCACTTGACGCTCCAAGAATCCTACGCTCGTTGCGATGATCCCGAATAATAAGCAAAGTACAAAAGGGCTCACGGTCACGATAGGTGCAAGCAGTGTAGATGTGAGATAGGCGAGATAGCCAACAAACGCAAGTCGTAAAAACTTGAAGTAGTTGGTATTGTATTTTTCCGGAATTTTACTAAATAGTTTAAGTTCTTTTTTGGGCTCCAGAGTTAGTGGGTTGATATCTCCACTTTTCACTTCAAGGGTGCCACTTCGGTATTTTCCAAGAAGCATCTTGCCTTCTTTTTTGAGAACAATTGACGTAAGTGGGTAGCCAGCGAAGCCTTGCATAACGTAAATGACGATGGCAAATACAGACAACGTGACAAGACCAGCATTTGCAGCCCCTTCTGACATGATCAAAGCGGATACGACACCGCCTACGAGAGGTGGAATGGCGACGATGATGGTTTTAACATCAAATAACAATGTTCCAATTCCGAATAAAGCGACAATAATACCCAAAATTCCAGCAATGGAGATTAAAATCGTTTTCCATTGTTCTTTCAGTTGTTGGATAGACAATAATGTACCCATATTTGTGATGAGTAGGTAAATCATCATCACCGCAACAGTAGGCGGCACGCCGGAGAGTGCGACAATATCTTGTGGGAAAAACGTCCAGTAGCCAAGTAAAAATAGTACAGCGCAGACGAAAACGGATGGAATCCAAGCTTTTGTTCGAACTGCAATTACATCTCCAACAAATAGAATAGCGACTAAAATAACTAAAGCGAGCATTTGGGGCATGTATTCTCATCCTTTCGAATAATAATGAATTTCAACAACAATAACACGTATTTTTATAAATTAAAAGCGTATTTTGTGTTTTTGGAATACTATTTTAAAAGAGCTGGAAAAGAAAGCGCTGTCTTGGAAATAAACGTATTACACATAGTTTTTACAGTTTTTGGTGATGAAAAGGGGGAGCAATACTTATTTTGAATAGTAAAAAAGGAAAAGCATTAGCGCTTTCCCTTTTGATTATTAGTAGGCAAGGAAATTATGAATTTCGTTCCAATCCCTTTTGTGCTCGTAACTTTAATCGTCCCCTTATGCATCGTGACGAGCTGTTTCACGATGGACAGACCGAGTCCGAATTCGCCGTATGGGTTTGTAGTGCGCGAGACGATAGCTTTGTAAAATCGGCTCCAAATCCGCTCGATTTCATCGGAGTCCATACCAATGCCTGTGTCTTCAATTTCAATTACTGTTCCACTATCACTTGCGAAGCCACGTAGATGAATCGTTCCGTTATCCGTGAACTGGATGCTGTTTTTCGTTATGTTAATCAAAATCTGAGTGAGCCGATCGTAATCGGCAAATATGCGGATAGCGGAATTAGCCGTGACAAAGATGTCATTTCCGCGTTCCGTTGCTGCACCGTTTAGTTGTTCTTTGATGATTTCCAGCAATTCGACGAGTTGGATATCCTGTTTCACCAACTGCACTTGATTGGAACGGATTCTTTCGTAGTCGAGGTTTTCATTGACAAGACGAATGAGTCGCATCGTTTCGTTGCTGGCGAGTTGAAGACCTTTCCCTTTCTCAGATTCAGAAATCATGTCGTTGCGTAAGCCTTCAATGATGCCGCGAATGGTTGTGAGTGGCGTTCTTAATTCATGTGAAACATCAGCCATGAACTGTCGACGCCGATTTTCCAGATTTTCAATTTCTTCCATTGAAACGTTTAGTTTTTCGACCATACCATTGAAATCATCAGCGAGTTCACTGATTTCATCAAAATCGGAAGAGGGAATCCGTACGGAATAATCGCCTTGTGCAACTGCGGAAGTGGCCTCTTGTAACCGTTTAATGCGTCTTCCGTGGAAAGTCGATAATATCCAACTGAGAAGGAGTGCAACCGCGAGGGCGATGATTGTTGTGTAGATTAAATAATTGTTCATCTGTGAAATGACTTCCCGCGAGCCTTTGATGGGGGAGGTTAACAAGATCCCACCGACAAATTGGTGGTTAATGACATAAGGGAGCAAAACGAACGTGACGCCAACGTCGAACCGTTTGAAATCCTGTTTCACGGTAACCGTATGGCCGTTTTTAATATTGGCCCATTCTTCTGCATTTAGTTCGTTAAGGGGCGTCTTTAAGCCTGTCGAGTAGATAATGACGGATTTTTCATTGAAGAGGCTGTATTGAATATCGCGGGCATCGAGGACATGACCATAGGATTGCAATGTCCTTCTTGAATTCAGCTGGTCACGCTCGATGTCACGTAGAATAGCCTGTCCGTAGGTTGCGAGTTCCTCGGTTTTATTATCATAGACGAATTGCTCGACGTAGTGGGAGAAGAGCAGACTTAGGATTAAAAAAGCAATTACAATCACGCTGACATGACTTGCGAGCTGTTGGTATAAGTATTTGATTTTCATTTTCGTTCACCGATTGTTTCATCGAATCGGTAACCGACGCCCCAGATTGTGTGGAAAAAGGTCTGATTGTTCGTCGAGATTTTCGTGCGAAGTCGCTTGATATGCACGTCGACAGTTCGGTCATCCCCGTAGAAATCGTATCCCCACACGCGGTCGAGGAGCTGTTCACGTGAAAATACTTGTTTTGGATGTTGCACGAAATGACAGAGCAAATCGAATTCTTTTGGGGTCAGATTTTGTATTTGTTTACCGTTGAGCAATACTTCACGCGTAGTTGAATTAATTCTAAAATGAGCGCTTTCAATGACGCCCTCTTCTTGGAGGGTCTCTTTTAGAGCAGAATACCGGCGTGTCACGGCTTTGATACGGGCCATTAGCGCGAGCGGGCTAAACGGTTTCGTGACATAGTCATCCGCGCCCATTTCAAGTCCCAATACTTGCTCCGACTCGCTGTCTTTAGCGGTTAACATGATGATGGGTGTTGAATAATTTTCTTCGCGAAGCTTGCGGCAAATCGTTACACCGTCCATTCCGGGAAGCATCCAGTCGATGATTAAGCAATCCCATTCGCCTACGCGTGCTTGATGATAGCCATCGAGCCCATCCATAACGAATTGTCCATCGATTCCTTCTTTAGATAAGAATAGTTCGAGCATGGATGATACGCTTTCGTTGTCTTCGATTACTAGGATTTTCAAGGGAGTGGTCCTCCTTCCAGTGTCGCTGTTCATTACAAAATTATACTCAAGACAGGAATTGTGCAACTGTTAATGATCGGTTGAATGAAAGAATAGTTTCTTGTACAGTGGAATGGGTCGGTTGAACGAAAGAATAGTCGGTTGTGCAGTGTGATTGGTCGGTTGAATGAAAGAATAGTCGCTAGTACAGTGTGATAGATCGGTTGAATGAAAGAATAGTCGCTTGTACAGTGGAATTGGTCGGTTGAACGAAAGAATAGTTGCTTGTGCAGTGTGATTGGTCGGTTGAACGAAAGAATGGTCGCTTGTGCAATGTGATTGGTCGGTTGAATGAAAGAATGGTCGGTTGTGCAGTGGAATTGGTCGGTTGAATGAAAGAATGGTCGGTTGTGCAGTGGAATTGGTCGGTTGAATGAAAGAATGGTCGGTTGTGCAGTGGAATTGGTCGGTTGAAC
>NZ_JADBEL010000001.1:0-221100 GCF_014873855.1 Sporosarcina limicola | reverse complement strand
AATGAAAGAATAGTCGCTTGTATAGTGGAATTGGTCGGTTGAACGAAAGAATAGTCGCTTGTGCAGTGGAATTGGTCGGTTGAACGAAAGAATAGTCGCTAGTACAGTGGAATTGGTCGGTTGAATGAAAGAATAGTCGCTTGTACAACATAAACAGTCGCTCATCCAAATCTCTATTCAAAAAAAGGGGCTTTTCCGATTTCGGAAGCTGCCCCTCTTGCAAACATTATTCTTTCGTAGATTTATTGCTTGTGAGTGTGACTTCAATCGTTTTCATTTCCGCTCCACGGTAAACGGTCAATGTTGCTTTATCCCCAACGGAAAGTTTCGTGTAAAGGAACTTGCGAAGCTCTATCGAATTCTTCACGTCAGTTCCGTTAATAGCAGTAACTACGTCTTGTTCTTTCAAGTCTGCTTTACCAGCAGCGGATAAAGGGTCAACGGTCGTCACCATGACACCACCTGTTACGGATTTGGGAAGATCTTGAACATACATGTAGGGAACTTCCGCTAGATCTGCGAGTCCAATGCCGATATACGCCCGTTCTACTTGGCCGTGATCTGTCATTTCTTTGATGAGCGGCAGGACTTCATTACTCGGAATAGCGAAGCCGAGTCCTTCAACGCCTTTTTCTGAAATTTTTAGGCTGTTGATACCGACCACTTTACCGTCCGCATTAAGTAGTGCGCCTCCACTATTTCCGGGGTTGATGGCTGCGTCCGTTTGAATGACGTTCATCTTCCATTCGCCAGCAGATGTCTTCACATTGATAGAGCGATTGACTGCACTCACAATTCCTTGTGTTACGGTTCCGGAGAAATCAATGCTGAGCGGGTTGCCGATTGCTACGACCTGATCACCAGCGCGTAGCTTGTCTGAATCGTCAAATTCAAGGACAGTATCCGCATATTTTGCATCGATTTTCAGCACCGCAAGATCACTAAGCGCATCTTTCCCAACAAGTTCAGCTGTTGTTTTTTCACCGCTTTGGAGAACCACTTCAATTTTTTTTGCATCCTCGATAACATGATTATTAGTTACGATAAATGCTTTGTTCCCCTCGATTTTATAGATAACGCCTGAACCTGAGCCGCTTACTACGCTTTGTGTGTCCTGCATGAAACGATTGCCCGCCTCTTTATAATTGACGATACCGACAATTGCGCCGGATGCTTGCTCCACCATATCAGGAAGTGATGTAGCTGGCTTTGTTGAAGTTTGTTGCACTTTATAGGATGCTGTATTCTCTGTGATAGGTGACTTTTCTTGTGAATTTGCAGCCAATAAATCTGTATTGGTAACGAGCGCCAACGTCAATACTGAACCGATAACTCCTGCCCCAACTGTTGATAAAAAACGTTTACCTTTTGAATTTTCCATAGTGTAAAACTCCTTTGTAAGATGATTTAACTTCATCTTACGTGGTAAATATGAACAAACTATTACGGAAGAATAAAATACGCTTCGAAGTTAATTGAGCAGGCTCAATTAACTCCTCTCAAAATCTATGACATCTGTTGTTCAGCAGCGGTTTGAATCCCCACTGAATGGAATGTCTATTTTGCATTCATCTTGCCACTTATTGAAGTGGTGGATTTCTGCTGAATGAAGTTAAACAAAATATGAAAAGTAGGTGAGTAAGAAAATTATTTAAAAATAAAGTTGAAGTTTTCAGCATAGTCTGAAATAATAAAGTTGAAGACAGTTTTTAGTTCAATAATTATGTAAGCGCATACACCTGTGCATACATTTGAAGTCCGAGCCATACTATATCCTTGCATGCGAAATTTCTATGCACAAAGAAACTGACAAATCGGGAGGAATGGACAATGGTACAAGCTGTAGAAAGTTTGGTTTATGCATTTCCGAATACAGAAGGCGCAAAAGTGAATTTTAAGGAACGTTATGAGAATTTCATCGGTGGGAAATGGACAGCACCGGTTAATGGTCAATATTTCGATAATCCGACACCAGTGACAGGTAAAACTTTTACTGAGGTGGCACGCTCATCAGCAGAAGATATTGAATTAGCACTTGATGCGGCCCATGCGGCAAAAGATGCGTGGGGAAAATCGTCCGTTACTGAACGCTCAAATATTTTATTGAAAATTGCAGATCGTATGGAACAAAATCTCGAGATGTTGGCAGTTGCGGAAACGTGGGAGAATGGGAAGGCAATCCGTGAAACGTTGAACGCGGATTTGCCGCTCGCAATCGATCATTTCCGCTATTTCGCGGGGGCAATCCGTGCGCAAGAGGGTGGCGTCAGCCAGATTGATAACGATACAGTTGCGTACCATTTCCACGAGCCAATTGGGGTTGTCGGGCAAATTATTCCGTGGAATTTCCCTCTTCTAATGGCTGTTTGGAAACTTGCACCGGCACTTGCGGCTGGAAACTGTGTCGTGTTGAAACCGGCTGAACAGACACCGACTTCCATTATGGTACTTGTTGAGTTGATTGAGGATTTATTGCCAGCTGGCGTATTGAACGTTGTGAATGGTTTCGGATTGGAAGCAGGAAAACCGCTTGCAACAAGTTCCCGCATCGGAAAAATCGCATTCACTGGTGAAACGACGACAGGGCGCCTTATCATGCAGTATGCTTCTCAGAATGCAATTCCTGTAACGCTTGAACTGGGCGGGAAATCGCCGAATATCTTCTTTGAGGATGTCATGGATGAAGACGACGCATTTTTCGATAAAGCGATTGAAGGTTTTGTCATGTTTGCGCTGAATCAGGGTGAAGTGTGCACATGTCCTTCTCGTGCATTGATTCAGGAATCCATTTACGATAAATTCATGGAACGGGCATTAGAGCGAGTAAAGGCTATCAAAATCGGAAACCCACTGGATCCAACGGTTATGATGGGTGCTCAAGCCTCTACTGAACAGATGGAGAAAATCCTGTCGTACTTGGATATTGGGAAACAGGAAGGCGCAGAATGTTTAACCGGTGGTGCGCAAAACAAATTGGAGGGTGAGTTGGAAGGTGGCTACTACGTCCAACCGACTGTCTTTAAAGGGAACAATAAAATGCGTATTTTCCAAGAAGAGATTTTTGGCCCTGTTCTTTCCGTTACGACGTTTAAAACGAAGGAAGAAGCACTTGAAATTGCGAATGATACTTTGTATGGCCTAGGTTCGGGTGTGTGGACACGTGATATGAATACAGCTTATCGATTTGGTCGCGGTATCCAAGCAGGACGTGTTTGGACGAACTGTTACCATGCTTATCCGGCACACTCTGCATTCGGCGGTTATAAAGCGTCAGGTATCGGCCGTGAAAACCATCTAATGATGTTGAGCCATTACCAACAGACGAAAAATATGCTGGTTAGTTATAGTGAAGACAAACTAGGATTCTTTTGATTAGGAAGTTTAAAAAGGAGGGGGAGTGTAGATGGTTGAACGAGTAATCGCAACGAATGCTGCACTTGAACTCATTAAATTACTAAAAGGCAAGCATGGCCCGCTCATGTTTCACCAGTCTGGTGGTTGTTGCGATGGCTCTTCGCCGATGTGTTATCCGGATGGAGACTTGATTGTAGGTGATCAGGACGTTCTACTCGGAACTATCGGGGAAGCGCCGTTCTACATGCATAAAAACCAGTTCGACTATTGGAAACACACCCAGCTCATCATTGACGTCGTCGAAGGACGCGGCGGTATGTTTTCGCTTGAAGGTGTTGAAGGGAAGCGCTTCCTAACAAGATCTCGCGCGTTTACAGTGGATGAAAACAGCCAATTACAAGTGTGAATAAAAGTAAAGATCTTCCGGAGAATCTGGAAGGTCTTTACTTTTGAATCAAATAAATCGTTTTCTCTCATCAGGAGATGGCAACATACAAGCTACTTCCTTCTTACCAAACCATTTAAATCTATTTTTAGCAAGATAATCATAACCGGCATCGCGAATTTTACGCGGTACGAGTATGAATGGAAACAACAGATGCCATAGTCCATCCAATTTTTTGGCTATACGAAGCGCGGCAGAGGATTTTGTATATGCTCTGCCGTTTTCAATAAGGACTAAGCTGTCGACATCTTCAGGAATCTTGTACTTCTTCGTGAGCTCCTGCCCTTTCTCGCTTTGCAATGAAGCGAAAAGGAAATGAGCAACTGGATCACGTTTAATGATGAATTGTACACTCGAATTACAGAAATTGCATTCGCCGTCGAATAAAACAATACGTTTCATAGCACGTCCTCCTATAATCGGATTTTGCACGTCTCTTCATTAGTATAACCTATCGTGGAAAATATCAAACGATAAGGGACACAAATCTGTACAAATGACAGAAAACATAGTATACTAGTAGTGAGAAAAACATGTTGCATCGTTCAGGATTGCTGTTTTCCACTGCATTTTGCCACGGTAAAAATGGTAAGGAGGAGGATTGTTATGGAACGCTTGCCTATTGACCCAGTTGAGATGGAACGTAGACAAAACAAAGACTTCATCGCCGCATTGAAAATGATTGGCGAAGGGGGTCCGATTTATGACCAGCCGGAGAGTAGCAGTCAAGAACCGCTAGGCTACGATGAAGAACAACTGCCGCGATATTACCAGTAACAAACCCTTACTAAAGAGTGGGGGGTTTCTCCTTTATAGATACCCATTACAGAGTCGTCCATAGCGGGCGCTCTTTTTTTAATTGAAAACTGGATTGACTAACTATGTCACATTGCGATATAGTCAAGATGCGACATAGTGGATATGAAGAACGGATGTGATTCCGATTGAACATAGAGAAAGTCCTTAAATCCTATAGCCCGATGACGGAGACGGCGTTTTATATTTTGCTGTCATTAACAGAACCACGTCATGGCTATGGCATCATTAAACACGTTGAAGAACTAACAGAAGGGCGACTTGTACTCGGCTCTGGTACGATTTACGGTACGCTAACGAAGATGCAACGTGATGGAATTATCACCGTCTATGCGGATGAGAAACGGAAAACAATCTATGAAATTACGGATACGGGGAAAGCGCTTATGCGGCATGAAATGGGACGGCTAAAAGAGTTGCACACCAACGCGTTGAAGCATGAGGGGGAATTTCAATGACAATGAAAAGATGGAAACCATTCTGGAGTTATGACGTGGAGAAGACGGAGTGTTGGCTATCGAAAATGGCAGCAGAAGGAAAACGAGTAACGGGCTTGAACCGGCTGACACGCATGTTTTCATTCGAAGAAAGCGCTCGTTCAGAAGTCGAATATCAATGGGTCTACTATAAATATCAACATACAATGCCGCAAAAACTGGAGGAGTCTGGTTGGGAAATGGTATTGACAGAGGGAAACTGGCAACTCATCAATAATGAGACAGATGCAATTCATGCGTATCCATCCCGCGAAGGCATCTTGAAGCGAAATCGACTTCATTCCACTGTGCTTACCGGTATTTCAATTCTTTACGGGTTCCAATTATCAATAGTGCTAATTATGTTAATGGTGATGTTTTCTTTGGGTCCTGCTGAAGGAAATGTCAAATCAAGCCCCCTTTGGTCTATACCCATCCTTTACTTTTTACAAGGCATCACTGTCATTGGGCTTACAATCCATGCAACGCGGAAACTACGTGCGTTCGAACGGAAGTTTTTCAGCACTGAAGTTGATGAATTAAGTCCAATAGGGAAGACGTTTGTAAAATGGAAATTTGGTTGGATGCATGTACCCGATCAAATTGAAAACTGGTTGTCGGATATGGCCGCTGAGGGAAATCATCTTATCCGTGTTGGAAAACCAGTTACGAGATTCACTTTTGAAAAAGGTGCACCGAAACGTACCTCGTTTATTTACGATTTTCAATTTAAAGCATCACCAACTTATTATGACGTGCATAAAAGTGCTGGCTGGCAGTTAAAATTCACATCGCCTTATTCCATTATGAAATATTCACTATGGATGAAACAATATGAAGAAGACGAAGGAAAACCGCGATTCACGTATGATTCGTCCGAGAGGAAAGCCCAAGTTCAAAAAGTGTTATTGTCGACCACGGGGATATTTTTGTTAATGGTAGCCGTCGCCATCTTCTTTTTATCGTTGAATTACTCGATGTATCGCACTGGCAGTTGGAGTTTGTTCAATAAAATCATTTTCGCAGCATTCATCGTTACTTTTTCATTTCACATAGTAAACATGGTTCGCACGTTAAAATATGCACTTAGAATGAGAAGAAATTCATTTGCTAAAAGCGATTAAAATAAGATTGGGAATCATTCGCTTAACTTTGGTAGCCTACGGTTTAGTTATAAAAGACTTTCACTTAATACACAACCCATAGTCGCTCGCCCGTTTGTCCACCTCCTTTTCACATTTACTAGAAAGAGGAGGTGAGAGTATGATGCAACATCATGGACAATGTCATGGAAATTGTCATGGAAGTATGATGCAACCGATGAATCAAATGCAACCGATGAACCAGATGCAACCAACAAATATGATACAGCCAATCGTTTGCCCGACGCAGTATCGTTGTCACGACCAATTTATTCCTCGTGAAGTACCTGTTATTCATCCAATCGTGAACGTGAATCGTCAAAATACGGTGATTGTACCACGCCATTTCTATACGGAAACGACACGGAATGTACCAGGTCAAACACTTCCAGCGCAGCCAGGTTTCGGTCCGCAAATGGGTGGATACGGCCCGCAGTTTGGTCAATCCGGACCTGGATTTGGACCTCCAGGCCGTAGACCGAGGTTCTAAAACGTACTTATGGTAGAATAAAACTATCATAAGTATAGTTTAAGGGTGAATTTATTGAGAGCTTTCAAATTAATAATTCCCGTTATGCTCATCGTTGGTGTATACGGTTGGATGAAACTGGAGAAGAGTTATTCAGACGTTCCAGAAACATCTCGTATCCTTATAACGATTGGTGCAGTCATTTTGAGTGGGATCATTTCATTTTTCCTTTTCCCGAAAAATGAAAGCAAAAAATAATAAAAAGAGATCGATGGCGATTATGCTATCGATCTCTTTTTTTACTCCTTATTTAATTTACGTTAACGAATAATTTAAAATGGTTGACACATTATGGGTTATCTTTTAATCTAAAGAAGATAACGTAAAAGCAGGAGGGCATGACATGACAACAGCTATAGTAAAAACGAAAAGTAGAATGAGTCCATTAAGTCTTGTCTATAGCGCGATGTTTGCCTCGCTCATGATGATTGGAGCAAACATTACAGCATTCGCACCGTTTCTGGTCGTTGGTGGCGTACCGATTACACTACAAACGTTTTTCGCGATTCTAGCGGGATTATTTCTAGGAAGCCGGTTAGGTGCAATTTCGATGACCGTTTACATGTTTATCGGGCTAGTGGGTGCGCCCGTATTCGCAAAGTTTAGCGGTGGTTTTGGCTCAATCATCAGTCCGAATTTCGGATTTGTCGTTTCATTCATCTTAACTGCATATATTGCCGGGAAAATTGTAGAGAAAAATGGCAAGTTACATGGTTATATTATTGCGGCACTCGTTGCGATGGTAGCAAATTATTTGATTGGTACGAATTGGATGTACTTTGCTTATAAAATGTGGGCAGCTGCTCCGGATGCATTCAGCTATAAAGTTGCATGGATTTGGATGTTACCACCACTTCCAAAAGACATCATCCTAGCCGTACTTGCGGGAATCTTTGGACATCGAATGCATAAAGTATTGAAAGTGAGGCGCTAAATATGACGAAGTATGACAACTTGGCAGGACAAGTACTGACCGGCTATACGTTGACGGACGACGAGGCGCTCTCCATTTTGGACAGCCCTGATGAGGATTTACTGCCATTACTTCATGCGTCGTACACGATCCGTAAACACTATTATGGAAATAAAGTAAAACTCAATATGATCATGAACACAAAATCGGGTTTATGTCCGGAAAATTGCGGGTACTGCGCACAATCAATCATATCAACAGCCCCAATCGAAAAGTATTCTATGATGAAACGTGAAGAAATTGTTGCAGGAGCAGAACGGGCAGTGGAGTTGAATGCAGGAACGTATTGCATCGTTGCAAGTGGCCGTGGTCCTGTGAATCGTGAACTCGAAATCGTCATCGATTCTGTAAAAGCCATCAAGTCGAAGCATGAACATATGACTGTTTGTGCCTGTCTTGGACTTTTGAAGCCGGACCAAGCGAAACGATTGAAGGAAGCGGGCGTCGATCGATACAATCACAACATCAACACATCGGCTGCCCATCATGAAAGCATCACGACATCGCATACATACGATGACCGTGTGAATACGGTTGAACTTGCGAAAAAGGCAGGCATTTCACCATGCTCGGGCGTTATTATTGGGATGCGCGAAACGATGGAAGACGTCGTCGCAATGGCGAGAAGTCTTTATGCGATGGATGCGGATTCGATTCCCGTGAACTTTCTGCATGCGGTGGATGGGACACCGCTTGGCGGAACGGACGAATTGACGCCGCGTTATTGCTTGAAAGTGCTTTGCTTGTTCAGATTCATCAATCCGACCAAGGAAATTAGGATTTCCGGTGGTCGTGAAGTGAACTTGCGTAGCCTCCAACCGTTCGGCTTATATCCCGCAAATTCGATTTTCATCGGAGATTATTTGACGACATCTGGCCAGGAAACCGATCGTGACCGTCAGATGTTAGAAGATCTAGGTTTCGAGATTGACCTTGCACCTTTAGAAAAAGAACCCGTTTCCGTATGAATGAAAAAAGGGACTACCCAGCAAGAATGGGAAGTCCATTTTTTATTTTTCAAAAAAACGAAACGATTTGACGGTATATCCGTATAATAAGATAGCAAAAAAATCTTCAAAACAGAAAAGAGTGTTTCGGATGATCAACCTAATTATTTTTTCAATCATCGTTGGGCTAGTAGCCAGTGTGATTATTGTCCCGTTCACAACCGGGGATAAAGAAGCGAAATTGTCGTTTAACCGATGGGCGGCGATAGCAACTACTGCAGTCGTGTTCGCGATTATGATATTCGGATTTTATTATGTAACCAATATGGACCGGAACTGGACTTCGTTATGGGTTCTCCTACTTATTGTTACGCTTTTAGGCGTGCTTGTATCAGGAGGGAAAGACCGTAATGTCAAGATGATTTTATTCCTGGGGGCACTCATCATCGGGGCATACGTCCTTAGTGCACCGCTATTCAACGCCAACAAAAAATACAAGGTGGTCGAAATGGACCAGCAAGTGGAAATCAAAGCGTTTGATGAAACAAAAACACCTGCAAGTGTAGCTCCGAAATTTGTGCGCAATAAGATGAAGAAGGCTTTCGGACAAGTACCAGATACGAGTTATTACGAACTTGGCAATTTACAGATTCAAAAAGTAGACGGCAAATTCGTTTATATCGCGCCGGTTGAGTTCTCTGGATTCTTCAAATGGTTTAACGGAAAAACAACACCGGGTTATTTCACAATGAGTGCAACCGATTCGTCGGATAACCCCAAATTCGTGAAGACAGAAATGGCTTATACGCCATCATCGTTTTTCCATAAACAAGTGGAGCGTCATATGCGTATGGAAATGCCGAACCTTATTTTCTACGGTGATGTCCAACTTGAAATCGACGATGAGGGAAAACCTCATTATATTCGGTCATACGGGAACTTCATCACCGCGCGTAACGGTTTTGATGTAAAAGGGATTGTAATGGTCAATCCAGAAACAGGCGCAGTGGAGAAATATGCACTTGCGGATGTGCCTGAATTCATCGACGGAGCCGTTTCTCCTGAAGCGGTTAGCCTTCAAAACAGTTATTTCGGTAACTATATTCACGGTTTTTGGAATTCAGTTGTCGGGAAAAGAGATGTGAAATTACCATCCGATGAAGGAACGGAATCGAATGTCAGTCCGATCTTCGACGAAAACGGACATATGTATTACTTTACTGACTTCACTAGTCCGAAAGAAGGCGTTGACTCGATGCTCGGCTATGCACTGACGGATGGTCGAACAGGGGAAGCAACGTATTACACAGGCAATCTGGAAGAGTCCTATATGGATTCGCAAGGGGCGCTTCAAATTATTGAAAAGAAATTCATCGAAAAGAAATGGTCCGGAGAAATGCCGGTACTCTATAATTTCTACGGTGAAGCAAGTTGGCTGACACCGGTGCTCGATTCAAATGGATTCCTGCAAAATTACTTCATTGTATCCGCTGCGAATCCGGAAATATCGGTATACGGGAACTCCCCGAATGATGCACTGAAATTATACAAAACCGCATTGCAACGTGGCGGAAGTACAGTTGAGGGTAGTTCGAGTGCAGAAGAGGCGAAGGCGGCTGTGACTGTCAAACGTGTATTCAAAGAACGCGTGGGCGACTTTACACTAGTCTCAATTCTCGCCGAAGATGGGCGAAGCTACATCGTTTCAACAGAAGTTGTGCCGCTTGCTGTGTATGTACAGGAAGGCGATAAATTGGCCATGACCTATTTAGAAACGGGGGAACTGTTCCTGCCAGTGAAAGACTTGACAAATATCACAATAGAATAGAAAACAGTAAAAAGCACATGTCCAAATCGGCATGTGCTTTTTATCTATTTGAAAAATAGCACAATCCACCCTATTGCTAAACGAGCAAGCACCTATCCAAGACTGTCAATTCATCAGGAGGCATCCCCTCATTCCAACTGATTGAAACAGGATGTTCTGGATCAACATAAAAAGAATGCGTATAGATTTTCTGGAACTTGTTTGTTACTTGGACTGTATCTAGCGATTTGGGTGTTGCATTTGGAAAGAGGCCCGTTTTATAGATGGACTCTTTCCTTGTCCACAGCTCATAAAACAAACATTTCCGATCTATTTCAGGCCTTTGATGTATCATTTTTATTTCCGCTTGTGACATGATATAGGCCATGACCTCTTCATTTAGCTCACCAATCTTTTCAATATCAATGCCTACACAGCCCTTTTCAGCAAACGCAACAACGAGCCAATCCCCGGAATGAGAAAGATTAAAATCCCCATTCCAACTGTCACTTCCAATCAGATAGGGACGCCCTGCCTTATTACGAGCAAATTGGACAGGCTGCTGTTCATCCGTAAATCTTCGAATCGTCCATCTTACAACGAGGTTTCCGAGCAAATGCCGCTGGCGATCTTTCCAATGTTTATACTTCATTAACCTGATACAATCCTCATCTGGAAGGTTTAATATGAATGCATCCCATTCTAGTTGTGATAATTGTTGCCCGATCTTAAGTGCGAATAGGCGCAATCCACTTTTACACATCACAACCCCTGCCATTATCTAACTGTCCCAAGCTTCGGTTCCGGAAAATACCCTGTCTTCATTCCGTATTCAATCAATGTACGGATAAAAGTTGGGCTCGGTTCTGCGCATTTGACGTCTGTATCTTTTAGAAACTCCTGTGTTTTACTACTATTGAATATAAACGCTGAATCACTCGCCCCATCCCCTTCAAGCTGGGCGATCGCTAATGATAAAAATTCCTGCGCTTCTTCTGTATGGTCTCCGTTCAACAACCAGTTTTCATACTGATCCGCCTCTACAGTTTCCAACTCAAAGCCGAGTTCCTTCACTTCTTCAATAAAAGCAGCATACGTCAGTGGTACAGGGTTACACAAATGAAATATATGTCCACTTGATTTTGGCTGGCACGCTAATGCAACAAGAGCCTCGCTTGCATAATTGATGGGCGTAAAATCAATATGCCAATTTGCTTGCGGTGTTTTCCCTAAACAAAGCATTGATTTAATCATCCGATAAAAAGCATTATCATCCATATTACGCTGAAATTTGCCTGTTTCGGAATGACATGTCAAATTACCGACCCGGTAAATGGAAACAGGGAGGTCCTGGGCTGCTTTCCTTACAATGTTCTCAGCCTCGAGCTTACTTTGGTTATAGACATTTTCTAGCGTAACATCATAATCAAAGTCGCCATGGACTTGGTCATACTCCCATTGACTTGAGGCCAGTTCCTCAGGGATGCCGATGGTTGAGATATGGTGAAAATGCATCCCTTCTTTACTTTTGGCAAGTTCAAGTAAGTGCCTAGTTCCTTCGATGTTTACATTGTGAAAATGATCAGCATCTCCAAAATGCCTAACATCTGCACCACAATGAATAATTGCATCTAGATACTCCGTTAGTTTGCTCCGATTGGTACGAGATAAATTAAGTCCTGGTCCACTTAAATCACCCTGAACTGCAGTTACCCGCCCGTTAATCATCTCAGTAATATGTTCTCCGAAATAAAATTGCATACTCTCTATCAATTTTTCATCTATCGATGAATCAGAGTTTTGCCTAATCAGACAGTACACATGTGCATTTGTTCGAATCAAAAGTTCATATAAAACATGACTTCCTAAATAGCCTGTAGCCCCAGTTAAAAGAACGGCATTCATCGGTAAAGGCTTTACTGGTTGAATGACAGGAAGAGCACCCGGCTCCATTAAATTCTTAAGTACAAAATCAGTTGTTCGATTAGTCGTTTTTGGGTTCTCCGGTTTATGGTTGCGTATACATATATCTAATTCTGCAATTGTTTGATGCTGAAAAAAGTCTTGTATTTTTAAAAATGGCCAATGCTTTTTTACTTGAACAAGGATTTCAAGTACTTTTAATGAATGACCGCCAATATGAAAGAAATTATCGTGAATGCCAACACGCTCAACCCCGAGTGTTTTTTTCCATGAGTGAGCTAACACTTGTTGTATTTCATTTTCCGGAGCATCATAGTGAGTCGTTTTAGACAATCCAATATCAATAGAGGCTAATTGTTTTCGATCAATTTTACCTGTTGGAGACAATGGCATTTCTTCCACTTCTATAAAGCGTTCAGGCACCATATATTCTGGGAGATTACTGGCGAGATATTCTCTGATTTTCGCTTGTTCTACCTGGGTATCTCTGCCCACTGTGTAATAGGCAAATAAGCTGTTATTGCTATCTTCCATCTTTTTTGCAAGAATCACCGCTTCCAGAACATCAGGTGCGTGACTTAACACAGCTTCAATTTCCCCTATTTCAATCCGAAACCCTCTTACTTTTACCTGCGAATCTTTACGACCGACAAATTCAATCACACCGCTCGGCAATAAACGGGCTAAATCGCCTGTTCGGTACATCGTCTTTCCAGGCGTCACTGAGAATAAATGAGGAACAAACGCTTCTGCCGTTTGTTCCGGCTGATTTAAATAACCAGCAGTTAATCCAGCACCCGCAATACACAATTCTCCCGGTACATTTATTGGGCAAAGCTGATCATCCTTATTCACAATATATATTTCATAATTTGCGATCGGTTTCCCGATTGGAATACTTGATTGACTTTCTGTTACATAATCTTTCACCTTGTAATACGAAGATAAGACAGTACATTCTGTCGGACCATACACATTCACAATTTCTGTGCCCGTTCCGAACTTTTCTTGCCATTTTTTCACCATGGAATACATAAGTGCTTCACCGCCGACAGAGAGGTATCTAAGCGTTGTCAATCCATCAAGCTGATCTACAGGAAGGTGGATAGCAAGCTGATTAAAGAAAGCATTTGGCACCGTGGCAGCTGTAACTCTTTCCCGTTTGATTGCATTGGCAAACGCCTCAATTGATAATCGCTCGATGCTTGTTAACATATGTAACCTAGCGCCGGAAAAGAAAGCGGTGAACGTTTCAGTCACAGACGGATCGAAACTATACGAGATGAATTGAGAATAGACATCTTGCTCAGTTGACTGATAGATTCTTTGATTATCCGTAATTAAGTTAATGACAGAGTTATGCCTAATCAGCGTTCCTTTAGGTTTTCCCGATGAGCCTGAAGTATAAATAATATACGCTATATCGGAAGGATTTAAATCCATGTTCATATTCTCTTTCGAAAACGCTTCGTCTATTTGGTCTAGTTGAAACACTGTTTGAGCATGGTCATCGCTATTCAGCAAATCTGCAAGCAAATGAGTATGTTTATATTTTGTCAATATGAACATTGCATTTGTATCATCCAATAAGTAGCGGCAACGTTCTTTCGGATAGCTAGGATCGATTGGTACATAGACGCCTCCCGCCTTGAGGATTCCTAGTACACTTATGACCGTATCCTTGCTACGCTCCATGACAATCGCGACATACTCACCTTTTTTCATTCCATTAGAAATCAACATATGAGCAATTTGATTTGATCGTTCATTTAGTTGACGATAAGTCATCTGACCTTCATCAGAAGACAAAGCGATATTGTCAGCAAACAATGCTGCGGATTGGTAAAAAACTTCTGGTATTGTTTTCTCTGTTTCATAAGGAGCCTTTGTCTGATTTAATGCCTGATATAATATCTTTTCCTCATCCGTTAATAGTTGAATACGCTCAAAAGGTAGTGGGAGATTTTCATACATGAGTGTTTCTATTGTTTTTTCATGACGTAGTGTAACTGAAGTTACTTCTGTTTTTAAGGACAATCATTTCATCTCCTGTTTTATTGAGGAATAAATATTCAATGGAAACAAATCATTTTCATTGAATATTTGAATGTTAGGCTTTCACGTTAAATTTATTTACAACTGTCAATAACTCACCTGATAGCTCATTCAATAATTGTGCTTCGTCCGAAATTTGATTCACGGCATTTACATGTAAACCTGAAGCTTCTGCTACCGCTCTCGTATTATCTCTTGAATCTCTTGAAAATACCTCCATTTGTTTGACAGAATCCGTTACTTCTTCAGACCCAGCAGCCATCTCTTCAATTGTTGCGGACAAATCTTGAATCTGAACAGTAACTTGATGGATCGAAGATAATATTTGGCCAAAGGATTTTTCTGAATCATTTATGACTAATAATCCATTATCTGCTTCCTCTACCGCGTGAATGAGTACCTTTACAGATTCACGTGTATCATGCTGGATATGGGAAATAAGCGTGGATATTTGTCTTGCCGACTTTTCAGACTGTTCAGCAAGCTTACGAACCTCGTCCGCTACTACCGCAAAACCACTTCCTGCTTCTCCTGCACGGGCAGCCTCAATGGCGGCATTTAGTGCGAGTAAATTCGTTTGGGTAGCAATCCCTGTAATAATACCGATAATTTCTTCAATTTTCCCTGAGCGATCACCCAGCAATTTTACTAGCGTTGCCGATTGGTGGACTGCTTTACTGATTGCATTCATCTGTGCTACAGACTTATTGGTAGAATCATTGCCTCTTTCCGCTTCTTCTGAGGCACTTATCGAGAATTCTGTAATCTGATTTGCCGTCATCGCAATCCGCTGAATACCAATACTCATTTCTTCAATAACTTTTGAGCTTTGATTTGCCTTTTCGGCTTGTAAATCTGCACCGCTGGCAATTTCCTGCATGGATGCAACCACGCGATTAGTAGAATCCGTCGTTTTCTGCATATTGACAGATAAAACATGAGCTGTATTTGAAACACGAGAAGAAACGGTTGTTGCACTCTTAATAACTGAACGTAAGTTCTCAACCATTATGTTGAAGTTGTTGGTAAGAATGCCGATTTCATCATTTGATTTAATAGGCAAAGCCTCAAGTTCCAGATCACCTTCTGCTACTTTTTTAGACAGCTCAGAAAGTTCCTGTATTGGCGTAAGCTTTTTCGTTAATAATAAAAAAATCACAATAGAAGAACCAATTAAGAATAAAACTGTAACCACGAGGATCGAGATACTTTCCGACATCGCTTTTGCTGTTACCATCGATACATCGTAATCAATCGCATAAACGGCAAGAATTGATCCGTCATCGGCTAATAATGGGGATAATCCTGTTTTAAAGTTGCCATGTTCATCGTTATATATATCAGTCGCAGTTCCTTGTTTCGTTTCAAACACTTCTTTAATTCTTGCTAGGTAGTCTGGGGAAATGCCCATTCCAATCATATCCTGGTTATATACCACACCAGAATCCAAAATACTTGATGAAAGTACAGGTGCATGAATGCTGTCCCCGTCCAATGTAATTAGGTATAAATTGATAATTGCGTGTGATTGTTCATTGATTATATCCATTTCTTTCGTCAATTGAAGTGCATCTGGATTATCAGCGCTCGGTCGTTTTAATACCGATGTTAAGATATCTTGATTAATTGTTTGTGACAGAATCATCCCTGTGTCATGAAGCGATTGATTCATACTCTTTAAATTACTATCTTTCACCATGTAATATGAAAGACCCATAGTCACCAATCCAAATAACAATAAAATACTTACCATGACAACTGTCAATTTCGTACTGAACGATAAATTCTGTTTCTTACTTCTTTCCATGCTGGTCCCCCTAATGTTTCTTCTAATACACTTTTAACCAAAAAAAGGCAAACCAATGACAAGGTTGCCCAAATGTAATTAAAAATAGTTCGATTTGTTGGCAACTGGCTGGCATCATGTAGCAATACATCTTAGCCCCTTTAGTTTTGTGTCACCACTTTTCAGTGGTTTTACCTTTATTTAGTTGTAAGAATGGATTACTTTCCTGCCAATCTAATATACCTATAGAGACGATAACTCGCAACAGTGATTGTGAATTCTGTTAATTCAGGGTTTTTAAAAAACACTTAAATAACCAATATTTAAGCTCATGTGAAAAGTGGGAGTACTTATTACCAATAGTGTGGTGCGTAGACACCTGCATAATTAACGAACACGAGATGCGGATCTTCCTAGGCCCTGTTTTTGTAAGAGATAAGAAATTATAAGTTTTCGTAACTGACTAGACTTGGACTGCTTGATATATGGGGACAGAAGTAGATCGTCTCTACTTATCTTGAAATGACTAAATAACATTCAATTAGACCGATACTAATTGAGCATAGTGCATATCGATTGCAGAACGGGCAAAATGTCATGTACAATTAAGTCAAAGATAGTCAAAGTCAATGGCTTATCCTGGTATGAAAGAGGTGAGGGTATGCGCAACATTTCTGACATAATAGAAGGTTATTTGAAGGCGATAATTGAAAAGAAACAGAACGGCACAATTGAAATCAAACGGAACGAAGTCGCGGAAAAATTCCAATGTGTCCCGTCTCAAATCAATTATGTCATTAAGACACGCTTTACAGTAGAACGTGGTTATGCAGTTGAATCGAAACGTGGGGGTGGAGGCTACATCCGTATATTTCGCGTGCAAACCAATTCATGTAAAGAATTAATTGAACATATTCTGGAAGGCATTCAACAAGGGGTTTCTTATACAATGGCCGAGGACGTTGTCTACAGATTGATTGAAGAAGAAGTTATTTCAGATCGTGAATCAAAATTAATACTTGCGGCAGTCGACCGAACGACGATCCATCAACCGCTTCCGGAACGAGATATAATTCGGGCGCGTATTTTACAAGCGATGCTGCTAACGCTCATTTATGAGCAAATGTAGTAAATCCAATCCAATTGATAAGAGGTGGCATACGATGAATTGCGAAAACTGTAACAAGCAGCCTGCTACTGTCATTATTACACAGGAAAGTGTGGGTGAGACTGCTGAACGTCATCTATGTGAAAAATGCGCTTTTCAAACGCAAACATTTCATTTTGACTTAAATCAGGAACCGCTGTCTATTCAGCAATTTCTTTCTCATTGGTTCGGTGGCGCCGATCCATTCTTTACGCAACAACAAACACGGGAAAATCCCTTGCAAGGGCCTGAGTGCCCATCATGTGGGTTGACGTTCCAAAAGTTTCTTGATATTGGAAAGTTTGGCTGTGCTGCGTGTTACGAAGCATTCCGCGATAAACTACCCCATGTTTTAAGGAAGCTTCACAATGGGCATTCTATTCACGTGGGAAAAATTCCTGTGTCGTTCAATGAATTATACGCAGTCAAAAAGAAAATTGAAGAAATCCGCATAAAGATGAAAGATGCAGTAGAAGCCGAACGTTTTGAGGAAGCGGCAGCTTTGCGTGATGAAGTGAATATACTGAAGCAAAGCATTGCCCATGGAGGTGAAGAGAGTCATGTCGATTGAAAAATTCATGCGTAATGCAGTGACGGGCTGGATGGCTTCCCACGGGGAACATTCAGACATTGTTATGTCGACGCGCATCAGGCTGGCTCGTAACTTGACAGGCTATCATTTTCCTATTGTCTTCACTGAAAAAGAGGCGATGGCAATCGATCGTGCAGTTTCAGGAGTTCTACTAGATTCAGGTCAAAACGGGTATTCCTATCTAAAGATGTCTGACATGCCTGTACTTGAACGTCAAGTCTTCGTGGAAAAACATCTAATTAGTCCGCAACTGACGGAGCCGGATCGTCATGGCGCAGTCATCTTATCTGAAGATGAGATGGTAAGCGTTATGGTAAACGAGGAAGACCATATTCGCATTCAATGTATCTATCCGGGTCTTCAGTTCGAAGAGGCCTATAAACAGGCCAATTTGGTTGATGATTATCTTGAAAAAAGCCTTCCCTATGCATTCGATGAGGATTTTGGTTATTTGACAAGCTGCCCATCGAATACAGGAACCGGAATGCGTGCATCGGTCATGATGCATTTACCAGCACTTGCGATTACAAAGCAAATCGATCGGATTATTCCCGCTATTTCAAGACTCGGTATGGTTGTCCGAGGAAGTTATGGTGAAGGAAGTGAAGCATCAGGTAATGTTTTTCAAGTGTCAAATCAGACAACGCTCGGTAAAACGGAAAAAGAGATTCTCGTCGATCTTGGGAATATTACGGCCCGTCTAATCGGCCACGAACGGAAATCGCGTGAAGTGTTGCTTGCGAAGTCCAGGATTGTACTTGAGAATCGAATTTTTCGGTCGCTTGGTACGATTGTCTACGCCAGATTATTACCATCAGGCGAGGCGGCACGTTGCCTATCAGACGTCCGCCTTGGTATCGACCTTGGGATCATCAAAGATATTGATATGTCAATCTTAAATGAGTTGATGATTTTCATGCAACCAGGATTCTTGCAACAATTTGCCGGTACAGAATTATCAGAGGAAGAGCGGGATATTTTCCGGGCAAAGCTGTTCCGTGAACGACTTGATGTCGAGACAGCATCTTCTTCAACAGAAAAAGAAACAGAGGAATGAGCATGTATTTTGCACGTCAACCTTCTTTTCAGTATACTTAAGTCAAAGATGGTCAAAGTCAATTCTTTGAATAAAGGAGTTCCTGTCATTTTGGTGGAATATATATGAACAGGTAACCTTTTCCATATGTTTAGAATGAGAAATCCAACGAGGTATTGAACAAGTTTCACATTACAGGAATTGATTATATAGATAGAGGGAGAGGACTGAATATGATGTTTAATCGATTTACACAGCGTGCACAAAAAGTGTTGCAACTCGCCCAAGAAGAGGCGATTCGGATGAAACACGAGTCAATTGGTACAGAGCATATCCTGCTGGGACTTATACGTGAAGGTGGAGGTATCGCCGCAAAAGCGCTTGAAGCGATAGATGTTAGTTTTGAGACAATTGAACAAGGTGTCGAGAAGCTGGTAGGTGCGGGAACAAAAGAAGTCGGTCCAATCGTTCATTATACGCCTCGTGCCAAAAAGGTGATTGAGTTATCGGTGGATGAGTCACGAAAACTCGGTCATTCTTATATCGGTACAGAGCATATCTTGTTAGCGCTTATCCGTGAAGGTGAAGGTGTCGCAGCGCGTGTATTGAATAACGCAGGTGTTAGCCTCAACAAAGCCCGTCAACAAGTACTACAGCTTCTAGGTAGCAATGACAGTTCCGTTGGGGGGCAAGGCGGCACAGCTTCTGCCTCGACTCCGACTTTGGATAGTTTAGCGCGTGATTTGACTGAAATCGCACGCGAAGGCTCCTTGGATCCAGTAATTGGACGGAGCAAGGAAATCACGCGTGTTATCGAAGTGCTTGCACGGCGGACGAAAAACAATCCAGTCCTCATTGGAGAGCCTGGTGTTGGTAAAACAGCCATCGCTGAAGGTCTCGCACAACAAGTTGTTAACAATGAGGTGCCGGAAATTCTTCGCGACAAGCGAGTCATGACACTCGATATGGGAACGGTCGTCGCGGGTACGAAATACCGTGGTGAATTTGAAGATCGCATGAAAAAAGTAATGGAAGAGATCCGTCAAGCGGGCAATATTATTCTTTTCATTGATGAACTCCATACGTTAATCGGAGCAGGCGGAGCAGAAGGGGCAATCGATGCATCCAACATCCTGAAGCCATCCCTTGCGCGTGGTGAACTACAATGTATCGGTGCAACAACGCTTGACGAATACCGTAAATACATTGAAAAAGATGCGGCACTTGAACGCAGGTTCCAACCGATTCAAGTTGATGAGCCAACTGTTGATGAGACAATCCAGATAATCCAAGGTTTGCGTGACCGTTATGAAGCGCATCATCGTGTGAAAATTACTGACGAAGCTATAGTGGCAGCTGCGAAGATGTCGGATCGGTATATTTCTGATCGATTCCTTCCGGATAAAGCAATTGACTTAATCGATGAAGCGGGGTCGAAAGTGCGACTTCGTTCATACACAACTCCTCCGAATTTGAAAGAACTCGAATCGAAACTGGGAGCAATCCGTTCCGAGAAAAACGCTGCTGTTCAGAGTCAAGAATTCGAAAAAGCTGCCTCGTTCCGTGACAAGGAACAAAAGATGAAAGAGGAGCTTGAGACAACAAAAACGGCATGGAAAGAAAAGCAGGGGCAAACAGAGTCCGAAGTAACGGTCAATGATATTGCGGAAGTCGTGGCGATGTGGACAGGAATACCTGTATCTAAAATTGCTGAAACAGAATCTGCAAAACTGCTTAATATGGAAGAAATGTTGCATGAACGGGTTATTGGTCAAGGAGAAGCTGTCACGGCTATTTCCCGGGCAATACGTCGGGCGCGCGCAGGTCTTAAAGATCCGAAACGTCCAATTGGTTCATTTATTTTCCTTGGTCCTACAGGGGTTGGGAAAACGGAATTAGCGCGAGCACTTGCGGAAGTGATGTTCGGAGACGAAGATGCAATGATTCGCGTCGATATGTCCGAGTACATGGAAAAACATTCGACGTCGCGACTTGTCGGATCCCCACCAGGATATGTAGGGTATGACGAAGGCGGGCAATTGACGGAAAAAGTACGTCGTAAACCCTATTCAGTCGTTCTTCTCGATGAAATAGAAAAAGCGCATCCAGATGTATTTAATATACTTCTTCAAGTATTGGAAGACGGAAGATTGACGGATTCAAAAGGACGTACGGTAGATTTCCGGAATACGGTTATCATCATGACATCAAACGTCGGGGCTCAAACGTTGAAACAAAATCGTTATGTCGGTTTCAATTTGCAAGATACGGATCGCGATTACGAAACAATGAAATCGTCGATGCTTGAGGAATTGAAAAAGGCGTTTAGACCAGAATTCTTGAACCGTGTAGATGAAATGATTGTGTTCCACTCACTTGAAAAAGAACATTTAAATGAAATTGTTACACTTATGGTGAATGAATTAGCAAAACGGCTTAAAGAGCAAGAAATCGACCTTACATTAACAGATGCAGCTAAGATGAAAATCGTGGATGAAGGATATAATCCGGAATACGGTGCTCGTCCACTGCGCCGTGCACTTCAGAAACATGTCGAAGACAGGTTGTCTGAAGAAATCCTGAAAGGGATTATTTTGACAGGCGTTACTGTAATTATCGATGTGAAAGATGGTGAATTCACCGTTACAACAAGCAAAGAAACCGAAGTAGAAGAAATAATAAAAAAATAAAATGTGAATTAGATAGTCGCTCCGTTGGATAATTTTTCGACGGAGGGGGACTGTCTTTTTCGCCCGTGGAGGGCTCTATGGCAAAAAGAAAGACGAAATTTATGTGTAAATCATGTGGCTACGAATCTCCTAAGTGGATGGGGCGTTGCCCAGGTTGCGGAGAGTGGAACACGATGGATGAGGAAGTTGAAATCGTCCGAAAAGGTCCGCGAGCTGCATTCCAACATACGGATAATGTCCGGCAGAAGGCGATGCCAATCAGTGCCATTGAAACAGTGGAGGAGCCGAGGATTGGTACAGATATGGGTGAGCTAAACCGAGTACTGGGCGGTGGTATCGTCCCGGGGTCCCTTGTTTTAATTGGTGGTGACCCAGGAATCGGAAAGTCAACACTCCTTCTTCAAGTATCTTCACTTCTTGCGAATAAAGGGCAACGCGTTCTCTATATTTCGGGTGAGGAGTCGATTCGTCAAACAAAACTACGTGCGGAAAGACTAGGCGTCGCATCGGACGAACTATATATTTATGCTGAAACAGACCTGGGCCAAATCCATGAAACGATTGCTGATGTTAAGCCTAAATTTGTCATCGTTGACTCTATACAGACAGTCCATCATCCTGAAGTGACGTCTGCACCGGGTAGTGTGACGCAAGTGCGTGAGTGTACAGCTGAACTAATGCGTATCGCAAAAACGCAGAATATCGCAATCTTCCTTGTCGGTCATGTAACTAAGGACGGACAGATTGCTGGGCCGCGATTGCTTGAGCATATGGTGGATACTGTTCTTTATTTTGAAGGGGAACGACATCATACGTACCGGATATTACGCAGTGTAAAAAACAGATTTGGCTCAACGAACGAGATTGCTATTTTTGAAATGTTGCAATCAGGCTTGAAAGAAGTACTCAATCCATCCGAGCTTTTTCTACGGGAAAGATCTCAAGGTGGGGCCGGTTCGACTGTTGTTGCTTCGATGGAAGGAACACGTCCGATTCTTGTTGAAATTCAAGCACTTGTCACACCATCGAGTTTTAACTATCCAAAGCGAATGGCGACAGGGCTTGATCAAAATCGTGTCTCGCTTCTAATGGCTGTGCTTGAGAAACGGATGGGCATGTTGTTGCAAGCGCAGGATGCGTATATTAAAGTCGCAGGTGGCGTTAAGCTCGATGAGCCAGCTATCGATTTAGCTGTACTCATGAGCATTGTCTCCAGCTACCGTGATACTGCGGTAGGGTTGTCTGACTGTTTCATCGGCGAAGTGGGGCTAACGGGTGAAGTACGCCGTGTCTCGCGAATTGAACAACGTGTGATTGAAGCCGCGAAACTTGGTTTCGAACGTGCAATTGTCCCGGCGTCAAATCTTGGCGGATGGGATTATCCAGAAGGAATTCGGGTTGTAGGTGTAGAAACAGTAAGTGATGCTTTGAAAATTGCTTTTTCAAACTAAGGAGCGGGTTAGGACTGCCTTGCTTATGGGCATCTTGTGTTGGCTTAAGGAACTTCATGAGATGTTATAAAGTCCTAATAAGGTAGGAATAAGTTACGTTTAATCTACGTTAATCAATATGGTTTGCAGTTGAAACATGTATAATCACAACTAAAAGGAGGTGGTTCGTATGTTGAAGAAGGTCGTTCAAGTTTCATTTTTACTCACTGGTGGGACACTCGGTGTTTTATTTTTACCGCATTTATTCACATTATTTTCTTTTACTGATAAGCCGATGATTAATAATCCTTACGTCTCTGCGATTTTTGGGGCGGTGATACTTCTTCTTTTTAGCCTTTTTCTCACTGAACCGATTGTCAATTTTATTAAATGGATGGAAGAGCGTCTACTGAAAGCACCAATTTTCGATTTGCTGTTTGGGACAATCGGTCTCATTGTCGGGTTAAGTGTGGCATTCCTTGTCAGTTACGGTTTAAGTGGTATCCAGATTCCTGGCATTGCTGCCATTGTATCTGTGTTGCCGATTCTTCTGTCGATTCTCCTTGGCTATCTTGGTTTTCAAGTTGGGTTCAAAAAACGTGAAGAATTCATCAACGCGGTGTACTCCGCAAAAAGCACGGGGCAAAAAAAGAAGGGAGTAGAAGATTCTGCTAGCCAAACGGATGATAGATTTTACAAAATATTAGATACAAGTGTCATCATTGATGGCCGAATTGCAGATATTTCAGCAACTGGTTTTCTCGAAGGTATACTTGTTGTGCCACAGTTCGTCTTGACGGAATTACAACATATAGCGGACTCTGCGGATACGTTGAAGCGGACAAAAGGTAGGCGGGGGCTGGATGTCCTAAAGCGTATGCAAACAGATGTCGGTCCAAATATCCTGATAACAGATGAAGATTTTCCTGATGTCCAGGAAGTTGATATGAAGCTGGTCCATCTTGCGAAAAGCATGGGGGGACTCGTTGTTACAAATGATTTTAATTTGAACAAAGTCGCAGATCTACATGGTGTATTCGTATTGAATATCAACGACCTTGCCAATGCAGTGAAGCCAGTTGTTATCCCAGGTGAAGATATGTACGTCGTTGTCATTAAGGATGGTAAAGAGCATAATCAAGGCGTTGCTTATTTAGACGATGGAACGATGATTGTTGTAGAAGATGGAAAGTTCCATATCGGGAATGCTATTGATGTCGTTGTGACGAGTGTATTACAGACATCTGCCGGAAGAATGATTTTTGCAAAACCGAAAAATGGGAAATCTGCGAGAGCGAACTGAGAATGATGAACGCTTATAAAGAAGAGGAAGAATAATTTTGGATTATACAGTTATGATGCCGGCAGCTGGAAGCGGAAAGCGGATGGGTGCCGGCTACAATAAACTTTTTTTGGAACTTGAGGAGAAGCCGATCCTTATCCATACACTGGATATGTTCGAAAAGGATCCAGCGTGTGTGGGGATGATTCTCGCTGTGAAACCAGAAGAGCGTGTGCAGATTGAATCGATGCTTGAACGGTTTGCGATTACAAAAGTGAGGGCTTTGGTCGATGGCGGTACGGAACGACAATATAGTGTTAAGATGTGTATCAAAGCGCACGAAGCAAGTGGTATCGTCCTCGTCCATGACGCGGCGAGACCTTTCATCCACCATCTAGTTGTCCGAGAACTTGTCGAAGTGGCGGCGGAGCACGGAGCAGCAATTGCTGGGGTCAAGGCAAAAGATACGATGAAATACGTCCAAGCAGGCATTGTCGAGGGGACAGTGGACCGAGAAAAGTTATGGATTATCCAAACGCCACAAGCATTTCAATTTGACTTGTTGCAAAAGGCGTCCGACAAAGCGGAGGCGGAAGGCTTTCTAGGTACGGATGAATCGATGCTAGTTGAACGGCTTGGCCATCCGGTACGAATCGTTGAAAGTACGTATGACAATGTGAAGATTACGACACAGGAAGATCTTGTCTTTGGAGAGGTTTTACTAAGAAGAAGGCGATAGGAGCATTAGGATGATACGAATTGGGCAAGGGTTTGATGTGCACGAGTTTGAGGAAGGGCGTCCTCTTATTATCGGAGGTGTAACGATTCCGTACGAAAAGGGGTTGATAGGCCATTCCGATGCAGACGTACTTCTACATACAGTCACCGATGCCGCGCTTGGTGCAATTGGTGAAGGGGATATTGGTCTGCATTTTCCTGATACGGACGCCGCGTTCAAGGATGCTGATTCTGCAATTTTATTGGAAAAAGTTTGGGCGCTTGTAGAAGAAAAAGGCTTTAAACTTGGAAATATAGACTGCACAATTATTGCGCAAAAGCCGAAAATGGCCCCCTTCATTGAAGAAATCCGCGCGCGTGTGGCAGAACTGTTGAAAGCGGATGCGACACAAGTGAATGTTAAGGCGACAACGACAGAGAAATTGGGCTTTACTGGCCGGGAAGAGGGGATTGCTTCAATGGCGACCATCTTACTGGTTAAGGCTTAACCTCTTTCAAACAATACAATCCAGTGGTAAACTGACACAGTAAACAAATCAGAACGGAGATGTATCTATATGACTTCAGAAGTACGCGTACGCTATGCGCCAAGTCCGACTGGCCATTTACATATCGGAGGAGCACGGACGGCGCTTTTCAATTATCTATACGCTCGAAACCACGGCGGAAAATTCATCGTACGAATTGAGGACACAGACACAGAACGGAATATCGAGGCCGGCGAATTATCACAGCTTGATAATCTGAAATGGTTAGGTATCGATTACGATGAGTCAGTTGATATCGGTGGACCATACGCTCCTTATCGTCAGACAGAGCGTTTAGACATGTATGCGAAATACGCCGAAGAGATGCTAGCTAGTGGTCATGCCTATAAATGTTTCTGTTCAACGGAAGAACTTGAAGCTGAGCGTGAAAAACAAAAAGCAGCTGGGATTGCAGCGCCAATGTACGTTGGAACTTGCCGTAATCTGACGGCTGAAGATGTTGCGGAAAAAGAGGCGACGGGCCTGCCGTATACAATCCGCATGAGAGTACCAGAAGGCGTTACGTATAAAGTGGAAGACCTTGTTCGCGGCGCCGTATCATTTGAAGCGAAAGACATCGGTGACTGGGTACTTGTCAAAGCGAATGGCATCCCTACTTATAATTTTGCCGTTGTTATCGATGATCACTCCATGAAGATTTCCCATGTATTCCGTGGGGAAGAACATTTGACGAATACACCGAAGCAACTCATGATTTTCGATGTCTTCAGTTGGGAATATCCCAAATTCGGTCATATGACGCTTATTGTCAATGAAGATCGGAAAAAGCTTTCAAAACGGGACGAATCGATTATCCAGTTCATCTCACAATATAAAGACCTCGGTTATTTACCAGATGCGATGTTCAATTTCTTCGCACTTCTTGGCTGGTCGCCAGGTGGGGAAGAAGAAATCTTCACACATGAAGAACTCGTCAAATCATTCGACGTAAGCCGTTTATCCAAATCGCCATCGATGTTCGATAAACAGAAATTGACATGGACGAATAACCAATATGTGAAAAAGATGAGTCTCGATGAGGTCATTGATTTCGCACTGCCGCATCTTCAAAAAGCGGGTCTTATCAATAAAGAGATGACTGAGTCGGAAAGTGCGTGGGTTCATGACTTAATCGCTCTTTACCAGGATCAGCTTAGTTATGGAGCGGAGATTGTTGAGTTATCTGCCCAATTCTTTACGGATGCAATTGAATATGATGAAGAATCCCATGCTGTGCTAGCTGGAGAACAAGTACCAGAAGTAATGGCTTCATTCAAAGAACAATTGGAGACATTAGAAACATTCGATGCAGCTTCCATCAAAGACGCGATTAAAGCGGTTCAGAAAGCAACGGGCCATAAAGGGAAAAACTTGTTCATGCCGATCCGCGTTGTTACGACAGGCCAGATGCATGGCCCTGAGTTACAGGCGGCAATTGCTTTAATTGGTAAGGAGAAATCAGTTGAGCGCGTGGCGAAATACGCAAAATAATAAAGGGCGTTGACTTTTGTCAATGAACATGTAAAATAAAAACAATAGCTATGGGAAAGAATCTTAAGTACGCCACGTCCTGTAGCAGGGAGGGATGAAGTTCAATCCCTCCCTGCTACATAACCTACATCCTGTAGGCCTAAACCGTTGAGAAGGAGAAGTACATATTGCAAGCTCTTTAGAGAGGATCATCATCGGCTGAAAATGATCCGTGCCCCTGCAATGTGGAAATGCCCCTTTGAGTGCCGAGCCGAATTTTTAAGTAGGCCGGACGCATCGCCAGCGTTATGGGCGTCAAGCGGGAAGGTGTAATATTTAACCTTCTAAGCGGAGTGGAACCGCGCATACAATGCGTCTCTGTCATTTTTGGCAGAGGCGCATTTTTATATGGGGAAAAGGAGGAAGGAAGATGTTTCGAAGAATGAAAGAAGATGTCCAGTGCATATTTGAACAAGATCCTGCAGCACGCAGCACGATAGAAGTTGTACTCACTTATTCGGGCTTACATGCAATTTGGTCTCATCGAGTAGCTCATGCATTTTATAATAAAAATCTATTGTTCTTGGCACGCCTCGTATCGCAAATCAATCGGTTTTTTACGGGTATTGAAATTCATCCAGGGGCAAAAATTGGTCGACGGTTTTTCATTGACCACGGAATGGGTATTGTAATTGGAGAAACATGTGAAATCGGCAATGATGTCACTATCTATCAAGGTGTTACACTTGGAGGTACGGGGAAAGAAAAAGGCAAACGGCACCCAACTTTGCATGACAATGTGCTCGTCGCCACGGGTGCGAAAGTGCTAGGCTCGATTACAATCGGGGAAGGTAGTAAAGTTGGCGCAGGATCTGTTGTATTGAAAGATGTACCACCTGATTCAACTGTAGTAGGAATTCCGGGTACTGTCGTCATCAGGAATGGCGTGAAAGTAAAAGGAAGGCATGACCACCAAGATCTCCCGGATCCGGTCTCAGATACATGCAACCGGCTTGGAAATGAAATTCAACGACTAAAGAACCGTATTGAAAAATTGGAAACGCACGGAGAGGAGAAGCATAATGACGATTCAGATTTATAATACGCTTACACGAAAGAAGGAGCCTTTCATTCCAATGGAGGAAGGGAAAGTAAAGATGTACGTCTGCGGACCGACTGTCTATAACTACATTCATATCGGGAATGCGCGTCCTGTCATTGCTTTTGACACAGTAAGGCGTTATCTTGAGTATCGTGGTTTTGACGTGACGTATGTCTCGAATTTCACAGATGTTGATGACAAGATTATCAAGGCGGCCAATGAGCTTGGGGAAGAGGTTGGTGAGCTGACCGAGCGTTTCATAAACGCCTTCCATGAAGATGTTGGTGCACTTGGTTGCAACAAGGCTGATGTCCATCCACGTGTGACGGAACATATTGGTGACATCGTCGATTTCGTAAGCGTATTAATTGATAAAGGTTTTGCGTACGAATCGCAAGGGGATGTCTACTATCGCACGCGTAATTTCGAGGGCTATGGTAAGTTGTCACACCAATCGACGGATGAACTGAAAATTGGAGCACGAATCGAAGAGGGCATAAAAAAAGAAAATGCACTCGACTTCGCTCTTTGGAAAGCAGCTAAAGAAGGAGAAATCTCATGGGAAAGCCCGTGGGGAGCGGGACGTCCGGGTTGGCATATCGAATGTTCGGTCATGGCAAGAGAGCATCTTGGTGATACGATTGATATCCATGCGGGTGGGCAAGATCTTACATTTCCACACCACGAAAACGAAATCGCACAATCTGAAGCAATGACAGGCAAGACATTTGCGAATTATTGGATGCATAATGGCTATATTAATATCGACAATGAAAAAATGTCAAAATCTCTTGGCAACTTTGTTCTTGTTCACGATATCCAAAAACAGATTGATCCAAAAGTGCTTCGTTTCTTCGTGATGTCTGTCCATTACAGACATCCAATCAATTTCTCCCAAAATCTTGTTGAAAGTGCAGCGAATGGATTGGAACGCATTCGTACAGCGTACAACAACTTGAAGCACAGACTTGCTACATCCGCAGATCTTGGAGGTCAGAAAGATAGTTGGCTTCATAAGGTAGATGAACAGAAAGCTGCATTTGAACAAGCGATGGACGACGACTTCAACACTGCCAATGCCCTAGCCGCTATATTCGAACTTACGAAGCTTGCAAACGTCTATCTAGTAGAGAAGAATACA
The DNA here is from genome assembly GCF_014873855.1 of Sporosarcina limicola. Lineage (GTDB taxonomy): Bacteria > Bacillota > Bacilli > Bacillales_A > Planococcaceae > Sporosarcina > Sporosarcina limicola. The sequence goes on along the minus strand of NZ_JADBEL010000001.1, from coordinate 191,692 downwards.
CAATCTGATGTACTTGATTATTTCATTAAGACATTCGGAGACTTGATGGGTGTACTTGGATTGCCATTCGATGACGTAACCGGCTTATTGGACGCCGCCGTTGATGCGCTCATCGAGGAACGCCTAGAAGCACGTCGAAATCGTGCGTTTAATCGTTCAGATGAAATTCGTGATGAATTGAAAGAAAAAGGCATCATCCTAGAAGATACAGCGCAAGGCACACGCTGGAAAAGAGGTTGACTAGGTGTATACTTTACGTGATATAGATGTCAAGCAAGTGAAAGCCCTTGCGCTTGCTTATATGGGAGATGCGGTATATGAACAGGCGATACGTGAGCATCTATTGCGCTCAGGCCGTGTAAAACCAAATATTCTGCACAGGGAAGCTACACGCTACGTTTCAGCGAAAGCGCAAGCGGCCATTGTGAAAATGATGCAGCAATCTGGATTCCTAACAGAGGAGGAAGAAGCGGTCATGAGACGTGGTCGCAATGCGAAATCCGGTTCCGTCCCTAAGAATACTGATGTATTGACATATAATTATAGTTCAGGATTCGAAGCAGTAATTGGTTACCTGTATTTGCTGGGGAGAACGGAACGTGTGAATGAATTAATTCGTGAATCAATCAGGTTCATCGAAATGCCGAAGGGGGAGGGAACACAATGACAGAAGTTGAAATCGAAATCGAATCTGAATTGATTGGTGGAAAAAATCCTATCGTTGAGGCTTTGCGTTCCGGTAGGGAATTAAACAAGATCTGGATGGCCGAGGGGCTTAATAAGAAAAGTATTGGGGAAATATTATCACTTGCGAGAGAAGCGGGGGTAATTGTTCAGGCAGTTCCCAAGCAGAAACTGGATGGCATGCTTGATATGAATCATCAAGGGATTATCGCGTCGGTCGCTGCTTATAAGTACGCGGAACTTGAAGATCTGTTTGCTATTGCTAAGGAGCGTGGGGAAGATCCATTTTTTATCATCCTCGATGAACTTGAAGACCCACATAATCTGGGATCTATACTACGGACAGCTGATGCAACAGGTGTCCACGGGGTCATTATTCCGAAACGACGAGCTGTTGGATTGACGGGAGTCGTCGCAAAAGCATCGACAGGCGCGATAGAACATGTCCCTGTTGTACGTGTGAACAATCTCTCGCAAACGGTGGAGGAATTGAAGAAACGCGGTGTCTGGATTGCAGGTACTGATGCGTCCGAATCCACCGATTATCGACTGATGGATGTGACACTGCCGCTTGCGATCATTATCGGAAGCGAGGGGAAGGGAATGTCGCGTATTTTGAAAGTGAAATGCGATTTCCTTTATCATTTGCCGATGGTTGGGCATGTTACATCTTTAAATGCGTCTGTGGCGGCCTCGCTCCTTATGTACGAGGTGTTGCGCATACGACAACCACATAAGTCTGGCAAATGAGAACAGATACCCTCCTTGTCGATGGCTATAACGTCATCGGTGCATGGGAAGAATTGCGTCAAATGAAAAAAGAACGACTTGCCGATGCACGTGACCGTCTGATTGAAAAAATGGCTGAGTACAAAGCGCATACAGGTTGGCGTGTCATTATCGTCTTCGATGCGCACCTTGTACCGGGAATTGAAAAGAGAAAGCGTCATCACGATGTTGAAATCTTCTTTACTCGGAAAAACGAAACGGCAGATGAGCGAATCGAAAAGCTTGTCTCAGAGCTAGGTGGACGTCGAGTGCAGATTCATGTGGCGACGTCGGATTTAACGGAGCAATGGGTTATTTTTGCGCAGGGTGCTCTTCGAAAATCAGCTCGGGAACTTCAGATTGAGATGGATGAAATTGATAAGTCGATCGCTGCTAAAGTGAAGAATATTCAGGAGCAGCGACCGTCTTCGAAGATCCCTTTAACTGATGAAGTTGCGGAAATATTTGAAAAGTGGCGACGTGGAATGAAATGAATAGTTGACGTAAAAAATTTCCATAAGGTATACTAGGTTAATAATAGCAATAACGAACCGGGGTGATCCAGTTGGTGAAGAAAATATACGTTGAAGGCGACATATCGGATTTCACTGTGCTATCTGATGGAGAAATCATTGCAATCATCCACCGGGGGAACACGGATGCGCTTAATTTTCTTATTACAAAGTACCAATCATTTGTCCGACTGAAAGCAAGATCTTACTTTTTAATCGGTGGGGACCGGGAAGATATCATTCAAGAAGGAATGGTGGGTCTATACAAGGCAATCCGCGATTTTAAAGCGGACAGATTGAGTTCATTCAAAGCATTTGCGGAACTTTGCATCACACGGCAGATTATTACGGCTATTAAAACTGCGACAAGACAAAAACACATTCCGCTTAATACATCAGTCTCGCTAGATAAGCCAGTTTTTGACGAAGAATCCGATCGTACACTGCTCGATGTAATCGCAGGACCGATTCTTGACGACCCTGAGGACCTCATGATTCACAAAGAAGACTTCATCCAGATGGAAGAAGAGATGAACAAAGTATTGAGTGGCCTTGAAAAACAAGTATTGGCACTTTATTTGGAGGGACAATCCTATCAGGAAATTTCGGAGGAACTAAACAGACAAGTAAAATCGGTCGATAATGCACTTCAGCGGATAAAACGAAAACTTGAGCGTTATATGCAAGTCGATGCGGTACGTTTATAACAAGTTTTCATCGTATTGACACCATGAATTTTAGATGGTACTCTTTATGAAGACTATAAGGTCGTATAGGATGAGGAAATGTCTAAAAAGATTATTTTAAGTTGTAATACATGTGGATCACGAAACTATTCCGTGCCAGCACGGAGTAATAAGCCGACGGAACGTTTGTCACTTAAGAAATTTTGCAGTCATTGTAATACACATACAGTGCACAAGCAGACGGCATAAAACATCAGTCTGATAGTAAATATCACTTTTATGTTCGGAGGGTTACGATAGAATGAACAAGTTAATCGGATTTTTAAAAGCTGTCGGATCAGAGATGAGGAAAGTCAGCTGGCCGAAACGTAAAGAATTGACACGATACACAATTGTCGTTCTTTCTACAGTCGCTTTCATGGCGGTATATTTCGGACTTGTCGACCTTGGCATTTCGCGGGTAATGGAATGGTATCTTGCGTTTTAATTAAGTAATATGAATAATCACCTTGAGAAATATCCCGTCTGACAGGTTGAACGGGTTTTTTCATTTTGTACGAAAAAGGAGGGACGGACGTACAGTCCTCGTCACTATGGAAATGGAGAAAAATTGGTATGTCGTTCATACGTACTCTGGTTATGAGAATAAGGTGAAAGCTAATCTAGAAAAACGTGTAGAAACGATGGGTATGCAAGATAAGATTTTCCGTGTCATTATTCCGGAAGAGGAAGAAACGGATTTCAAAGAAGGTAAAAAACGTGTAGTTATGAAAAAGACGTTTCCGGGCTATGTACTTGTGGAAATTATCATGACAGACGATTCGTGGTATGTCGTACGGAATACACCTGGGGTAACTGGGTTTATTGGTTCGTCAGGCGGTGGGGCGAAACCGACCCCATTACTACCTGAGGAAGTCGAATTCATTCTCAAACAAATGGGTGTGAAAGAACGTAAGATGGAAGTTGACTTTGCGCTGGGTGAGATGGTTCAAGTACTTGAAGGGCCATTTGCGCACTTCCAAGGTAAAGTAGAAGAAATTGATGAAGATAAAGGCAAAATTAAAGTATCGGTGGATATGTTCGGCCGGGAAACGAAAATGGAGCTCGACTTCGAACAAATCGAAAAATTATAATCGATTGCTACTTGCGTGTAGTGTGTAATAGTGGTATCATTTCAAAGGTCAGACTACAAACGAATAGTTTGAACGTATCAACCAAATCTACCGGCGTAAGCCGGCAGGCACATATTGAGTGGGAGGGGCAACCCTATTACCACATCACGGACTTAAGGAGGTGTGTCTCGTGGCTAAAAAAGTTATTAAAGTTGTTAAATTGCAAATTCCTGCTGGGAAAGCAAATCCGGCTCCGCCAGTTGGACCGGCGTTAGGACAAGCAGGTGTGAACATCATGGGATTCTGTAAAGAATTTAATGCGCGTACAGCGGATCAAGCAGGTCTAATTATTCCTGTTGTGATTTCTGTATTCGAGGACCGTTCATTCACATTCATTACAAAAACTCCACCGGCAGCAGTATTGCTGAAGGTTGCAGCTAATCTTCAAAAAGGTTCAGGTGAGCCGAATAAAAAGAAAGTTGCTACTGTAAAGCGTGATAAAGTTCGCGAAATTGCAGAACAAAAGATGGAAGACCTAAACGCAGCATCAGTAGAAGCGGCGATGGCAATGGTTGAAGGTACTGCCCGCAGTATGGGAATCACGATTGAAGATTGATTTTGATCTCGTAAGGCAGTAGTTCTTTGTAGTGGGGGTTGCGCTTGTTCTCAGGAGCACGCAACCCTTATTCGTGGGAGGTTCAATCCGTTAAAACCACAAACGAGGAGGAAATTTATAATGGCTAAAAGAGGTAAAAAGCTCGCAGAAGCTAGCAAGCTAGTTGAACCAATGAAAGCGTACGATATGAAAGAAGCAATCGAGCTCGCGAAAAAGACTAGCACAGTCAATTTCGATGCAACGGTCGAAGTCGCATTCCGTCTAGGAATCGATACGAAAAAAAATGATCAACAAATCCGTGGGGCAGTAGTACTTCCAAACGGTACTGGTAAAACACAACGTGTTCTTGTTTTCGCTAAAGGCGAAAAACTTAAAGAAGCAGAAGCTGCAGGTGCAGACTTTGCAGGGGATGCGGAATATATTGCGAAAATTCAACAAGGTTGGTTTGATTTTGATGTAATCGTAGCTACTCCTGACATGATGGGTGAAGTAGGTAAAATTGGTCGTGTTCTTGGGCCAAAAGGACTTATGCCGAACCCTAAAACAGGTACAGTGACATTTGACGTAGCGAAAGCTATTGAAGAAATTAAAGCAGGTAAAGTTGAATACCGTGCGGAAAAGGGTGGAATCATCCACGCGCCAATCGGAAAAGTTTCATTCGACAATGACAAACTTGCAGAGAACTTCGCGACTGTTTTCGAAACAGTTCTAAAAGCGAAACCTGCATCAGCAAAAGGCACATATATGAAGTCTGTTAATTTGACGACTACAATGGGTCCTTCTGTTAAAGTTGATCCTTCAAGCGTAGATATCAAAAGATAATATTGACTGACGGCAAGTCTTCTGATATGATGACTTCTGTTGTGAATAGCACCATTTGTACCGTAGACAGTAGGAGCGGCTTGCCGCTTAAAATTCCTGCCGAGGACAAGACGCTCTTTTAAATTTAAAAGATGACGACTTTTCTGCCCTCGAGTCTATTTTATATAGACCTGAGGGCTTTTTCGTATCGGTATAAATGACCCCAAATTTTTTAGGAGGTGTCAAAATGAGCAAAGTGTTAGAAGCTAAAAAAGCGGTTGTCGGTGAAATTTCGGATAAATTGAAATCAGCGGCTTCGGTTGTTGTTGTAGATTACCGCGGTTTAACTGTTGGCCAAGTTACAGAACTTCGTAAACAGCTTCGTGAAGCAGGTATTGACTTTAAAGTTTACAAAAACTCAATGTCACGCCGTGCTGCTGAAGCTGCCGGACTTGAAGGGTTGAATGAATACCTAACAGGACCGAATGCAATTGCATTCTCAAACGAAGATGTTGTTGCTCCTGCTAAAATCCTTAACGATTTTGCAAAGAAAAACGACAAACTTGAAATTAAAGCTGGTGTCATCGAAGGAACGATTGCGACAGAAGCAGACGTCAAAGCATTGGCAGAACTTCCATCTCGCGAAGGTCTACTTTCTATGCTTCTCAGCGTACTACAAGCTCCAATGCGCAACTTCGCGCTTGCAACAAAAGCTGTTGCGGAGCAAAAAGAAGAACAAGGTGCTTAATAAAGCGGCTTGAGCGAAAAAATGCGGGCTAAGACCCGACAAAAACAATTATTTTAGGAGGAACTACTAATGACTAAAGAACAAATCCTTGAAGCAATTAAAGAAATGACAGTTCTTGAACTTAACGACCTTGTAAAGGCAATCGAAGACGAGTTTGGCGTAACTGCTGCTGCACCTATGGCAATGGCTGGCGCTGGTGCTGGAGAAGCAGCTGCTGAACAAACTGAATTTGATGTAATCCTTACATCTGCAGGAGATCAAAAAATCAAAGTTATCAAAGCTGTTCGTGAAATCACAGGTCTTGGCTTGAAAGAAGCTAAAGAAGTTGTTGATAACGCACCAAAAGCAATTAAAGAGGGCGTAACTAAAGAAGAAGCAGAAGAAATGAAAGCGAAACTTGAAGAAGTTGGCGCTGGAATCGAAGTTAAGTAATTTTCAAATAATGGAGAAAAGCTCGTCAGAAATCGACGGGCTTTTCTCCATTTTTTTGTCTAGAGTCTATATGACAACCTTAGATTACCTTTGTTTTATATACGGGGGGAGGACTTGCATGTCTGAACATTATTACTCGAAAGATCCGAAGGTGAAAAGTAGTCCGAAAGAATGGTCTGCGACACTACGTGGGGTTACCCTGAGGTTCAAAACAGATGCTGGTGTATTCAGTAAAGGTGAAGTGGATTTTGGTTCTCAACTTCTTGCTGAAGCCTTTAGTTTACCCGAATCGGTAGGGGCTATTCTTGATATCGGTTGTGGCTATGGCCCGATTGGTTTATCTATTGCCGCATCTTTTCCAGAACGGAGCGTTCATATGATTGATGTGAACGAACGGGCGCTTACACTTGCGACGCATAATGCACAGCAAAATCGCATTACGAATGTGACGGTTTATTCAAGCGATGCATTATCTAATGTCACGGGGAACAGGTTTGCTGCAATTTTGACGAATCCGCCAATCCGTGCAGGAAAAGAGACGGTATTCAATTTTTATCAGGGAGCATTTTCGAAACTTGAAGAGGGTGGCGAACTGTGGGTTGTCATTCAGAAGAAACAAGGGGCACCTTCAACGATGGACCGTTTGACAGAACTTTTCGGAAGCGTTGAGATAGTCGTTAAGAAGAAGGGGTATTATATATTGAGAGCCCAAAAAGTCTTGACGTGAGAGAGACAGTGTGGTAATGTTGTAAAATGCATAAATTATTATAGTGCGGTCGTATGCCCTTTTGCATGAATAATGGAAACTAAAGGTATACTGACGTTGTATAAAGGATTGTCAAACCGAAAATGAGCTCTTGCCGGAACTCGTTTTCTTTTTGTTTTTTCGATATCATACACTATTTTTGTGATTTCGCAAAGAACTATTATTGTTTTATGAGGGGTGAAAGAGTTGACAGGTCATTTAGTACAGTATGGTCAACACCGTCAGCGTAGAAGTTTCGCACGGATCAGCGAAGTACTCGATCTGCCGAATCTGATTGAAATTCAGACGGCATCTTACGAGTGGTTCTTAGAAGAGGGCTTAAGGGAAATGTTCCGCGATATTTCTCCGATTCAAGATTTCACTGGAAACCTTGCGTTGGAGTTCATCGATTATCAACTAGGGGATCCAAAATACCCTGAAGATGAATCGAAAGAGCGTGATGTAACGTATGCAGCACCATTGCGTGTGAAAGTACGTCTACACAACAAAGAGACTGAAGAAGTGAAGGAACAGGACGTTTTCATGGGTGATTTCCCACTTATGACGGAAAATGGTACGTTTATCATTAACGGCGCGGAGAGGGTTATCGTTTCTCAACTAGTCCGTTCTCCAAGTGTGTACTACAGCGACAAGACAGACAAAAATGGAAAACGTGGTTTTGGCGCAACTGTCATTCCAAACCGTGGTGCTTGGCTCGAATATGAAACAGATGCGAAAGATGTCGTGCATGTTCGGATAGACCGTACACGGAAGTTACCGGTTACAGTACTCCTTCGTGCACTCGGATTCTCGTCCGACCAAGAAATCATTGATTTGATTGGTGATAACGAATATCTTCGTAATTCACTTGAAAAAGATAATACAGAAGGCTCTGAAAAGGCGTTACTTGAAATTTATGAACGTCTTCGTCCGGGTGAACCCCCTACGCTTGATAGTGCGAAGAATCTCTTGTTCTCTCGCTTTTTCGATGCGAAAAGGTATGATTTAGCGAATGTTGGACGCTATAAGATGAATAAAAAGCTCCATGTACAAAACCGTTTGTTCAATCAAACTGTTGCCGAGACACTCGTCGACCCTGAAACAGGCGAAATACTCCTGGAGAAAGACCAACTTATCGATCGTCGTACACTAGACCGTCTTCTTCCGCATTTGGAAAAAGGAATCGGTTTCCAAGAAATCACACACGCAAGTGGCGTTCTAGACGAAAGCATTACAATTCAGTGCATTAAAATATATTCACCGAAAAGCGAAGAAAAACAAGTGATTAACGTAATTTCGAACGCATATGTAGATGATTCAATTAAGCATGTGACGCCAGCGGATATCGTTGCCTCAATCAGTTACTTCTTTAACCTTCTTCACGGGGTAGGAAACACTGATGATATCGATCACCTTGGCAATCGGCGCCTTCGCTCAGTAGGCGAGCTTCTGCAAAATCAGTTCCGTATCGGGCTTTCCCGGATGGAACGTGTTGTTAAAGAGCGTATGTCCATTAATGATACACAGTCTATTGTGCCGCAACAGCTGATAAATATCCGTCCAGTTATTGCGTCAATCAAAGAGTTCTTCGGTAGTTCGCAACTTTCTCAATTCATGGACCAAACAAACCCGCTTGCTGAACTTACGCATAAACGTAGGTTATCTGCGCTTGGGCCCGGTGGATTGACGCGAGAACGTGCAGGAATGGAAGTGCGTGACGTTCACTACTCCCATTACGGCCGCATGTGTCCGATTGAAACACCAGAGGGACCGAATATTGGTCTTATCAATTCACTCTCGTCATTTGCGAAAGTGAACAAGTTTGGATTTATCGAAACACCCTATCGAAAAGTAGATCCTATATCTGGCCGTGTTACTACTCAAATTGATTATTTGACAGCAGATGTGGAAGATAACTACGTCGTCGCACAAGCGAATGCAATTCTGTCTGAAGATGGTTCTTTCGTTAATGAAGGAGTAGTCGGTCGTTTCCAAGGGGACAACACCGTCTTTAAACGTGATCAGATAGACTATATGGATGTTTCACCTAAGCAAGTCGTTTCTGCGGCAACAGCATGTATTCCTTTCCTTGAGAATGATGACTCGAACCGTGCCCTTATGGGAGCGAACATGCAACGTCAAGCAGTTCCACTTCTTAATCCGGAGGCTCCGTTTGTCGGAACGGGAATGGAACACGTTTCAGCACGTGACTCTGGAGCGGCAGTACTCGCTAAGTTTGACGGAATTATAGAGCATGTTGAAGCGAGAGAAATCCGCGTTCGTCGTATTGAAACTGTTGATGAGAAGGAAGTAAAAGGCGACCTAACGATCTACCGTCTTAATAATTTCATCCGTTCAAACCAAGGAACTTGTTATAACCAACGTCCAATTGTTAACGTAGGAGACCGTGTGAAGCCACTTGATATTCTGGCGGATGGCCCTTCAATGGAACAGGGAGAACTTGCACTTGGTCGAAACGTACTCACGGCATTCATGACGTGGGACGGTTACAATTATGAGGATGCCATCATCATGAGTGAACGTCTTGTGAAAGATGATGTATACACCTCGGTTCATATTGAAGAATACGAATCTGAAGCGAGAGATACAAAGCTTGGGCCTGAAGAAATTACACGAGATATTCCAAACGTCGGTGAAGATGCGCTACGCAATCTAGATGATCGTGGAATTATCCGTGTTGGAGCGGAAGTTCGTGATGGTGATATTCTTGTCGGTAAAGTAACTCCAAAGGGTGTAACTGAACTGACTGCAGAAGAACGACTTCTACATGCGATTTTCGGTGAAAAAGCACGTGAGGTTCGTGATACATCACTCCGTGTACCTCATGGCGCAGGCGGTATCGTTCTTGATGTGAAAGTCTTTAATCGTGAAGACGGCGATGAGTTGCCACCAGGTGTAAACCAATTGGTTCGTGCATACATCGTTCAAAAACGAAAAATTTCTGTCGGAGATAAAATGGCTGGACGACACGGTAATAAAGGGGTTATTTCTCGTATTTTACCTGAATCTGATATGCCATATTTACCTGACGGAACACCAATTGATGTCATGCTTAACCCGCTCGGTGTACCATCGCGTATGAACATCGGACAGGTTCTTGAAATGCATCTTGGAATGGCTTCTAGAAATCTTGGAATCCATATGGCCTCTCCTGTATTTGATGGTGCCAACGAAGAAGACGTTTGGGATACAATGGAAGAGTCGGGCATGAATCGCGACGGAAAAACGGTTTTATATGATGGACGTTCAGGTGAGGCGTTCGACAACCGTGTATCCGTGGGTGTCATGTACCTGATTAAACTTGCCCACATGGTTGACGATAAGCTACATGCACGTTCGACAGGACCATACTCACTTGTTACGCAGCAACCACTTGGAGGTAAAGCTCAATTCGGTGGACAGCGTTTCGGAGAGATGGAAGTGTGGGCGCTTGAAGCGTATGGTGCAGCTTACACGTTACAGGAAATTCTGACCGTAAAATCAGATGACGTTGTGGGGCGTGTGAAAACGTATGAATCGATTGTTAAAGGCGAAAGTGTTCCTCAACCGGGTGTTCCGGAATCGTTTAAAGTTCTTATTAAGGAACTCCAAAGCCTTGGGTTAGACGTGAAGATGCTTTCAATTGATTTTAAAGAAATCGAGTTACGTGATCTTGATGAAGATGATGATATGCAACCGACAGACGCTTTAAATCTTATAAAAGAAGGTTAAGCATGTTTGATTGGCTAAGTGGAGATGGAGGAAGTCGCACGGTCCTCCATCTATCTATATGTAGTTATAGTGTGCGCTTGCTCGGAAAAGGCAATTGCAGCGATAAGACTAAAGGGAGGTAGGCTCCTTGCTAGATGTAAACAATTTTGAGTATATGAAAATCGGCCTAGCATCACCGGATAAGATTCGTTCATGGTCCTATGGTGAAGTCAAGAAGCCTGAAACAATCAACTACCGTACATTAAAACCAGAAAAAGACGGTTTGTTCTGTGAACGTATTTTCGGCCCTACTAAAGACTGGGAATGTCATTGCGGAAAGTATAAACGTGTGCGTTATAAAGGCGTCGTTTGTGACCGCTGTGGAGTGGAAGTAACACGTCAAAAAGTTCGTCGCGAACGTATGGGTCATATTGAGCTTGCTGCTCCAGTGACGCATATTTGGTATTTCAAAGGTATTCCAAGCCGAATGGGTCTCATCCTTGATATGACCCCACGCGCTTTGGAGGAAATTATCTATTTCGCATCTTATGTAGTTGTGGATCCCGCGGATACGCCACTTGAAAGAAAGCAATTGCTTTCTGAGAGAGAATACCGTATTTATCGTGAAAAATATGGATCTAAGTTTCAAGCGCTCATGGGTGCAGAGGCAATCGAACGTCTTTTGATGGCAATCGATCTCGATAAAGAGACCGAATTCCTGAAAGAAGAATTGAAAACGGTTCAGGGACAACGTCGTACGCGTGCGATTCGTCGTCTTGAAGTTGTCGAATCGTTCCGTAATTCGGGTAATAAACCTGAGTGGATGGTTCTTGAAGTGTTGCCGGTTATCCCACCAGAATTACGTCCGATGGTACAGCTTGATGGCGGACGTTTCGCGACTTCCGACTTGAATGATTTGTACCGGAGGGTTATTAACCGGAATAATAGGCTAAAACGTCTTCTTGACCTTGGAGCACCCGGCATTATCGTCCAAAACGAGAAGCGTATGTTACAAGAAGCTGTCGATGCACTTGTTGATAATGGCCGTCGTGGCCGTCCGGTTACTGGACCAGGAAACCGTCCGTTGAAATCCCTTTCCCATATGTTGAAAGGGAAGCAAGGCCGTTTCCGTCAAAACTTACTTGGAAAACGGGTAGACTACTCAGGTCGATCTGTTATCGTTGTAGGGCCTAACTTGAAAATGTATCAGTGTGGTCTGCCGAAAGAAATGGCGATTGAATTGTTTAAACCATTTGTGATGAAGGAACTCGTTGAACGGAACCTTGCACATAATATTAAAAGCGCTAAACGTAAAATCGAACGACTTCATTCGGAAGTATGGGACGTTCTTGAAGATGTCATCAAGGAGCATCCGGTCCTTTTGAACCGAGCACCGACACTTCACCGTTTAGGCATCCAGGCGTTTGAACCTATCCTTGTAGAAGGACGCGCAATCACATTGCATCCACTAGTATGTACAGCCTATAACGCTGACTTCGATGGTGACCAGATGGCCGTCCACGTTCCACTGTCAGCAGAAGCGCAAGCGGAAGCACGTCTTCTTATGCTTGCTGCACAAAACATCTTGAATCCGAAAGATGGAAAACCGGTTGTAACCCCTTCCCAGGATATGGTTTTAGGTAACTATTACCTTACAATGGAACGTGAAGGTGCGACAGGAGAAGGAGCAGTGTTCCGTGATGCGGATGAAGCACTTATTGCTTACCACAATGGTCACGCCCATCTCCATTCACGGGTCGGTATTCAGGCAGGTTCTTTGAACAACCCGACATTTACTGATGAGCAGAATAGCAAATTACTTCTGACTACAGTTGGGAAAATAATATTTAACGAAATCCTTCCAGAATCATTTCCATATATTAACGAGCCGACGGCGTTCAATTTACAAGTTGAAACGCCTGACAAGTATTTCGTTTCAGGAACTGTTGACGTGAAAAAGCATGTTGCAGGCTCTGAACTTATATCGCCGTTTAAAAAAGGAATTCTTGGAGATATCATCGCGGAAATCTTTAAACGTTTCCATATTACAGAAACGTCACGAATGCTTGACCGTATGAAGAACCTAGGATTTAAATATTCAACACGTGCGGGTATTACGATCGGGATTTCAGATATCGTAGTCCTTCATAACAAAGGTGAGATCTTACAAGAAGCACAGGATAAAGTAGATAAGGTATTGCAACAATTCCGTCGTGGTCTTATTACGGAAGAAGAGCGATATGATCGTGTTATTTCCTACTGGAGTAATGCGAAGGATGTTATCCAAGGCAAGCTAATGGAATCCCTAGATCACTCGAACCCGATTTACATGATGAGTGACTCGGGCGCACGGGGTAACGCATCAAACTTCACGCAACTTGCGGGTATGCGCGGATTGATGGCCAACCCGGCTGGACGTATCATCGAGCTTCCAATCAAGTCATCATTCCGTGAAGGATTGACGGTACTCGAGTACTTTATCTCCACACACGGTGCGCGTAAAGGTCTTGCGGATACGGCACTTAAGACGGCCGACTCTGGTTACTTGACACGTCGACTTGTTGACGTAGCACAGGATGTTATCGTTCGTGAAGATGACTGTGGTACAGATCGCGGATTGGAAATTGGTTCGCTTGCAGAAGGTACAGAAATTATCGAGGGTCTAGATGAACGTATCGAAGGTCGTCATACGAAGAAAACGATTTATCACCCTGAAACAGGTGAAGTGATTCTTGAAAAAGATGGATTGATTACAGCGGATGCTGCGCGCAAAATCCTTGATGCCGGTCTCCAAAAGGTGACAATCAGATCTGCATTCACATGTAATACGAAGCACGGAGTATGTAAAAAATGTTACGGCATTAACTTGGCGACAGGTGAAACAGTTGAAGTCGGTGAAGCGGTTGGAATCATCGCTGCACAGTCTATTGGTGAACCGGGTACACAGCTTACGATGCGTACGTTCCATACCGGCGGAGTTGCAGGGAGTGACATTACCCAAGGTCTACCACGTATTCAAGAAATCTTCGAAGCACGTATTCCAAAAGGTCAAGCGGTTATTTCGGAAATTAATGGTGAAATCACTGAAATTGATGAAATTCGCGAAGGTCAAAAAGAGATTACAATTCAAGGTGATGTGGAAACACGTAAATACCTTGCTCCGTACAACGCCCGTCTAAAAGTCGAAGTCGGTGATAAGATTGACCGAGGCGAAGTTATTACAGAAGGTTCTATCGATCCGAAAGAACTTATTGTCGTAAAAGACGTTGTCACAGTCCAGGAATATCTCCTGAAAGAAGTTCAAAAAGTTTACCGTATGCAGGGTGTTGAAATTGGTGACAAGCACGTTGAAGTAATGGTTCGCCAAATGCTTCGCAAAGTGCGTGTCATCGAAGCGGGTGACACGGAACTGCTACCGGGATCACTGCTTGATATTCACCAATTCTCAGATGCGAATGCAAAAGTGCTTAAAGTTGGAAAACTTCCAGCAACTTGTCGCCCTGTTATTCTAGGGATTACGAAAGCATCACTCGAAACGGAATCCTTCTTGTCAGCAGCTTCCTTCCAGGAGACAACACGTGTCTTGACGGATGCAGCTATTAAAGGGAAAACCGACGAATTGCTTGGTCTGAAAGAAAACGTTATTATCGGGAAACTTGTACCTGCTGGAACGGGGATGCAACGTTACCGTCATATCGTTATGGAACAAGATAGCGAGAAAACTTTAGCTAAAAAAGTACCAGCAGAATAAGCGGTTTGAATTACGGGGGGACTCGAAAAGGATCTCCCCGTTTTTTTCTTTATCTGTTGACAAAATTCTTGACAGATGATAATATACAAAAGGTTGATAGTTGAATGTCTATACTTTGGAGGATATGAAAATGTCTTATGAAAAAGTTGAGAAGGCAGTGAAGACGATCATCGGTACAAAGCAGACAGTGAAAGCGATACGTGCAGGGATAGTAACAGAAGTTATTATCGCACAAGATGCAGAAGAACGTCTTATTGCCCTAGTACTAGAGGAAGCCGAACTTCGTGGTACCCAAGTGACGCATGTCGATTCGATGCAGAAACTCGGAAATGCATGTGGCATTCAAGTCGGTACAACCGTGGTTGCGATTACTGGATAATGGTTTTTGTGTGAAAAAACACAAAGACTTTGTTTTTACCCCAAAAATGAACCACCTGGATGTGTGGTCTTACAAAACAAGTATGAAGGGAGGACAAACCGATGCCTACAATTAACCAATTGGTCCGTAAACCACGTAAGCCTAAAGTGGAAGGATCTAAAGCACCAGCACTCGGAAAAAGCTATAACAGCTTCAAAAAGTCAATGACAAACGTGAATTCATCACAAAAACGGGGTGTTTGTACACGTGTTGGAACAATGACACCGAAGAAACCAAACTCGGCGCTACGTAAATATGCACGTGTTCGTTTGACGAACTCGATGGAAGTCAATGCGTACATTCCTGGTGAAGGTCACAACCTTCAAGAGCATAGTGTCGTTCTTATCCGCGGCGGACGCGTAAAAGATTTACCTGGTGTGCGTTACCATGTTGTTCGTGGAGCACTTGATACAGCTGGTGTTACTGGCCGTATGCAAAGTCGTTCAAAATACGGAGCAAAAAAACCTAAAGCTAAGAAAAACTAATGCTAAAAACCTGTTATTTAAGCACAGACCGCTTAAAAACTTAATCTCGAAAGGAGGAAAACAACATGCCACGTAAAGGCCCTGTTGCAAAACGTGACGTACTTCCGGATCCGATTTATAATTCGAAACTCGTCTCACGTCTCATCAATAAAATGATGCTTGACGGCAAAAAAGGTACATCCCAAAAAATCCTCTATGGTGCGTTCGAACTTGTAAAAGAACGTTCTGGCAAGGATCCAGTTGAAGTATTTGAAGCTGCTCTTACTAATGTTATGCCAGTACTTGAAGTTAAAGCACGTCGTGTAGGTGGAGCAAACTATCAAGTTCCAGTTGAAGTACGCCCAGATCGTCGTACAACTCTTGGACTTCGTTACCTTGTAAACTACTCACGCACACGCGGTGAGAAAACAATGGAAGAACGTCTTGCGAATGAAATCCTTGATGCATCTAACAACACTGGAGCATCTGTGAAACGTCGCGAAGAAATGCATAAAATGGCTGAAGCCAACAAAGCATTCGCTCACTATCGCTGGTAGGATTGAACAATTCGCTAAGACTCTAATCCGAAATGGAAGGAGATATACAGAATGGCTAGAAAGTTCTCCTTAGAGAATACGCGTAATATTGGAATCATGGCCCACATCGATGCCGGTAAAACGACAACGACTGAACGGATTCTTTATTACACTGGTAAAATCCACAAAATCGGAGAAACGCACGAAGGTGCATCTCAAATGGACTGGATGGAACAAGAGCAAGAACGCGGGATTACAATCACTTCAGCTGCAACAACAGCTGAATGGAAAGAACACCGTGTCAACATCATTGATACTCCAGGTCACGTAGACTTCACTGTTGAAGTTGAACGTTCACTTCGTGTTCTTGATGGAGCTGTAACGGTACTTGACGCTCAATCGGGCGTTGAGCCACAAACAGAAACGGTTTGGCGTCAAGCAACAAACTATGGCGTTCCACGTCTAGTGTTCGTTAACAAAATGGACAAAACGGGTGCGGATTTCCTTTATTCAGTAGGTACACTTGTTGAGCGTCTCGGAGCAAATGCACATCCAATTCAATTACCGATTGGCGCAGAAGATACTTTTGCAGCTATTATTGATTTAGTTGAAATGAATGCAGTTTTCTACGAAGATGATACAGGTTTAAACGCTGAAATAAGAGAAATTCCAGAAGAATATCGTGAGCAAGCTGAAGAATACCGTGAAAAGCTAATTGAAGCGGTTGCTGAATTCGATGAAGCCCTTATGAATAAGTTCTTAGATGAAGAAGAAATTACAAACGCAGAAATCAAAAAGGCTATTCGTAATGCAACATTGGCTGTTGAATTCTACCCGGTTGTATGTGGAACTGCTTTCAAGAACAAAGGTGTACAACTTGTTCTTGATGCTGTTATCGACTACCTTCCATCACCACTTGATATCCCGGCTATGAAAGGGACAGATCCTGATACTGATGAGGAGATTGAGCGTCACTCTGACGACAGCGAGCCGTTCTCGGCACTTGCATTCAAAGTTATGACGGATCCTTATGTAGGTAAATTAACATTCTTCCGTGTGTATTCTGGTGTTCTTCAATCAGGATCATACGTACAAAACTCTTCAAAAGGTAAGCGTGAACGCGTAGGACGTATTCTACAAATGCATGCGAACTCTCGTGAAGAAATTTCTGAAGTACATTCAGGGGAAATTGCTGCTGCGGTCGGACTTAAAGATACAGGAACTGGTGACACACTTTGTGAGGCTGGTTCACTGATAGTTCTTGAGTCAATGGACTTCCCGGAACCAGTAATTTCACTTTCTGTTGAACCGAAAACAAAAGCGGACCAAGATAAGATGGGTATGGCTCTTGCTAAGCTTCAAGAGGAAGACCCGACATTCCGTGCACATACAGACCAAGAAACAGGAGAAGTAATCATCGCTGGTATGGGTGAATTACATCTTGATGTTCTTGTAGACCGTATGCGCCGTGAATTCAACGTTGAAGCTAACGTCGGAGCACCACAAGTATCTTACCGTGAAACATTCCGTGCTTCAGCGGAAGTTGAAGGCAAGTTTGTGCGTCAATCCGGTGGACGTGGACAGTTTGGTCACGTTTGGATCGAATTCTCTCCTAATGAAGAAGGAAAAGGATTCGAATTCATTAACAACGTTGTCGGTGGATCAGTTCCACGTGAATACATTCCAGCAGTAGAAGCGGGTATCCGTGATTCACTTAATAATGGTGTAATTGCTGGTTATCCTTTGATCGACATTAAAGCGCGTCTATTCGACGGTTCTTATCATGATGTCGACTCCAATGAGATGGCGTTTAAAATTGCTGCATCAATGGCATTGAAAAACGCTGTATCAAAAGTTAACCCGGTTCTACTTGAGCCAATGATGAAAGTAGAAGTTATTATTCCTGAAGAGTATATGGGAGACATCATGGGTGACATCACTTCCCGACGCGGCCGCGTTGAGGGAATGGACGCGCGCGGTAACGCGCAAGTTGTTCGCTCTATGGTTCCTCTTGCTCAGATGTTTGGATACGCAACTTCACTCCGTTCTAACACACAAGGACGCGGTGTCTTCTCAATGTCATTCGATCACTATGAAGAAGTGCCGAAATCTGTTGCAGAAGAAATTATCAAGAAAAATAAAGGTGAATAACTGTAATTCATCCTTGTTTCTAACGTAAAAAAATTGTAAGATATAGGTGATTGAAGGGGGCCCTCTTCAACATCTGTCACTATAAACTAAAAAACTTTGATATTTTAAGGAGGATTTCCATTATGGGAAAAGAAAAATTCGACCGCTCCAAGCAACATGCTAACGTTGGAACAATCGGCCACGTTGACCATGGTAAAACTACACTAACTGCTGCAATCGCAACAGTTCTTGCAAAAAGACTAGGTGGAACAGCAGCATCTTACGCTGACGTTGATAACGCACCTGAAGAAAAAGAGCGTGGTATCACAATCAACACGTCTCACGTCGAGTACGAAACTGAAACACGTCACTATGCACACGTTGATTGCCCAGGTCACGCTGACTATGTAAAAAACATGATTACTGGTGCAGCACAAATGGACGGCGGGATTCTAGTTGTTTCTGCAGCTGACGGCCCAATGCCACAAACACGCGAGCATATCCTTCTTTCACGTCAAGTTGGTGTTCCTCATCTAGTTGTTTTCATGAACAAATGTGACATGGTTGATGATGAAGAGCTTCTTGAACTAGTTGAAATGGAAATTCGCGATCTTCTTTCGGAGTACGACTTCCCTGGCGACGATATTCCTGTCATCAAAGGATCCGCTCTTAAAGCACTTGAAGGTGAAGAAGCATGGGAAGATAAAATCATGGAGCTTATGAAGGCTGTTGATGAATATATCCCAACACCACCACGTGACACAGAAAAACCATTCATGATGCCAGTTGAGGATGTTTTCTCAATCACGGGTCGTGGAACAGTTGCTACTGGACGCGTTGAGCGTGGAGTAGTTAAAGTCGGAGATGTTGTTGACATCATCGGTATAATTGAAGAACCAAAATCTACAACTGTTACAGGTGTAGAAATGTTCCGTAAACTTCTTGATTATGCAGAAGCGGGCGATAACATTGGTGCACTACTTCGTGGTGTAGCACGTGAAGACATCCAACGTGGACAAGTTCTTGCTAAACCAGGTACAATCATACCTCATACAGAATTTACTTCTGAAGTTTATGTTCTATCAAAAGAAGAGGGTGGACGTCACACTCCATTCTTCTCTAACTACCGTCCACAGTTTTACTTCCGTACAACGGATGTAACTGGCGTTATTGAACTTCCAGAAGGCGTAGAAATGGTTATGCCTGGGGATAACATCGAAATGACAGTAAAACTAATTGCTCCAATCGCTCTTGAAGAAGGTACAAAGTTCTCTATCCGTGAGGGTGGACGTACTGTAGGCGCTGGCGTAGTAGCAACAATCACTAAATAATTTAATGCTTTTTAAAAAACCCGTCCATTGTGGCGGGTTTTTTGTTTGGGAAGAAAATCCCGCACAGATGCATAGGAATCGAATTATTATTTCTTGAATACTGCAACAATTAATAGCGAGTTGCAATAAATGATGAATAGAATTATAATAATAAAGTCGTGAAAAAAGACTTCACTAAAAGACTTGCAGAACTCTTTTTTATCATGTATAATGTTCAATGTTGGTCTTTGACTGCTATGAAGCGGGAGGTTGCCGACACACCAGGCCGCTTTGCCATGGCATGTGTGTGGGAAATTTCCGTGGAGAATGTCTAGAAAATAGGCGAGAGGGAGGGAAAATAATGGCAAAACAAAAGATTCGTATTCGTTTAAAAGCATATGATCATAGAATTCTTGATCAGTCAGCTGAAAAAATCGTAGAAACAGCAAAACGTTCGGGTGCTAGTGTATCGGGTCCGATACCACTTCCAACTGAAAGAACTGTATACACGATTCTTCGTGCGGTACATAAATACAAAGATTCGCGCGAACAGTTCGAAATGCGTACACACAAACGTCTTATCGATATCGTTAATCCAACACCACAAACTGTTGATGCATTGATGAAACTCGATTTACCATCCGGCGTAGACATTGAAATCAAACTTTAATCTATAGAGAATAAAACTTACATTAATCAGGAGGTGTGACAAATGACCAAAGGAATCTTAGGGAGAAAAGTCGGGATGACGCAAATTTTTGCTGAAAACGGCGATCTTATCCCGGTAACTGTGATTGAAGCTGGACAAAATATTGTTCTTCAAAAGAAGACGACAGAAACGGACGGCTATGAATCAATCCAAATCGGATTTGAAGATAAACGCGAAAAGCTTGCTAACAAACCTGAAAAAGGGCACGTTGCAAAAGCTGATACGGCACCTAAGCGCTTCATTCGCGAATTCCGCGAATTAGACGTTAGTGGCTACGAAGTTGGTCAAGAAGTCAAAGTTGATACTTTCGCTGAAGGCGATATTGTCGACATTACAGGTACATCAAAAGGTAAAGGGTTCCAAGGTGTTATCAAGCGTCACGGATATTCACGCGGACCTATGAGTCACGGATCACGTCATCATCGCGCACCAGGTTCAATTGGTTCGGTGGACGCACAACGTGTATTCAAAGGTAAAAAAATGCCAGGACGTATGGGTGGCAAAACAGTAACAGTACAAAACCTTGAAATTGTACGAGTTGACGTAGAACGCAACTTGCTACTTGTAAAAGGTAACGTTCCAGGATCTCGCAAATCACTTCTTCAAGTGAGAAGCGCTATCAAAGGGAACTGACCACTAAAGGAAGGAGGAAACAATAATGCCTAAAGTATCCGTACTAAACCAAACAGGAACTTCTGTTGGCGACATCGAACTTAACGATGCGATTTTCGGGATTGTACCAAATGAAGCTGTCTTGTTCGAAGCATTGGTTCAACAACGTGCTTCATTGCGTCAAGGTAATCACAAAGTCAAAAATCGTTCAGAAGTTGCAGGTGGCGGACGTAAACCTTGGCGTCAAAAAGGAACAGGTCGTGCTCGTCAAGGGTCAATCCGTTCACCACAATGGCGTGGAGGTGGTGTAGTCTTCGGTCCAACACCAAGAAGCTATACTTACAAACTTCCGAAAAAAGTCCGTAGATTGGCTCTTCTTTCAGCTCTTTCTACGAAAGTGCGTGAAGAAAGTTTAATCGTTCTTGAAGGACTTACATTCGATGCGCCTAAAACAAAAGATTTCATGAAAGTTCTTTCAGACCTTTCAATCAACAAAAAAGCATTGATTGTAACTGCTGACCTCGATGAAACTGTGGCATTGTCCGCACGTAACATACCTGGTATTAGCGTAGTTACAGCAACTGGCATCAATGTTCTTGATCTTATCGGTCACGATAAATTGGTCATGACAAAAGCTGCAGTTCAAAAAATAGAGGAGGTGCTTGGTTAATGGAAGCACGTGATATTTTAAAACGTCCGGTCATTACCGAGCGTTCTTCTGAACAAATGGAATTCAAGAAATATACTTTCGAAGTTGACACACGCGCTAACAAAACGCATGTTAAACAAGCTATTGAAGAAGTCTTCGGAGTGAAAGTCGAAAAAGTCAACGTACAGAACTACAAAGGTAAGTTCAAACGTATGGGTAAACATGCAGGCTACACAAACAAACGCCGTAAAGCGATTGTTACATTGACTGCTGACTCAAAAGACATCGAACTTTTCGAAGTATAATCAAAACAAATTTAGTTAGTCAATTACACAAAGGAGGGAACACAAATGGCGATTAAGAAATACAAACCTACCTCCAACGGACGTCGTAACATGACAACATCTGATTTTGCCGAGATTACAGCTAGTAAGCCGGAAAAATCATTGCTTGCACCGCTTAAGCGGAAAGGCGGCCGTAACAACACTGGTAGGATTACAGTTCGTCACCAAGGTGGAGGTCATAAACGCCAATACCGTGTCATCGATTTCCAACGCCGGAAAGATGACATTCCAGGACGCGTTGCTACGATCGAATACGATCCAAACCGTTCAGCGAACATCGCACTAATTAATTACGTAGATGGGGAGAAGCGTTACATCCTCGCACCGAAAAGTTTGCAAGTTGGAATGACGATTATGTCAGGTCCAGAAGCAGATATTAAAGTGGGTAACACTCTACCATTAGAAAATATTCCAATGGGTACAACAATTCACAACATCGAATTGAAACCAGGAAAAGGCGGCCAACTTGTACGTTCTGCAGGAACATCTGCACAATTACTAGGTCGTGAAGGCAAGTACGTTCTTGTACGTCTTCAATCTGGAGAAGTCCGCATGATTCTTGAAACTTGCCGTGCTACAATTGGTCAAGTTGGTAATGAACAACATGAACTTATCAACATTGGTAAAGCAGGACGTTCACGCTGGATGGGTAAACGCCCTACAGTACGTGGTTCTGTAATGAACCCTAACGATCACCCACATGGTGGTGGTGAAGGACGTACAGGTATTGGTATGAAATCTCCAGTTACTCCTTGGGGTAAACCAACACTTGGTTACAAAACACGTAAGAAGAACAACAAATCCGACAAACTTATCGTTCGTCGTCGTAAAAAATAATCTGAGTGCACTGCGGTTCAATGATTGGGCCGTAGTATTAACACGGAGGGAGGTTCCAACATGGGCCGCAGCTTGAAAAAAGGACCTTTTGTAGATGATCACCTTATTAAAAAGGTAGAAGCTCAAAAGGATTCTGAGAAGAAAATGGTAATTAAGACATGGTCACGCCGTTCAACAATTTTCCCGTCATTCATCGGAATGACAATTGCTGTCTACGACGGACGTAAACACGTACCTGTCTACGTAACAGAAGACATGGTAGGACACAAACTAGGTGAATTTGCACCGACACGTACGTACAGAGGTCATGGTGCCGACGATAAGAAAACAAGACGTTAATTTGAGAGGAGGTTAATCTGATGCAACAAGCAAAAGCTACTGCCCGCACAGTCCGTATTGCTCCTCGCAAAGTCCGTATGGTCGTTGATCTTATCCGAGGCAAGAAAATCGGTGAAGCTGTCGCGATTCTACGCCTGACGCCGAAAGCGGCATCTCCGGTTGTGGAAAAAGTTTTGAACTCAGCGATTGCAAATGCTGAACATAACTACGAAATGGATATCGAGAATCTAATCGTAAACGAAGTATTCGTAGACGAAGGTCCGACGATGAAACGTTTCCGTCCACGTGCACAGGGACGTGCGAGTGCGATCAACAAGCGTACAAGCCACATCACTGTAGTGGTATCAGAAAAGAAGGAGGGATAATTCGTGGGTCAAAAAGTACATCCTAACGGTTTACGGGTCGGTATCATCCGTGACTGGGAGTCGAAATGGTATGCAGAAAAAGACTATGCGACTCTCTTGCACGAAGATCTAAAAATCCGTGAATTCATCGAAAAACGTCTTGTAGAAGCATCTGTTTCTAAAGTAGAAATCGAACGCGCTGCAAAACGTGTTAACGTTACTATTCACACTGCGAAGCCAGGTATGGTGATCGGTAAAGGTGGTACTGAAGTCGAAGTACTTCGGAAGCAACTGAATGACATCACTGGCAAGCGGGTTCACATCAACATTATCGAAATCAAACGTGCAGATCTTGACGCGAAATTAGTTGCAGAATCAATCGCGCGTCAACTTGAAAGCCGCGTTTCTTACCGTCGTGCACAGAAGCAAGCAATTCAACGTACGATTCGCTCTGGCGCAAAAGGAATCAAAACACAGGTTTCAGGACGTCTTGGCGGTGCAGACATCGCTCGTTCGGAACATTACAGTGAAGGTACTGTCCCTCTCCATACACTACGTGCAGATATTGATTATGCACACGCAGAAGCAGATACCACATTCGGTAAGCTTGGCGTTAAAGTATGGATTTACCGTGGAGAAGTCCTTCCAGTGAAGAAGAAGAACTCTGAGGAAGGAGGCAACTAATATGTTAATCCCTAAACGCGTTAAATATCGTCGAGTATTCCGTGGTAAAATGCGCGGTGCTACTAAAGGCGGAGCAACAGTTCAGTTCGGTGAATTCGGTCTACAGGCCCTTGAATCATCTTGGATTACAAACCGTCAAATCGAATCTGCACGTATCGCAATGACACGTTATATGAAACGTGGCGGCAAAGTGTGGATCAACATTTTCCCACACAAACCATATACAAAAAAGCCTCTTGAAGTACGGATGGGTTCCGGTAAAGGTGCTGTAGAAGGCTGGGTAGCAGTTGTTAAGCCTGGCAGAGTTATGTTTGAAATCGCAGGTGTGTCGGAAGAGGTTGCACGTGAAGCCCTTCGCCTCGCATCTCACAAACTTCCTATCAAAAGTAAGTTTGTAAAACGTGAAGAAATTGGTGGTGAATCTAATGAAAGCTAAAGAAATCCGTGACTTGACAACTGCAGAGATTGAGCAAAAAGTGAAATCACTGAAAGAAGAGCTTTTCAACCTTCGCTTCCAATTAGCGACAGGTCAATTAGAAAACACTGCACGCATCCGTGAAGTACGTAAATCGATTGCGCGCATGAAAACTGTAATACGTCAAAGAGAAATCAGTGCAAATAACTGATGAAGGAGGTTGCAGCCATGACTGAGCGTAATCAGCGCAAGGTGTACACAGGCCGTGTTGTGTCCGACAAAATGGATAAAACAGTTACTGTAATGATAGAAACACAAAAGAAGCACTCTTTATACGGTAAACGTGTAAAGTACTCTAAAAAGTTTAAGGCCCATGATGAATTGAATGAAGCGAAAATCGGTGATGTTGTTCGTATTATGGAAACACGTCCATTATCAGCAACAAAACGTTTCCGCCTACTTGAAGTCGTCGAGAAAGCCGTCATCATCTAATAACGTTCGGAGATAGATATCCGGGAGGAGGTAGCCTCAATGATTCAACAGGAAAGTCGTATGAAAGTCGCCGACAATTCAGGCGCTCGTGAAGTTCTTACAATCAAAGTACTAGGCGGTACAGGCCGCAAGGTTGCTAATATCGGTGATGTAGTTGTTTGTACAGTGAAGAAAGCAACACCAGGTGGCGTTGTTAAGAAGGGCGAAGTAGTGAAAGCTGTTATCGTTCGTACGAAAAGCGGTATGCGTCGTAAAGACGGTTCTTATATTACATTTGATGAAAACGCATGTGTTATCATCCGTGACGATAAGAGTCCACGTGGAACACGTATTTTTGGACCAGTTGCTCGAGAGCTTCGTGACAGCAACTTCATGAAAATCGTTTCACTCGCACCAGAAGTTCTTTAATTCACATGACAGTGCCAATCAAGGAGGTGCGACAGAATGCATGTAAAAAAAGGTGACAAAGTTAAGATAATCACAGGAAAAGATAAAGGTAAAACTGGTGTGATTCTAGCTGCTTTCCCTAAAAAAGATCGTGTGCTTGTTGAAGGTGTTAACATCGTCAAGAAACATACGAAACCTAATCAGGAAAATCCTCAAGGTGGAATCATTAGCTTAGAGGCAGCTATCCATGTATCAAACGTCATGATGATTGATCCTAAGACAGGCGAGCCAACTCGCGTAGGATACAAGATTGAAGATGGCAAAAAAGTTCGTGTTGCTAAAAAATCCGGTGAACTACTGGATAAATAAGTAACAATTGAAAGGAGGTCCAACAGATGAGCCGTTTTAAAGAAAAATTTAAAAACGAAGTCACGCCTGCTCTCATGAGCAAGTTCGAATATACATCAGTAATGCAAGTGCCAAAAGTGGATAAAATCGTCATTAACATGGGTGTTGGTGATGCTGTTCAAAACACGAAGGCACTTGATGCGGCAGTGGAAGACTTGACAATCATTTCTGGTCAAAAGCCAGTCGTCACTAAAGCGAAGAAATCGATCGCGGGATTCCGTCTACGTGAAGGTATGCCTATCGGAACGAAAGTTACACTACGCGGTGAGCGTATGTATGAATTTCTTGATAAGTTAATCTCGGTTTCATTACCTCGTGTACGTGACTTCCGTGGTGTTTCAAAGAAAGCATTCGACGGTCGTGGAAACTATACGCTCGGCGTAAAAGAGCAACTTATTTTTCCTGAAATAGACTACGATAAAGTTTCTAAAATACGCGGTATGGATATCGTCATCGTTACGACTGCAAACTCCGATGAAGAAGCACGTGAGTTATTAACGCAGTTCGGCATGCCGTTCCAGAAGTAAATAAGAGGGAGGCGTAAACGTGGCTAAAAAATCAATGATCGCTAAACAAAAGCGTACACCAAAATTCCAAGTGCAGGCATATACACGCTGTGAGCGTTGTGGTCGTCCGCATTCTGTATACCGTAAATTCAAGCTTTGCCGTATTTGTTTCCGCGAGTTAGCATATAAGGGACAAATTCCTGGCGTCAAAAAAGCCAGCTGGTAAACCCCTAAATTTGGGAAGGAGGTAAATGTAATGACAATGAGTGATCCAATCGCAGACATGCTTACACGCATTCGTAACGCCAATATGGTTCGTCACGAAAAGTTGGAAGTACCTGCTTCAAACATGAAAAAAGAAATCGCAGAAATCTTGAAACGTGAAGGTTTTGTACGCGATGTTGAATATGTTGAGGATAGCAAACAAGGTATCATCCGCATTTTCCTTAAATATGGTCAAAATAACGAACGTGTTATTACTGGTCTTAAACGTATCTCAAAACCAGGTCTTCGTGTTTATGCTAAAACAAGCGAAGTTCCTAAAGTTTTGAATGGTCTTGGTATCGCCCTCGTTTCTACATCAAATGGCGTACTTACAGACAAAGAAGCACGTGCAAAACAAGTAGGCGGAGAAGTAGTAGCTTACGTCTGGTAATTCGTAACAAATGAATGGAGGTGCAATTGAATGTCCCGTATTGGCAAAAAGCCGATTGAGGTACCTGCAAACGTGACGGTAACATTATCTGATAATAACTTCGTCACTGTAAAAGGGCCAAAAGGCGAACTTACAAACACATTTAACACGGATATTAAAATCGAGCAAGAAGGCAACGTGATCACATTGATCCGCCCTTCTGAATCCAAACAACATCGTTCTATACACGGAACGACACGTTCACTTCTCGATAATATGGTGACAGGCGTTTCACAAGGTTTCGAACGTACACTTGAACTTGTTGGGGTAGGTTACCGTGCGCAACTTCAAGGTAAGAAACTGGTATTGAACGTAGGTTATTCTCATCCGGTTGAATTTACACCGGAAGAGGGAATTGAAGTTGAAGTTCCTGCGAACACGAAAATTATTGTCCGCGGTATCAATAAAGAACGCGTAGGCGCTCTTGCATCGAACATTAGACAAGTACGTCCACCAGAGCCGTATAAAGGCAAAGGGATTCGCTATCAAGGTGAACAAGTACGTCGTAAAGAAGGTAAAACTGGTAAATAATGCCGCTTAAGGCATCCGGAAGGAGTGACCACGATGATTACGAAACAAGATAAGAACGTTGTCCGCAAAAAGCGCCATGGTCGTGTACGTAGAAAAATTAGCGGGACTGCAGCACGTCCACGTCTAAACGTCTTCCGTTCAAACAAGCATATCTATGCACAATTGATTGATGATGTAAACGCAGTAACGATTGTAAGTGCTTCTACAATGGACAAAGAGTTCGGATCTGAATCAAAAGCAGATGCTGCAGCAGCGGCAAAAGTTGGCGAGCTAATCGCAAAGAAAGCTGTTGAAAAGGACGTTAAAGCGGTTGTTTTTGACCGTGGCGGTTACCTATTTCACGGCCGTGTGAAAGCTCTTGCGGACGCAGCACGTGAAAACGGTCTGGAATTTTAATTAAGAAGGAGGGACACATTTCATGCGTCGTAATGATCAGAATAAAAGTGAATTCGAAGAACGCGTAGTTACGATTAACCGCGTTGCTAAAGTTGTGAAAGGCGGACGTCGTTTCCGTTTCACTGCTCTCGTCGTTGTCGGAGACAAAAATGGACGTGTCGGTTTCGGTACTGGTAAAGCACAAGAAGTTCCGGATGCGATTCGTAAAGCCATCGAAGATGCGAAGAAAAATTTGATCGTTGTACCAATGGTCAAAGGAACCACTCCGCACCAAGTACTTGGACACTTTGGTGCAGGACAAATTCTTATCAAACCTGCAGCACCTGGTACAGGAGTTATCGCTGGAGGACCTGTCCGTGCGGTACTTGAACTTGCAGGCATCACGGATATCCTTTCAAAATCCCTAGGTTCAAGCACGCCAATTAACATGGTTCGTGCAACAGTCGAAGGATTGAAGCAATTGAAACGCGCAGAAGATGTTGCGAAATTGCGTGGAAAAACCGTAGAAGAACTCTTAGGTTAAGGGGGGAATCACAATGGCGAATAAACTTGAAATTACCCTTACTAAAAGTGTAATCGGCGCAAAGCCGGTACAACGCAAAACAGTTGAAGCACTTGGATTACGTAAATTGAATCAAATGGTCGAACACCAAGATAATGTTGCAATTCGCGGCATGATTAATAAAGTGGACCACCTAGTTACAGTCAAGGAACAATAATTTTGATTTTTTGAATAAGGAGGTGCCAATGAGATGAAATTACACGATATGAAGCCAGCTGAAGGTTCTCGTAAAAAACGCAAACGTGTTGGACGGGGAACCGGTTCAGGTTCTGGTAAAACTTCAGGTAGAGGTCATAATGGTCAAAATTCACGTTCAGGCGGAGGCGTACGTCTAGGCTTTGAGGGTGGACAAATTCCATTATTCCAACGTTTACCTAAACGTGGATTTACGAACATTAATCGTAAAGACTATGCAATTGTGAACCTTGAAACACTTAATCGTTTTGATGAAGGCACGGAAGTATCACCTGAACTATTAATTGAAACAGGTATCGTGAGCAACGCAAAATCTGGAATTAAGATTCTTGGTAATGGAACTCTTGAGAAAAAGATCACTGTCAAAGCTCACAAATTCTCTGCTTCGGCTAAAGAAGCTATCGAGAAAGCGGGCGGACAGACCGAGGTGGTTTAATGTTTCAGACAATCGCGAATTTTATGCGCGTTAAGGATATAAGGTCTAAAATATTTTATACATTGGTTATTCTCGTCGTTTTTCGACTCGGAACATTTATTCCAGTTCCAAACGTTGATGCAACTGCTTTACAGCAATCTGATAATAACTTAATCGGTTTAATGAATGTCTTTGGCGGAGGCGCTCTTGCCAACTTCTCCATCTTGGCGATGGGGATAATGCCGTACATTACTGCATCCATTATCGTGCAATTATTGCAGATGGATGTTGTACCAAAGTTCACGGAGTGGGCGAAGCAAGGGGAAGTCGGAAGACGAAAGCTTGCACAGTTTACAAGGTATTTCACAATAATCCTAGCGTTTATTCAAGCTATTGCCATGTCCTTCGGTTTTAACCGGATGTATGATGGTAAGCTGATAATTAGCGAAGGTGTTTCAACATATGTGGTCATCGCGATCGTATTGACGGCAGGAACTGCATTTCTCTTATGGCTCGGTGAGCAGATTACGGCAAAAGGTGTTGGAAATGGTATTTCGATCATCATTTTCGCTGGAATTGTCGCGGCGATCCCAAATGCAGTCAACCAACTTTACGCAACTCAAATCCAAGGTGCAGGCAGCGAATTGTTTATTAGACTGGCAATAATGGCTCTTTTACTCCTTGTGATTATTGCGATAACTGTCGGAGTTATCTATGTGCAAGAAGCACTGCGAAAGATTCCGATCCAATATGCGAAACGTGTCTCAGGACGTGGTCAAACTACTTCTGGTCAACAGACACATTTACCATTGAAACTTAATGCTGCAGGGGTTATCCCGGTAATCTTTGCTTCAGCATTTTTTATGACACCAAAATACATTGCTCCGCTTTTTGGGACGAATAGTGTAACGAATTGGATTCAAACAATTTTCGACCAAACTAATCCCATAGGTATGATCTTGTATGTAGTACTCATCATTGCGTTCACTTATTTCTACGCATTCATTCAGGTGAATCCGGAGAACATGGCGGACAACTTGAAAAAACAAGGCGCGTATATTCCAGGTATTCGTCCAGGACAAAACACGCAAAATTATCTTACTAGCACTTTGTATAGACTGACATTTGTCGGCTCGATATTCCTTGCTGTCGTTGCAGTCATGCCAATATTTTTCATCAGTTTTGCAAGTCTTCCAGATGCTGCACAAATCGGAGGAACGAGCTTACTCATCGTGGTCGGGGTTGCCCTTGAAACGATGAAACAGCTAGAATCGCAACTTGTGAAAAGGCATTACAAAGGGTTTATGAAATAAACTTTGTGAGGGGAACTTCCCTTATAAAGTGAATATGAAGGAGGGCAATACGTATGAACATCGTATTAATGGGTCTTCCTGGGGCTGGAAAAGGCACACAGGCGGACAAAATTGTCGAAAAATACGAAATCCCTCATATTTCTACAGGCGATATGTTCCGTGCTGCTATCCAAGAAGGCACGGAACTTGGAGTCAAAGCAAAATCGTTCATGGATCAGGGAGCTCTTGTCCCTGATGAAGTGACAATCGGAATCGTGCGTGAACGTTTAAGCAAATCCGATTGTGATAAAGGCTTTCTCCTTGACGGTTTCCCACGTACAGTACCACAAGCGGAAGCGCTTGATGAACTATTGTCTGACATGGGAAGGAATATTGAGCGTGTACTCAATATTCAAGTTGAGAAGGAAGAGCTTATCGCAAGGCTAACTGGCCGCCGAATATGTAAAATATGCGGTACATCTTATCATCTTCAATTCAACCCATCAAAGGTTGAAGACAAATGTGATAAAGATGGCGGAGAACTTTATCAACGAGCGGATGACAATCCGGAAACTGTTACGAATCGTCTGGAAGTAAATATGAATCAAACAGCACCACTTCTAGCATATTACGAAGTTAAGGGTGCGCTATCAAACATCAATGGGCAACAGAACATCGATGTTGTTTTCAAAGAGTTAGACGTTATTCTACAAAATAACGAATAATAATTTTTTCCGAACACAGATAATAAGTCCTGCATTGCAAGATTGTTTTAACGAGATGCAAAAGCATATGATGCCCGGTATAAGAACTGGTCGGAGTTTCAAACGGGTGTAAAGTTCTAAATCATACTAAATGCATTTTTCCGCTTAGGCGGGTATAATGGACTTCGTGGAAAGAACTGTATAACGCTACTAGGAACTCATCCACGGCAATCCGGACGGTCGTGTCCATTCTGATGCGATTTTCCACAACAACAAGTCGGAGACTAGCTTGCGGGAAACGGAATGTGACAGACGTCTTTCGAACATCACTCATGCAATCCGGACATATGTTGAAGGAAGCTTTAAAGGCGACTGATGCTGCTCGATGGTGAGAACCTTTATTGGATATAGAAGGGAGACAGGATTGATGGCGAAAGACGATGTAATTGAAGTTGAAGGAACCGTAGTTGAAACGTTGCCAAATGCGATGTTCAAAGTGGAGTTGGAAAACGGTCATACAATACTTGCGCATGTATCTGGCAAGATCCGTATGCACTTTATTCGTATTCTACCTGGCGACAAAGTGACAATGGAACTTTCGCCTTATGATTTGACTCGTGGTCGTATCACATACCGTTTTAAATAAACTTTTGCACTCCGGAATATTGAAGGAGGTTGGGTAAGATGAAAGTAAGGCCATCTGTAAAACCGATCTGTGAAAAATGTAAAATTATTCGCAGACGCGGCCGAGTAATGGTAATTTGTGAAAATCCAAAACATAAACAAAGACAAGGCTAATTCAGAAGGAGGTGCACAATCTATATGGCACGTATTGCTGGTGTAGACGTTCCGCGCGATAAGCGCGTTGTAATTTCATTAACTTACATTTTTGGAATCGGAAAAACAACTGCTCAAAAAGTATTGGCGGCAGCTGGAGTATCTGAAGAAGCACGTGTTCGTGATTTAACCGATGCTGAACTTGATAAAATTCGTGAAGAAATTGACGGATTGAAAGTTGAAGGTGACCTTCGTCGTGAAACTTCTCTTAACATCAAACGTTTGATGGAAATAGGTAGCTTCCGTGGTATTCGTCACCGTCGTGGTTTGCCTGTTCGCGGTCAAAACACGAAAAACAACGCGCGTACTCGTAAGGGTCCTAAACGGACAGTTGCGAACAAGAAAAAATAATAGGTAAAGGAGGTATCTTCTTAACATGGCACGTAAACAACAAACTCGTAAACGTCGTGTAAAAAAGAATATTGAATCCGGTATTGCACATATCCGTTCGACGTTCAACAATACAATCGTAACGATCACTGACATGCAAGGGAACGCATTATCTTGGTCAAGTGCAGGTGCACTAGGCTTCAGAGGCTCTAAAAAATCAACACCTTTTGCTGCTCAAATGGCAGCTGAGGCAGCTGCAAAAACTTCTATGGAGCATGGCTTGAAAACATTGGAAGTTACTGTTAAAGGTCCAGGTGCTGGACGTGAAGCAGCAATTCGTTCACTACAGGCTACTGGTCTTGAGGTTACTGCAATCAGAGATGTTACACCGGTTCCGCATAACGGATGCCGCCCGCCAAAACGTCGTCGTGTATAATGGCTTGTTCTCCATTTGATTGAGAATCACAATTAATGTCAATAATGAATTATGCGATTGCAAATTTTCGTCTGTGAAAATTGATTTCAATATGGAACTGCCTATATATTTGACGTTTTGAAGGAGGGTAATTATATGATCGAAATTGAGAAACCAAAGATTGAAGCAGTTATGATCAGTGAAGATTTAAAGTTTGGTAAATTTATTATCGAACCGCTTGAGCGTGGTTATGGAAATACTTTAGGTAATTCCTTACGTCGCATTCTTCTTTCCTCATTGCCTGGAGCTGCAGTAACATCTATACAAATTGATGGTGTACTTCATGAGTTCTCAACAATTGAAGGCGTCGTCGAAGACGTTGCGACAATTATTTTGAACGTGAAGAAACTAGCTCTTAAAATCTATTCGGATGAAGAGAAAGTCATTGAGATAGATGTGAAAGGTGAGGGTACAATCACAGCTGCGGACATTACACATGATAGTGACGTAGAAGTGTTGAATCCGAAACTTCATATCGCGACTCTTGGTAAAAACGGACATTTACGCATGCGTTTGTATGCTGTACGTGGACGAGGATATGCACCTTCTGATCAGAACAAACGTGA
Organism: Sporosarcina limicola; assembly: GCF_014873855.1. Lineage (GTDB taxonomy): Bacteria > Bacillota > Bacilli > Bacillales_A > Planococcaceae > Sporosarcina > Sporosarcina limicola. The sequence goes on along the minus strand of NZ_JADBEL010000001.1, from coordinate 158,545 downwards.
TGATCTTGCAATTGGCGTTATTCCGATCGATTCTATTTACACTCCGGTTTCACGGGTTAACTTCCAAGTGGAGAATACTCGGGTTGGTCAAATGACGAACTTTGATAAGTTGACACTTGATATTTGGACAGATGGCAGCATAGGTCCTAAAGAAGCTGTTTCTCTCGGGGCAAAAATCCTGACGGAACATCTGAACATATTTGTCGGAATGACAGATGAAGCGCAAACTGCAGAAATCATGGTGGAAAAAGAAGAGGACAAGAAAGAAAAAGTTCTTGAGATGACGATTGAGGAACTTGATCTTTCTGTTAGGTCTTATAACTGCCTAAAACGTGCAGGCATCAATACAGTCCTGGAACTTGCTAGCAAAACAGAGGACGAAATGATGAAAGTACGAAATCTTGGACGTAAGTCACTTGAAGAAGTAAAAGCGAAATTAGATGAGCTTAGCCTTGAGTTACGCACTGACGATTGAGCAATTTTATAGATTAAAGGAGGTAAACTTCTATGGGATACAGAAAACTTGGACGTACAAGCTCACAACGTAAAGCGATGCTTCGCGACTTAGCGACAGACCTTATCGTACATGAGCGTATTCAAACAACTGAAGCGCGTGCAAAAGAACTACGTTCTGTTGTCGAGAAAATGATTACACTTGGTAAACGTGGAGACTTGCATGCACGTCGTCAAGTTGCACAATTTATCCGTCGTGAACTTGTTATGGTAACGGACGAAGAAGGCAATGAGACTAAAATCTTTGCTATTCAAAAACTTTTTGATAATGTAGCTCCACGCTATACAGAGCGTCAAGGTGGATATACACGCATTATGAAAATGGGACCTCGTCGCGGTGACGGTGCACCTGTCGTCGTAATCGAACTCGTTTAATTCTTTAAAGGAGAGGTGCGTCTGGCATACGCTTAGCCGTACCCTTTTTATACTATGATTTATACGACAACTTTAAAAGCAGAGTGTTACGATCATCGGTATTTCTTTATCGCCTGGTCTAGCTCTACGTACCTCATTCGCTGTGCCGGATTGAGCATCCGGTATCAGTCATAGATTTCAGCGCATTTCTTCGAATGAGGTGCGCGCTTTTTTTATTTAAAATCGGGATTCCTTGTCAATTTGCAAGGGATCCTTAGTAGTATACATAATGCTAATGTAGCCGGAGGTGATAGGTGATGAAGGAAATTCTTTCGATGGATAATGTGAGTTATTCATATCGTGTCGGGGATGAGGAATCAAAGAGAGCTGTCGATGGCGTGTCGTTTACTTTGCACGATGGTGAATGGATAGCGATTGTTGGTCATAACGGTTCAGGTAAGTCAACCCTTGCGAAATTGATGATAGGACTACTTTTTCCTGATGAAGGCGATGTCAATATCTTTATTGAAAAACTGACGGAAGATAATTTATGGGAAAAACGATCTCAAATGGGGATCGTTTTTCAAAATCCTGATAACCAGTTTGTCGGTTCGACAGTCCAGGATGATGTTGCATTCGCATTGGAGAATAATGGAGTTCCATTTGAAGAGATGCTACATCGGGTCTATGATTCACTTGCTCAGGTGAATATGAGTGACTTTCTTGATCATGAGCCACATCATCTATCTGGCGGACAGAAGCAACGAGTTGCGATAGCGGGGGCCTTGGCACTTCATCCAAGGCTTCTAATAATGGATGAAGCGACTTCTATGCTTGATCCCCAAGGGCGTGACGAAGTTATTCGTGTGGTCGAGAATTTAAGGTGTAAAAAAGGGCTAACGGTTATTTCGATTACGCATGACCTGGAAGAAGCATTACTTGCGAATCGAATCATCGTCATGAATAAAGGACAGGTGTTGGCAGTTGGTACACCTAAAGAGATATTTTTACGTGGGGTAGAACTCAAGACCATCGGATTGAATTTACCATTCGCTTTGAGAGTATCGGGATTGTTGCGGAAGTTTGGGATGGAGCTTGAAGGTGAGCATATGACGGAAGAAGAGTTGGTGAATGAGTTATGGACATCTCACTTCAGCAAGTAGGCTATTTGTATGGAAAAGATACTCCTTTTGAAAAAAGGGCATTACAGGCTGTGGATGTGACGATTCATTCCGGCTCTTATACGGCAATCATTGGTCATACAGGTTCAGGTAAATCCACACTTCTTATGCATTTAAACGGCCTACTTAAGCCTTCAGAGGGTGTTGTGCAAATTGGGGATGCAAAGATTTCTGCGGGTACGAAGACAAAAGGGTTGAAGGCTATTCGACGACATGTTGGGATTGTCTTTCAATTCCCTGAACATCAACTTTTCGAGGAAACTGTAGAAAAAGACATTATGTTCGGTCCGATGAACTTTGGTGTATCCGAAGAGGAGTCAAGGAGGCGCGCGCATGAATTGATTGGATTGCTAGGGTTGCCAGCGGATGTCGCGTTAAAGTCACCATTCGATTTGTCTGGGGGCCAGATGCGTCGTGTCGCCATAGCAGGTGTCCTTGCGTTCAAACCATCTGTACTTGTTTTGGACGAGCCAACTGCAGGTCTAGATCCGCGTGGGCGGAAAGAGATTATGGAACTTTTTCACCAACTCCACATCGAAGAAAATCTGACGACTATCCTCGTTACACATAGTATGGAAGATGCTGCCCGTTATGCGGATAATGTTGTTGTGATGCATGATGGAAGTTCGGTCATGTCTGGAACACCAGAGGAAGTGTTTGGGAATGAAGAGAAATTATCATCCTATAGACTTGGTCTGCCTCGTTCAGTAAAGTTCCAACGTGATATTGAGAAGATGATTGGACGTGCTTTACCAGGTTTGGCATTGACGGAAGAACAGCTTGCGAAGGCGATTGCGCATGCTGCTACAGAAGTAGGTGACCGATAATGTTAGAAAAGATGATATTTGGTCGCTATATTCCGGGTAATTCGTTTGTTCATAGGCTAGATCCTCGTGCAAAGTTATCTTTTGTTTTCCTTTTCATTATTGCGGTATTCCTTGCAAATACTGCTATGACTTACGCGATATTAGTAGGATTTACACTTCTGGTGATTTTTAGTTCGCGGATTCGCTTATATTTCCTAATCAATGGACTAAAGCCAATCCTTTTCTTGATTATTTTCACCTTGCTTATGCACCTCTTTTTCACGAAAGGAGGCGTGTTGCTGTTTGAGTGGAAATTTATCAAAGTGTATGAAGAGGGATTGAGGCAAGGGATATTCATTTCAATCCGTTTTCTTGTCCTTGTCCTGATGACTTCAGTGTTGACATTGACTACTTCTCCAATTTCTATAACGGATGGCATGGAGGATTTGCTGGGTCCGTTCAAACGATTTAAACTACCGGTTCATGAGTTGGCGCTGATGATGTCGATTTCCCTTCGATTTATCCCGACATTGATGGATGAAACAGATAAAATAGTGAAGGCGCAATTGGCGAGGGGTTCTGACATTAGTACGGGCTCCATTAAGCAACGGATCCGTGCGGTTATACCTTTACTTGTTCCGCTGTTCGTTAGTGCTTTTAAGCGTGCTGAGGACCTTGCAGTCGCTATGGAAGTCCGTGGCTATCGCGGAGGCGAAGGGCGGACGAGGTATCGGCAGTTGAAATGGCACTGGCGCGATACAATGGTTATGGCGTTGTTCGTTGTCCTTGTTGCCATTCTCTTGCTGCTGAGGGGATAGGAGGTGGATCTAAATGCAAATGACACGTGTGAAAGCGGTCGTAGCTTATGATGGAACGAATTTTGCGGGGTATCAGTCGCAACCAAGCATGCGGACAGTGCAGTCTGAGATTGACAAAGCGCTCGTGAAAATACATAAGGACAAGAAAATCCATTCGGTCGCAAGTGGACGAACGGATGCTGGGGTTCATGCGAATGGACAGGTCATCCATTTCGATACACCACTTACATTACCTTTAGATCGATGGCAAACGGCATTGAACGTTTTATTGCCTATGGACATCCGGATTGTTGGAGTAGAATTTATTGATGAAAAATTCCATGCGCGTTATTCCGCTACTGGTAAAACGTATATCTATAAATGGTCGTATAGCGAAGTTCATAGTCCGTTCGAGCGTAATTATTCGGTTCATCTTGGTAAATGGCATCCGGATGTGCAAAGAATGAAGGAAGCGACTGTCCATTTTTTAGGGACACATGATTTCACAAGTTTCTGTTCATCCAAAACCGCCACGTCCAATAAAGTTCGGACAATTAGGCAGCTGACGCTTGAAGAACAGGGTGATTTACTGATCATGACAATCGAAGGAGACGGATTCTTGTATAATATGGTCCGGACCATTGCGGGCACGCTGCTGGCAGTTGGCAAAGGTTGGAACACCCCTGCGGACGTCAAGCGCATACTCGAATCATGCGATCGGAAAGAGGCGGGTAAAACTGCGCCGTCACACGGTTTGTACTTGGATAGTGTGACCTATAATGACTGAGGCAACTTTTCCTGGTGTTTTTACGAAGGCCGCTTGACTTATTGTGAGATTCAGTATAAGATGGGTAATGGTATTTCAATAACCCCACAAAAAAGCCCCGGAAGGTTAATTGTGTTTAGGGATAGAGAAAACGGAATAGATTGATTTCAATTTAGGAGGATACAAACATGCGTACAACATTCATGGCTAAAAGTCACGAAGTAGAACGTGAATGGTTTGTTGTCGACGCTGAAGGGAAGACGCTTGGTCGTCTTGCTACTGAAGTTGCATCACTTCTGCGCGGCAAACATAAACCGACATTCACACCACACGTTGACACAGGTGATCATGTGATCATCATCAACGCTGAGAAAATCGAACTTACAGGTAACAAATTGAAAGACAAAATCTATTATCGCCACTCGGGATATACTGGTGGTATCAAGCAACGTACAGCGCTTGAAATGCGTACAAATTTCCCAACGAAAATGCTTGAGCTTGCAGTCAAAGGAATGCTTCCAAAAGGTCCTTTAGGTCGTCAAACATTCAAGAAACTTCACGTATACGCTGGTGCGGAACATCCGCATGAAGCACAAAAACCGGAAGCATACGAGCTTCGCGGATAATTTTTAGAGGAGGAAACACCTTTGGCACAAGTACAATATCTCGGCACTGGCCGTCGTAAAAGTTCAGTAGCTCGTGTACGTCTCGTTCCTGGAGATGGCACAATCGTCATCAACAACCGTGACGTAGAAGACTACGTACCATATGAAACACTTCGCGAAGTTATTAAACAACCACTCGTTACGACAGAAACTCTTGGAAGCTACGACATCCATGTTAACGTTAACGGTGGAGGTTTCACAGGACAAGCAGGCGCAATCCGTCACGGCGTTGCACGTGCACTACTTCATGTAGATCCTGATTTCCGTCCGGCTCTTAAATCAGCTGGGTTCCTTACACGTGACCCAAGAATGAAAGAACGTAAAAAACCAGGACTTAAAGGCGCACGTCGCGCACCACAGTTCTCAAAACGTTAAGTATACGATTCGAAAAGCCCTTTTCCATATCGGAAGAGGGCTTTCTTGTGTTAAATTATAGAATAGGAAAAATGTAAGGAGGATTTTGTAATGAAGGAAATCACAACGATTGAAGTACAGAATTTAATAGAAAAAGGTGAGCAACTTCACGTGGTTGATGTGCGGGAGGCGGATGAAGTAGCGGCAGGAACGATTCCTGGTGCAATCCATATCCCTCTTGGAGATATACCGGCGCGAATAAGTGAGCTTGACGTGTCGAAGTCCTATATACTCATTTGTCGCTCAGGTGCCCGTAGCGGTCGCGCTACGGCGTTTCTAACTGAGAAAGGATATGACGTTGCGAATATGGTAGGTGGTATACTTGAATGGGAAGGCGAAACTGAATGATTGATCGAGAAAGGGACCTTTGGTGGTTCCTTTTTTGATTTGTGAAGTGGGATGAAGGTGTGTGAGTGTTGTTTAGCTTCGCCGGGACGTTTTCGATTATTATTCCGATTTCATGTGGGACATAACTCTCCTATTCCTTGCGTATAGTAAAGTAAAAAGGCGGTGTCGATATGAAGCGTTGGGTAGTGGTCTGCATCCTTTTTGTTTGTTCGCTCGGTGTCTTCTTATATGGTGTGAAAGCAGCAGAAAGGAATTTTTTCATGCCTGAGGTGCTGGGGGGAGTTAAAATTGTCATTGATCCTGGTCACGGAGGACTCGACGGAGGAGCTTCGTTTGGTGATGTTGTAGAACGTGATATTACACTAAGTATTTCTCACAAGTTGGCGAAACGTCTCGAAAAGAAAGGGGCAACTGTTGTCATGACGCGGATGAAAGATGGTGATGCTCTGGCGGAACATGCCCCTGAGGAAAAGTTTCTGACGACTCGCGAGCGAAAACTTGCCGACTTGAAATTAAGGGAAAGCATTGCGGTCAATGAAAGTCCGGAGATGTTCATTAGTGTTCATGTCAACGCAATACCGGAACAGAGATGGCGTGGCTCCCAAGTGTTTTATCATCCTGAGGGGCATCCTGACGGTGAAATTTTGGCAAAGGCAATACAAGAGTCTTTCCGGGGGAGCTTGAAAAATACGGAGCGAGAGGCGATGGCGATTAAAGGCGTTTATCTATTGAAGAAAGTACCGATGCCAGCTGTTCTTGTTGAAACAGGTTTTATATCCAATGCGGAGGAACGTGCCCTGTTAACTGATCCTAGCTACCAAGATAAGCTTGCTGATGCGATTCTGGAGGGGATTATCGATTTTCATCAAGCGGAGGAAAAATGAAGGTGCCTGCAAGCGTTGAAGGGTGTGGACTATGATATACTTGGAGGTGAATGAATAAACCTCCAAGGAGTGTCTACATTGATTAATGAGCAAAAAGTACGTGAATTAGTAGGTCAGTTGAAGGATCCATTTTTACATAAAATGCTTGCAGAGACGGGTGGAATCACTCAAGTCTCGATTAAAGAAGAAAAAAAGCATGTGAGCGTGAAAGTGGCAATCGCCAAAGTTAATACGGCGGAACAGATGGCGCTTCAGACACAGGTTGTCGAAATATTGAAACAGGCAGGCGCAGAGTCTGTTGGCATCCGTTTTGAAGAGTTGTCGAAAGAAACACTTGAACAATTCAGAGGAAAGGCGACAGAGTCTGAAGCACAGGATCTTCTGTCACCTTTAAATGATGTCGAATTTATTTCGATTGCATCTGGTAAGGGCGGTGTCGGTAAATCAACAGTTTCTGTCAATTTGGCAGTTGCACTAGCGCGTCTAGGTAAAAAAGTAGGTCTAATTGATGCAGATATTTATGGTTTTAGTGTGCCGGATATGATGGGTGTAACGGAATTACCGATAATCCGAAATGATCGTATCATTCCGGTTGAGCGTTTGGGTGTAAAGGTCATTTCAATGGGCTTCTTTGTTGAAGATAATGCCCCTGTCGTTTGGCGTGGTCCAATGCTTGGAAAAGCGTTAGACCAGTTTTTCCGTGATGTAGAGTGGGGAGATCTCGATTTTCTTTTTCTTGACTTACCACCGGGAACTGGTGATGTCGCACTTGATATCCATCAAATGATTCCTACATCGAAAGAGATTGTGGTTACAACACCACACCCGACAGCTGCTTTTGTTGCAGCTCGTGCTGGGGCGATGGCATTACAGACGGACCATGCGTTACTTGGCGTTATTGAAAACATGTCTTGGTTCGAATCGAAAGCGACTGGTGAACGAGAATTTGTTTTCGGTCAAGGCGGCGGGGTGAAGCTTGCTGAGGAACTACGAACCGAATTACTTGGACAGATTCCACTTGGTCAACCTGATTGGAACGAGGAAGATTTTGCGCCGTCTGTCTATGCTGTAGATCATCCGATCGGACAAATATATATGGATATCGCAAAGAATATCGTGAAAAAGACAGTGAAATGATTGATAAAGAAAAGCGGAGAAGGCTATTGGCCCCCTCCGCTATTCTTGTCTTTCGGGGGCTTTTGACTTTCTTTCTTTGCGCCCGCAGTAGCCTCTTTCGGTTCACCGGCAGTTAAAATAAGTTTTTGCCACTTTGTTTGTAGCAAAGGACTATTGATGGTTTCTTCTACAACTTTTTCAAGATGTTTTTTCATGTTCCCTGACTGCATGACCGTTTCTAATTGTTTGTGCATATCGGGTTGACCGAAAAAGTCCTCCAATTCTTTTTGGAATGAAGAATCCTTCATTAACTCTTTCATTACATCCTGTTGTTGTTTCTTCATGCTTTTTGCGATTGTTTCGGTGAACTTAGGGTCATCGAAGGTCTTCTTCCAAAAGGCTTCACCTTCCTTGGATAATAGCGTATCTTCAATCGATTTTTTTACTTCGGGCTTTTCCAAAATGAGTAATTCCCGAAAGCTGGGGTCAGCTAGCATTTGACGGAATGCCTTTTTTCCATCTTCCGTCTGTAGTGTATCGGTCATCATTTTCTTCATTTCGTCGTATGTTGGTGCGGATTGCTGTGACCCGCATCCAGTTAAAAGAAAGGAGATTAACAGTAAGTGAAAGAATTTCTTTTTCATGGAATCAAATTCCCTTCCATCAGTATTTTCATTTATTGTTCACAATATCGAGCAAAGTATGCATTAAACGTCCAATGAAATAGATTTTTCACTAAAACGTTGTTACACTGTTGGAAGTAATCTAAAACGGAGGATTAGGATTGTGACAATACGAAATTGGGTTAAATTTTTTTTGAATGCACTACTTATCGGAGGAATTGTTACAGCGGTTATGGGATTGATTATTCGCTGGGAATTTTTCTCTCCATACCTAGAGAATGGTGACGTATGGCAGTTTATAATTGCACTACTATGGATGGTTTTTCTTGGCTTCACAATGAGTGTTGTGGCACAAATGGGTTTTTTCGCATACTTAACGGTCCATCAGTTTGGTGTGAATCTTTTCAAGACGCTTACTCTATGGAATTGGGTCCAATTGTTAATCATAACCGTTGTCCTGTTTGACCTTATTTTCTTCAGATTCCGGTTAACGTCAGATGACACTGGACGGACTTTGCTTTACCTTACATTGCTTGCGTCGCTCATTATAGTCTCCGTCCTCACAGCTTATTTAAAAGCCAAATGGACGAAAAAGCATACGCTTGTTTCGGCTTTATTCTTCATGATTGTCATTACAACGCTTGAATGGTTGCCAGCGTTGATGGTAAGTTCCGGTAATATCGATGAATGGGTGACAATTCTATTATTCCCGCTTCTTGCAGTGAATTCTTACCAAATTTTACTGCTTCCAAAGTATAATAAGCAATCGGATGAAGATGTGGAAAAGTTGGAGCAACGTAAGAAAGCATTGAAAGCTTCGAAGGCAAAATAGAAAAACAGCATAGCCGCCAGAGATGGCGGACTGTGCTGTTTTTTGATTACTTGGGTAATTTTTTTGTTTTCACCTTTGTTCCGAATAGCATATCTTCAACGGTTATAAATGTTCGACTATCATACAGTTTTTTTAACTCGGCAAAGACGATGTGATTACCACGATGCTGTGGGATAGAGATGATTTCACCTTCCTTGAGGGGTGGTGGATCACTCCCTTTCCAGCTGACAGAAGAGCCAAGTGCATTGACTTCTGCATCCCAAAGTATCATTTGCAAGTAATGAGGGAATACTTCATCCGTTGTACGGAACCAAAGCGGTTTCATGCCAAATAAGTTTTCGAACCTCTTGAGTTGGTCCATGAATAAAGGCATATTTTGCTCATAGGCCTTTCCCTCATATCCAAGAAGTCCGACGGGAATATTCTTTTCATTAATAAGCTTTATCGTATCCGGAAAGCGCTCTGCCCAATCCATGTCCACAAAAATAAGGGGATAAGGCATGTTCAATTCGTTTATCCATTCTTCCACTTCGACATCACCAAAGGAAATATTGACGGTCAGTGCCGATCCGCTTGTACCACGTACAATCACAGCCGGATCCTCAGTCACACGGAAGACGGAAATAAATGACGTTTGGCCGGGGAACGGAGGAATGAGTAAGAAGATCCCACAGCAAATAAAGACGATGATATAATGTTTTTTTTGCAATTAATGTCCTCCTCGTACCCTATCTACTGTACTTTATGAAAGAGGATTGACTGATATGCAGACGATGTGATATTATGTAAAAGTCGTTGCCAGGTAACAAAATTTTTGAAATGTGTTGAAAAATATTTTATTCTTGTTATAATGGAATTTGTCATGAATGATATTGACGTAGAAATAACTATTATTCCGCAGTAGCTCAGTGGTAGAGCAATCGGCTGTTAACCGATCGGTCGTAGGTTCGAGTCCTACCTGCGGAGCCATACTGCTTCTATAGCTCAGTAGGTAGAGTGCTTCCATGGTAAGGAAGAGGTCACCGGTTCGAATCCGGTTGGAAGCTCCAGAAAATCACTAATGCAACCTCCTTTGGAAATGGGGGGAAGCAAACAAAGTAGGTCGAGGAAGCAACGGAACTTCGACTAAGGTACATAACTGATTGAGCGAATGTGGCTGATGAAGAGATGCATAGCTGATTAAAAATTTTTCGACATGCGAAGCATTTAGAAAATGGTTATCATTATTTTAACATGGTGGGGTAGCGAAGTGGCTAAACGCGGCGGACTGTAAATCCGCTCCCTCCGGGTTCGGCGGTTCGAATCCGTCCCCCACCACCATTATTATTTTTAAGCTTAATGGCTATTTTTATTTAAATCAGCTGAATAAAGCTAATGCAGAGTAATGTATTGCTTATCGAAATTCTAACAAGGCCCCTTGGTCAAGCGGTTAAGACACCGCCCTTTCACGGCGGTATCACGGGTTCGAATCCCGTAGGGGTCACCAATAAATCTTTTTCAATACGTAGTATTGAAAATAGATTACCTTAATTCAATACGTAGTATTGAAAATAGATTACCTTAATTCAATACGTAGTATTGAAAATAGATTACCTTAAATTCAATATATAGTAATGAAAATAAATTACTTGGAAATTTACGCAAAGCGTATTAAATCACAAAATTCGTTAAAACTAGGATAGTAATTCGCAATTCCCGTTAAAATTACCTTGATATAATAACTTTGGGGTATAGCCAAGTGGTAAGGCAACGGACTTTGACTCCGTTACTCGTTGGTTCGAATCCAGCTACCCCAGCCATTTTATGTTTTACCTTTACCAATCCATGTTAGTTATAATACTTCGACTAAATCCTTTTCTAAAATATGAAAAGGATTTTTTCTATTTTAAAGTGAAATATTCCGTGGCAATATAGTGAGCGATTATAAACCAGTGCGGCTTGCAGATTATAAGTATTTTATAAGAGGACTAGCGAATGATGAATAAATATTCGAATAGTTGTCGAGTTGAGCCAAACCCCTATGAAGACTTACAATAGAAGCATTGTAAAGGGAGGCAGCATTCTATGGACAATTTAAACATTTCAATTATTGGTGTACCGCTCGATCTCGGGCAAAGTCGCCGTGGCGTGGATATGGGGCCAAGTGCAATTCGTTATGCGGGAGCAGTAGAAAGGATTGAAGCAATCGGTCATCAAGTGATAGATGAGGGCGATATCCGAGTAGATATGTCGTCGAGAGGGCAACATGGCGATTCGAACCTGAAGAATTTAGATGAAGTCATTCAAGCGAATACAGACCTTGCAAAGAAAGTTGCTGAAGTTGTGGAAAGAGGTAGGTTCCCACTTGTTCTAGGTGGAGACCATAGCATCGCAATTGGAACGCTTGCAGGACTTGCAGATAAATATAAAAACCTTGGCGTCATCTGGTACGATGCACATGCAGATTTGAATACCGCAGAGACATCTCCATCCGGGAATATTCATGGAATGCCACTAGCAGTTAGTATCGGTCTTGGGCATGAAAGTCTCGTCAATTTATATCGAGATGGACAGAAAGTGAAGCCTGAAAACGTTGTAATCATCGGAGCGCGTTCTGTCGATCCGGGGGAGCGTGAATTGATCAAGGAAAAGGGAATTAAAGTATTTACAATGCATGAAATTGATCGGGATGGTATGACTACTGTAATAGAAAATGTGATTGCTTATTTACGTTCACGGGATGTGGATGGCGTTCATCTATCGCTCGATCTTGATGGACTAGATCCAATCTACGCGCCAGGAGTTGGAACGCCAGTACCTGGTGGCATTAATTATAGGGAAAGTCATCTTGCTATGGAAATGCTTGAAGACTGCGGAATGATTACGTCAGTTGAATTCGTTGAAGTAAACCCGACCCTTGATGTGAAGAATAAGACTGGGGATGTCGCGGTTAGACTGATGGGTTCATTATTCGGTGAAAAACTTCTATAAATTGCTATGAACAAATTACCTGTCTACTATTTAGATGGGTTTTTTTATATTCAAATCTAAAGTGACGATAATAAACATAGATTATGAAACTATATAAGTTGAATTTAAGTTTTACACTTTTGTTGATTCTACATATGCTTGTTTGACGCGTTTGTTTCAACTATTCAAGTATAAATGGGCCGATGATCTTTCGTTCAACTTATATAGCCAATTCACATTCGTTGATAATAAGAGAAATGCTTCTCATTTTCTGGTAAAATAAAATAAATGAAAAAAATGAAACCTGTCGACACCTACGAACGTATAGAAGAGACAGCCGCATAGAGCGGAGGATGAAACTCATTGGATAATCTGGTCAATAAACGAATAAATGAAGTATTGAAGGGTAACCAGGATGCATTCGAAGAAATTGTAACTTTATTTCAGCATCGCTTGTACCAAGTGTGTTACAGGATGCTTAGCAACACACAAGAGGCAGAAGATATCGCTCAGGAAGCATTTGTACGTGCCTATATCAATATCCATACATTCGATCAAAAGCGGAAGTTTTCAACGTGGCTGTTTCGGATTGCGACGAACTTATGTATCGATCGAATTCGTAAAAAGAAACCCGATTATTATCTCGACGCGGAAGTGCCGGGTACAGAAGGTCTGAACATGTACTCACAAATTGCCGCACCCGGTGAGTTACCGGAAGAGGAAGTCGAAAGAATGGAATTGCAGGAACGGATACAATATGAAATCGGTAGACTTCCGGATCGATACCGTACTGTCATTATTCTTCGGTATATTGAGGAATTACCGTTACAAGAAATCGGCGATATTTTAGAATTGCCACTGGGAACTGTGAAAACCCGAGTCCATCGTGGACGGGAAGCACTTCGGAAACAAATGGGTAAGATGTAGGAGGGAATTAGTATGAATACGTGTCCGGAACAAATTGTTCACTATATGCACGCGTATTTAGACGGGGAGATAAGTCGTGCTGAAGAGCGTGAGTTAAAAGAACATCTTGATAACTGCACGGAGTGTAAGGAAATCATGAATAGCTTAAGTGAATCTATCACATTACTAGGAAGTGTTGCGCAAGTAAAGGCCCCAGAGAGTTTTGTTGGTGGTGTTATGGCACGCCTTCCAAAAGAAAAATCTCGGGCAGGTGCTCATCGCTGGCTACGTAGTCACCCGTTTCTGGCTGCAGCAGCAATGTTTTTCGTTTTAATGAGCGCGACGCTCTTTTCTAGCTATGGCAATGATCAGCAGTTTTCAGTGACGAAACAACCAAATCTGATTATTGATGGCCAAACGGTACTCGTGCCAAAAGGTGAAATAGTGAAAGGTGATATTGTTGTTGAAAATGGAGAACTCCGGATTGAAGGGGAAGTGGATGGAAATGTAACTGTCATCCGCGGATCTAAATACATGGCTTCAACAGCAGTAGTGACAGGTGAAAGCGAGGAGATTGACAAATTGTTCGACTGGCTTTGGTATAAAATGAAAAATACGGCCAAAGATATATTTTCTTCTTCAAAAGAAGACGGACAAGATGAAGATTGATTGTAGAGCGATCGGTGTATACCGCCATGAGTGGTCATTGGTCGCTTTTTGTTATCTTTCGAGGAGCATAGTCGCATACTGATATGATATACTGTATGCATAAGAATTTGTGTATGAAGGTAGGCGAAGCACATGCCCAAGTGGGAACATTTAATTGATTTTAGTCCAGTCGCAGCACTTGTGAATATAGTGGATGTGCTTCTTGTCTGGTTTGTTTTTTATAAACTTATTACGATTATTAAAGGAACAAAAGCAGTTCAATTATTAAAAGGGATATTCGTTCTTATCGTTGCTCGTATCCTAACAGATCTATTCGGCCTAAATACGCTCCGATGGATGATGGACCAAGTTCTCCCAGTAGGATTCCTGGCTATCATTATCATTTTCCAACCTGAACTGCGACGCGCACTAGAACAACTAGGTAGGGGAAGGTTATTCGCGCGAACGATGATGCAGGAAGAAGAAGAGAGGAATCGGCTCATGGAAGCGATCACGAAATCGGTTAGTTATATGGCGAAGCGACGGATTGGTGCGCTTATTTCAATTGAGAAAGAAACAGGTCTTAGTGAATATATTGAAACCGGTACGGGAATGGACTCCTACATTACATCTGAGCTTCTTATCAATATATTCATTCCGAATACCCCGCTGCATGATGGTGCGGTCATTATCCAGAAGAACAGAATTGCAGCGGCAGGGTGTTATTTACCATTGTCGGAGAGTCCCTTCATTTCAAAAGAGCTTGGTACTCGGCATAGGGCAGCGCTTGGAATTAGTGAAGTGACAGATGCGATTACGATTATTGTGTCGGAAGAGACCGGAGCGGTAAGTGTTACGGTGGATGGCGATATTAATCGCAATCTAGACATGGAGGAATTCGAAGCGAAAGTGCGTAGGGTTTGGTTTGGTTCAACAGTCGGGCCGACGAATACCTCCATCTGGAAATGGAGGAGGAGAAAGAATGGATAAACTGATGGATGGCCCATGGTTTCTTCGTTTCACGGCCTTATTTCTGGCAATTGTTCTTTTTTTCTCTGTGAAAGCAGGAGAGGAAAACACAAATGGCAAAGCTATTGGAGATTCATTAGACATCATCCATGATGTTCCAGTCACGGTGTATTATGATAATGAGAACCTTGTTGTGACGGGAGTACCTGAAACGGTCAATATGACAATCGATGGGCCAACAAACCTCGTCCAGACGACGAAACTTTTGAAAGACTTCACGCTACGAGTGGATTTGAGTAGCTTACCGTTGGGTCAGCATTCTGTTCGTATCCAACATGAAAACATATCTGATAAGTTGCAAGTGCGAATTGAACCGGCAATCATTAATGTCGTCATAGAGGAAAAAATTACGCAATCATTCCGAGTAGATCCAGAATTGAATGAACGGTTGCTTGCTACAGATTTCAATGTTGTAAAAATGGATGTTGTTCCGTTGACTATCGAAGTGACCGGTGCGAAAAGTGTCATTGATTCAATCAGTTTCGTGAAGGCTTCTGTAACGGGTGAACAAGGGATTGATAAATCATTTGAACAGCAAGCAAGAGTTCGTGTGCTAGATCGGGATTTGACCAAGCTGGATGTGACAATCGTTCCTGAACAGGTAAACGTACAAGTTGAAATTGCTGAATACAATAAAGAAGTGCCAATCGTTCTCAAACCACGGGGAGTTCCCGTCGAGGGTGTTACTGTCGCTGCTGTTACAACTGAAGAGAAAATAATCAACTTGTCTGGGTCACGTAAAGCATTAGATCAGATTAAGGAATTCAGTGTCGATGTAGATGTGTCTAAAATAAATGGGCAAGAAACGTTGGATATCGAGTTGAAGCGGCCTAAAGGAGTTTCAAGGATGTCCCTGGATAAACTCAGAGTTAAAGTGGATGCAACAGTTACAGAACTTGACGCTAGAGCGATTAAACCAGATGAACCAGTTGAACCAGTTGAACCAGTTGAACCAGTTGAGGCGAAAAAAATTACGACGAAGGA
Organism: Sporosarcina limicola; assembly: GCF_014873855.1. Classification (GTDB taxonomy): domain Bacteria; phylum Bacillota; class Bacilli; order Bacillales_A; family Planococcaceae; genus Sporosarcina; species Sporosarcina limicola. The sequence goes on along the minus strand of NZ_JADBEL010000001.1, from coordinate 142,730 downwards.
ATTTAAAGATGTCAATGTTACGATAAAGGGACTTGATGCAAAGTTCAAGAGCTCGTTCAGTAAACCGATAGATGGTTTGGTTGTATTAACTGTCACAGCCGAGCAGGACATAATTGATATGTTAGAGAAATCGGATATCACTGTATACGTCGACGCGTCAGGGGTGACTGATGAAGGAGAACTAATTCTTCCTGTATCAGTAGAAGGCCCCCTAGGTGTCCAATGGAAGCTTTCGATTGGGGAAGTGACAATGCAAATTGAGCTTGCCTGAGGATTTGACTGAAGGTACAGGATTGAAAGGGAGAATAGAAATGACAAAGTATTTTGGGACCGATGGTGTCCGTGGAGTTGCAAATAAGGAATTGACACCAGAGCTTGCTTTTAAACTAGGTAGGATTGGTGGCCATGTGTTAGCAAAAGAATCGCAAGGGAAGTCGCAAGTGCTCGTTGGGCGGGATACACGTATCTCAGGCCATATGCTTGAAAGTGCCCTTATAGCAGGTCTCTTATCGACTGGAGTTGAAGTGATGACGCTTGGGGTTATCAGTACGCCAGCCGTCGCTTACTTAACTCGGGTTATGAATGCGCAAGCAGGCGTGATGATTTCGGCTTCGCACAACCCTGTCGAAGATAATGGCATCAAATTTTTTGGTGGAGATGGTTATAAACTTACAGATGAGCAGGAAGAGGAAATTGAGCAACTGCTAAATGATAAGGAAGATACGTTACCACGCCCGACTGGAGCGGCCGTTGGTTCTGTTACGGAATATTTTGAGGGTGGTCAAAAGTATATCCAGTACTTAAAACAGACAGTAGACGAAGAGTTTACAGGCATTCATGTTGTACTCGATTGTGCACATGGCGCAACTTCGACGTCGGCAACACATGTGTTCGCTGATCTCGATGCGGACCTATCGACTATGGGAGCATCGCCAAATGGCTTGAATATCAATGAAGGTGTAGGTTCCACTCATCCTGAAGAACTGAGTAAACTTGTTATTGAAAAAGGCGCTCATATCGGGTTAGCATTTGATGGGGACGGCGATCGACTCATCGCAGTAGATGAAAACGGAAAAGTTGTAGATGGTGATCAGATTATGTACATCATCGGCAGACATCTCCACTCAGAAGGACGTTTGAAATCTGGTACTATCGTATCCACGATTATGAGTAATCTAGGTTTTTATAAAGCACTATCGGAACACGGCATGAAAAGCATTCCGACTGCAGTTGGAGACCGATACGTCGTTGAAGAGATGAGGAAAGGCAATTACAATCTGGGTGGCGAGCAATCGGGGCATATTATCTTCCTGGATTACAATACAACAGGTGATGGCCTTTTAACAGGACTACAGCTTGTGAATATTATGAAACTCACAGGGCGGAAGCTTTCCGATCTGGCAGGAGAAATGAAAGTCTATCCTCAGGAACTTGTCAATGTCCGTGTGACGGATAAGACTGCAGTGACCGAAAATGCATCTGTAGCGGAAGTAATCGCAGAAGTTGAAAAGGAATTGGCTAGCAATGGTCGCGTACTTGTCCGACCGTCAGGCACAGAGTCACTTGTCCGCGTTATGGTAGAAGCTCCAAACCAAGAGGATTGTGCACGTTACGTTGAACGGATTGCTGATGTTGTACGAGAGAAAATGGGGACAGAATAAAGGATTGAGTTATGGACTGGAAACGCCTTAATGAGTGGTGTTTCCAGTTTTATTATACTCTCTCTTTTAATTCACACTAAATTTTTCATATCTATATAAATTGAAAGAAAGATTGTCGATTCATTGTACTCGAATAGTTGAAATAAACGCGTCAAACAAGCATGTGTAGAATCAATAAAGGTGTAAAAAGTAAATCCAACATATCTAGAATGGTTGCAACGTAACGTAATTTTACAGTGGGGAGGGGGAGATGGGAGTGGACCAAAGGAACTATCAGAAGATGCTGTTCGATCGAATTGAAATGGCTTTTTCGGAATGGCAGGATAGGGAGTCTATAGCAGAAAGTGAACTTTATCGTTTTCTACATACATTGAAAAGGATGTCGGGTACGATTGGAATGGATTCACTAGCTAAATTTTGTTCCTCACAGCTCGCCATGTTGTCAGTCGACAACATGAATAGGATTCCAGTACATACACTTAATAATTTCAAAAGTAGGATTCATCGTATTATTGAAAATGTGGATGTATTGAAAGATAGTGACTCCTTGGACATGTCTATTAACCACTTAGATGACGAGACGACGGTGCTAATCATTGACGATAATTTGGAGTTCGTTTCCTATATAAAAGAATTACTGGAGAAAATGGGAGCGCAAGTTATTATCGCTTTGAATGGCAAGCGTGGCACGGAAAAATTTTATTCGCTACGTCCTAACTTTGTGCTGATTGATTTATATTTACCAGATATGACGGGGTTCGAAGTTCTTGATAGAATAGCAGAAACAGCTAGAGCTAGGCATGTGATTGTAGCGATTATAGGTGTCGAAGCATCGCGAGTAAACAAGATTACGGCATATGAAAGAGGAGCCATGGATTTCCTAACTAAACCTCTTGATACTGAAGTTTTTATCTCTTACCTATTTAACCGCAATGAAATGAGGAAAATAATTGGGAAATCTGTTGTCACGGATGGTCTTACTGGGGTAGGGAATCGACGGTATTTTGATGAGAAGGTGAACTACTTTGCGGAACTATCCACTAGATCGTCGGACGGTTTTTCACTCATCATGTTAGATATTGATCATTTCAAGAAAATAAACGATTTATACGGTCATCCGGCCGGAGATGATGTGCTTAGAAAATTGGGCGAAGTGATGATGGAGGAGAAAAGAGAAACAGACCATGCATTCAGATATGGGGGCGAAGAATTTGCTTTCTTATTGCCTGGAGCAACAGTGGAAGAATCTGTAGTCTTTATTGACAGAGTCCGTACAAGGTTTAACGCGGTCGTTTTTCAACAGGGAGATTATCAGTTCTCTGTCACATTTTCGGTAGGTATTGCATCCTATAAGGATGGTGTGGAGAAACTAATTTCTTCCGCAGATCAGGCCCTTTATGAAGCTAAACGTAGTGGACGGGACAGAACTGTTGTCTATAATATAGAAACGCCCTTAATGAGGCGAAAGTTACACCTTATAATCGTCGATGATGATATGCTGATTCGTACAATGCTTTTTGAGACACTATCGGAATGGTCGTTACCGGATATTGACATCACCGTACATGCTTTTCCAGATGGACCCTCTTTTCTTGAATCAAACTGGTTTTGCCCTGAAGAGTATTATATCGTCCTCCTAGACGGAATCATGCCGAAAATGGATGGACTAGAAGTGCTAGAACGTTTGAAACGTGAAAAAGATGAAAAAAATGTCTTAGTATCCATGATGACCGCTCGTACAGGAGACTACGATATTAAAGCGGCACTATGGCTTGGAGCGGATGACTACATAATGAAACCATTTCAGCTGAAAGACATATTATTTCGCGTCCAGCAGTTGATGACTAGGATTTTATAAAATAGACATGGATTGTAGGAAAGGCACCTTCCGATTCTGTTTTTTGATAGTGTGGATGTAGAAATGAAAAAGGTAATCTGCTAAACAGTGGGGTAGACACTGACTAGCAGATTACCTTTTTTTGATTAACCGAAGCGGCCGTTGATGTAATCGTCTGTCCGTTGATCGGAGGGGGAGCCGAACAACATGGAAGTCCGATTGCATTCGACAATTTCTCCGTTCAAGAAAAAGGCGGTTCGGTCTGAAATTCGGGCGGCTTGTTGCATATTATGTGTGACGATGGCAATGGTGACGTCGTTTTTGATGGAACTGATTAGTTCTTCAACTTTATGTGTCGATGCTGGATCGAGTGCAGATGTTGGTTCATCCATAAGAATTACTTCCGGGTCGATGGCGAGACAACGAGCAATGCATAACCGCTGTTGCTGACCACCAGAAAGCCCGTAGGCACTTTTATGAAGCCTATCTTTCACTTCATCCCATAAAGCGGCTTTTCGTAAGCTATCTTCGACAATCGTGTCAAGCATTGCTTTGTTACGGATGCCGTGGATTTTAGGTCCGAATGCTACATTCTCATAAATCGATTTCGGGAATGGATTCGGTTTTTGGAACACCATGCCCACTTTTGAACGCAGCAGTTCAACGGGCATTGCTTTATCGAGAATATTATTGCCCATAAATGTGATGTGGCCGGAAATGGTGACTTCCCCTGCAATTTCGACCATTCGATTTAACGTTTTTAGATAGGTTGATTTTCCGCAGCCGGAAGGACCGATGATAGCGGTCACCTCTTTGTCATTAATGGTAAGGTCAATGTTTTTTAATGCATGGGATGTTCCGTACCAGACGTTCAATCCATTCGTTTCATAGACAGGTTTTTTCCAGTTGGCATTTTTCATCACGCGGAATTGAAGGTCTTCTTTACGGTCTATTGTTAAAGTCATTTATATCCTCCTATCGATTACAGGTCTACTTCTAACTCTATACTTCTTATCCTACTGACGAATTGTTGAGGGAGTATGAAGGGGATGTAAAGGTTTTGTAAATGAAAAAGGTGTAAGGTATTAATTGTAGCAATACCTGCACGAAAGTTTAGAATATAGATAGAGACAGGGGGAATTGGGATGAAGACAGTCTGGTATAACGGCAAACTGTATACGATGGTGCAGGAAGGTGCCCAAGTTGAAGCATTACTTACGGAGAATGGAAAAATAATAGCGGCGGGATCCTATGAAAAATTGAAAAGCCTGGCGGATGATGAGGTTGATCTTCATGGGACAATTCTTTACCCAGGGTTTATCGACAGTCATATGCATATGATTGGGCACGGTGAAAAATTGCTTAGCCTTGATTTATCGAAGGCATCTTCTGCTGATGAAATGATGGACATGTTGCTCGCGGCACATAAAGGGTTGGGGCAGGACGAGTGGTTCATTGGAGAAGGGTGGAATGAAAACAACTTCCCGGATAAAAAGATTCTTACGCGCCAGGAACTGGATAGGGTGACGGACTCGCCAATGGTGCTGAAACGGACATGTAGACATGCGGCGCTTGCGAATTCGAAGGCACTAGCGTTAGCGGGCATTACGAAAGATACACCTGATCCGATAGATGGTGTCATTGTGCGGGATGAAAATGGAGAACCGACGGGCTTTCTGTTGGAAGGTGCGCAGGAAATCGTAAAAGCCTTGATTCCGGAACCAACAGAAGAATCGTTGACGCGTGCGTTGCAGAAGTCGGTTGATGATTTGTTGTCACTTGGATTGACAGGAGCAGTGACGGATGATCTTGGCTATTATGGGGACTATTATAATCCGCTTCAGGCATTCAAAAATGTCATCGGTGGGGAGAAAAAATTTCGTGCACATTTACTTCGGCGGTCCCCTGTATTCGAACAATTGATGGAAGACCAAGCTGTTTATGATGAACCATGGATTGAGCCGGGCGCGATGAAATTTTTTATCGACGGGGCGCTTGGTGGAAAGACTGCATTATTGAGTAAACCGTACGCAGATACACCAGAAACGTCAGGTATGGCAGTCCATACGGATGATGAAATTGATGCGTTAGTAGCACTTGCACGGAAACATGGAGAAGCGATTGCGGTCCATATTATTGGGGATGCGGCAGCTGAAAAGGCGCTCGACGCAATCGAAAAACATCCAGTACCAAAAGGGAAACGGGATCGGCTTATCCATGTCAATGTACTGCGTGATGATCTCGTTGAACGGATGGAAAAGTTGCCGGTTATTCTTGATTTGCAACCTGTTTTTGTGTCATCGGATTTCCCTTGGGTGATGGACCGTTTAGGGGCAGGTCGATTGGATTGGGCTTATGCGTGGAAGAGTTTGCTCGACCGTGGATTCATTTGCGGCGGCGGATCGGATGCGCCGATTGAAGATGTTGACCCACTACTGGGCATCTATGCGGCGGTAACTAGACGTAAGCCGGGTGAAACACATGAAGGTTATTTGCCACATGAAAAATTGAGCCGCTTCGAAGCAGTTGGCCTATTTACCACTGGGAGTGCTGCGACAATTGGGAAAGCGGATGTGCGTGGCAAGCTTTCAGTTGGATTTGATGCTGATTTTACTGTGCTCGATAAGGATTTATTCCAAGTGGAGGATGAAGAAATGCTGGATGCAAAAGTTGTGATGACGGTCGTTGCGGGAGACGTGATGTATCGTGGGTGAGCGGGGAGCGACTGATTGCGCTGGTTAAGCGACCAATTAAGAAATCAAGCGACTGATTGTGCTGGCGAAGCGACCAATTAAGTAAACAAGCGACTGATTGCGCTGGTTAAGCGACCAATTAAGAAATCAAGCGACTGATTGTGCTGGCGAAGCGACCAATTAAGCAAACAAGTGACTGATTGTGCTGGCTAAGCGACCGATAAAGCAATAGAGCGACTGATTAAGCGCCTCTATGCACCACTATGATAAGATTAAATTAGCAAGTAAGAAGGGGATTGATGGGTGAATGACGAACAGTTGGCACGAACGATTTTTAGCAGAAGAGTATGTATATGGAAAAGAGCCGAACGGATTTCTCGTGGAGGCGGCGCAAGATTTGTCAACAGGTAAAGTACTTTGCATCGCGGAAGGAGAAGGACGCAACTCGGTTTACCTGGCATCACTTGGCAACGAAGTGACCGCTTGGGATTTCGCACAAGCTGGGCTGGACAAAACAAAGCGTCTAGCCGATGAAAAAGGCGTTGTCGTAAAAACTGAACTCCATGATCTCGCGGATGTCATATGGGAAGAAGAGCAGTGGGATGCCATTATTCACATTTTCGGCCATTTCCCCATAGACATTCTAAATCGGACCCTAACGGGCATCAAAAAAGCGCTGAAACCAGGTGGCTTCTATATAAGTGAACTCTATACGAAAGAGCAATCCCGATACCGAACGGGTGGGCCGCGCGAGGTAGCGATGCTCATTGATCCAAAGGAGTTGCTTGGCCATTTTGACGGCTACTTTGTGAAACATTTCCATGTCAGCGAAGTGAATCGCGAAGAGGGACAGCTTCATACAGGAACGGCACATGTCGTTCAAAGCAAATTTCAAAAGAGGGAGGGGAAATAAGAATGGACGGACGTAATCGCGTAGATGTAAAACCGGGATCGAAAGTGGCTGTCATCCTAAAGAAAGACCAGCGTTCAGGCATTAAGACGGAGGGGGTCGTCAAGGATTTATTGACAAACTCAAGCTTCCATCCGCATGGCATTAAAGTACGTCTTGAAGACGGACAAGTTGGACGGGTGTGCGATATACTGTAAAGAAAAAATAGATCCTGTAGGGGTCTATTTTTTTGTTTAGCTCCAGATAGGTAGACGTTGCTAACCTATTCATCTGATTGTTGCGACCTTTTGGAAACATTATCCTGAGGTGTGGGTCATAAATGTAAGGCATCATGAATGGAAGTGAGTAGATGAAGTACGCGCTGAAAGTAACAGGTATTCTATTTGGTATACTTGCAGGAATTGTACTCGTTCTAATTCTGACATTAGATTATTTCTTTTTTAGTATGTACAGACTGCCAGAGGGTGAATTCATAACAGAAGCGGTATCGCCGGATGGACATTATACGGTTCGGGCATCTGTGTCGTACGGCAATGCGACGGTGGCGAATGCAGTTCGAGGTGAATTAATCGACCATAAGAAGAACGACAAAGAGAAAAATATTTTTTGGCAATACAGGGAACAGGAAGCAGAAATCAGCTGGACAAGCGACCATACCGTGACCATCAATGGCATCGAGCTTGATGTTCGGAAAGATGTGTATGATTATCGCAAAAAATAATCGCTCTTAAAGGGAGGGAATTGAAATGACATGGATAAAGAAGTTGGGGATGGAATACCCAATGATTCAGGCGCCGATGGCAGGAGTGACAACACCTGAATTTGTGGCGGCATCGGCGGAAGTGGGTTTGCTTGGATCGATTGGTGCGGGCTATTTGTCAGCAGAGGAGACTAGAGATTTCATTCGCAAGGTGAGAGGGTTAACGGATAAACCGTTTGCAGTGAATTTGTTTGTTCCGGAAAATAGTGAGCTGAACCAGGAGCAATTGCGGGAAGCCTATGAGGGGCTTCAACTAATTGGTGAAAAATTTGGCATGCCTTTTTGGAAGGTGGATTTGTCGAAATCTGAATTTGATGAGCAAATTCAAGTAGTGATTGAAGAAGGTGTGAAAGTTTGTTCATTCACATTTGGACTTCCGGATGACAAAGCGGTGCGGTTGCTGAAAGACAATGGTGTATTCCTTATCGGTACGGCGACAACCGTGGAAGAGGCAGTTCTTGTGGAACAAGCGGGAATGGATGCGATTGTTGTGCAAGGAAGCGAAGCGGGCGGTCATCGAGGATCGTTTTTAGGGGAGTTGAAATTCATCCCACTGAATGAGTTACTCGTTGATGTGGGCGCAACGGTTCGACTTCCGATTATAGCAGCGGGCGGCATTGCGAATAAAGCCCATATGGATGGGGCCCTTAAAGCGGGTGCCGAAGCTGTCCAAATTGGAACTGTACTTCTCGCTACGGATGAAAGCGGCGCACACTCCCTCTATAAAAAGGCAGTCCTAAATGCCGAAGAAGGAAGTACCGTTTTCACGACTGCTTTTTCAGGGAAAACGGCACGTGGCATCCGAAACCGTTTCATGGATGAAATGAAAACAGCACCGATGGCACCCTATCCGTATCAGAATGACTTGACGAAAAAGCTCCGTGCAGAGGCGGCGAAACAAGGGAAACCTGAGTATATGTCGCTATGGGCGGGTGAAAGTGTCCATTTGACGGAGGCTGGAACTGTGAGAGAGATTATGGGATGGTTTATTTAACTTTCGAGCGTACGGATATGATGAAGATAACCAGCAGATGCTTGATAGCTGGTGGGATTCGAATCATCCGGATGATGTCGTCACTCAGTCCTTCCGTTGCTATACGGTAGAAGAGATCAGTCAGTTATGCTAACAAGCCAAATTGCAGATTGTCGCCATTTTCCCAGGTGGTGCGATGGATTATGAGAAGTGGTTTTATTATTCAAAGACCTCACTTCATCAATGCTTATCTCATCGGATCAAAGTAATTCGCTTAACTTCCGAATCGGAATAACCAACTATAGGTCACTATACGAAAAAAGACATGCCATGAGCAATAAGGGCATGGCTTTTTCATGCGTAAAATAAACTTTTTGCAATGTCGATGATAGATACATTGGTTTTTACAAAACCTTTACGATTTGCACATACCCGCTTTACATTTGTCCCTTATAGTCGTAGTTGAGAGAGGAAATCTCTCGCAAAGACAAAAGAACCTATCATGGGGAGGAATCGTCAAATGAAACTCAATAAATTTCTTTTATTCATGGTAATCGCTGCCCTAGCCGTATTTGCAGCAGCGTGTGGAGCAGAATCAAAAGATGCAGACAAAGCGAACCCTGAAGAAACAAAAAGCAATGAAAGTGACAAAACAGTAGAGAAATTAGAAGGCAGCGTCGTCATTGATGGATCGGGTACGGTATATCCTCTAATGGCGCGACTTGCGGAAGAATATATGTTGAATGAACAAGAGAATGTTTCTGTAGAAGTGAGCCGTGCAGGAACGAGCGCAGGATTCAAGAAGTTCCTAGTGGAAAATGGTACAGACTTTAACGATGCTTCCCGTCAAATCAAAGACGAAGAGGCGGCAGAGGCAGACAAACATGGAATTGAAGTGAAAGAATTGAAAGTGGCGTTGGATGGACTGACTTTCGTTATTAATAAAGACAATGATTGGGCCAGTGAAATGACGCCAGAACAGCTAATCAGCATCTTCAAAGCAGATGGTGGAGTGACAAAATGGTCAGACATCAATCCAGATTGGCCAGCTGAAGAAATCAAACCGATGGGGCCAAATGAAAATCACGGAACTTACGAATTCTTTTATGAAAAAATCCTTGATAAACAAGATTTAGTAAGCAATGTGAACCTTCAACAAGACTATTCAACACTCGTTAATCTAGTGTCAGAAGATAAGAATGGAATCGCATTTTTCGGCTATGGTTATTTTGTCAATAACGAAGATAAGTTACAAGCAGTAGGCGTTGATTTTGGAAACGGGGTAATTGAACCAGCACTCGATACGATTGCGGAAGACGGTGCCTATGCTGACTTCACTCGACCAGTATTCACTTACTTGAATATCAACAAAGCGAAAGAGAATCCGCAAGTTCTGGACTACGCAACTTACGTGATGAACAACATCAATAAGTTCGCTGGTGAAACAGGTTTCGCACCGATTCCGGAAACGGAAGTTAATGAAAGTATCGAATTCTTGAATGGTCTTAAAAAATAAAACCCTGAAAAGGTGGGGGCTTTCAATAAGCTCCCACCTTATTAGTGCTTATAAGAGCTGGAAGGAGTGCGCCACACCGTGTCCATAAATAGTGAACTAGCAAAAAATAAAACTATGAAAGTTAGGGAATTGCTTGATCAGAAAAGAAATAAGTCTAGTCTGAAAAACATAGTGGAAAAGTGCATTCCTGTATTTCTTTTTCTGATTGCTAGTGTATCGATTCTTACAACCGTTGGAATCGTCTATACATTATTATCTGAAACGATTGAGTTTTTTAGAAGGGTTCCGATTGTAGATTTCTTCACGGGAACTGTATTAAAACCATTAAGTCAAAATCCCCAATTTGGCGTGTTGCCGCTTGTAATTGGCACGGTTACGTCATCTGTTATCGCCATGTTTGTGGCGGCGCCAATCGGCTTAATGACAGCAATCTATTTGAGTGAATACGCTTCTGATAAAGTCAGAAAAACTGTGAAACCGTTATTGGAAATCCTCGCAGGTATTCCGACAATCGTTTATGGATTTTTCGCCTTCACGTTCATCACACCGCTGTTACGTGATGTAATTCCCAGCCTACAAGCTACCAATATCCTAAGTCCAGGAATCGTGATGGGTGTCATGATTATCCCGATGATTGCCTCGCTGTCTGAAGATGCGATGAGTTCAGTTCCGAATTCAATGCGGGAAGGGGCTTTCGCGCTTGGGTCCACGAAACTGGAAGTGACAAAAAAGGTCGTCATTCCCGCTGCTTTGTCAGGAATCATCGCATCATTCGTACTCGGTATTTCCCGGGCAATCGGCGAAACGATGATTGTGACCATCGCAAGCGGAAGTACAAAAAACTTCTCATTCGACATTACGCAGTCCATGCAGACGATGACTGCGTATATTGTTGAAGTAACGGGTGGAGATGCCCCCGCAGGTTCAACAATCTATTACAGCTTATACGCGGTTGCGATGACGCTGTTCGTTTTCACGCTCATCATGAATGTAGTTGCTAGATATGTCTCTCGAAAATTTAGGGAGGAATATTAAAATGGAGCATGTGAATCAAACAAAAGTTATGAGGCGAATGAACTTCCGACTATTCAAGAACAGCTTATCTAAATATATTTTTCTGCTCGCTACGCTATTTGGTCTCGTTGTACTAGCTATCTTAATTTACCGTGTCGTATCACAGGGAATCGCTTGGATAGATCTAGATTTCATTACTGGGAAACTGTCTACGCAGCCTGAACGAGCCGGTATCATGGGAGCTATCTTGGGAACGTTTTGGTTAATGCTCGTTGTGGCCCCTGTTACAATGTTTTTCGGTGTGGGGACAGCAATCTACTTGGAAATATATGCGAAAAAAGGACGTCTACAAGGGATCATTCAGACGAATATCGCAAACTTGGCAGGCGTGCCTTCCATCGTATACGGTATTCTGGGATTAACCGTTTTTGTCAGGGTGATGGACTTCGGCAATGTCATTTTAGCTGGCGGATTAACGATGTCTCTCCTTATTCTGCCGATTGTCATAGTGGCCAGTCAAGAGGCTATTCGCGCAGTTCCCCAACACTTAAGCGAAGCATCCTACGGAATGGGTGCAACGAAATGGCAAACCATTAAAAATGTTATCCTGCCAGTATCCCTTCCTGGTATAATGACAGGCGCAATTCTATCGCTATCACGTGCAATCGGGGAAACAGCACCGTTAGTAGTCATCGGAATTCCCGCATTACTCATGCCTTTTCCTGGCGGTATACTCGATAAATTCACAGTCTTGCCTATGCAAATTTATTATTGGACACTCGATTCTTCATTAGTCGCAGAATACGCAAATCTAGCGGCGGCAACAATCATTGTATTGCTTGTGGCGTTGCTGATTTTGAACTCGAGCGCTATTGTTATTCGAAATAAATTTCAGAGGAAGTATTGATTGGGAAAAAGAGTAGGAGGGAGATGGATTCCTTGCTACTCTTTTTGTGAAATTATGTTCTTAGGAAAAGGATTGGGGGTAGTTTTTATTCAGGTGTGGGTCAATGGTCCTGATTCAGGGATAAGTTTATAAAAGTGACGGATATAATCTCCAAAGTGACTGATATCCGTGAAAATAAGCCGAAAGAAATGAGCAACGTAATGATGTAAATGATTAACAGGACAACGTAGCCTTCATTAACTCGTCTTGCTGCTCAAGAGAAGTGAGCGTCCATTGTACATCCCCAACCGTGTAACTTCTAACAATAATCATATGTTTCAAGTGCATCCCTGGTGGGTCAATGTTCGGTTGTTTGAACACGTTCAGCAATCGTTCCGGTGTATAAAGCATGCACCATCTCTTACTACCATCACTCATTTCTAAGCTTATTTCAATCCAATTCGTTACAGTGGGGTCCACTGTAACTTCATCATCAAACGTCCAACTTATGAAACTCACAACTCCGGTTCCATCCAAATTAAAATAATACTGGGGAAACCAACGATGGCGTCCTAAATCGCAAATGATCCGAATCAATTCTTTCTCACCATTTATCTCAATTACTTGATATGATTTTCCTCTCGTTAGGTTATTAGTGTACTCGCCTATAGTTCTGCAGATGATTGTTTGGTTTGTCATGGTTCACCTCACGTGTTCATGGTTGAAGTATAATGAAGAAAAATCAGCTAAGTAGTTGATCTTTTGTGGTTAGAAACATTTTCTTGGTCAACTCTAATGTAACTTCCTACTTCATAATCACTAGTAAAGGAAAGTCATGAAAACTGTTTAGCAACTAGGCTAATCAGCTTTGAAATCTTACACTTTGAATTGTTTCAATCCATTCTTCAAACCAGCATCTTCTATTAACCATTGTATGGCAAGATTGGTTATGACCAACCCATGATTAAGGATTTACTGGCTACTCAACAATCCCAAAGTATTTTTTTGCTTTAAAGATTGATGACACTTCACCTTCGGGTACATCTTCTTCAAAATAGATTGCTTCAACGGGACAGACAACTTCACAGGCACCACAATCGATGCATGTATTTGGATCGATAAAAAATTGATCGTCGCCTAATGTAATACAATCCACTGGACAAACCTCTACGCAGTCCGCCGCCCGTTCCGTTATACACTGCGAAGTTATAACAAAAGCCATTTTCAGGACCTCCAATTGGTAATCAGATTGATTTCCCTAGTTGATTTTTTAAATCTTCACTTGAACGCTGCCAGTATCCCACATCATATTCCTTTAAATATTCCCTTAATAACCCCAACGATTGCATATCCATATGAGAAAGAATGAATTGGTTTTTAAGCGATTTATCCATATTATTTACATGTTCGGGCAAAGATTTGTATCCCAACTTAATTCGACGGTCTTCTCTCGACACTAATACTTCGCAAGCTGCTGCGCCTGAATAATAAGGTCCTAAACTATCATTTCGAAGCGTTAGCCATACAATCCAAAAACATTTGGGATTAGGTCCAGCATGTTCTTTATCAGGCTTGAACCGGACTTTTTTTTCTATCTTGCTTTTGCCATGCAAGGCATCCATGTCTATAAAAATATCGTTTTCTTCAGGGTCTATGATGATAGGAGTAACATTATCAAGACTAATCGTACCGATACCAAATCCGCCATCCCCATCGGTAGAATCACCGCTTAAAATTGTAAAGGTCATCTTTTGTTTGTTTTCTCGTTTCGTCAATGATGTTTTTCCTCCTTTCATTTTAGTGAACAAGATAAGAGCCTAAAAGGGATCTTATCTTGTAGATAACAATTATCTATTCATCGCTTGTTCGTATTTATTGGAAACTGCATCCCAATTAATAATTTTAAAGAAGTTTGAAATATAATCAGGTCTTCTATTTTGATAAGCTAAGTAATAAGCATGTTCCCAGACATCTAACCCCAAGATAGGCATTGTGCCTTCCATAATCGGATTGTCTTGATTTGGCGTACTCGTGACATCAATTTTATTATCATTATTGACGACTAGCCAAGCCCAACCGGAACCGAATCTTCCTGTTGCGGCCTTTGTAAATTCTTCTTTGAACTTTTCAAAACTACCAAAACGATTGTTAATCGCTGTAGCTAAGTTGCCCGTTGGTAGGTTGTTTTCCGAGGGAGAAGTAAGCACTTCCCAGAATAACGAATGATTTAAATGACCACCTCCATTATTTCTAACAGCCGTTCTAATTGACTCAGGTAGAGCATCCAGATTTGTAAGGAGTTCTTCCACAGTTTTGCCGTTTAAATCTCCATGTCCTTCAAGTGCGACATTTAGATTATTCACATACGTTTGATGATGTTTTCCATAATGGATTTCCATTGTTTGTTGGTTAATAACTGGTTCTAATGCATCGAAACCATAATTTAGTGCTGGTAACGTAAATGTACTCATTTTAATTTCCCCCTAGGTTTCATACACTTCTTATACTTTGTAAACCTTTTAGTTTAACAAGTGTGTATGATGATAATAGAACAAGTAATCATCTGAAGTCAACCGAGTTGCACTTAATATACCCATTCACATCTTCCTGAAGAAGCTATTCATCTAATTAGATTGAATGCAAAAAAGGCTGCTATCATGTACTTTCACAAAATAGATGGCCTTTTTTAAACGGATGGGCTATCCCCATTAAAATTGATAAGAAAATGGCAATGGTCCTCTCCATCAGCTTTGCAACTCGTTCGCCGTACATTATTCGTATTTAATACTTCTTTAAACATGTTTGTCTCGCAGTTACATGCTTGTTTAAAATTTTTAGCTACCTCAAAAATAGGGCAATTATGCTCAATTAATTCAAATTGATTGTCATCTATTTTAATTACATCGGCCATATACCCTTTGTCGATTTGAATATTTTTCAATGTCTCAACAATTTCTTCGTTTGATATTTTATTTTTCATATACGGAGAGTATTTATTAGCTAGTCGCTTACTTCTCTTTTCAAATAGATGATGAATTATGTCATTCCCTTGAATCGCCTGAAGGTCACTGAGAAAATCAACAGTAAGATTATCGTAACTTTTAGGGAAAAGTACATCGGCTTGCGGTGTTAATGAAAAAACTTGCACAGGTCGACCTAGAGGTTGTTTTACTTCAACGATATGGATAAAAGAATCTCTTTCGAGGATATTTAGATGTTTTCTAACGGCCATTTCTGTGACATTTAAAGCTTGAGCCAGTTGATTCACTGTCATTTTGGTCTCTTTTTTTAATAAATTCAGTAATTTTTCTTTTGTTGTTAAACGAGAGTCCATAACTTTTTCACCTCCGAAGTCAAGTATCTTATCATAGCATGAATATTTCACGATTTATAGCACATTGATTTCTGAGCTTATTTCAATTCAGTTCGTTTTAGAGGGGTCCCCTGTAACTTCGTTATTACGACACTGACAACCACGATTCGATACAAATTAAACTATAACTATGGAAGCCAACGATGACGTCCTAAATCACAAATAATCCGGCTCATTTCTTTCACATTATTTTTCGCGAAAAAATTACTTTTCCATGTTGACTCTAACGCAACGTCATGCTTTATAGTCAGTAGTGAAGGGGGCCTTAGCGATGAAAGTGAAAGAAGTATCCAAATTGACGGGAGTCAGTGTGCGCACACTGCATCATTATGACGAAATCGGTCTACTCGTACCGGATGATTCGACGGAAGCGGGATACCGAATTTATTCTGATGAAAACCTAGCGACATTGCAGCAAATATTATTCTTCCGAGAACTCGGATTCACCTTAGCAAAAATAAAGGAACTACTCACAAGTCCAACATTCAACAGGCAGGAAGCGTTCGAAATGCAGCGCACTATGTTACTGGAAAAACGTAAGCAACTGGACAGTATGATCAACACAATCGAAAAAACAATCCAACATGGAAAAGGGGAATACACAATGACGAACAAAGAGAAATTCACAGGATTCGACTTCAGTAAGAATCCATATGAAAATGAAGCAAGAGAACGCTGGGGTGATAAAGCTGTCAATCAGTCCAATAAAAAAATGTTGGGGTTCGGTGAGGGAATGCAGGACGAAATGAATCGTATTTATTTCAAACTCGCAGAACTACGCCATCTATCACCAGAATCGGATGAAGCACAGGAAGCGATTGGTGAATGGTATGTGTTTTTGAACAAGATAGGCAATTATTCGTTGGAAGCTTTTAAAGGATTAGGTGAAATGTATGTGGCGGATGAGCGGTTTACGAGGAGTATTGATGAGTTTGGTGAGGGGTTGGCGGTGTTTATGAAGGGGGCTATGGGGGTGTATACAAAGCGAGAATGAGAAAATGGGGAAAAAGTACATGTCATCGTTATCCGTTTACACTAGATTTCGTAGAATAGGGACCTGATAATCCCAATTATACGTTTGCAACTGTATTTTCTTCGCTTGCATTTTATAACTAATTTGCTTCTTGTACTTACAGCAACAATTAGCGATACAAAGCTTTCGAAGAATTTTTCACTGAAGTGGGTCACACAGTTGAAAATGGTGACAAGGGAAAACAAGAATAGAAGAAAACAATCCAGACTTATTTGCCTCGCTTGTACAGGGGCCTACTATAAAAGGAATCCGAATGAGGCAATTCGCGTACATTAAAATAATCTGGGTATGGGTACAAGGTTATGTATCCTCCCTAGTCGATTGCGCTTTGGTAATCTCACTTATTGGAGAAAAACCGGGTCTTGCAGCATCCAAAAACCTTATCACTTATTTTAGGCATAAGCAAAAAAATAACTAGTCAATTCTAGAGAAAAAACCAGAAATACCCCTTGGATTATGTTTTAATTGTTAAGGACAAACAAAACAAAATAACATAACAAGGGGTACTGATTATATGATACACGCAATTTTAGGTAAATACAAAGATATTTTTATAGAAAGCATACTTAAACTGAAAGGCTCCGAAAAACGTATCACGCTAGCTAAAATCGCTGAGGCTCATGGTATCGGCGGTCAGTCCATGGTTGCCAAATTATTTAATGTTGGTCGGGATACCATTGGAAAAGGGCAAAAGGAATTACAATCAGGATTCGCTTGTGAGGATGCCTTTTGTGCCAGAGGACGTAAAAAAACAGTAGTACTTCTCCCCAATTTAACAACGGATATAATAGCCATCGTGGATTCCCAAAGTCAAACAGATCCAGATTTTAAAACAACAAGGCTTTTCACAAGGCTAACTGTGACAGAAATACGAAAGCAGCTTATCGAACAAAAGGGATACCAGTGCGATCAGTTACCAACCAATCAAACGTTGAATACAATCGTAAATGACCTTGGCTATCAGCTGAAGAAAGTGATGAAAACAAAACCCTTAAAGAGGATAGATGAAACGGACGTAATCTTTCTAAACGTTGATGATATCAAAGATGAACATAAAGGAAAAAGTAATGTGATGCACATCTCGATTGATACGAAAGACCGCGTAAAGATTGGAAACTTTTCAAGAGGTGGGAAGAATCGGCTTTGTGTGAAAGCGAACGATCATGATTTCGGGACTGATTATGTAACTCCATTCGGAATACTGGATGTCAATACGGGTCATGTTGAATTAACATTTACAAAAACGAAAGCCACGGCGGATTTTATGGTTGATTGTATAAAGGCTTATTGGCTTAAAAATAAGAATCAATCCCATGATACGCTTATCATCAATGCAGATAACGGACCCGAAAATAGTAGCCGGCGAACGCAGTGTATGAAAAGAATTATCGAGTTTTCGGTAACTTATCATGTGACAGTCATTTTAGCTTATTATCCACCTTATCACAGTAAATATAACCCAATTGAGCGGGTTTGGGGTTGCCTGGAACAACATTGGAACGGGGCTATTTTGGATACACACGAAGCCGTGCTAGGTTATGCGCTGAGTATGACTTGGAAAGGAAAGAATCCTTGTGTAACATTTACAGATAAAGTGTATGAAACAGGCGTAAAAGTAGGGAAAAAGATTATGGCAGCGTATGAAGAAGTTATCGAGCGCAAATTAGGGATAGAAAAATGGTACGTTACGATAGATCCGGTAAGGTGTAAAGGGGTGTTTGAAATGGAAATAAAAGTATAGGGAATTGATTTTGGGGTAAGGGGAAGCTATGTGCTTTTTAAGGTTTTTTCTCTGATTGGTCCCCACTTTAGTATAATAGTGGATATTATGTAGTGAGAGTAAAATTACTACTGTTCCTTTTTTATAGCAAATAGGTGTTATATGTATACTGACTTGTTATTTCTTTTAGCGTGCCTTATATATAAACCCGGCAAGGATTCCATTTAGACGGGTGCGTATTTGGCGGATGTTGGTTATGGGATAACGGTTGGAATTATAAATGTGTTGGGGAATCTTATTGGGTCTTTTTACTTAGATGGCTATTTTTATTGGAACGGGAAGTTATGGAGTGATGTTATATCATCAAAGTCTTAGTACCCTGAAATTAATGCCGTGTAAGAGTTAATAACTGCTTAACCCGATTTATATAGCCTTAGTCTAAAGTGATGTAATATGCTATAATTTTTCTGTCGCGCTTTGTTTAGGTGCGTGGATTGAAAATAAGTGCTATTTAACGTGGATGGGAACAGGCCCAATTACTTTTAAAGTAATTGGGTCTGTTTTTTTGTTTGGACGAGTGAATTGACTTTTTAGACTACAATGGATAATATGAAGTTATTAGTTTAATAGAACTTAGAAGTGAAATATGATAATAAAATAAGGCTAGCTGGCTTAAGAGTTCATAATAAAAAAGTCAATTGAGTGAAGTGTAGAATCATGGGGAAAAAGTATGGTGGAGAATTTAAAATGCTTGCAGTCAAATTAGTAATTGTAACTGGAAAGCCTGTTGCTCAAATAGCGGTAGTGTTGGATATTGGCAATCAAACGCTTTATAACTGGATGAAAAAATACAACGAAGACCAGAATGATGGAAGCTTTATAGATAGCGGCCATAAAGCACCTGAAGATAAAACCGTGCAAGGGCTACAGAAAAGAATTCGTAATCTTGAAGAAGAAAACTCAATACTAAAAAAGGCTATGTGCATCTTCGCCAAAAAACAGAAGTGATTTATGAATAAATGGAAAAGCGCCGTAACAAGTTTCCTGTCGAATCCTTGGTTGGTTATGGAATGATTGAAATGACGAGGGAACTTGTTCTGACAGTTTTTGAGGGTCGTTTGGCCTTTCAAGTTAATCGAATTTAGGTAGCTTTGCAATCGGAAATTGATAAAGTCCCCATTTGAATTGTTCGGATTCCTGGTACAGTATCAGTTATTGACAATTAGATTGAAGAATAAATCATCTATAATATTTCGACTAAATTATGTTTTTAATGAAACTATTTGGTACTATAGTATTGTGATCACTCTAAAAAGGAGATGTGCTTATGATTGCTCATATGAGAAAGTCTGATTTTAAAATCCAAAAAGTTCAAGATCATTTAATATCAGTTTCATTACTTGCGAAAAAATTTGGAGAAAAAGCAGGTTTTTCGTCGATGGCTGAACTCTCCGGTTTTTTACATGATATGGGTAAGAATACGAAGGCCTTTAGTACTTATATTGAGAATGCGGTAAAAGAGACAGGTGAGTCATTAGAAAGAATCGATCATTCGACTGCTGGAGCAAAATATTTATACGAAACTTATTATGTTGAAGTACCAAAAACTCAGCCCGATGTAGTTTCTAACTTTGTTGTTGAAATTGTAGGAATGGTTATTTTATCCCATCACTCCGGCCTACAAAACTTTATACAGCCTGATGGAAGTCAATCTGATTTTTTTAGAAGAGTGTGTAGGGAAGACCTGCCTTATTACGGGGAAGTACAAAAAGAGTTTTTTAGTATCTCAGGTAATAAAGAAAAAGTAGAGAAGCTCTTTGAAGCTTCATTAGAAGAAATGAAAGCGTTTTTCCTATGCTTACAGCAACTTTTGAAGAATTACCCAAATGAGAAGAATAAAGAGAAGACTTCCCAATTTATTTTTTTTAGTTTAGTAATGAAGTATGTTTTCAGTTGTCTTATTGATGCAGACCGAACAGATTCCCGTAGATTTGATGAAGAGGATACAACAGATTTATACCAATCAAACCAAGCCTTTTTTAAAGAGAGTTATGATCATTTGATAGATCAGTTGGAAGAATGGGCGGCAGGTCCGAATGCATCAAAGCCAATTAATAAACTACGTGCTGAGATGTCTGAACAGTGTGACCGCTTAGCGGGAGAAGCCTCATCGATTTATCAATTGTCAATTCCAACGGGTGGGGGAAAAACGTATGCGAGTTTACGATATGCGTTAAAGCATGCTCAAATGAAAAAGAAAGACCGAATAATTTATGTCGTACCATACACAACGATAATAGAGCAAAATGCGGATGCGGTCCGGAAGATTATTAAAAATGAAGAGTTGGTATTAGAACACCATTCAAATGTGATCGATGATGCAGCAAGTGAGGATGGGTCTGATTATTATCGACAAACAGCTCAAAAAAAGATGCAGCTTGCCCGAGATAACTGGGATCATCCAATTATTTTTACGACAATGGTCCAATTTTTAGATACATTTTATGCAAAAGGTACGCGTAAGGCGCGAAGGTTACATAATCTCACAAATGCGATTGTGATTTTCGATGAGGTCCAGTCCGTACCGGTTAAGCATATTCCTTTATTCAATAGTGCGGTGAATTTCTTACATCACTTTGGGAAGAGCAGCATCATCCTTTGTACGGCGACGCAACCATCGCTTACAAAAACGTCTTATCCACTTCTAATGGATAAAAATGCGGAAATGGTGAAGTATCTACCAGATGTTGTGAAAGCGTTTGAACGGGTAAATATCGAAAGTAAGGTAGAGGATGAAGGGTGGACAGCTGAGGAAATTAGCGGTTTTGCAGTTGATGAACTAAAAGAGAAGCGGTCTTTGCTCATTATTTTGAACACGAAAAAAGCAGTGTTAAATGTATATCAGCAATTGAAGGAAACACAAGGTTATTCAGTTTATCATTTAAGCACATCCATGTGTCCACAGCATCGGAAGGATATATTAAAGATGGTGAAAGAGAAGCTTAAATCGCCCAAAGAAAAAGTGATTTGTATAAGTACACAATTGATTGAAGCCGGCGTAGACATCAGTTTTGAATGCGTCATTCGATCACTTGCTGGACTAGATTCGATTGCACAGGCGGCTGGCCGATGCAATCGGAATGCCGAAAGAGAAAAGGGAATTGTTTATATTATACGTGCCAAGGATGAAGCGCTATCAAAATTGCCGGAAATTGCACTTGGGCAAGAAGTGACCGAAGAAGATATTCTTAGTCGTAGTGAGCTAGCTAAGGATTTGTTAAGTCCAGCGGCAATCCAAACGTATTTTGATTTCTATTTAAACAAGGCAGGCCGAAAGATTAAAATGACAGACTCGAAACTTAACGTGGAGCTTATTGAATTGTTAGATCGTAGTCCTAAATATGTTGTTGCAATTCCAAAAGAGAGTCCCAAAACTTTGATGTGTTCGATGTACAAGACGCTAGAGTCTCATTTCGAAGTAATCGAGGCGCCAACAACAGCGATATTGGTTCCATATGGTGAAGGAAAAGAATTGATTAATAATTTAAATGAAGATATTCATGATTATGATAAGCTCAATGAATATTTGAAGAAAGCACAGCAATATAGTGTGAATGTATATCGCCATACATTGCAAGACTTGGCATCGGAAGGGTTAATCACATCGCTCTATAATGATTCCATATACGCTTTAAGGGATGGAGGATACCATAAGGAGTATGGCTTGGAAGTAGAAGGAGAAGGAAAGTTAAATCACTCAATTTTTTAAAGGAGGTGAGAGATTGTGAGAAATCAAATTGAATTTATTGTTCACGCTAAATATGGTCTTTTTACAGATCCAATTACTAAAATTGGCGGAGAGAAGTTCACATATCAAATTCCAACCTATCAAGCGCTAAAAGGTATCGTTGAATCGGTGTATTGGAAGCCAACGTTAATTTGGTATATCGATGAGGTTAGAATAATGAACCCGATACAAACAGAAGTGAAAGGTTTGCGTCCAACGAAATACCATAGTTCTACAAATGAATTGGCATATTACACTTACTTGAGAAATCCAGCATATCAGGTACGTGCTCACTTCGAGTTTAATGAGCATCGCGAGGATCTAGCATATGACCGCAACGAGCACAAGCACCATAATGTTGCGAAGCGTTCGGTAAACCGCGGAGGACGACGTGATATTTATCTGGGAAGTCGAGAATGTCAGGGATATGTTGAGGCTTGTGAGTTTAACAGTGGGGAAGGCTTTTACGATGAATATGGAGAGATTGGCTTTGGGCCGATGTTCCACGGGTTTAATTATCCAGATGAAACTGGAGAAAATGAGTTAGAAGCGAGAATTTGGAAAACACCTGTCATGAAAAATGGTATCATCCAATTTATTCGTCCAGAGGACTGTACACTCGTTCGTCCAATTAAGAGTAAAGAGCCAAAAGTGTTTATAGCTGGTGAAAACTTTAAAACCGTGGAAGAAGAGTATAGTGAAATATTTCCGGTGGAGGTGAAAAAATGAGTTGGATGAAGCGATTGTATGATGTGTATGAAAATAATAGCGATGTAGTTGGTGAATTTGAATCACGTGGAGAAGGTCAACGTTTTACATTGTTACCAGTATCCCATGTTACACAAAGTGCACAAATTGAGGTGCTATTAGACCGTGAAGGAAATTTCTTTAAAGCTAGGGTAGTATCAAAAGATGAAGCGCGAACGATTTTACCGGCAACATTGGATTCTGCTAACCGTGCTGGTTCCAAAGTAGCTGCCTATTTCTTACACGATAAATTATTTTATGTCGCGGGAGACTACTTAAAATACGGCGGAGAGGAGAAGCGTTCTGCCAACTTTCCACAATATATCGATCAAATGAAGGGGTGGGCAACGAGCGAATTTACTCATCGGAAAGTAGAGCACATTTATAACTACGTAAAAAAAGGCACAGTAATTGAGGACCTCATCGCGGAAAAAATATTGTTTGTGGATGGAAACGGCAAGTTGGTTGAAAAATGGACGAAGCAAGATGATAAAAAGTATGGAATTGAAAAACCAGAGATTTATAAAGTCGTAACCGGAGATAGCAGTGAGGCACTCGTTCGTTTCACCATTTTAAGCGAAACGTCGAATGATCCTGTCGTCTGGGAAGACAAGGAATTATTTAAGGCATTTCAGCAATACCTCGCCAATAAAATGGATAAGGAAGCGGAAGTTGGACTTTGCTATGTAACTGGACAAACGATACCTCTTACAGAGCGTCATGGTTCACGTTTAAGAAATGCGGGCGATATGTCAAAGCTAATTTCGTCAAATGACAATACAGGATTTACATATCGTGGTCGTTTTGATAAACCAAACCAGGCCGTACAAATTGGTTATGATATTTCACAAAAAGCACATAGTGCAATGCGTTGGCTCATTCAGCGTCAAGGTTATCGTTCGGACACACGAAATTTCATAACGTTCGGTGTTGAAAATCCTGCTGTTGTTCAACCGTTTAAAGGAACGTTGGATATATATAATGACCCAATGGGTTTAATGACAGGAATAGGGATGGTTGAGAATGAAAAAGAATATACGAATCTTGTGATCGCCGAACAAGTCCAACAAGCGTTTAAAGGAAAGAAACATAACTTTGAAATTGAAGGTATTGACCATATTATCGTGATGGCTGTTGATGCGGCAACAACAGGAAGATTGGCGATTGTTTATTACCAGGAGTTGGACAGTCGGCTCTTTTTAGACAGATTATCTCATTGGCATGATACATGTAAATGGCATCAAAGTTATTATGATGCTGTTAATAAGAAGACGGTGAGCTATGTAGGAACACCTTCGACCTATCATATTGTTGAATCGGTTTACGGAGAACGGGCAGATGAAAAAGTGAAGAAAGAGCTCTATACCCGCCTGCTACCTTGCATTGTTGACCGTGCGGTAATTCCAAAAGATATTGTCATGACAATATTTAGCCGGGTAAAAAATCCAATGGGTTTTAACAAAGATTTATCCAATCCGACAGGGGAATGGCAACGCACACTAAACATCGCCTGTGCGCTGATAAAAAAACAATATGAAAAGGAGGAGATTGATATGGCATTAGATCTAGAAAACCAATCTCGTGACTATTTATTTGGACGTTTGTTAGGTGTAGCAGAAGTGTTTGAGACCAATGAATTAAAGAGGAAAAATGATCCGAGAGCGACAAATGCAATGCGTTATTTCAATGCTTTTACTCAACATCCCGCACGTGTCTGGATGACAATTCAAAAACAACTTCACCCCTATAAGATACGACCATCAAAATTTAGTCAACGCTATATTAATTTGTTTCAGGAAATAGAAGATAATATTAAATTTAATGATATGAATAACAATGCACTAGGTCCACAGTTTTTACTAGGCTATAGCAGCCAAATCAGAAGTTTATATACAAAACAAGAACAGAAAGAGGAGAATGAAAATGGTACCAATTAATAACAAAGTTGACTTCGCTGTCATATTTACTGTCGATAAAGCAAATCCGAACGGTGATCCACTAAATGGAAACCGTCCGCGTCAAGATTATGAAGGGTATGGAGAAGTATCAGATGTAGCTATTAAAAGGAAGCTTCGTAACCGCTTACAAGACGAAGGGGAAGCCATCTTGGTTCAGTCTGATGAAAATCGTATAGATGGTTATCGTAGTATTGCTGATCGTGTGTTTGGAAATGAGGCTATCGCGCCTTATTTTGATAAGAAAAATAAAGAGCCGAATAAAGAAGAATTGGTTGGGATTTCTGCGAGTAAAGCTTGGTATGACGTTAGAGCATTTGGGCAAGTGTTTGCATTTAAAGGGGAAGATGTATCGGTAGGTGTACGTGGTCCCGTTTCAATTCACGCAGCAACAAGCGTAGATCCCGTTGATATTACCAGTATGCAAATTACGAAGAGTGTGAACTCAACTACAAATACAAAGGACCCAAGTAAAAAGACATCCGATACTATGGGGATGAAGCATCGTGTTGACTTTGGTGTGTATGTCTTTTGTGGCAGTATCAACCCTCAATTAGCGGAGAAAACGGGTTTTTCAAAAGAAGATGCTAAAAAACTAAAGCAAGCATTGATTACTCTCTTTGCCAATGATTCTTCATCAGCAAGACCGGATGGCAGTATGGAAGTAAATAAAGTATTTTGGTGGGAGCATAATTCAAAGCTTGGTCAATACTCTTCAGCAAAAGTACATCGCTCAGTTAAAATTGAATTGAATAATGAAAATAAACTTCCAAACTCGTTAGATGATTATACAATTACAATAGAAAATCTTGAGGGCTTATCCGTGAAAGAATATGACGGGCTATGATGCATCAGATTTTCTGCTACTGTCAGGCATTCAACATTTCCAATTCTGCGAAAGGCAATGGGCGTTAATCCATATTGAACAGGAATGGGAAGAAAATGTTTTAACAATAGAAGGGAGTCATCTGCATGAGAAAGCAGATGACCCTTTTATCAGGGAGAAACGAAAAGACGTGTTATATGTACGGGGATTGCCAGTTCATTCTTCAAATTTAGGTTTGACTGGTATTTGTGATGTAGTAGAATTTCATCAAGATGAAAATGGTGTACCTTTACAAAATGAAAAAGGTACGTATTTGCCAATTCCAGTAGAGTATAAGCGCGGAAAACCAAAAAAGGATCAGTCGGATATTTTGCAACTGGTGGCACAAGCAATATGTTTAGAAGATATGTTATATTGCCCAGTTCCACGGGGTGACCTCTTTTACCATGAGATTCGTCGGCGGGTCGAAGTAGAAATCACGGAAGAATTAAAAAACAAAGTGAGGGAAACAGCAAAACGTATGCATGACTATTATCAAAGACGTCATACACCTCGTGTGAAAACGGGAAAGCATTGCAAGAGCTGTTCACTGCGTCATATTTGTTTACCAGAGTTGCTAACAAAGGAATCTGTCGCGAGTTATATGAAGAGGATGATGGTGGAATGAGAAAATTATTAACTACGCTATACATCACAATTCCAGATGCTTATCTGGCCTTGAAGGGTGAAAATGTCTCTATTATCAAAGATGAAGAATCGATTGGTCGAGTGCCTCTACATAACTTGGAAGGTATTTGTACATTCGGACGTCAAGGAGCTAGTCCGGCTTTAATGGCTGCTTGTATAGAACGGGATATAGCGATTACATTTTTAACAACGAACGGTCGCCTTCGAGGAAGAGTTATTGGGCCATCGAACGGAAATGTTGTGTTGCGGAAAACCCAATATAGAATTTCTGATGATGAGAAAAAAAGCGCCGAGATTGCAAGACATTTTCTTGTTGGAAAGCTTTATAATTCGAAATGGACCCTAGAAAGAATGACACGAGATCATGCATTACGAATAAATGTTGAAAAGTTTAAAAATACTTCTGCACACTTAACAGAGTCGATGAAACAACTAATGACAATCGATAATTTGGAAGTGTTGAGGGGTATAGAGGGGAATGCTGCAAGTACCTATTTTTCTTTAATGGATGATATGATTTTACAACAAAAAGAGGATTTCTTTTTTAAAGGAAGAAATCGAAGGCCACCGCTGGACAATGTAAACGCACTGTTATCATTGGTTTATACTTTGTTAGCCACCGATGTCGGGGCGGCTTTAGAGACGGTTGGATTGGATGCCTATGTTGGTTTTTTACACCGAGACCGTCCTGGACGAATGTCATTAGCTCTCGACATGATGGAAGAGCTTCGAAGTGTTTGTGCAGATCGGTTTGTTTTATCACTAATTAATAAAAAGCAAGTACAAGCTTCTGATTTTCTAAAAAAGGAAAGTGGGGCAGTACTCATGACTGACGATGCACGCAAGAAGATATTCAAATTGTGGCACGATAGAAAAGATGAAAATATTACGCATCCATTTTTAAAGGAGAAAATTTCTTGGGGGCTTGTTCCGCATGCCCAGGCCCTGTTGTTGGCTCGATTTATTAGAGGCGACCTTGATGCATATCCACCATTTTTGTGGAAGTAGGTGACCGATAATTTTAGTGTTAATTACGTACGATGTGAGTACAATATCAGATGGTGGGAAAAGAAGACTAAGAAAAGTAGCGAAAAAGTGTGAGGATTTTGGTGTACGCGTTCAAAACTCAGTCTTCGAATGTATTGTTGATGCAACTCAGTTAAAAATACTAGAAATTGAACTAAAAAAAATAATTAATCCGGCTGTCGATAGTTTGAGATTTTATAAACTAGGAAACAATTATAAAAATAAAGTGAAGCATGTAGGCGCAAAAGAAAGTTTAAATGTCGAAGGGCCATTAATCTTCTAGTGCGAACCTGAAGCACACATGAAAACCCTAGGAGACTCGCACCAGAAATGATTGAAAAACATTCGAAGATTGGGTAATATTAGTAGAGTAAGTAAGTGGATAAGTATCTAATGATCTATTTTTACTATAAATTTGCTGAAATTAAGTTTTTTTAGTACTTTTTCGCAGTCGCACTCTTCGTGAGTGCGTGGATTGAAATACCAACCGCCAAGCTGAAAAATGAGCTGTTTAAAGTCGCACTCTTCGTGAGTGCGTGGATTGAAATGCGAGTGTAGAAGGGGATATTCCTAATACTTCGCGGTCGCACTCTTCGTGAGTGCGTGGATTGAAATTGACCAAGCCGTGATGACGCGTTGATTCTCTTCAGTCGCACTCTTCGTGAGTGCGTGGATTGAAATACACGCCCACCCATCTTTATCGCGATCCATTTTACGTCGCACTCTTCGTGAGTGCGTGGATTGAAATTATCACTCCTTGTTAAGTTAAATTGATGACTGCTCCGTCGCACTCTTCGTGAGTGCGTGGATTGAAATCTTCTATTAAAGAGCGATAGTTTCATAGGCGCCTGTCGCACTCTTCGTGAGTGCGTGGATTGAAATCTTAACACGCTTTGGGCTAGCTGCGATGGACGGCGGTCGCACTCTTCGTGAGTGCGTGGATTGAAATAGTCCTAGACTACCCTTACGCAACGCATGCTGAATCGTCGCACTCTTCGTGAGTGCGTGGATTGAAATAAGTTCCGCCGATGGAGGGCAAGCCATCCACCTGGAGTCGCACTCTTCGTGAGTGCGTGGATTGAAATTACTTTGTTGTTTTTACACTGCCACTCGTCATTAGCAGTCGCACTCTTCGTGAGTGCGTGGATTGAAATAGGTGCACACACTGTAAGCATGAGTACGTAGCTTAGTCGCACTCTTCGTGAGTGCGTGGATTGAAATCAAGCAGGAGTATGTAAAGATCACGAAAGAGCTAAGTCGCACTCTTCGTGAGTGCGTGGATTGAAATCCTAGACGGAACTCTCTGTGGAACGAATCATAAGTGTCGCACTCTTCGTGAGTGCGTGGATTGAAATTAAACGGCGTTGAGTATCATCTTTCATACCTTTTGTCGCACTCTTCGTGAGTGCGTGGATTGAAATATCAAATCGCCAAAATGACTTGCCGCACTAACTATGTCGCACTCTTCGTGAGTGCGTGGATTGAAATCAGGCGTCGTGTAGTTGTACATATACATGTAAAACAAGTCGCACTCTTCGTGAGTGCGTGGATTGAAATTGATAAGCCTTGGTCGCATTGAAATACTTAATGTGTCGCACTCTTCGTGAGTGCGTGGATTGAAATTCGTAATGTCATTCCGCTAGACTCATATTCTTTGTCGCACTCTTCGTGAGTGCGTGGATTGAAATATCACCATCCACAACCCTAGTCGTCGTATATTCGCCGTCGCACTCTTCGTGAGTGCGTGGATTGAAATGTCCTCATGACAGCACTCGTCAACAAACGCTTTGCGTCGCACTCTTCGTGAGTGCGTGGATTGAAATCGGATATAGAGTTTTTAATGGGATTATTTTTCCGAGTCGCACTCTTCGTGAGTGCGTGGATTGAAATTCTTTGTTGTATCGCTCGATAACTTTTACTGCAGGTGTCGCACTCTTCGTGAGTGCGTGGATTGAAATTTAACGACGTATTCATCTGATTCACGCAAATGCCACGTCGCACTCTTCGTGAGTGCGTGGATTGAAATAAGGCATAATAAAAAGCCACACCCGTAATGGATGGTCGCACTCTTCGTGAGTGCGTGGATTGAAATATTTGCAAGTTGGATGATGAAGATGAAGTTGACGAGTCGCACTCTTCGTGAGTGCGTGGATTGAAATACCCCTTTACCATTGCACCTGGTCGGCATAGACTTTGTCGCACTCTTCGTGAGTGCGTGGATTGAAATATGAACGCCTAACCATCCCGCAATTTGTCGGTAGTCGCACTCTTCGTGAGTGCGTGGATTGAAATAGCGCGATGCGACTCAAATTGTTTCAGCTGATATTAGGTCGCACTCTTCGTGAGTGCGTGGATTGAAATGGAAACGTGTTAAAAGGTGTGTTCAAATATGCCAAGTCGCACTCTTCGTGAGTGCGTGGATTGAAATGTCGGCGACGTACTGATTGATATCGTTGATCGGGAAGTCGCACTCTTCGTGAGTGCGTGGATTGAAATAATTAGCGTCCGTCTGCAAACGGGCGTTTTTATTTGTCGCACTCTTCGTGAGTGCGTGGATTGAAATACTTGCGGCTGTCCAGCTGCTACACGTATGCGAGGTCGCACTCTTCGTGAGTGCGTGGATTGAAATGAATCGTTGAATCTTTCACGCCATGTTTTGTTGGTCGCACTCTTCGTGAGTGCGTGGATTGAAATTGTGAGGACTGCGCGAAAGAACTTGCTGCAAGGTTGGTCGCACTCTTCGTGAGTGCGTGGATTGAAATCGGAAGGCACGCCTCCAGTGGTAGTGCTTAAAGGTGTAGTCGCACTCTTCGTGAGTGCGTGGATTGAAATAGTTGGAAACACGTATTTTAGAACTTGAGGGTGTGCGTCGCACTCTTCGTGAGTGCGTGGATTGAAATAGTTGCAGGAGCGTATTCGGTCGAGGGGCAATAGTCGCACTCTTCGTGAGTGCGTGGATTGAAATCTTGTCCCTCATACGGGGGTCACAGAGGAATAAGGTCGCACTCTTCGTGAGTGCGTGGATTGAAATCGACTTTGCGGCAGGACTGGACACTCAAATCTTTGTCGCACTCTTCGTGAGTGCGTGGATTGAAATACAATGGACCAAATCGTACAAGCCTATTTTGATAGTCGCACTCTTCGTGAGTGCGTGGATTGAAATTGATCACCTCGCAATGAGAAAACGACAGGAAATGCGTCGCACTCTTCGTGAGTGCGTGGATTGAAATAGCGTCATCAATGAACCGCCTGACGTCTTTATCTCGTCGCACTCTTCGTGAGTGCGTGGATTGAAATAGCTTTTAAATGTGAAGCCCCTGGATACATAAGCGGTCGCACTCTTCGTGAGTGCGTGGATTGAAATGGTTGTCGAAACCTTTCGAGGTCAAGGTATTGTGGTCGCACTCTTCGTGAGTGCGTGGATTGAAATAAGATTTTTCTTGCGTATTTCCTCAGTTGTTTGATGTCGCACTCTTCGTGAGTGCGTGGATTGAAATGGTCCAGTTCGCGATTGCGTTCCGATTAATCCGGGTCGCACTCTTCGTGAGTGCGTGGATTGAAATCTGTCTATGGTTTTTTGGTCAAAGCGGGCAGTAGAAGTCGCACTCTTCGTGAGTGCGTGGATTGAAATTCCGCCTGTTTAAGAAGCGTGTTGACCTTCGTCGTCGTCGCACTCTTCGTGAGTGCGTGGATTGAAATGACAAAAAGTATCCGAGCAATACACCTTGGTTTGTGTCGCACTCTTCGTGAGTGCGTGGATTGAAATCGAATCCTTTAAACATCGAAGTGATTTTTGTGAAGTCGCACTCTTCGTGAGTGCGTGGATTGAAATAACATGGGCGGCTTGTTGCGCGGAGATACTGCTGTCGCACTCTTCGTGAGTGCGTGGATTGAAATGAAAGAAATCATGATTGATGTGAATCAATTTAGTGTCGCACTCTTCGTGAGTGCGTGGATTGAAATTACAACTACTTAATATAACAGAAAGATTACCAATGGTCACACTCTTCGTGAGTGCGTGGATTGAAATAACGGGATGAAATTGCCGAAAGCGGCTCCGTTCAGTCGCACTCTTCGTGAGTGCGTGGATTGAAATTCAGGTGGATTAGATATTAACTCAGCTTCTTTTTCGTCGCACTCTTCGTGAGTGCGTGGATTGAAATCGTTATATCACTTAGGTGGTATCGTTGTATTTGGGTCGCACTCTATATGAGTGTGTGGATTGAAATCGTCACTTTTGACCTTGTCGCTGATTGGGAAGATATCGCACTCTATATGAGTGCAGGGATTTAAAGTTTGAATCTTCCCATTAAACCTACTTCCAACCCACCCTCTTTTCATTTCCGAAACCGAATTATATCCAAAAAATGAAACCTAGATGTATAATAGAACGTATAGTATATAGACGAAATTATAATAATGACACTGTCCAGCTTTCCCGTTGCTTACTAGGTCCCGGGTCTTAGACAGTTTTCCATCTACGGACTGTTTAGAATGTTAACCGGACTGTACATAATGGATAGAAGAGATCTGCAAGGGGTTGGGTGCAATGGGAAGAACGATATATATTGTACTAACCGATACGGGGACATTGTTGTCTAGGGCGATTGGATTGTACACACGGGAAGATTTGAATCATGCGTCGATTGCGTTTGATGAGCAGCTGACGGAGATGTACAGTTTCGGCAGAAAGCAGCGGCATAATCCATTTGTTGGTGGCTTCGTGAAGGAAGAGGCTGCTGAAGGGATATTTCGGGATGCAGATTGTGCGATTTTCAGCTGTGAAGTTAGTGATGAGGAATACGACAAGATGCGGATGAAGATCCGTCAGATTGAACAAAATAAAGAGCAATACAGATATAATTTCATTGGCTTATTTGGTATTGCCTTTAAGGTGAAAATTCAACGTAAGCGTGCGTTTTTCTGTTCCCAATTTGTCGCGACAATTGTCAACGAGAGTGGGGTGCCGATGTTTGCCATCAAGCCGTATTTGGTACAGCCGCATCATTTTGCAGATGTACCTTGTTTGATTCAAATATATGAAGGTGATCTACAGGTTTATTTGCAAAAAGTAAGAGGGCAACAAGAGCGAAAACCGATTCACATTAATATGTGGAAGAGTTTGGTTTTTAGGTTGCTTGCTTGATTCGAAGCTATTTATTTCTTCATTTATTTTTCATATACAGAGCGATTGCCTTAAGTCGGGTGATTGCTTTTTTGTTTGGATACATATGCCGTCAATTTGACTAGTACGACTTCCTGATAACCCAATAAAAAAAGCCTCTTTAAAAGAGGCTAACAGGACACTGGATAATCCCTTGTGATCTTCACCAAGTTGTTTTACGTATGTGCAGCACTAGATTGTTTTTTCTTTGGGGAATCTAGCCTGCTCGTTCCCACAAACATCGCCGTAATCAAACCAATAATGCCGACACAAATGCTGAGTATAAAACCATGGTTAATGGCTGTTCCCATCGCCTCCTGAAGAAAGGCGCGAATGTGTGGGTCCATTTCAACTCCTGCTTGCATGAGTAGCTCAGGATTCGCTAATGTACCGATTTTATCAGTAGGAATACCGACTTTTTCAGCCCCGACAGGTATTAATCTGGCTAGGTTGTTATTAACAATCGTTGCCATTATCGAAGCGCCTAATATACCGCCAATGTTGCGCCAGAAGCCAACGATGGAAGAGCTGACGCCTATATATTTTGGATCAACGTTTACAGCAATGGCACTCTGCGCAACACTCATTAAGGGGCCAACTGCACCAAAGCCAAGTAAAATCATAAGTGCGATCATATACCCGCTAGATGCATCAGAACTAACGATAGAAAGCAACGATGCAACAATGACGGTCATCAGCATTGTGAAAAGCATCAGCGTACGGAAGGCGAATTTAGATTGTAAGAAACCGAATAGTACAGCTCCAGCAATTAAGGAAGCCATCATAGGCGTCAATATGCCGTTAGAATTGGAGTGACCTAATACTCCTACAGTAAAACTAGGCAAGTACGTAATAGCCGAGAACATGATAACGCCTTGGCAGAAGCAAAGGACGCTTGTTCCCAAAACCATCTTATTTTTAAATATGCTAAGCGGAAGTATAGGCTCTGTTGCACGCAGCTCAACTAAAATAAATAAAATCCCGATTACAACAGATGTTGTGAATAAGCTAATCTCCTGCCAAGAGTTCCAAGCGTAAACTTTGCCGCCCCATTCAAGCGCAAGCATTAAAGAAACGGTTGTAATGATTAGAAATAACGTTCCCATATAATCGATTTTCGGTTTGTGTTCTGAACGAGTTTCTTTTAAAGAAATCATCAAAATAATCATTGAGGCCAAACCAATTGGCACGTTAATGTAGAAATTCCATCTCCAACCTAAATGTTCGGCGATAAAACTGCCCAACTGTGGACCTGCAACGGAAGAAAGACCAAAGATTGCTCCGAAGACACCAGCCATTTTTGCTGCATCTTTTGGGTCTTTAAATATCGTATAAATAATCGCAAAACTGATCGGTAACAGTGCACCAGAACCAATCCCTTGAATGATGCGAAACCAAATAAGCTGATCGGCGCTCTGGGCAACTCCGCATAATGCAGAACCGATAAGAAACAACCCGATTCCGATCATATAGAACAACTTTCTACCGAATAAATCGGACATTTTCCCAAACACTAACATCGTGCTTGTTGCTGCTAACATATAGGCTGTAAATACCCAGCTTACTTTATCGAAAATATTAAAGTCCTCACTTATTTTGTTAAGGCATGAAGCCACAATCGTATTATCCAATGATGCCATTAATAGTCCAAGTGCCATCGCAACAATTATGAGTCTATTATTTGATTTTGATTCGGCCATTCTAAACCTTCTCTCATTGTTCTAATTGTTCCATACCTGCTAACCCTTTACGGATTATTTCCAGCTTAGCGCTATATTCACTTAGCCCTATTTCTATACATATAATATGGGATGGTTGCATTTCATCTTTATAAAATGAGTACTTCTCACTTAACAGGTCTAACTGTTTTTGTGTATGCTCCTGAGCCTGTCTCAACCAAGCAATCACCTTATCATTTCCCATAAATTCGCCGAAATAAAGTCTCGTCAAAAAATCTGATTTTACGGTATCTGATTCCATCGGGCTATGTAAATAGGCGTTAAACCTTTCTCTTCCGTTCTCCGTTATAGTAAACATATTCTTATTCGGTTTACCGTCTTGAAGAACAATTTCCTTCGTAATAAATTCCTCTTTCTCCAGCCGATTAAGCATAGGATAAATCGTTCCATAGCTAGAGCCGTAGAAAAAAGAAAACACGTCTTCGAATAATTGTTTAATTTCATAGCCTGATAATGAATGCTTCATTAGTGTGCCTAGAATAACATCCTGACTGTTCATAAATTTGTCTCCTTTCTAGTTTTCCCAAGATGGACTTACTTTCGGAGAACTTATACGGTTTGTAATCGTTTTACATTTTTTAATATATCATTATGATATATATCATGTCAATATATAGTGGTAATTTAATTCAAACGGTTTTTTAGTGTCTTTTTGTCTTTGTTAAAGAGGACTTTTTATGGGTTATTAGGGTGAAAAACTTTAGTTATGCTATAATTTATTGTAAAGAACGGAAATGAGTCGGAGAAAAATAGGGAATGGAGGGGTGCAATTGAATGAGGATATGAAGGCGATTTTAACAAGAGTTTCGGCTTTGGAGGGTGAAGTTGAGACGTTGAAGAGTCAGTTGGCGGAAGTGCGTGGTGATTCGATGGTTGAGGTTCAACGAATGAAGGTTGTTGAATCTATTCCAGCAAAAGAACCGATTATCGCCGTGAAAGTGGAACCAATTTTGGAGCCGCAACAAAACGTGTCGCTTGCTGTTCCAATGCAGAAGAAACCGAAAAAGGAAATCGATTTTGAGAAGGAATTGGGTATTTGGCTGCCGCGTGTGTTCATGTTCATTTTACTGCTGGGTGTTCTTTGGGGATTGAAGGTAGGAATGGAGTATGGCGTGATTACGAATCCGGTCCGGGTTGGTATGGGATATGCTGGAACGGGATTACTTTATTACCTTGGGATACGCTATATCAATAATGGGAAAAAAGGTTTCGGTTTAACGCTGCTTGGTGGTTTCATCGCATTAGGGATTTTGACGACGTTTGCCGCGCATCATTTATATGGTTATCTAAATTTCCCAATGGCGCTTATTGTTGGCGTGGCCTATATTGTCATCGGCTTGTTATTGTCCATAAAGACGAAATCAGAGACCTTGACAATCTTTTCTGCGATTGCCGGATTTCTTTTGCCGTTTTTATTGGAAGGTGAGGGAGCGACTGCTGTTCAGTTTTGTTTGTATACGTTGCTATTGTTCTTATCGCTGTTTTACGTTTCGCTTAGTCAGAAACACAAATATACGTTTTATGTAACGTTTCTGTTATTCCACATTTCGTTGTTGACCTATGGGATTTTAGATGGCATTGATGGGGATGACAATATACTGGTTGGTACGGCATTGATTCAACATTTGGCATTGCTATTCTTTTACTTGAAAGGTAGTATTTCAAGACAGGTATTTTCGGAGGCTTTGATTTATACGAATTTCTTGTTTGCGATTGGTTGGATTAAGTTGCTAGATTATCAACAGGAAGTGTATGTTTACGGTGCTTTTGCAGTGCTGTATGTTGCGCTAGCAGTCTATTTTTTTTCGAAGAAAGACGAGTTGTTACGCGGCGTGTTGTCGGCAGTGGCGGTATTTGCCGTCAGTGTGTGCATCCTGTCATTGGATTTCGATAATGAACAAATCAAATTGATATTCTTGCTTATCAATGGGGCGATTGGATTATGGGTGGGCTTGCGTTTTGACACGCTACGGACGATTGTTACGAGTTCGGCGGTCTATCTGTTAACTGCATTGGTCATACTGGTTTCTACGGAATTCTATTTGTTGCTGTCGTTGGAACATGCAGTGTGGCTTGTTTTCTTAGGTACGATTTTGTGGATCTATTATACGCTTTATCAATTCGTTCCGGCTGTATTGAAGGAGAAATTGGAAAGAATTGATCGAGGTTTAATTATAGGGCAAGTGATTAGCTTGTACTATATTTACAAAGTAGTGACGATTTTGATTGTGAATGCGCAGCTGTCGTTTGAAACGGGGATGCATGTCCAGATTCTCGTGTTTATTGTGGCGCTTTGCTTAATGTATATGTTCTACAAATGGAAGCACGGGGTTTATTTGACGCATGCAGTTGTTATTGAATATCTGTTGTTGGGCCTTTTTGTGATTAGGTTTAGTTTGAGTAGTTATTATGCCGATGGAGGATTTTTCTTTAATCTTTTCGTGCAAATACTGTATGTACTCATTTTGACGATTATGTTCTTAGCGATTATGAAGAACAGGTTTTATGTGACGCCTAAGTCAATTAAAATTGAACTTCCACAATTAGCAATTGTCATGCAGATTGTGTATTTCATCTTCTTGAACAAATGGTATTTTGCATATGTGAATAGCCATAATTGGTCATGGGAGTATATTTTACTTGTGCATACATTCCTGTTGTTTACGTTCGCTTTCATCTCCATTAGTATCGGACGAAAACTGAATTGGAAACATGTAAAGATTATCGGAGTGGGGCTTATAGGTGTTTGTATCCTGAAACTATTCCTTGTAGATTTGGCAAGTATCTCTATCCTTATCAGAGCTATTTTGTTCATGGTAGTGGGTGTTGTAGGCTTGCTTTATTCGCGGACGTTGTTGAAGGATTAGAAGATATTTATGAAATTAACTAGCGTAAGCGTCTCTTTGTAAGGCGCTTATGCTTTTATACATTTCGCAATTTAGGACTAAACGTGCGATAATAAGAAAAAAGATGAAGTAAGGATGACAAAATGGCTAAAACAATCGATCTACAAGTAAATGCAAAAAATATATCGGATTTCAAGAGGGGCTATCCATTGATTCTGAAGGACGCGATTATCAATTCTGATGTGCTGACGAAAGAGGGAAGCATTGTCAGACTGATTGACCGTGATCGGAAGTTCGTCGCCAAGGGCTATTACGGTATACAGAACAAAGGGCTAGGCTGGGTTCTTACTAAAAATGAGAACGAAGAAATCGATTTCGACTTTTTTGAATCAAAAATTGATGCGGCAATGGCAAGACGTGAAGCATTGTTTGCAGATCCTAAAACGACGGCGTTCCGTGTATTCAATGGGGAAGGCGACGGCATCGGCGGATTGACGATTGATTATTTCGATGGTTTCTATATGATGAGTTGGTATAGCGAGGGAATTTATTCGCTTAAGCATTATGTCTATAGCGTTTTCGATAAAATCGTGGACTTTAAAGGGATTTATGAGAAAAAACGTTTTGATACAAAAGGAAAATATATGGAGCAAGATGATTTCGTTAAAGGTGAGCAAGGGGATTTTCCAATCATCGTTAAAGAGAATGGCATGAACTTTGCGGTCAACTTGAATGAGGGTGCCATGACGGGAATTTTCCTTGATCAGCGGGATATGCGTCAGGCAATCCGCGATAAGTATTCAAAAGGGAAAAACGTGTTGAATACGTTTTCGTACACGGGTGCATTTTCTGTTGCGGCTGCATTGGGTGGCTCTATAAACACAACGAGTGTCGATTTGGCGAAGCGCAGTCTTGCGAAGACGATTGAACAGTTTAGCGTGAACGGCATCGATTACGAACAACAGGATATTAAAGTGATGGACGTTTTTGAATACTTCCGTTATGCGAAGCGGAATGAATTGAAGTTCGATTTAGTCGTTCTCGATCCACCGAGTTTTGCACGTACAAAGAAATACACGTTCAGTACGGCAAAAGATTATCCGGCATTGCTTATGGATGCAATTGCGATTACGGAAAAAAACGGTATCATCGTTGCATCGACGAATAATGCGTCATTCAGCATGAAGAAGTTCAAGACGTTCATCGAAGAGGGATTCGCTGGTGCAGGATCGAAATATAAAATCCTTGAGGAATCATCATTGCCGAAAGATTTCCGCACGAATCGCGATTATCCGGAGTTCAACTATTTGAAAGTGGTTATTCTGCAGAAATTGAAATAAGTTTTTAATACGAAAATCCGCACTGGGTAGTCACCTGGTGCGGATTTTTATATGTTTTAAGCAAAGCCGTCAAGAAAACGCTAATGATTCCGAGATGGTTAAATGATACAGCGGAAAAAGAGAATATAAACTTTTCACACCTGCTACAATATGCAATTAAAGAGCGGCTTGGGATTCGAAAAGCAAAATAAGTAGTGAATATTAAAAACTGCATCTAGTTCGAACTAGATGCAGTTTTTAATCAAAAATCATCAAGATCTGCATTCAATTTCTTCGCTTCGCTTCGGAAGTGAAGATAGAAAGCGGACCATATGAGCGTATAGACGACGATGAATGATCCGAGAATGAAGAGTGCGTTCTTTATAGAGAACGGAATCCAACTGAAGCCGAATGCCACGATGAAGTAGAGGATGATAACGGTACTGAAATGCAAAGCAGTTTGTTGAGACAGGCTCAACTTCTTATTTTCGAAAAAGAGTGGCGTGACCGTGAAAAACCATCCAGAGAAAATGCTACGTAAGGAGTATTCAACGAATAGTTGGGAGTTAAGTACATCATTTTTACCGAAATAAATGGCTGAATACGTCGCGAGAACAGCCAGAAATGACCCAAAGAAAATACCAAGTATGCTTCTAATTAAAAAGGTTTTCATCCGTTTTTCCTCCTGTTCATTTTCAGTGTGTCTTTAATGGTGTTGACGTATGTACGCGAGATATACTCTTTCGCACCCGATTTGAAATAAACGCATAGTGTCCCGTTAAATGACGCTTCGAACCGACTTAACTCATGTAAATTTGCAATGACGGATTTTGAGAGACGGATAAATTTATTGGAGGGGAGAAGTTGTTCAAGTTCATATAACTTTTCCTTCAACTTAAAGGACCCATCGGCGGTGACCGCCACGACTCCGTCTGCTTCAGTGTGAAAGTAATGGATATCTTCGGGCTTCAATATATGTTGCATTTCTCCATCTTTTCCAACGAGGAATTCTGTTTCTCTTCCTTTGAAAAAATCAAGAATTTCTTGTATGGAATCGTCTAGTTCTTTACACTGGATGGTCACTTTGTTTTCTTCGTAATTAGCGTCTATGTTTAACGAGATTTTCAACTCAAGACACCCCCTTAACAATAGTGTAACTGATGAATTTTTCATTGTCTGTAGTGGCAAATCAATTGCGTCGTTTAGTAGAAAATCGGATAATCACCAATGCGATAATGATTAATGCAACAATATAGCCAATGGAAATAAATGTACTTTTATCTAACTGAAATTGTTCATTCCAAATAGCGATGAACAACTTGTTCATATGATAAATCGGATTTACCTCGGCAATAACTGTAACAAATTTTGGCATCATTTCAACGGGAATAGCGAATCCGCCTGTAATCATGACAACTTGGAATATAATAATTGAAAACACCAACGCACTATTCATATTGCTGAAGAACGAATAGATGGCAGAAGAAATGGTGAGTAATAATGCATTTAGTAAGATGAAAAATCCGTAAGAGCTTATTAAGCTTAGTAGGTTGAAGGAGAGATTATATACGATTATTCCAATTAGGTAAACGATGAAAAAGCCGAAACTCGTCAGAATAATGGATTTTAAAATACTTGAAAGAAGGAGCACTTTTTTCGGTACGGGTGAGAGGCTAATCCTTTTTTCTACACCGGTTGTACGATGCATCACTTGCTCAAACCCGAAGGAGAAGAAAACGACGCCGAATGTAATGAGCAAAATGAACGAAGGGGTATACGTTTGTGCGTATGTTAGATTTCCAGCATAGGTGAAATCTCCGTATAGTTGCCCCATGAAAATATAGGTGGCGGGTGGAACGACAAGGATGAAAATTAAGTAAAACAATTCCCGTGAAAACATGAGTAAGTCGTACTTCAGTTGTGTAGTTAACATGTAGTTTCCTCCTTAAATGGACACGCTTTGCAGATAAAACGCGTTGATTGATTTGTATCCAGATGCTAAAATATTTTCCGTTGTTTCAAATACTTCATTGACCCCGTTATTGATGAGCATTACTTTGTCGCAATACAGTTCAATTTCGTCCATATTATGTGTGGTCAAAATGACTGTGCCACCTGTTTTATCATTGTAGTTTTTGATATACGACCATAGTAGATTACGCATATGAGGATCTAATCCCGTTGTTGGTTCATCGAGAATTAAAAGCTTCGGTTCCGATAAAAAGGCTATCGCCAAGCTGACGATTTGTTTCCAGCCTCCTGAAAGTTTGTCGAAGTACTTTTTACGATGTGCTTCGAGTTTGAAATCTGCAATGATTTTTTCAATGTCTACGGGAGACTGGTAATACGCTTTGAATAGCTTCAGTAATTCGCCTACTTTTAATGTTTTATAAAATTGTGTGGGCTGCAAGACGACGGAAATATTTTGTCGTAGTTGTTCCAATCGATTTGTTGGGATGGATTTTATATCTTCATCAAATACGATGACGGTCCCAATGTCATATGATTTAATGGTCATCAATATTTCTAGGAACGTCGACTTACCTGCCCCGTTTTTCCCGATAACCCCAATCACTTCACCCTCTTGTGCCTGAAAGTTTACCCCCTTTAAAACTTGGTTGTTGCCATATGATTTTTGTAGATTGCGAACGTCGATAATAGCCATCCTGTTCCCTCCGTTTGATTGTTCTTTGTAACCAAAGTGTATGTTGTATCGCCATTGCTGTCTTCGGTATCCTCGTGAACTGCAACAATTCAAAGGTGACTTGCGGAAATTGATGGGTGAAATACATTCACTTTTTGGACGGTTTCAAAGGACATCGGTGTTTCTTAGGAGAATAAGTAGTAGAGGAGCTGTCCGCGATGAATTCATTGAAGCCGAAAAAGCGTAGTAAGTTACGTATATTTATTGGAAAGAAAGTGTACCGATTGAAGCGATATTCGGAATGGTATATAGATGGAAAGAAGTATGCAACAAAGCGGTTGGATGAAAAGTTGGCTCATGTTGTTTTCAAACATCGAACGCCTTTGCTTCGTGTATTGAAGGATGTCGATATGGAATTGCAGACTAATAAAATTACCAACTTGAAAATTGCGGCGAAACAGTTGAATGGGGTTGTTCTACAACCAGGGGAAACGTTTTCGTATTGGCGATTGATTGGCAGTACGACGAAGCGAAAAGGGTATGTTGACGGAATGATTTTGCATTACGGACAGGTGACGACGGGCGTGGGTGGAGGGTTATGCCAGTTGTCGAACTTGATATACTGGATGACGCTTCATGCTCCACTTACAGTTACGGAGAGATATAGGCATAGTTATGACGTGTTTCCGGATTCGAAACGGAGCCAACCATTTGGCAGTGGTGCAACATGTGCGTATAACTATCTGGATTTGCAAATTAAAAACGAAACAGTTGAATCGTATCAGCTGATCATATATTTAACGGATACTTCGCTTGTTGGTGAGTGGCGAGCGGCAAATCCAGCAAATCGAACGTATAAAGTGTACGAGAAGGACCATAGTTTCACGCGAGAATTATGGGGCGGCTATGTGCGACATAACTCGATTTTCAGGGAAGTGTACAATTTGAACGATGATTTCATCGATGATGAATTCATCACGGGAAATCATGCGATTACAATGTACGAACCATTTTTGACTTATGAGGAGTGATGACAATTATAAAAGCTGGAAAATTGCTTGTGCGTATATTGAAAGAAGAGGATAAATATCTACTTGCCAAATGGCTTTCTGACCCTGAAATCCTTCAGTATTACGAAGGGAGGGATAATCCCTTTTATCTGGAGAAAGTAGAGAAGAAGTTTTTCAAGGAAGAGGACGATGCTACACGCTGTCTGATTGAATTCAATGGCGAACCCATCGGCTATATTCAGTTTTATGAAGTGGATGCAGAGGAGAAACTTACATACGGTTACGAAGATTCGACGGAATTGATTTATGGAATGGATCAGTTCATCGGTGAGTCTGACTACTGGAATAAAGGAGTTGGAACACTACTTGTCAGTTCAATGGTGAAATACTTAATTGAAGAAAAAGGGGCAGGTTGTATTGTCATGGATCCACAAACGTGGAATGGGCGTGCGATTCGTTGTTATGAAAAGTGTGGATTTGAGAAAGTGAAATTGTTGCAGGCGAATGAGTGGCATGAGGGCGAGTATCGGGATTGCTGGTTGATTGAATATCGAGGGAAGGTAGGTGAAGAAATGTGAGAAACCGGGGTTCTTCTGTAATTATCGAAAACAACAAAGTTGCATTGATTAAAAGAGTTAGGGTCGGACAAGAGTATTATGTTTTTCCAGGCGGTGGAATTGAAAATGGAGAAAGTCCAGAACAGGCTGCAATAAGAGAAACA
Organism: Sporosarcina limicola; assembly: GCF_014873855.1. GTDB lineage: Bacteria > Bacillota > Bacilli > Bacillales_A > Planococcaceae > Sporosarcina > Sporosarcina limicola. The sequence goes on along the minus strand of NZ_JADBEL010000001.1, from coordinate 99,883 downwards.
TTTGAAGAGCTAGGCGTACACATTGACATTAAAGACGATCTTGGAATTGTTCATCACAATGGCATACAGTATTTTTTCACTGCGGAAATTACAGGAGGAATATTTGGTGCGGGGGGAGGAGATGAGTTTACGGATAAATTTAGGAATCGGGGTACTTATGAGCCGATGTGGATTGAATTAGAACGTCTGTTATCGCTAGATGTTCGTCCGATTGAGATTGCAGAAAAACTGCATTTATTACATAGGCCTTGAAATAGTTGGAAAACAGGTGAAGTTATGAACAAGAGTAGATTACAGCCGATAGAAGCTGCAAAGAGATTTATAGAGGAAAAGTTCCCGAACTGCCAAGCTGCGTTGCTGGCGGGAAGTGTCGTAAGAGGTGAAGATACTGCAACATCAGATTTGGACATCGTTATTTTCGATGAAAAGGTAAACTCGGCGTATCGTGAATCGTTTATTAAATATGATTGGCCCATAGAAGTTTTTGTCCACAACTTTACTTCTTACAAGGTTTTTTTCAAGCAGGACTGCGAAGGGGCTCGCCCTTCATTGCCACGGATGGTCTCCGAAGGACTTGTCATAATTGATTCGGAAGTTGTTAGTGCAATTAAAGAAGAAGCGAATGAGCTATTGAAGAAAGGGCCAGAAATATGGTCGATGGAAATGCTTGATATGAAGAGATATATGATAACGGATGCTCTTGATGATCTGATGGGCTCAACAAATCATGCAGAAGATCTTTTCATTGCGAATTCACTCGCCGAAGCGATTCATGAGTTTGTTTTGAGAACGAATGGTCAATGGATTGGGGCATCTAAATGGGTTGTACGGGCTTTGAATCAGTATGACGAAGAGTTTACACAAAGATTTGTACAAGCCTTTGATATATTTTATAAAACAGGCGGTAAGGATGAGATTATCGGTCTTGCAGATGAAATTTTGGAACCGTATGGCGGTAGGTTATTTGAAGGGTTTTCAGCGGGGAAGAAAGGATTAAGAAAAGGTGGTAACCATGTTAACTGAACCAACTTCTTTATGGATCAAAAAAACACTCGGAATTGACTCGGAAATTGATTCAACGAAACAGCTTCATGGCGGTATTTCTGCAGCTATTAATGAAGTGATTGTTATTGCCGGTGTGGAAATAAAGGAAGTCGTCATTAAACAATATACAAATAAATCATGGCTGCTTGAAGAACCGGATCTTGCGCTGCATGAAATGGGTAATCTGCAGTTTATTCAAAATAAAATAAGTCTGACTCCTGCACCAATCGCGTTGGATTCATATGGTGAGGAAACGGGATACCCTTCTATTCTTATGACGAAACTGGATGGAAATGTTGTGCTTGAACCAGATGATTTTACAACTTGGACAGAGGGAATGGCGAATGCGTTGGCATTGATTCATACGATTGATGCAGCAGAATTTCCGAGGACGTTTTCAACGTATACGAGTAGGGATGACATCGCAGTACCTACTTGGAGTTCGATGTCTGAGCAATGGGAGCATGCAGTTCGTATTGTGAAGGGGGCACCTCCTACTATAAAAGAAACGTTTATTCATCGTGATTTTCATCCTACAAATATTTTATGGCGTGCTGGAGAGGTGAGTGGGGTTGTCGACTGGGTAAATGCTTGTCGTGGCCCTGCGAATGTTGATGTTGGACATTGTCGAGTGAATCTTGCCTTATTGCATGGAGTAGAGGTAGCAGATCAGTTTTTAGATGCTTATTTGAGGGTTGCGAGCTCGGAATTTGAATACAGCCCTTATTGGGATTTTCTTGCTGTGTTTGATTTCATTGAGGGAAATGAGCCGCCGACGGTTTATGAAGGCTGGGTTTCTTTGGGGGTTACAAGTTTAACGGATGAGATGATGCGTGAGCGGATGGAGAGTTATATGATTAGTTTACTTGCGAGGAAGGTGATTGGATGAACATTAGACAGTTAGTGGAAGGTGAGACGCCGCCATTTAATCTCTTGCTACTTGCTGATCCGTCACGTGAACTGGTGGAGGAGTATCTGGAAAATGGGGAATGCCGCGTCGCTGAAGTGGAAGGCGAAGTTGTCGGCGTTTATGTGCTAGTCGAGTTGAATGTTGAAACGATGGAGATAATGAATGTGGCGGTTGATGAACGGATGCAAGGTCGTGGGATTGGGAAGAAGCTGATTCGTGATGCGATCCAGACTGTGAAGGGGCTTGGGTATAAATCGATTGAAATTGGAACGGGTAATTCTAGCGTAGGTCAACTGGCGCTTTATAAGAAATGTGGATTCGGTGTGACGGGTTTGATAAAGGACTTTTTTGTCCATAATTATGAGGAAGCGATTTTCGAAAATGGCATTCAATGTCGAGATATGATTCGGCTTTCGATGGAGGTCTGACGATTGTGAGAGGCGTTATCACCGCCATGGAGTGGTTTATCACCGACTCGGAGCGGTTTATCACCGCCATGGAGTGATTTATCACCGACTCGGAGCAGTTTATCACCGCCATGGAGTGGTTTATCACCGACTCGGAGCAGTTTATCACCGCCATGTAGTGGTTTATCACCGTCTCGGAGCGGTTATCACCGCCATGGACCGTGTTATCACCGACGCTGGAAATTTACCTCGTATTGTCACAAATTAGTCGGTCGACAATAGATAACTTAGATAGTAATCTGGAAGAAATGGGTTGTGAAGTTTTTGTGAGGAGGTTATCGTGATGAAACGAATTCTAATTCCAATTCTTCTGTTGGCCTCCATGGTGATGACAGGTTGTGTGTATCAATTTACCGAGGAGGACGGCTATCGAATGTCGGTCATCAATAACGGTTTTCCGGTTCCGAAAAATGCGTATGAGCTTCAACCTGAAGATTGTACAACTGAAATTGCAAAATCGGCCAAGTACAGCTTGGAAAACATTGGTGATGAGGAAGGAACACCTCCTGAGGACTATTTGGAGGAAATTCAAAACTGGGGATGGGCGGAGATGGAAGACAAACGGGTCGGTCATGTCCATTATTTCAAGAAAGAAGGAAAAATCATATCGCTCATCATCCAGAAGGATATTTTTGACGTGTTTGAGATGAGCGATGAAGTGAAATTTTAAGGAATCCATACGATGTGGGTTCTTTTTTTATTCAAACAATGGAACTTTAGGGTCTTTGGCATAGCAATGAATAAGTATTGCATGCAATTGCCCACGATGATGATATAAATGTGAAATAATTTCTAACAACCATTCATAATATGTGTATGTGATCCCCCAATAAGAAGTAGTTACTTGCTGAAGCTCATCCTCGGTGAATTGTTCATATTTATCTTCCAACAACTGATAATTGTTCAGCAATGCTTCTTTCATTTCATCTAAGGTATTTAGAGATGCACTGGTATAGAATGTATGCATTTCCTCTTTGGAAGCTCCATCAGCAATGAGAGAATCGGCTCTGCAAATCATGGTGATGTGTTCTAATAGCTCTCCGATTGAATGTTTAGTGGGGGTAGGTCTTTTTTGTAAGTCGCTATCTTCTAGTTTATCGATTATTTCTATAATAGATTTTACAGCGATGTTAATTTGATGAAGTGCGGCTTTACAGTAGATATTCATTTCTTCCTCCTTAAATTTCATATAAAAGAATATTTCATGAAACTATATCACGTTCTATTCCGTAAGAGTATGAAGAGGTGATTTCAAAGGTCGCTGATGGTGATAATGGTTCGGGCGCATTTTGAGAATACGAAGTGTGGGGTGGGGAATTGGAGAGCTTAACATCGTATATTCATTTCTTAAATAAATTAGAGGCTAATAAGATTTTCTACCGTTTAAGCAAAGTAAGGAATGAAAGTGTTATGGTCGAAGTTGCTGTCCCGGGTGAGCGATGGGAGGTAGAGTTTATGAAGGATGGAACAGTCGAGATTGAGAAATTCATTAGCGATGCTAATCTTTATAATGTGCAGGAATTGGAGGTGTTGTTTAGGGACTTTTCGGGTTGAAAAGTCTATTGTTAACCAAAGATAACGTAAAGAAAGGGTAATTTATAGAATTCAGGGTATGTTTATCGATATAATTCGCGGATTATATCAATAAATTTATTATTACAGGATATAACAATTGGTAATATCGATATAAAAAGAAAAGAGGTGATTAATTGAAAGCTGAATCAGAATTCGAAGAGTGGAAAGATCGCGTAACGCCCAAATTATATCGAGAGGCAATTTCATTTGCCAACACATCTGGTGGGAAAATATTTATCGGTATCAGTGATAATGGGGAAGTTGTTGGATTGGAAAATCCACGGTTGGAAGAAGAAAAAGTCATTAACCAGTTCACTGATAATATTGAGCCTGCATTGGATATGAGCGTGCAATTGATTTATTTGAAAGATAAGCCAGTAATCGAAATAACAATCGATGCACGTGGGCATGTATATAGAAAAAGAGGAACGGTTGTTGACGAAATTTTTGTCCGAAGAGGATCTACGAAAAGAATGTTGACAACGCCCGAGGAAATATATGATTTTATCCGTAAAAAAAGAAACGATCATTTCGAGGTAACGCTAACCGATTACGACTTCAATCTTGACGAATTTGAGTCACTAATGACATTTGTGAAAAAGAATAAATTGAGTGTCAGGGAAAAGGCGCTGGATTTGTTGGAGAATCCGAAGAAGGCGTTGGAAAACTACGGGGCAATTCGATTTGTCAATGAACAATATAAATTGACGCAATTGGGATTGTGGTTATCGGATAGGTGCTCGTTACGCTCAATTTTTTTGCAATATAGCGGGGAAAGAACAACATCTTATATTGAAAAATCATTGGATTTGACTGGCTCAATTATTCATCAATTGGATAGTATTGAGAAATTAATAAATGATATTAGTATAACGAAGATTAATGGCTTATTGAGTACTCCCTATCGCAAGTTTCCCCAAGTGGCGGTGAGAGAGTTTTTGGTAAATGCTTTTATTCATAGGGATTATCGACTAGAAGGGGATGCGAAAGTAACGGTGTACGACAACCACTTGGAAATCGCTTCGACTGGCGGGTTATATGGGGACCTGACAATTGAGACAATCCTGTTTGCGGCAAGACCTGTTCGACGGAATCCGGAGCTATCGAATGTGTTTTACGATTTACGATTATGTGAGCGCTATGCTTCAGGTGTTCAACGTGCAATGGAGACCTACGAGGAAATGGGAGCTGAGAAACTACCGGAAATCCGTGAGTTCAAAGATAGTTTTTGGGTTAGTTTGCCAAGGCTAGATGAGACGGAAAAATCGGAAGTGATTAGGGAAAGAACTTCTTTGTTGAATGAACCACCGGAAGAACAGATTGTTCAGTACGTAGGTGGTCATGGGTTTATTCGTAATCGGGATGTCCAACGGTTATTGGATGTGTCACCTGCAAAAGCCACGCAATTGTTAAGGGGCATGGTGGATGAAAATCGTCTAACAGCGGAAGGCGAGAAGAAAGGTCGGATTTATCGGTTGTCGTAATTAATTATTTATTTATTAATGCCAGAAACGTTACGTCGTTTTTGTAGTCTCATTTCAAATGTAGTAAAATTAATAAGGATAGCATTTTATGCAAGAGGATGAATGTTCTTGCTAATTATGAGGGAGTGTTTAATGTGGCAATAGTCTTACAAAAAGGTCAGAGAATTGATTTGACAAAAGGGCATCCTGGACTTGAGAAAATTATCGTTGGTCTAGGCTGGGATCCGATTGAGAAAAAGTCTGGTGGATTACTAGGTGGACTTTTTGGTGGCGGCGGTGGCAGCGGTGGCAGTAATTCTAATATGGATATTGACGCTTCAGTCATCATGCTTCAAGATGATAAATTTGTGGATAAAAACAACTTGGTTTACTTTGGTAATTTGAAAAGTAAGTGCGGCAGTGTTCAGCATGCAGGCGATAACACCACAGGTGAAGGCGATGGGGACGATGAGCAGGTGATAGTTGAATTAAAGAAGGTACCTGCGAACATTAACAAGCTAGTGTTTGTCGTTAACATTTATAACTGTGTGAAGCTTAAGCAGGATTTCGGCCAGGTGGAAAATGCGTTTATCCGCGTCATCAATTCGGGGAATAATGAGGAGTTACTGAAGTTTGATTTATCGGAGAACTATGCGGGTTTAACAAGTTTGACTGTTGCTGAAATATACCGTAGCGGTAGCGAGTGGAAGTTTGGTGCAGTTGGTTCTGGGTCAACAGATGCGGGGCTTTCTAGTATGGTCGAACGTTATAAATAAAAAATTAAACGAGAAGAGGCGAATTAAATGGCGATTTCATTGAGCAAAGGTCAGAAAGTTGATTTGACGAAAAGTAATCCTGGGTTGACGAATATTACGGTGGGTGTTGGCTGGGACACAAATAAGTATGATGGTGGTCAAGACTTTGATTTAGATTCATCTATATTCCTATTAAACACGACAGGAAAATGTGAAAATGAAAAGGACTTTGTCTTCTTTAATAATCTTGAAGGCGGAAATGGTTCTGTTGTGCATACAGGCGATAACTTGACGGGTGAAGGTGATGGGGATGATGAGCAAGTTAAAATCAACCTTGCGAATGTACCGACATCGGTTGATAAAATTGCGTTTACGATTACAATCCACGATGCGGAACAGCGCAGTCAGAACTTCGGACAAGTGTCAAATAGTTATGTACGAATTATCAATGATGCGAATGGTGAAGAATTAATTCGTTACGATCTCGGGGAAGATTTCTCCATTGAAACAGCTGTTGTTGTCGGGGAATTGTACCGACATGGCAGTGAGTGGAAGTTTAACGCGATTGGCAGTGGCTATCAAGGCGGTCTTGGATCGCTTGTGAAGGATTACGGATTGCAGGCTTGATTTTTTCTCTCGGTGTAAGCATGCTGTATTCTATCATTAAAAAGAGGGGTGATTCAGATGGCAATTACGCTATCAAAAGGACAAAAAGTTGATTTGACAAAGACGAATCCGGGTCTTGTACGAACGGTTATCGGACTCGGTTGGGATACGAATAAGTATTCAGGCGGGCAAGAGTTCGACCTTGATGCTTCGGCGTTTCTCGTAGATGCAAGCAACCGCTGTCAGAATGAAAGTGATTTTATTTTCTATAATAATCTTGAACATCCAAGCGGAGCCCTCTTGCATACTGGAGATAACCGGACGGGTGAAGGGGACGGGGATGACGAGCAGGTCATTGTTGACTTTTCCAAGATTCCAGCCTACGTTGACCGCATCGGCATTACGGTAACGATTCACGATGCAGAGGCACGGAGCCAGAACTTCGGCCAGGTGACGAATGCTTTTGTTCGTTTAACGGATGAAGCGACTGGGGAGGAGCTACTTCGCTTTGATTTGGGCGAGGATTTCTCGATTGAAACAGCTGTCGTATTCTGTGAGCTTTATAGGCATGGAAGCGAGTGGAAGTTCAATGCGATTGGTAGTGGATTCTCGGGTGGTTTGGCGGCACTTTGTAAGAATTATGGCTTAGAAGTTTAACGTTTACAGGAAATAAATCTCACTCTATTGCTTATTTAACAGGAGGAACTAATGGAAATTCTCAATGGCATACTCGATACGTACGCTGCCTTTTTTGACTGGCAGATGTGGGTAGATGTATTATCAGATCCAGTTAGCTGGGGCTTGATTGGCACACTTGTAATTCTTGAAGGGTTATTATCAGCGGATAATGCGCTTGTATTAGCTGTTATGGTTAAGCATTTACCTGAAAAACAACGAAAAAAAGCCTTGTTTTACGGGCTACTTGGCGCATATATCTTTCGGTTCATCGCAATCGGGGTTGGAGTATTCCTGATTAAGTTATGGTGGGTCAAAGTTTTGGGTGCCGGTTATCTAGCTTGGTTGGCGATTCAATACTTTATTGAAAAGTCAAAAGGTGGAGACACGGAAGAGGAAATTGAAGGTATAAAAGCGAAAGGTATTCTGATTCGTCTTTTCGGTACGTTCTGGGGAACCATTGCTGCTGTTGAGATTATGGATATTGCCTTTTCCGTAGATAGCGTACTTGCAGCTTTTGGTGTCAGTGAAGAAATCTGGATCCTGTTACTGGGTGGAATGCTCGGTGTATTGATGATGCGTGGAATTGCAGGCGTGTTTTTGAAGCTAATCGATAGAGTACCGGAGCTTGAAACGACAGCTTATCTACTGATTGCTTTAATCGCCTTGAAGATGTTGCTGGGCGTTGTCGGTATCGAGATTGAACATCTACATTTCTTTATCGTATTGATTGTTATGTTTATTGGGACATTTATTGTTCACAACAGGAATAAGCGTAAAGTGAACTAACAAAGGAAAGCGGAGGGCGCCGACCAGACGCGCTGGGTATAAGTCAGGCTGGCGCCGCGGCGTCTTTTGCCGCATAGCCGGACAGCTTATGACCCAAGCGTTTGGCGCCCGCAGCTAGACGACAAAACAAAAAAGAAGGCTTGGACCTTCTTTTTTGTTTACTCTTTTCCGCAAATAGACACATGAAGAAGGTGAATGGATTGAGGTATTTTAACGACTTACCCATGATTCAGATGGAAGGCTTGTTTTATCAAAAACCGAAAACAATTACGAAGTGGTCCGATAAAAAAGAGCTATCGTATAGCCTTGGCGCAGTGTTGTATATGCCGGCGACACGAGCGGATATAGCTGACTTAATCATTACAAATAAGTTTAAAGAACTTGTCACGCTGGTCATTTGTCTGGAGGATGCGGTTGGAGATCTTGAAGTAGAGCAGGCGGAAAATTTGTTGATTAACCATATGCAAAACATTAGCATTGCGATTCAAGATGGGCGGCTGACAGATGAAACGACGCCGCTTATTTTTGTCCGGGTGCGAAGTGCGGAGCAGATGGCAGATATGGCAGGGCGGCTTGGCGATGCGCTTAAGAACATAGTGGGATTTGTGTTTCCAAAGTTTTCATCAGATAATGCGGAAGGTTTCTTGTCCGAACTGCGTTTGATGAATGAACGTGCAGGGACAATTCTATACGGCATGCCAATTCTTGAATCACCGCATGTACTTTATAAAGAACTGCGTATAGATGAGCTGCTTCGGTTGAAGGAAATTATTGATCGGTATCGTGACATTATCCTGAACATACGGATTGGTGCGACCGATTTATGTGGCCTGTACGGCTTAAGGAGAGACAGTGAGACCACAGTGTATGAGATTTCCATTGTCAATGAACTAATTACGGATATCGTTAATATATTTGGTAGAGAGCCGGATGGCTATGTTGTATCAGGTCCGGTGTGGGAACATTTCTCGTCAAACGATCGTATTTTGAAACCGCAGTTGCGTCAGACACCTTTCGAAGAGAACTATGGTTCGGAAGGGCTTCTCTTAAGAAAAGAACTAATTCGTAAAGATTTTGATGGATTAATTCAAGAAACGTTGCTGGATAAAGCGAATGGATTAGTCGGTAAAACAATCATTCATCCATCACATTTATTACCCGTCCAGGCACTGCATATCGTAACGAAGGAAGAATATGTAGATGCGCTTAGTATTGTTCAACAGGCGACAGGAGAAAAAGGCGTCTTTAAAAGTGAATTTCAAAATAAAATGAACGAGATCAAACCCCATTTGAACTGGGCGCGAAAAGTGTTGATAAAGTCGGACATATACGGGGTGTACCATGAAAATTGCACATTCATCGATTTGTTATCCGAACCAGTATATACATGAAGTTGGCGAGTCCATGAAAGTAGACGTACGGATAGACAAAAATCCATACGGGCTCCCGAGGGAATCATTGTATGAGATGGCTGCGCGGATCAATAAAAAGCGGTCTTTTTTGTTCGTCAGTAAGGTACTCGGAAAGCATAGTCCTCTCGATCCTCAGGTACCATTAATCGCCTCGGCGTTGCTGGCGTCCATTTATTATGAAGAAAAGACTTCTAAACAATTGGCTGAAAAAGCGCAACTGATTGAGTCGTTGAAAGATGGCTCAAAAGAGAAATTACAGGCTGCCTATTCTGTTGTTCAAAAGTTAAGCCTCTCACTAGGTGAGCAGGTCGTTTTTATCGGTTTTGCGGAAACGGCGACCGCGCTCGGCCATGGCGTTTTTGATTGTTTTTCGGATGCTGCCTATATTCATTCGACAAGGGAAATACTTGTCGATCAAGAAGTCACACTTTACTTTGAAGAAGAGCATTCTCATGCGACCGACCAGCGTTGCTATGCGCCGGACCAGTACTTGAATAATGATCGACCAATCTGCCTTGTAGATGATGAAATTACGACAGGGAAAACGGCTTTGAATATCATTGCTTCCATTCAGAAACGATATCCACGCAAGGAATATGCGGTTTTATCTCTTTTGGACTGGCGGGGTGAGGAGGACTGTCGACGTTTGAAGGAATTTGAAGAAGTGCATGACGTGACCATCAATATGTACTCTTTACTGTCGGGAACGATTCGAGTGGAAGGGACGCCTAATTTATCCGAAACGACTGTTGCTACTGAAAAAGCGATTGTTGGAACGCCCGATTTTGATAGAATCAGTCTGCGCTCACTGCCCGTACATCTCCAGCATTATTCGTATGTATCAATTGATTCCCTTGGAGTTGAAAATGGTTCAGCTTATTCTGCGCTGACCGGAAGATTCGGGATTACGTCAACTAGTAGGGAAGATATTGAGGTTTATTGTCAGAAGGTAGGGGCCTATTTACAGACGTATCGTAAAGGGAAAAAAACCTTATGTCTCGGCACAGGAGAGTTTATGCATATTCCGATGAAAGCCGCTGTTTATATGGGTGATGGCATTTTTTATCATTCGACAACGAGAAGTCCTATTTTCCCGATGGACCAGGAAGGCTATCCGATAAAAAACCGTTTTGCTTTTGAGAGTCCAGATGACCCTTCGATTATGAATTACGCGTACAACATAGCTGACCAGCAATATGATGAGGTGTTCCTGTTTTTCGAACGACCAATCGATGAAAAAAGATTACAGCCGATGTTAAGTCAGTTTAGTGAACTACCTATTATCCATATTGTTGATTTTACTTGAAAGAGGTGTTTGGATGCTACAGCATAAAGTGCAAACGCTTACAGGTAGTTATTCATCTGAAGATGTTGTTTTTCTATTAAAAGATCTTTCGGAAGCGAGTCTTGAAAAAAGTCTGGATGAAAGAGAACTGGCCATTCAGAGTGGTGTCCATTATTCGGAAATGCTGCCAGTTGAATATGAACCGACTGAAGACTATTTAAAGCTTTTTTACGAGTCGCTTGATACATATAAGCGAAAAGTAGCTGTGGCTGTAGGCACGGTTTCCGAACTCCTCATTGAGAAAAGAGGAAAGAACATTGTCCTTGTTTCTCTCGCTAGGGCTGGCACGCCGATCGGTATTTTGATGAAGCGTTATATAGAATTGGTGTATGAAATTAATGCCCCTCATTATAGTGTCTCGATTATTCGGGGGCGTGGTATCGATGAAAATGCGATACTGTATATAGTTAGTCAGCATCCGGACAAGCAGATTGTATTTGTCGATGGCTGGACAGGGAAAGGCGCGATATCCAAAGAACTGACGCAATCAGCTGTCTTATTTAAAGAAAAGTATGGGATTATCCTTGATGATGAACTTGCTGTATTGGCAGATCCGGGTTACTGTTCGTCATTATTTGGAACGCGGGAAGATTTTCTTATTCCAAGCGCTTGTTTAAATTCAACGGTATCTGGTCTTGTTAGTCGGACAGTTTTAAATAGCCGTTGGATCAATGAAACAGATTTCCATGGAGCGAAAGTGTATTGGGAACTGCGTGAAAAAGATGTGTCAAATCATCATATCGATGTGATTACGGCTGAATTCAATGCGGTGGCTCCATTTATTGTAGAGGCGAAGGCATTGTTAAAGGAAACCGATAGGACCCCAACATGGAAAGGGCTGCAAACAATCTCGTCGATTCAAGAACAATACGGGGTTGAAGATACGAATCTTATCAAGCCCGGCGTAGGAGAAACGACACGTGTCCTATTGCGTCGCGTTCCTTGGAAAATTCTTGTGCAAGATCTAAACGATCCCCGGTTGAAACATATTTTTCAATTGGCGAAAGAACGGAATGTGCCGGTGGAGGTTTTTGAACAGATGTCTTATACTTGTTGTGGACTCATTAAGCCGTTGGAGAAGGACAAATGATGTTTTCGAGTGATTTAGACGGCACACTCATTTATTCACACAGGTCTTTAAGTCGGGGACAACAGGATGTCCCCGTTCGCAATATTGAACGATACAATGGAAGAGAAATTACGTTTATGACCGAAAAAGCAATAGCGCTTTTAAAGGAACTGTCAGAAGAGATGATGTTCGTTCCTGTGACAACAAGAACAGTTGAACAGTACAATCGTATCTCGCTTTTCTGGGAAGAAATTCGTCCAGCATATGCGATTACATGCAATGGCGGAGTTGTGCTGAAAGATGGAGAAGTGGATTTATACTGGCAGGACCATATCAGTGCTAAAATAGATAGAAGTACAATTTCAGTAGAAGATGTAAAACGAAGAATAGAAGAAACATCGGATGAATCATGGCTTGAATCGATTCGTGTAGTGGACCGATTTTTTGTTTATTTAATTATAAAGCCTGAATTGGCTCCGGTAGAACGGTTGGATGATTATTCGGAGTGGGCAACTAAGCATGGTTGGGTGTTTTCTTTACAGGGTAGAAGAGTGTACTTCATCCCAACCTTTATAAATAAATGGGATGCGGTACGTTATCTTGCCATAAAAGAAGGAAAGAAGACTGTCTTTACAGCGGGGGATTCCCATCTTGATGTGTGTTTAATCGAGCAATCACAGTTTGGTTTAATTCCGCGGCATGGGGAAGCGGCAGCGAATTATGGTCATCTAGGATTGACGCAAAAAGAAGGCATACTGGCAGCGGAAGAAATTATTGAAACGATGCTTTCAAAGCGGCTTGAATCGGATTTTAACCTCCGCTAATTGCACCGGCTCACACTCCTTCTTTTTGCGTGAAAGTATGGAAAGGGGGAGCTGGGATGATAAGAAAACCGATATTGAAACCGGTTGATTATACGAATTGGGCGGCTGAACTGAGCAAGCCGATAGCCGCCCGTCCCGATTATCGGTTAGAAGCGGACAGTGTGCAATATAGTCGGATAGCTGCCCGTGTACTGGGCACAGGATTCGATGAAACGGAATATATGATTGAACTTTACTCGGCAAGCCAAGCTTCTGGTGTGTATGTGTTATCTGAAAGGCTCGATAAAACGATGCCGCCGGAACGCTTTAAGTCCATCCAGCAAATATACGACCTGATTCAGAAGCAACCGAACCTGTCCATCAATCGATTTGTCGCATTTTTGGAGGGGGCGCAGTTGCTTCCAAAGTACGGCGAAGATCCTGACTTTAACAGGCTTGTCCGGGCAGCGCTTATTGATGTGTTCGGATTGTTTCAAAAAAATCATGCAGGGGCATTTAATCATCCTGAATTCAGGCGAGTTTTTCTCGATATTATTAAATGGACGTGGAACCATCTTGATCTGTGGGTGAAGGAAACGCCAATCACAGAGGATGTCCCACATGTCATTTGGTACGGGGATATGAATAAAAGTCAGGTGTATTTTATCTATTATTTAATATTGTTAGGAATAGATGTCGTCATTCTTCATCCTGAAGGAAATGACAATTTTAAAGAAATTGATTCAGAAAACAAATGGTCTGTTTTGGCGAAATACCCAACGACGATGAACATTCAGCCATTTCCAAAAGAAGAGCCGCAACGCCAAGGGACCGTCGCATACCGCGCATCGAAGGAAATTGATCATGTACTGCATCACGAAGGTTCGGCTTTTTACAAACCATGGCAATTCCGTAACCATCAACCCATGTCTGTTACATTGAAAACGACATATGATGAGATTTTCTTACTGGCAAAAGAAAAAGCCTTTATACGCCCTAACTTTTCCTCCAGTGCAGAAGAGGTGAAAATTCCAGCACTATTCGCAAAAGTTTCTGGTGTTTCGACAAACCGTAAAGACTATTGGGATAAAATGCACAAGCTCATAAGTCATCCGCATTGTGTAACGGTGAAAACTTTTCCTTACATGCAGGAAAAGAAGGCGAATAATCAGTTTCATTATCAGCATGCACTCGGTAAGGATGGACAGCTGGAGCCGGAAAAAATGCTGAAGGGCAACTGGTGGCAATATGGAAATCTTAATGATGGTGTGCAAAAAGGGATTGCAGCGGCGATTTCACGGATGTGCGCCAATCCAAAAATGAAGGCACAGCATGGGGAAAGTGAAGAACAGGTTAGACTATATCTGTTCACGCAGGCTACGTCTATTCCGGAAGAGTTACTTAATCTGATGCAGACGTTTGATTATTCGCAGGATATCCCGAAAGTTATTTTATATAATAATGAAATAAATGGTGTATTGTCGAGGGCGGATGCAGCGTTACTGCTACTGTTGAATGAGTTAGGACTTGATATTATTTTATATAATCCTCCGGGACATAATGATTTGGAACCTTTTATTGATAAAGAGTATTTTGATCATCATTTGCTGGAAGATATGGTGTTCGACTTAGCCTTTCAGGGGAGCAGGAAGGAAATACCCATCGTGGGCGGCTTTTTAAATAGATTTTTTAACGGGAGGGATTGATCGGTATGGAAGAAGCAAAGAATTATGAGGTTGAAGTGTTGACGGAAAATAAAGCGGAAGTGGTACGTCTTCAGTTGCGACAGGACCCGGAAGTACAAAATTTGGTCCGGTCAATTGATACGAGAAATCAGACAGGACTTCTAGAATTCGGGAAAGAACCGGCCGTAGAAATTTCCACTTTTGCAGACCGAATCCTCGCCTCAATGCGTTCATCAAGTGTCACTGATTCAGGTACAATGCTAAAGCAACTGGGTAAAACGATGGACAAATTCGATAAAAATGATTTCGATGAACCAAAAGGGTTTCTGGGTAAATTTTTCAAAAAGGGCGATAAACTGATTGAAAAAGTTTTCGGAAAATACCAGACGATTGGCAAGGAAATCGAGACGATTCATATTGAAATTTCGAAGTATAAAGACGAAATGATTC
This sequence comes from Sporosarcina limicola, assembly GCF_014873855.1. Taxonomy (GTDB): domain Bacteria; phylum Bacillota; class Bacilli; order Bacillales_A; family Planococcaceae; genus Sporosarcina; species Sporosarcina limicola. The sequence goes on along the minus strand of NZ_JADBEL010000001.1, from coordinate 84,835 downwards.
GTTCTACAAACAATATGGATGAAATGTATGAGCAAAACTATAACTATTATATGGCGCTTGAGAAATATGTCGTTGCCGGACAGGTTAAAGTTGAAGAGTTAAGAGAACTTGTCCCGAATCTGGAACAGCGTATGGCGGGCGGCGATCAGTTGGCACAGATGGAATTGGATACTATGAATAATGCAATCCAGTCGCTAGATGAACGCGTTTATGATTTGGAAATGGCGAGAATGGTTGCGTTGCAGACGGCGCCACAACTTCGTCTTCTCCAACGAGGAAATACAAAACTAATCGGGAAGATCAATTCGGCATTCATCACGACAATTCCGATTTTTAAAAACGGCATCATCCAAGCTGTTGCGGCGAAACGTCAGAAGCTTGTAGCGGATTCGATGAATGAGCTTGATAAACGGACAAATGAAATGCTATTGAAAAATTCGCAAAATATTGCCAGACAGAGTGCGGACATTGCTCGAATTGCTGGTGGTCCAAGTATTAAAATCGAAACAATCGAGGAGAGTTGGAGCACGATTGTCAAAGGACTCGATGAAACGAGAGCGATTGAAGAAGAGAACAAACGGGCAAGGGAAGACGGCATGAAACGGATTGCTCAGTTGCAGGAAACTATGAAGAATGCACGGTAAGTGAGGAACTGGTGTGATTGAACGTGATTTGTTTAGTAGGAAGTTAAAAAGGAGAATCCATAGAAGTTGGATTCTCCTTTTTTTTATATTTGTTTTTTAATCAGTTTATACTTCCTTTAGATAGTATTTGGAACTTTTCGACTGATCAATCGTATATATTTAGTAGGTATCAATTGTACGGGTCTGGATTGTAATTATAGAGAGTTTACGGGGTTTTATGGATGTGGAAAGGTATGGTGAATGTGAAAATGAAAGAAATTTATAAAAAGACATCGCTGTTTAGTTTTGTCGGCGGTATTGGGATGATGATATTTTCTATTTTCCATTATTTTTATATATATGAAGGCTTTCGGATAAATGGAGATGTGTTATTTGAAAGTAGTTTGCTCGCATTCGTTTTTATTGGAGCGGGGTTTTACTTTAGAGGGGCATATGCGAAGTTAGCAGAAGTTGATTTCGAAGGTAATGAAATTACGTTTGATATAGAAAATATGCAAGAGCTAAACATACAGCGGGTGCCTTCACTTTTACCGAAAGTTTATAGCGTCGATGCGGACGGTAACCCTCTTTTAAAAATAGAACCATCCAAAGAACATATGTCGAGATGGCTAATGTTTTTCAAAGTTTTCGAGTGTGGATTTTTATTTCCTGTTCACTATGATATTTCGACTATAGATGGAGAACGGTTTGCAACCATTAAAATCAGGGACAATGTGAAGAAATTTGTTCTTTCATTAAGGAAACCAGATGGTACGTTAATGGGCTATTATATTCAGAAACTGAGCAAATCAGCTTTTAAGAATCGAGGGATTTTGTATCACGCAGATGGAACGGTTTGGCGCGAACTTGAAGCGAAGAGTTTGGCGGGCGACATCGATGTGAAGGACGAGGAAGGGTTGATGACAGCGTCTTATCGTTTTGGGATTTTTCCCTATGCGATGAGACCCGCCTTTCAAAGTACCGCATATCATAAACATGTCCGATTTGGGACACATGTTTCATCCGAAGAAAAGCTTGCTTACATGATGATTTTCTTTTATTGGTTGAGAGAGTAAAATAGTGGCCTGTGCCTAACCTTCAACATTCTCAGTTATTTCTGCACAGGCACTAATTTTAAGTTTTATCTATTCCTCATTCAACGAAAAATTCTCTATAGGTAATATTGCACCTAATAGTTCATCTTCTTAATCAAGAAAATTATCAATCGTCTAAATCGATGTTGTGGTAGACCTGTTGTACATCTTCTAAGTCTTCCAAAGCATCAATCATTTTCTCGAATTGGGCTTGTGAATCAGGTGATAGGACTAAATCATTCTGCGCAAGCATCGTTAGCTCGGCAACAGTAAATTCGTTAATGCCCACATTCTTGAGTGCTTCTTGAACTGCATGAAACTGGTCGGGTTCGGCATAGACGATGACTGCTTCCTCTTCTTCGAGAATATCACGAACTTCGACGTCCGCTTCCATCAACAGTTCAAGCACTTCATCGGCTGTTTTGCCTTCAAGACCAAACACGGCAGTTGCGTCGAACATATAGGCAACCGATCCACTGACACCCATATTGCCGCCATTTTTCCCGAATGCTGCACGCACTTCTGATGCAGTACGATTCACATTATTAGTCAGCGTATCAACAATGACCATCGATCCGTCGGGTCCAAAACCTTCATAGCGGAGTTCGTCAAAGTTTTCCTCTGAACCACCCTTCGCTTTTTCAATCGCTCGGTCAATAATTGCTTTCGGCACGCTATATGTTTTAGCACGCTCGACGACTACCTTTAGCGCCCGATTTAGTTCTGGATCTGGCTCACCTTGCTTAGCGACTACATAAATTTCGCGGCCGAATTTTGCGTAAATACGACTTGTATTCGCATCCCTTGAGGCTTTTTTCTCTTTGATATTATTCCATTTACGTCCCATTATATCCCACTCACTTTCGATGTAAGCATATAGTTAATCGAATTATTATACATCAGTTGAGTGAAAGGAGACAAGTGGGAATGGTTGAGAAATAGGCTGAAAGTTTATCGGTGGGCCATGACAGTTTTGTAGATTGCCCTTACAATTTCACGAATTGTCCTTACAGTTCGTCCGAGCCATGACAGTTTAGGCGGTTGCCCTTACAATTTCACGAATTGCCATGACAGTTCGTCCGAGCCATGACAGTTTTGGAGATTGCCCTTACAGTTTCGCGAATTGCCATGACAGTTCGTCCGAGCCATGACAGTTTAGGCGATTGCCCTTACAATTTCACGAATTGCCATGACAGTTCGTCCGAGCCATGACAGTTTAGGCGATTGCCCTTACAGTTTCGCGAATTGCCATGACAGTTCGTCCGAGCCATGACAGTTTAGGCGATTGCCATGACAGTTCGTCCGAGCCATGACAGTTTAGGCGATTGCCCTTACAATTTCACGAATTGCCATGACAGTTCGTCCGAGCCATGACAGTTTAGGCGATTGCCCTTACAGTTTCGCGAATTGCCATGACAGTTCGTCCGAGCCATGACAGTTTAGGCGATTGCCCTTACAGTTTCGCGAATTGCCATGACAGTTAGCGCGAGCCATGACAGTTTAGGCGATTGCCCTTAGAGTTTCACAAATTGCCATGACAGTTAGCGCGAGCCATGACAGTTTAGGCGGTTGCCCTTACAATTTCACGAATTGCCATGACAGTTAGCGCGAGCCATGACAGTTCACCCGAGCCATGACAGTTTAGGCGATTGCCCTTACAATTTCACGAATTGCCATGACAGTTCGTCCGAGCCATGACAGTTTAGGCGATTGGCCTTAGGGTTTCACAAATTGCCATGAGAGTTCGTCCGAGCCATGACAGTTTTGTAGATTGCCCTTACAGTTTCCGCATCTGCCACAGCCATTTTCATTCATCCCAACAACCCAGCGGCTATCCGCTTGGCTGCCATGATATCCTTCGTCCCATGGATTAGCATACGTCCATCCCGAAACAGGACGATTCGATGCCCGGCGTATTCACAGGCTACGAGATGCGGGTTGTGGATTAACTTTGATACAATCCCTCTTATAGATTCTGCGAATGAAGCGAGTTCGAAACGTCTGCTGCTTGGCCAAGTAAGTTGAACAGTATCGCGTCCACAAAGCACAGCTGTCCGAAGGGATTCGCGTGCTGAAAGGAACGGGTAAACCGGATTTTCTGAACAACTAGGACAGTTAGCTTTCTTTAGGCTTTTGACACCAATAGATGCTCGATCACCCGTCCACAAATCAATAGATTCAAGCTTCGGATTAAACAGTGCTCCGATTAGAAACTTCAATGCATCAGTCACTTGTCGAGCAGCGGTTGTGACGACAATCGGACTGATAACGCCGACCGTATCACAAGTAAGTGATTGGGCCGGCAGTGTTTCAAGCATGCAGTGAAGGCAAGGCTGTCCCTCCTCAATACCAATTGGAAACGTTAGTCCATAACTCCCGACACATGCGCCCATGAAAAAAGGGATGTCCAGTTTCAGGGTAGCATCGTTCATGAGTAACCTTATTTCAATATTATCAGTCGCATCCAAAACGGCAGTGTGTCCGTCAATCAACTCCAAGATATTTTGTGATGTCACGTCAGCGACAATCCCATTAATAGCGACATCGCTGTTAATGGCCGATAATCTTCGCGCAGCTGCCACAGCTTTAGGTAATTGGTCAACGACGTCTTGCTCTGTGTACAGTTGTTGACGATGCAGATTTGTCCACTCGATAATGTCACGGTCTACGATTGTTATGCGTCCGATGCCTGCACGGACAAGCATCTCGGCACTTGAGGAACCGAGTGCGCCTGCGCCCATCACGAAAATGCTTGCCTCGCGGATCTTTTTTTGCCCTGCATTTCCGATGGGGGAAAATAGTTCCTGACGCGAATACTTTCCGTTCAATTTGGTACGAGTCCTACCATCGGGCTACTTGCGACAGCATAATCACGTTTTGGCATACGTCCTGCTTCAAACCCCAGTCGACCTGCGTCAATCGACAAACGCATCGCTTTCGCCATTTTAACTGGATCATATGCTTCGGACACCGCAGTGTTCAATAATACCGCGTCTGCGCCAAGTTCCATCGCATAAGCTGCATCTTTCGGTGATCCAATTCCGGCATCGATAATGACTGGAACAGTCGATTGTTCTATGATGAAGGACAAATTGAGCGGGTTCAGAATGCCGCGTCCCGATCCGATTGGGGAAGCACCTGGCATAATCGCGTGGGCGCCCATCTCGCATAATTTTCGTGCAAGCACAACATCATCGGACGTGTAGGGTAGGACGATGAATCCTTCATTCAACAGCATTTCGGTAGCGCGCAACGTTTCAACTGGATCTGGAAGCAAAGACCGGTCGCAGCCAATAATTTCAACCTTCACCATGTCACAAAGCCCGGATACTTTTGCCAATTTAGCAATGCGAACTGCTTCCTCCGCTGTTTTTGCGCCAGCTGTGTTGGGCAATAATGTATACTTAGAAAGGTCGAGTTGTTCCAAGAAATTAGGTTGAGAAGGTTCAAATATGTTCATCCGCCGTACCGCAAACGTCAAAATTTCTGATTCCGAGACACGCACCGCCTCTTTTTGTATATCAAATGACGGGTATTTACCTGTTCCTAAAAGTAATCTAGACTTAAAGGTTTTATTGCCGATTGTAAGCATAATTATCCTCCTCCTACAAAGTGAATGATTTCAATTTGGTCCCGGTCATTGATGGGTTTATCATACAAATCCTTGGCAAGAATTTCCCGGTTTAATTCCACGATGACGATACGTTCTGATAGACCAAGATGACTAAGCAACGTCTGTACATCTTCAGTGTCTGACGGCATTTCATAGCGGTTGCCGTTTAGGTCAATCGTTTTCTTCAAGAGATCCCCCCCATTTTTCAATAAAATCATGTTTGCATAGCTCTTCACGGATTCCAGAACGTTATCACTTCCAAATATGGACGACATAATGGCGACACCTGCTACGCCATTTTCATGCAGCAGTTGAAGGTGCTGTGGATGGATGCCCCCGATGGCATATACGGGAATCGGAAATGATTTTGTGATTCGAAAAAGCTCCTCTGTTCCGCGGTGGGGCAATCCGATTTTCGAAGCTGTCTGAAACAAATGTCCATAAAGAAGCCAACCCGCTCCGTTTACATAAGCTTCCTTGGCTTCATCGAATGAATGAATAGATTTTCCGAATGAGATACTAGGAAAATGATGAAGGGCGGAAGAAAGGGGCAATCCATGCCCTGGGAGCTGTACTTTATTTACGCTAGTAAGGGATGCGATATCCGCCCGCTCGTGCACAATGATTTTCGTGCAATCAAACCCCAAAGTTGTTAATTGGTCGATCAAATCAAGTACTTCAATAGCTGTTTTAGACTTCTCACGTAAGATGACCAAATCGATAAATGGTTCGAATTTAAGCAAGGTGTCGACCAGTTTTTCATTGCTCATTTGGTCATTCGTTACGGCGATTAGCTGCACCTGTCTATCTCCTTTCTATACAAAAAAGACCACTCTCCAGAGAAGGAAAGTGGTCTGTAAAAGGCATAGGAATGCACAATAAAGACACACCACTTCCCTCCGCAGGTACAAACCTGTTCAGGTAATAAGGGTATCGGAGTTTTACTCGTCTCTCAGTCCTTTAAAAGGATTCCCCTAATGGTCGAAATTGATATGAAATTAGTATTCTATACCTAGCATAGCATGACCCCGTTTTGAATGGAAGAAAAGTGTGAGATAATTCGCTCGTATTAAATAGTTCAATTCAATCCAATAACAGAGAATCCACATCCATTATTTCAATTCCCCGTTGCGTGTTTTGCCTAATTCAACCTGCATTCTCGAAGTCAGTGAGTTTCCGACTTACGGTCTCTGGATGAGCAAGGCTTTCATCGAACTGTGCACGTACTTTCTGAGAATGGAACAGAACCTTTGCGTCACTTACCCCATGCACCTTTTTCAACGCATTTCTGGCAATGAATCCTTGATATGCATCAAGAAGTTCAAAACTTTTCTTTTTCTTCTTGTAAAAGTACCTTATACTAGAGGAGGCACTACATTTTCGAATGGAGAGGAAACGTGGGCATGGAACTTGTGTATAAAGGAAAGACGAAAGATGTATACAAATTGGATGGCGGTAACGTACTATTGAAATTCAAAGATGATGTAACTGGAGAAGATGGTGTATTCGATCCAGGAGCCAACACAGTAGGATTGACAATTGAAGGCGCTGGGCAAGCAGGGCTTCGTATGACGAAGTTTTTCTTTGAAAAGTTAACGGAGAAGGGCATTCCGACTCATTATGTCGACGCAGATATCGATGCGGTGACAATGACAGTGAGATCTGCGACTGTATTTGGCAAAGGGCTTGAAGTGATTTGCAGATACCGTGCAGTTGGCAGTTTCCTACGTAGATACGGCGCATATTGTGAAGAAGGACAACCTTTGGACGCATTCGTCGAAGTTACAATCAAAGATGACGACCGTTTAGATCCACCGATTAACAAGGATGCCCTTGCACAACTCGGTATTTTGACGGATGAAGAATTTGGCACACTCGAAGCATTGACGAAACAAATCTCGGGTGTTGTTAAAGAAGAACTTGCGGCGAAAGGCCTTGAATTATACGACATTAAACTTGAATTCGGTCGCGATAGTGAGACAGGTAGCATCATGTTGATCGATGAAATTTCCGGAGGTAATATGCGTGTCTATAAAGATGGCGTATATAGTGCACCAATGGATCTTGAAAAAATAGTAGTAGCTTAAAAAGAAAGCCGCTGTTAATTCCACGATAAATGGAATCAACAGCGGCTTTTGTTACGAATTAGAAGGAGTAATTTGAAGTTTATCTATTTTTCGATATAGCGTCCGAATGCTTATTCCTAAATCGTCTGCGACAAGCTGCTTTGCATTATAGCTGTACCCGTAATGTTGCAGTTTTTGTGTGATTACTTTTCTTTCGGCTTCGTTAAGATCAGATTCCTTGTCATCTTTGTGTTGAAGGAGACAAAAGTTTAGCAAGTATGGGGGAAGTGAGTTTTCAGTTAGCAAGTCCTCAGTTTCCATATTCATACTATACTCGACAACGTTTTCAAGTTCTCGTAAATTTCCGGGCCAGTGATAGGCAGATAGTCGATTTATATACTCGTTGGTGTACGAGCGGACATATTTACCTGTTCGATCTTGTAATTTCTCGATTATATTCGTCATGAATAACGGTAAATCTTCAAGTCTTTCTCTCAATGGTGGAATAGTGAACGGAAGGACATTTAATCGATAAAAAAGATCAGAACGAAATAATTTTTTGTTCATTAATTCTTCAAATGATTGATTTGTTGCAACAATAAGGCGCACATTTACTTTTTTTGAAACAGTCCCTCCAACTCGTTGGATCATGCCATCTTGCAGTACTTTCAGCAATTTCGGCTGTAAAGTTAAAGGCAAATCAGCAATTTCATCTAAAAATAAAGTGCCATTGTGTGCGAGTTCAAAGTACCCCTTTTTCCCACTCTTCCGCGCATTCGTAAATGCACCCTCTTCATAGCCGAACAATTCACTTTCAAATAGACTTTCGGGTATAGAAGCACAGTTTAACTCTACGAAAGCTCCTTTTCGAACAGGGCTTGTTTGGTGGATATACTTCGCTAATAGGCTTTTTCCCGTACCAGTTTCACCTGTAATCAGTATAGTTGAAGTGCTATTTTTGATGTTGCAAATTAATTTTTGTATAGGAGTAAATGATTTACTATCCCCGAATATATAGTCTGTTTTTGTTGGAGTAGGAAAGTCATTGATTTTAAATTCGTCAATATCATGCAAGATGGAAACAATAATCTCTTTTAAACGAGACAGCCACTCGGAATAATAATCTATGTTTTCTACGAGATTTTTTTCTTTTTCCTCAGAAAAACTAACGAATGATAAGTAACCATATTTTTCTCCGCTGATGATCATATCTTGAACAAGCTCAGCTTTGGAAGGACAACTGTTGATAAAATGACAGCCTTCACACATCTTCATTTTTCCAGGTTGATGCAATAAAGTAACATGATTTCCGTATAAACTATTAAAAAACGGAATATGAACTTTTCTCCCTTTACGAATGATATATTCCTCCGTTGCTGCAATTAGATTCCCACTATTATTGAAGCAAGCAATCTCTACTTCGAGTAGTTTTGAGAAAGCTTGTATTACTTTCGAGACTGAATTAAATAAAATCATATCATGTCAAATCCACCTCTCACAAAATAGCTTGCTATATTTCCGTAATATGTTAATTATAGCATAGCGTAATTATTTAATTTCAAATAGTCAACCAAATGGTTGCTTCCTAATTACGTGTCATTGTTGACTGCTAATTGACAGAAATGACATAGAATTGAGCAGTATTATTGATGATTAAAAATTAAAATGCCAATTATCGACACCTTCAGTCAAATTTAAATATTGGCACAATAATTGCATTAGTATTTAGCATAAGAAATCAAGGAGGGGAAAGAGAGGGGAATGGGTGATAGTGAAAAGTGCTATGAAAGGCGGAAGTTTCATCCAATCATGAAGAGTTAAATGCAATTAGATGAAATATGAGGACATAAGAAAGGCTGGGAATTGTATTGAACTATGAAGAACTAATGGGAATAAATAATAAGGTTGTAGCCATTACAGGTGCTGCTTCGGGTATTGGTTTGGTTACTGCAGAATTGTTTGCTGAAGCGGGTGCCAGTGTAGCGTTGATTGATATCAACGAAGCACAAGGAATAAAAGTTGCGAATGAAATGAATGGAAAGGGATGGAGAGCAGCATTTTTCAAATGTGATGTTACTTCATCATCTGAGTGTGAGAGGGTAGCACATCAAATTGCAACAGATTTCGGAAAAATCGATTCGCTATTTAACAATGCGGGTGTGATTAGAAGGAAAACAGTTGTAGACCATACAGAAGAAGATTGGGATTTAGTTCTTAACGTTTCTTTAAAAGGAGCCTTTTTATTATCAAAATATGTCATTCCGATAATGGCCCGAAATGGTGGCGGAACGATTATTAATACGGGCTCGGGTTGGGGATTGAAAGGCGGAGATGCAGCCGCTTCTTATTGTGCAGCGAAAGCAGGAGTAGTCAATCTGACGAAAGCTATGGCAATTGATCATGGAAAAGACAATATTCGTGTCAACTGTATATGTCCTGGTGATACGGATACACCGTTATTGAGGGACGAGGCAAAGCAATTGCAGTGTGAGGAAGAATCATTCCTTGCTTCTTCAGCCGTTGATCGACCGCTTGCAAGGATTGGAACGCCTCTAGATATTGCAAAAGGCGTGCTTTTCCTAGCAAGTGATATGTCATCATGGGTGACAGGAACAGTATTGACAGTAGATGGTGGCGGCTTAGCCTAAAAAAGTTTGGAGGGGAACAATGATGAGTGAACAACGTAAAATGGTCCATCCATATATTCCGAATACAGTACCTGAAGTACAAGCGGAAATGTTAAGGGAAATTGGAGCAAACACAATTGAAGAACTCTTTGATGGAATTCCGGAGGACTTGCAATATATGAAGGAAATGAACATTCCAGCGGCGTTATCAGAGTATGAGCTTAGAAGATATATTGATGGAATCATGGAAAAAAATATTACTACAAAAGAGTATTTGAACTTTTTAGGGGCTGGTTGCTGGAACCATTATGTCCCGGCAATATGTGATGAAATAAATCAACGTGCAGAATTTTTAACTGCATATGCAGGTGATCCTTATGAAGATTTGGGTAGATATCAAGCGTTGTTCGAGTATCAAAGTCTAATGGCTGAGCTGGTCGATATGGATGTAGTCAATGTTCCGACATTCGATTGGGCACAGGCGGCAGCAACTTCGATACGGATGGCAAGCCGGATTACAAATCGATATGAAGTATTGTTGCCGAAAACAATTTCACCCGATCGTTTGAAAGTAATTAGAAACTACTGCTCTCCACAAATTGAATGTATTCTCGTTGATTATGAAGAGGATTCCGGGCAAATAAATATGAGGGATCTGGAGGATAAGATTTCATTCAATACCGCAGCTATCTATTTTGAAAATCCATCTTATTTAGGATTTATTGAGACGAAAGGTCAAAAGATCAGTAACCTTGCAAAAAGTCACAATGCACTAACGATCGTTGGAGTTGACCCTAGTTCGTTGGGTGTACTTGCTCCGCCAAGCCATTATGGTGCTGACATTGTCTGTGGGGATCTTCAACCGCTAGGTATGCATATGAGTTATGGAGGAGGTCAGTCAGGTTTTATCGGATCACATGATGACTTGACCGTTATTCAGGAATATCCTTCACGATTATTCGGGATTGCTCCTACGGTTGTTGAAGGGGAATACGGCTTTGGCGATGTTTTCTACGACAGGACGTCTTTTGCGCAAAGGGAAGAGGGAAAAGAGTCTGTCGGAACACAAACTGCTTTATGGGGAATTACAGCAGGTGTCTATTTGTCATTGCTTGGACCTGGTGGCATGCGCGAACTTGGTAAGTCGATCATGCAAAGGTCACAATATGCAATGGAACAGCTTGGGAATATTCCAAACGTCGTGGCATCCCGGTTTGAATCAACGAACTTTAAAGAGTTTGTAGTAAACTTTTCTCACACAAATAAATCTGTTGAAGAAATCAATAAAAATTTATTGAACAACGGAATATTTGGGGGAAAGGACCTATCTGAAGAGTTTCCTGAACTAGGACAGTCCTCTTTATTCTGTATTACAGAAGTTCATACAAAGGAAGATATTGATCAACTTGTAACTGCAATCCGAAAATGTTTAGACTCGAGCGGGAGTAACTAAGGAAGGATGGGTGTAAATGCAAAAGATTAATAGGGATCATAAAGTTAGAAATTATCACCAGGCGAAATGGGATGAACCCATTATTTTTGAACTTCATCAAAGTGGTGAGCGAGGAATTACTCTTCCGCAGGTTGAACAAGAAATTGTCGATCATGTGGGAGATGGCATTACTGCTATTCCAGCTGAAATGGTTAGAAAAACAGCGCCTAAATTACCTGAAATTTCACAGAACAGAGTGTTGCGTCATTATTTACGATTATCCCAAGAAACGTTAGGAGCAGCATTCAACGTTGAAATCGGACAAGGGACATGTACGATGAAATACTCACCTAAAATTAACGAAGCGTTTGCTTCATCTCCTAAAATGTCCGAACTTCATCCTTTGCAAGATGTAAGCACAGTACAGGGAATTCTTGAAGTGATGTATAAATTGGACCTTTGCCTGAGAGAGATCTCCGGCATGGATACTTTCTCATTCCAACCGGGGAGTGGAACACAATCATTATTCGCAATGGCTTCAATTGTCCACGCCTACCACGAAAAAAACGGTGAAAACGATCAACGTGATGAAATTATAACGACTATTTTTTCGCATCCATCGCAGGCGGCAACTGCTGCTGTAAAAGGATATAAAATCATTACGCTACATCCGGATGAAGATGGTTTTCCCGATATTGAGAAACTAAAAGCCGTAGTTTCTGAGAGGACTGCCGGGTTCGTTGTCGCCAATCCTGAAGATACGGGAATCTATAATCCACGCATCAAAGAATTTACGAAAATTGTTCATGATGCTGGTGGTATCTGCTATTACGATCAAGCGAATGCAAACGGGCTCCTTGGCATTACGCGAGCTAAAGAAGCAGGCTTCGACATGTGCTTCTTTAATCTTCATAAAACGTTTTCAACCCCTCACGCTTGCGGAGGACCTGCGACCGGTGCACTGGGTGTTGTCGATAGATTAAAAGAGTTCATGCCAGGTCCCCTTGTTGAACAACAGGGTGAGAGTTATATTTTGAATGATAATTTGAAGCATAGTATCGGGAAAGTCCGTTCTTTCCAGGGAGTTCCCCAAACAGTTCTACGTGCGTATGCATGGGTCAGAGCACTTGGAGCAGAAGGGCTGAAAGATGTAGCAAAAATCGCTGTGTTAAATAACAATTATCTCTACCATAAAATAGCGGGAATCCGTGGGGCAAGTGCGCCGTATATTAAAGGGAAAAGACTTGAACAAGTTCGTTATAGTTGGGAGCAGTTAACAAAAGAAACGGGTGTGACAACGGAGGATATATCCCGTCGTATGGCTGATTTTGCTCATCAGTATTGGTCCAGTCATCATCCTTTCATCGTACCAGAACCATTTACACTTGAACCTACAGAATCTCTCTCAAAAGCCGATTTGGATGAATACATTGCTTCATTGACTTACGTTGCAAGTGAAGCGTATACGAACCCTAAAAAGGTAAAGGATGCCCCACATAACAGTTCGATTCATCGTGTGGATGAACAAGATTATTTTGATAATCCGGATAAGTGGGCGATTTCGTGGCGTTCTTATTTGAAAAAGGCAAAGCAAGTGGAAGCGGTAAGGTCTTAAGGAATAGCCACCAGTGGGGAAATTCCTTGCAGGTGGAAGATGATTATAAAAACTCTAAGGAAGTGAAGTAATGAACGGCATGTATAGAAGAATGACACTCATTGCACTCTCTTTATGTCTCATTATTTTTGTAGTTGCATGCGGTAAAGATAATTCTAGCGGTAAAGATAAAACATTGGTTGTGGGGACGGACGCAGTAACTCCTCCATTTGTGTTTATGGATAAGGGAGAAATTGTCGGATTTGATGTCGATTTGATTGGCGCGATTTTAGAAGAGGCGGGCCATAAATATAAAGTGGAGAATGTCGGTTGGGATCCCTTGTTTGCATTGGTTAAAAACGGCGAGGTGGATATCGGTATGACCTCCATATCGATTACCGCTGACAGAAAACAAACATATGATTTTGCAGATCCGTATTTTGAATCAAACCTAATGATTTTGGCAAAAGAAGGCACGGATATTCAAAATGCGATTGATTTGAAAGGTAGAAAAATCGGAGTCCAAAATGCGACTACTGGCCAAACTGCAATCGAAAAAATAGTTGGGGAGAATAATTCTTCCGTACTAAAGTATGAAACGCTTGCGGTAGCTTTTATGGCATTGAAGAACGGTGATGTAGAGGCGGTAATCACTGATAATACGGTTGCAAACGACTATGTGAGAAATAATCCCAATGATAAATTTATAGCTATTGCGGATGATGTGAATTTCGAGCCGGAATACTACAGCGCTCTGTTTAAAAAGGGGAGTACGTTTGCCGACGAATTTAATCAGGCATTGAAAACGGTCATTGACAATGGTAAATATACTGAAATCTATGAACATTGGTTTGATGAGTCACCGGATTTAGAAGTGATTAAGGCGCAATCGACAGTCGATTAAAAGTGGATGCCCGAAATAATTGTTAGTCATCAAACTATATAAGTTGAATTTAAGTTTTACACTCTTGTTGATTCTACATATGCTTGTTTGACGCGTTTATTTCAACTATTCAAGTATAAATGGGCCGATGATCTTTCGTTCAACTTATATAATGGGAATATATTCATTCGGTGATTTTGAGATGGGGTTTGGAGGATGGATTTTAGATTTGATATAATTATTGAATATGCACCTTTCTTATTGAAGGGGCTACTGTATACAATTGGATTATCAGTAGGCGGAATTGTACTTGGTACTGTACTTGGTTTTTTCATAGCGCTTGGAAAAATGTCGAAATTTAAATTAGTACGTATTCCATTTATTTGGTACATCAACTTTTTTCGTGGGACACCGTTATTAGTTCAACTATTTCTTGTTCACTTCGGGCTAATGCCGTTACTGATGTCTCCAACAAATACAGTTATCTCTGCGTTAGTTGCGTTGTCTTTGAATTCTGCTGCATATGTTGCAGAAATTTTCCGCGCAGGTATCCAGTCTATTGACAAGGGACAAGATGAAGCAGCTCGCTCTCTTGGGATGGGCAGTAGGCTGACTATGGGACATATTATTTTCCCACAAGCTTTCAGGCGGATGATACCCCCATTAGGGAATGAATTTATTACATTACTAAAAGATTCTTCATTGGCTGCCATTATAGCTACTCCAGAATTGATGTATTGGGGTAGGGCTGCGTCAGGTCAATACTTCCGCGTATGGGAACCCTATTTGGCAGTAGCTTTTACGTATTTATTATTAACACTCTCTTTGACCTATTTATTAAACTATGTAGAAAAGAGGTTGTCTAATAAATGATTAGAGTCAAGAACTTGAAAAAGTCGTTCGGAGACGTTGAGGTATTGAAAGATATTAATGTACAAATCAAAACGAAAGAAGTTATGGTTGTAATAGGTCCTTCAGGCTCCGGTAAGTCAACGTTTCTACGTTGTTTAAACAGGCTGGAAGAAACGACATCGGGTACGATTCATATCGAAGACATTGATATATCGGACAAAAAAGTGAATATTAACAGTGTCCGGGCGGATATCGGGATGATTTTTCAACATTTCAACTTATTTCCACATAAAACTGTTTTGGAAAATATTATTTTGGCCCCGATGAAAGTTCGGAAAAAAAGCAGGGAAGAGGCGGAAAAGATTGCCTACGACCTACTTAGAAAGTTAGGACTTGTAGAGAAGGCGAAAGTTTATCCAGATTCATTGTCTGGAGGACAAAAA
Source organism: Sporosarcina limicola (assembly GCF_014873855.1). GTDB lineage: Bacteria > Bacillota > Bacilli > Bacillales_A > Planococcaceae > Sporosarcina > Sporosarcina limicola. The sequence goes on along the minus strand of NZ_JADBEL010000001.1, from coordinate 69,608 downwards.
CAAAGAATAGCCATTGCAAGAGCGTTGGCGATGGAACCGAAAATAATGTTATTTGATGAACCTACCTCCGCCTTAGATCCGGAAATGGTAGGAGAGGTTTTAGCAGTTATGAAGGGCTTAGCGCAGGACGGAATGACGATGGTTGTCGTTACACATGAAATGGGTTTCGCACGCGAAGTCGGCGATCGTGTAGTTTTTATGGACGAAGGGTATATCGTTGAAGAGGCATGTCCCCTGACTTTATTTTCTGCTCCTAAACATGAGAGAACCAAAGCTTTTCTTTCGAAGGTATTGTAAGGGGAGCATGTATGTTAGCTATTTTAGAATTCAGTAATGAAATGGTGACATGAAATATTAATGAGGTAAAGCCGCTGTTGATCCCAAGGTTATTGGAATCAACAGCGGCTTTAATACATAGTTAATTAAATCTGGGGCATCCTTCTAGAGAATAGACTTCGAGGAGGAATCAGATTGAAACATAAGATTGTATTATCTATAATGTTGGGTGCGCTTTTTATTGCGGGTGGATGTGGCAAGAGTGGTTCGAAAATACCCGTAAGTGGGGAAAACATCGAAAGTGTCACAGCACCGATTTTGAATACGGAAGGAAATAATATTGGTGAAGTAATTCTTTCGGAGGCGGCAGATGGTGTGACAATTAGCATTGCTGCTGAAGGGCTACCACCTGGCGTACATGGCGTACATGTTCACGAAACGGGCGTATGTACACCGCCGGATTTCACATCGGCAGGAAACCACTTCAATCCGAAGCACAAAGAGCACGGCTTTGAAAATCCAAAAGGGTTCCATCTAGGCGATTTGCCGAACATCGAAGTTGATGCAGAAGGAAAAGTGGCTGCCAAGTTGACGACGAAGGAATTTACGCTGAAACCAGGCGCCGCAAACTCCATTCTCGATACGGATGGGAGTGCGGTCGTTATCCACGCACAAGCGGACGACTACAAAACAGATCCGTCCGGTAATTCCGGAGCGCGAATCGCCTGCGCCGCCATTGGAAAGTAATGGCACGCCCAAACTGTAATGGCAAATCGCGAAACTGTGAGGGCAACGGGAGAAACTGTAATGGCACGCCCAAACTGTCATGGCAAATCGCGAAACTGTGAGGGGAAACGGAGAAACTGTAATGGCTCGCCCGAACTGTCATGGCAAATCGCGAAACTGTAAGGGGAAACGGAGAAACTGTAATGGCACGCCCAAACTGTCATGGCAAATCGCGAAACTGTAAGGGGAAACGGAGAAACTGTAATGGCACGCCCGAACTGTCATGGCAAATCGCGAAACTGTGAGGGCAACGGGAGAAACTGTAATGGCACGCCCAAACTGTCATGGCAAATCGCGAAACTGTGAGGGGAAACGGGAGAAACTGTAATGGCACGCCTGAACTGTCATGGTGAAAAACCACTCACTAGCACGTTTTCACTTGAGCAAAAAGTTTTCCGTATAATAGGGTTGCAATTTTTCATTGAAGGCGACGCCAGTACCGAGATGGCTATAGTCATCCAAGATGTTTTCACGGTGACCCGCGGAGTTCATGAGACCTTCATGTGCAAATATGCTGCTTGATTGGCCGTACGCAAGGTTTTCACCAGCTCCATGAAATTTGACACCGTCATCCTTCATCCGGTCAAATGGGGATTTACCCTGTTTGTTCTTATGGTTGAAATAGTCGTTGTTCGCCATGTCGGCACTATGTCTCCTGGCTGTTCCTGAGACTGCGTCATCCCATTCGAGGGAGTTTAACCCGTGGCGAACGCGTATGGCATTCGTTAAATCGAAAAGTTGTTGTTCGAATCCGTTTCGTAACGAAGCATCCCCGCCGGTATAAATGCCGGTTTTTTTCTTTTCCAGTGAAGTAGAAATGAGTTGAATGGCTGTAACCTTGTCATTTTGATGAAGGTCATAAAAAACATACGTATAGGTATCTCCTGATTTGAAGACGTCGAATCCATCACTTTCCTGGAGAATATAAATGTTCAATCCTTTTCGAATCTCTTTGATTGGCTCGCCAAAAGTTTCGCGTACCGTAGATTTCAAAGATCCATAACGGATGCCGACATTTGATGAAATAAGGTCATCATTTGTATAGACGGCGTTTACTTTACGTTTTTCATCGAAGGCTACCATAACAAAATTATGGTAGCCTTCGTGAAAGGTCTGCCACTCGGTTCCATATTCGTTCATGGATTGGCTTTTCGGTTCACCGAGTTCAGCCTCCACTTTTTCCTCTGAGCTACCGAGTTCGATGTTGTGAATCGAAATGGTAGTGTTCACTGGTTGTTCCAACAGCGGTTTTTCTATTGTTCCAGAAGGTTCTTCCTCGTCTGCCGACTTTGGTGACAGGTAGAGGATTACCTTGTCCGTCATATCACTAATATAGTGCATTGCTGTACCTAAGGTATCTTTATTCAAAATAGTGTTGATTTTTTCGTCAACGGGTTCAAGGAATGAGATGTCGATATACTTGGAGACTGGCTCTTCCCAATAGGGCTTTGCGATATAAAGTATAGCTATGAATAATATAAACAGAAATAATCGTTTCATGGAATCGCCTCCTACTTGTTATTGTAACCTTTTGGTGTGTGATGAATACAGTGGGAATCATTTTGTCGGAAACAAGTTTTTTGAATAGAATTAAACACAAGGCGGTGATAACTCCATTCGAGTCGGTGATAAACACCACCAAGGCGGTGATAACTCCATTCGAGTCGGTGATAAACACCACCAAGGCGGTGATAACTCCATTCGAGTCGGTGATAAACTCCACTAAGACGGTGATAACTCCATTCGAGTCGGTGATAAACACCACCAAGGCGGTGATAACCTCACAATCGACCGCATATTTCCCGTAACCGTCGAAAAACGGTATACTGGTAGGACAACAAATGAACGGAGTACAAAATTTATGACTTTATCGAAAAAAACAATGAACGCACAAGTGATGCAGCAGAATGCGTATCTATTCAGATGTCCAATTTGCTCGGAGGCGATGGAGATGGTGGAGCAATCACGCCTTGTCTGTGCGGATAATCATTCGTTCGACTTGTCGAAGAATGGCTACGTCAACCTAGCCCCGCAGGCACATGTAACGAAGTACGATAAATCGCTGTTTGAGGCGCGAAAAGTCGTGATGAGCAGCGGATTTTTCGATCCTGTCATAGATGCGCTTGTTAAGCGATTGGACAGTGGGGACAATCAAGCTGTTGTTCTCGACGCAGGCTGTGGGGAAGGAACGCATCTATCGGAAATTCTTGCCAAGTTGCCAGGAAATATACTTGGCGTCGGCATCGATCTTGCGAAAGAGGGAGTGGCGGCCGCCTCGAAAGCATATCCAGGCGTCATTTGGAGTGTGGCGGATTTGGCAAACTGTCCGTTTCAAAATACACAATTCGATGCAATCCTCAATATTTTATCGCCCGCGAATTACGCGGAATTCACCCGCTTACTTAAACCAGGTGGGCTGTTCGTGAAGGTGGTGCCAGAAAGTGGGTACTTGAAAGAGTTGAGGGAAGTTTTTTATGAGGATAAAGTGCAGAAGGAAGAATCGGATCCAGTGGCACGGTTTGCGGAGCATTTCGATGCTGTTGAAACGGAACGCATCACATACCGTTTCCCGCTGGATGAAGGGCTTCTTGAGCCACTTATACGTATGACGCCGCTCTCATGGGGGGCAAGTGAAGAGAAAATTGCAGAGGCGCTTCGGATTATACTCCCTGCGATTACGATCGATTTTAATGTTATTTTAGGCGTGAAAAGAGCGGGTTAACAGAAAGGGGCGGGTGAAATGTTTGGTGGAATTAGTAGCGTACCCAGTTGGTTTTACATTCTCGCGATTGCGGCCATCATTTTGTTGGTCATTTTCATAGAATGGAAAACGCGATAAGGAGGGTTTAGTATGACTAAAAAGAAGACCGATAAACGTCAGAAACCGAAATTATCCGCAGAACACGGGCTGATGCAGACAGCTGACGTTTGGAAGAGTGAAGGCTATGTACAAAAGATGCGTTTTGAAGGTGGCGTTATGGCAGGTACCGAAGGGGAAAGGCTCTCTTTTGATGATTGTCTTTTCAAAGATGTATCGTTTGTGGCAAGTGATTTCACGGCAGTAGAATTCGTGGATGCGGTGTTTGACACATGTGATTTTTCTAATGTCAATTTTCAAAATGCCACATTTCATAGATGTGAAATTGTGAATTCAAAGTTAACGGGTGCAGATTTTGCAAATGCTAACGTCGCCCATACGTTATTCAAAGATAACGATTGTCGTTACATCAATTTTAACTTTTCAGAAATGAAGGAAGTTGAATTCACCGACTGTAATCTGGGTGACGGGGAATTATATGAATGTAATTTCAAGCAGGTCCGATTCAAAACGTGCAAAATGGACAATATCAACTTCACTGAAACGGATTTGGTTGGGGTAGACCTATCGGATAGTACATACGAGAGAATTGAAGTGACGTTGTCCAAAATCGCGGGCTGCATCGTGTCAAAGGATCAAGCAATCAGCTTCGCACGTGTGCTTGGATTATCGGTGAAAGAAGAATAATGCTATACTTGAACGAAATCAGAGTGGAAAAGAGTGGACAATTATGCTGACATTTGAACAGAAACAAGCAATCATCGAATCATTCCCTGAACTAACACGAAAAGACATCTCATTGAAACGGGTCAACTATCATTATGAAGAAAGTTTGTACGATAAAACAGTTGTCGTTCAACATCTTCACCCGAACGGCAACGCCTTTGTCTATGTTGCGGGAATCCCAGGCTACGACGCGGATGACCGTGGTCTTGTCAATGTTCGTGAAGCATCAGAAGTGGAACTGCGTGAAGTAATCGCGGATTCCATCAAAGCTTTATCTGAAGAAGAGGATGAAGATCAACCTGTTGAACAGAAATGGATGAATGCCGATGGGGAAGAGCTTGTTCTCATGGAAGAACTCGGTGCCTGGAATCTGTACCATGGCTTAAACTTGGAAGATAGCTTCGGGGATTACGTGGAAGCTGTTGCTTACTTGAAAGAAGAGAAATTCAAACGTGCGGAGGGCGGGGGTGCTTCTGAATGAAGGGAAAGCACCTCGTTATCGGCCTCATTTTGTTTGTCATTATTATCGTTGCAGTCATTTACTTCTCGATGATGGCGGAGTTTAAAAAAGATGAAAAGGGAATGGAATCCGTAGTTCCGGTTATTGAGATGATGGAAAAGAATATGGAAATTTGACAATGAAACGCACTCGGATTTATGAAATCCAAGTGCGTTTTTAGGTTCTGTAGGTTATGCAACAGTACCGTTGCCGATTTTTATTACGTAAAGTGAAGTGAGGCTTCTTTATAGGGACAATCCCTATCAATGCTGCGGGCAGGTTGTAGGATTAACGAGTACTTGGTCGAAATGCAGCAGAGCATTTCCTAGTGCTTGAACACCTTTTGCAACTTGCTCGTATTCCGTAAATTCTTCCGGACAATGGCTTTTACCATCTTTACTAGGAACAAAAATCATACCGATTGGAGAAATTCTAGCAATTTGATTTGCATCATGCCCAGCCCCACTCGGCAAATGAGTTGTTTTTCCTATCTTACTACAACTTTTTTCAATACCATTAACTACTTCTTGATCAACAATGATTGGATCCGACTGCGATAGCTTATCCATTACAATGTTCACACTTCTATTGCTTTCGACAATTGTGATTTCTTCTTTTATTTGATTCACCATTTGATCCACAGCATTCGTACTTAACGAACGCAATTCGACATCGAAAATAACTCTGCCAGGAATGACATTCGATCCATTGGGCTCATTAAATAGTCTACCTACAGTCCCGACGACAAGTTCTTCATATTGCTGGTTGGCTATACTTTCAATCGCCAATAGTAGTGTTGAGGCCGCAGTTAACGCGTCAAAACGCATATTCATAGGTGTTGTTCCAGCGTGATTTGCTTGGCCGACAACTTCAATACGATAGCGTTGTATTCCAACAATTCCAGTCACAATACCTAAATCAGTGTTCGTTTGCTCCAAAACGGGTCCTTGCTCAATATGCAATTCCAAATACAAAGAGAGGTCTCCCTTTTGTAATGCTTCTACTGGAATGTCTTTAGGTCTTCCTCCGGCAAGCTTTATTCCTTCACTTAGCACTAATCCGTCGGGGTCCTTTCGGCTTAACATCTCTGTAGATAGATTATTAACCATACCCCTACTACCAATCGTGGAAATCCCGAATTCACTTGGTTCCTCGGCAGTGAAATCTACAATTAGTAGAGTGTGATCTAGCGCCATGTTTTTTTCACTTAATTGTCTAACAATCTCAATACCGGCCAAGACACCGATGATACCATCAAATCTACCACCGCCTGTTACTGTATCTGTATGCGATCCAATCATGAGCGGAGGCAAACTTTTGTTTATCCCTTCAAGTCGACCAATTAGATTTGAAGAAGCATCTATCTGAACTGCCAATCCACATTTTCTCATTTCTTCCGCTAACCAAGCTCTACTTTGTGCGTACCATTTTGTGAAAGGCCTGCGGGTGTAACCTTCCGCTTCCTCATTAATCATTCCTGCAAGGGTCAAAATGTCATTTTGAATTCTATCAGTATTTAAGTCAAAGTAATGGGTCATCGTCATAATTCACTTCCATGAATAGCATTAATAAATATTCCGTCACCAAGCTGACCAATCACTTTTCCATTGTATACTTCTTTCCCTCTAACAAAAGTCCGTTTTACTTTCCCTTGCATTGCCATACCCTCATATGGACTCCATCTGGCAGTAGAGTACATTTTCGTTTCATCTAAAATCCATTTTTCATTGGGATCCAAAATGACTATATCTGCATCATATCCAACTTCAATTTTCCCTTTTCTATGTCCTAAACCAAAATGTTTTGCAGGGTTGTCGCTTAGCACCTTAACCAGTTGTACGATCGATATTCTCCCTTTTGCTACGCCTTCACTATACAAAATGGGAAGTAGCACCTCTACACCTGGTGCACCTGAGGAATTACTGAATATATCAGTTGCTTGTTTCTTGTCAATTGTCCAAGGTGCATGATCAGATGTGACCATATCAATTCGATCGTGTCGTAATAATTCCCACAAGTCAACCATGTCTTTTGCTGAACGCAAAGGCGGATTTATTTTACCCTTTGCCTTCAGCCTCTCCATATCATCTTCACACAAGGTTAAATAATGTGTGCATGTTTCAGCTGTTACGTTCGTCCCTTGGCTTTTGTAGTAATCTACCAAATCAAATATACGCGGGAATGTACAATGATATAAGTGAAGCTTTGCATTTGTATAATGTGCCAGTTCCATTACAGTGAGTGCAGCGGTTGACTCGGCAACTTTTGGTCTACTTTTACAATGAGCGGATGGATTATTTTCACCCTCATCTGCATAGTTATCGATAAATTTCCTTACAATTGAGTCCGTTTCTGCATGGACCCCAACAGGCCTACCCGTTTTCTCAATTTCTTTAAATGCTTCATATAATTCGCCTTCGTCAATCTTCGGAAAGCGGACCGAATCCGTATTGAATAAGGATACTTTAAAACCACATGCTCCGGATTCCGCAAGTAAAGGAATTTGATATAGACCATCTTTAGGTGCAATTGTTGCAAGCATTGCGACATCAACAACAGCTTCTTGCTCCAAAAGTATTTTTTTCTCTTCAAAAAGAGCTTGCGTACAAATTAATTTATCTGCATCATAAGGCATTTCAATGATTGTTGTTACCCCGCCGGCAGCAGCCGACTTGGTCGCATTGGAAAATCCCTCTAACATTGAACTATAACAATGAACATGCGCATCGATTGCTCCGGGTAGAATATACTGATTGGTAGCATCGATAATCTCGGAGTCATCCTGTTTTTCTTTGGAAATGGATGTGATCTTTCCGTTACTTATCGTTAAATAAGAATCAAATAGAACCTCGGTTGGTAAAACAATGTTTCCTTTAATCGTTATGGAATCGTACATATAAATCCTCCTAACAAGTCTACGTATCGTGGACATCTATATCTATTGACTGGATCGTCGAAGTTTATTACTTAAACAATTCACTTAACCTTTATTTGTTGCTAGCTTAACCTTTTCTAGAAGTTCCCCGGATTTCAAAAGCTTGTAGGCTTCGTTAATATCTATCGAAAGGTTCCTGTCTTTATCCAAGAAAGGTACTTTTGACCGGAAAAGAGTATATGCTGTAGCAGTCCCAACACCTAAATTATTCTCTCTTCTCAAATCAATAGCCTGAGCGGCGTGCATCGCCTCAATTCCTAAAATATAATAGAGATTATCAATGATTGTTGCTGTTTTTGTTACGACATGCATAGAATTGCTTGCATGATCTTCAATATCTTCAGCTAATGAAAAGTAATCTGAAGATGATGGATTCGACAAATGTCTAATTTCATTTGCCAAAGAAGTAAATGTCTTTTGAATCGTTCCGAATGCTATCGTTTCTTTACTGGGGGATAAAAACCTTGGCAAGCCGGTAAAAGAAGGTGTAGAAAGTTTAATGGTCCGATAGCAAGCGATCTTAGCAAGATGATTTAATGCATTGCCTAACATTTCAAAACCGAGCACCCATGTAAGAACTTCATAATTAGAACATGCAATAATCCGCTTCTCTTCAAATAATAGACAGGGATTATCATCAGATGAGTTTAACTGCAAATTCATATAGTTCGATACGTATTCTAAAGAATCACGAACTGTTCCGTGAACTTGACAGGCATCCCTGAAGCAGAGGGGATCTTGAAGTGCTTTAGTTTGGTTGGATTGCCATAGATAGCTATTTTGCAAGTATTTACGAACATTCGAAGCGCTTACTTCTTGCCCTGGAAAAGGTCTTACTTTATAGGCACCTTTATCTAGTGGACTTACATTTCCATTAAGCCCTTCAAGTGATAAGGAGTAAATAATTTCAGCCATCTCAAGAATATCGGTTACCTCTTTTAGAACGAGTGCCCCTTTTCCGGCTGCAAGTGCGTTGGAACTCACAATGGCTAAGCCGTCTTTGGGTCCTAATTTTATTGGTTGTAATCTGGCCTTTTTCAACGCCTCGGCTGCTGTCTTTTTTTCGGCTTTATAATGGACTTCTCCTTCACCAATCATGGCAAGCCCGATATGGGAAAGACATGTAATGTCGCCAACGCCTACTGAACCTCTTTCAGGAACGACGGGATGTATTTCCTTATTCAAGAATTCCTTGTACATCATTACTATTTCAGGCTGAATTCCTGTACAACCAAGTAATAATGTATTTAACCTTGCTAACATTGTCGCTCTTACAACGGCCTCACTGGCTTCTGGTCCCACACCAGCGCTGTGTGAAAGAATTAAATTCCTATTATATTCCTCATAGAAGGTTGGTTCGATTTCCCGATCCTTATTTGCTCCGACCCCTCTGTTAAAGCCATAAATCGGGATATCGCTATCCAACATTTCCAATATTACCTTTCTAGCTTCCTTTACTTTGGATAATGCTTGCGGACAAATTTCTACATTTACTTTTAGAACAGCAACTTTATGAACATCTTCGATACTTAGTTGCTGTCCATTCAACAAGATAGATTGTTTGTACATCCTCTTTACCTCCGCTTCTAATCGTCCTTCATACATTATCTTTTATGCTTCATTACTTTCTTTCGACGTTATTTCAGGAACTTTTTCATTTTCATCCTCCAATGAAACTTTTGCTGTTTCAGGATACGTCGCGACATCGTACTTTTCTTGTTGCGTAATGAATTTTAAAGTTGAATAAGCTAAGAGAAGCATGAAAAATAAAATCGGGAAACCTGCAATAGTAGCAATCTGCTTTGTGGCATCAATTCCACTAATTTTCCCACCGGCTGACAATAAGTTAATAATCGCCATTGAGGACATAATGATACCCCAATAAATTTTCACTCTACCCGGAGCTTCGGAAACCCCACCGCCTAAAGTTTTTATTGTTAATGAAGATACAGTGGATGTCATCGAATCGGCCATCGTAACGATTGAAATATACACGGTGATGATAAAAATAAGGCTAGTTATTGTGGATAAAGGATAATGCTCCAAGAAAGAAAACACGGATACTTCCATGCCATTTTGTTGAATAGATTCCCAAATACCCACCCCTTTTAACTGAAGGCTTATAGCTGAACCACCAAAAATGGAAAACCATATGACACCGGCCATAGCTGGTACGCCTACGTTCATAGTCATAAACTGTTTAATGGTGCGTCCTTTCGATATTCTTGCTAAAAACATTCCCATTAGTGGTGCATATGCCAACCATATTGCCCAATAATAGATTGGCCACCATCTAGGCCACTCTGATCCATCGATTGGACTTAAATAAAGAGATCTAACAAAAAAGTCTTGAATATAATGGCCAAATGACTGTGTTCCAAGTGATAAAATAAATTGCATCGGACCGAAAATAAATACAAAGATTACTATGCCAATAAAGATTTTTGTATTTTTATCTGAAAGCCAACGAATCCCTTTATTAAGTCCGGTATAACTTGAAAAGATGTATGTCGCCACAATAATACTGACAATAATAATCCAGGTTACTTTCCCATTGGGGATGCCGGTAACTATGTTTAATCCAGTTGCAATTTGCATCGTTCCTACACCCAGTACAGCAGCGACACCGCCAACAATAGCGAATAAACATAAACTATCAACAATGGCTCCTATCGAACCTTTAATTTTCTTTCCGAACACTGGGTATAATACTGAACTAACTTGATAAGGGAGTTTTGCATTATAAATGGCAAATGCGATTCCAACCCCTGCCAATCCGTAAATTGCATATGGAGAGAACGTCCAGTGAATGAAGGTTTGAGTCATTGAGAACATCGCGGCCGCTTCACTTCCTGGCACTAATCCTAAAACCTCTGGCGGGCTCATAAAATGAGTGATTGGCTCCGCAATCCCCCAAAATAAAATTCCTGTTGCGATACCTGCAGTCAATGTTATAGCGAACCAATTCCATGTAGATAAATCGGGTTTCGCTTCAGGACCTCCAATCCTAATATTCCCATACTTTGAAACTGTTAAGAAGATACAAATAGCTAAAAATAGCACACTTGATAATTGAAATAGCCATCCGAATTTTTCAAAAGCAAACTGCACTATCGTATTTTCAACATTATAAAAAGCCTCAGGTGCTACTACTCCAACAACTATTGATAGTAAAAGAATAATCGACATAGGAACAAAAACTGATAACCTTAAGTTCTGGAAGATTCTCATTATAATAACCCACCTTCATTTTTAAGTATATTCCGTCTATTCAAGAAACAACGCCTCTAGGTTCAAAAGAATACTAGAGGACTTAAATTCATTTTTACTTTATTTAACCGTGTCTTTTTCTAATGCATAATCAGAAATATTGATACCAAGTGCAGCTTCGACATCAGGGTACACACTTGCATCCCGTACGCTTGAGCTGATGGGTACATGTTTTTTATTAATACTGAAAACAGCTATGTCCATTCCTTCGTTTAAATCGCCAACGCTTAACGGACGGCCTGTTTCTGTCGAAATAGTTGTAATGATATCAGGGTAAGTAGTTACTCTTTTTCCACTTCCATTGTCTACTGCCATATATTCATTCATAACATGCAGTGTCAGACTACCATCCGCTGTTTCGACAGTGACAGTCCCGATATCAAACGCTTCATCGGTATATTTAACATTGAACGCTTTAACTTTTCCACGCCCGATTACTTCACCATTTGTTTTATCGCAAATGGCTTGAATAATTGCTTCCGGGCCGTTTAGTTCAGCCGCTATAATTGCTTCGCCTAATTCAATAGCCATTGTAATCCCACCAACTGCTGCATGCTCTTTTACATAACTTGCTGGAATTGGATGGCGTGCAGAAGCAATAAACCCACCCGACATGTTAGAAGCTGTACGTAAGATGGAAGAAGTTTTAGCAGGACTCCCTTTTACGACCAATTCAATATACGAACCGGTTTCTGGCTTTCCACCTGCTACTGCTTCAATTGTTTCATATTCAGGATTAGAGTTTAGACCCATCGCTCCCATATTCCCGGTTGGATGGGCGCGGATATCCCCGGTTGCATCAACTACAACAAGGCCGAGGGCCGCGGCTGGAAGCCAACCATTAATAGAACTTGACATTCCGTTTTGTGGTGTCATAACGCCAACAATTTTACCATCATATTTTTCTTGCACGAGCTCAACAGCTTTAATATAGTCTTTTCCAAGCATCTGCCAGTCGGTTGTTCCGGCCGGCGCGCCAATTGCCGTTGTCGTAATAATAATCGCATCGTCCGGCAGTTCATCGACGGAAACTAATGTAGGTTGACCGATTGTAACAGCCGCCGTCCCGATTTCCATTCCATGTTCGACCCAACCACCGCCACCACTCGCGAAAATAGAACCTCCTTTTACTGCTGCTTCCACATCTTTTAGTGTTAACTTTCTCATTTTGATGCCCCCTGTACATTTTGAACTTCAATTCTTTTAATCCCTTTTTTCTCTACTTCGTCTAATGCATCTTCATAACCGGCATCTGCATAGCGCAATACACCAAGTCCTGTATCATTGTCCAACGTATGCTTTAATCGCATTGCTGCTTCTTCACTACCATCAGCTACGAGCGTTACACCTGAGCTTGTCATATATCCCATGTAACCGCCGCCTCCCGAATGAATAACGACAAGGTCAGCCATTGAAGAACAATGTAACATTGCGTTAATTAGTGGCCAGTCGGAGATAGCGTCGCTTCCATCTTTCATATTTTCTGTCATGATATTCGGATGTGTCATTGCTCCCGCGTCAAGATGATCGCGTGAAAAAGCGATTGGTCCACTTAACGTTCCATCTTTCACCATTTGGTTAACAGCTAAAGCTATTTTTGTACGTTCTCCATGCCCGAACCAGCCAATTCTCGCAGGCAGCCCTTCGAATGGAACATACTTATTAGCTAAATTGATCCAATTAACTGCGGTTTCATTATCCTTGAATTCTTCGAGTATATAGTTATCAATTTTCTTAATATCCTCAGCATTGCCGGTTAGTGCAACCCATCTAAACGGACCGATTGCCCGACTAAAGAGCGGGCGCAAGTAAGCCTCTGTAAAAATATCAATATCAAATGCGTCCGTTACACCTCCTTCAAAAGCTTGCGTGCGAATATTATTTCCGTTATCGAAAACGATCGAGCCTTGACGTTTAAACTCAAGTATTGCTCGAACTTCTGTGGCAATGGATGCCCTCGCATCGGCTTCAAGTTTTTTCTGGTTTTCAACACGTACAACTTTCACGTCTTCAAGTGTATAACCACCTGGAACGTATCCGTAGACCAAATCATGCGCAGATGTTTGATCCGTAACAATGTCAGGAATTATTCCTCTACTCAAAATTTCCGGATAAATTTCAGAAGCATTGCCTAATAGGCCGATTGAAACGCTTTCATTATTCTCTTTAGCCTGAGCAATCCATTCAAGAGCCTCGGATAAATCAGTTGCTTTCTTCTGCAAGTAGCCTACTTCAATCCTCTTATCAATTCGTTCTTCATTCACTTCAACACAGAGAATCGCAGCTTTCGCCATGAATCCAGCTAGTGGTTGGGCCCCTCCCATTCCCCCTAAGCCAGCAGTCAAAATAAATTTGCCTGATAGGTTACTATTGAAATGCTTTTCGGCAATTCTCGAGAAAATTTCATATGTCCCTTGAATAACCCCTTGTGAACCGATATATTGCCAAGCACCGGCTGTTAAACCACCCCAGCAAATAAGTCCTTTTTCTTGCATTTCATAGAAGTTATCACTTGTTGCCCACTTTCCGACAACATTACAATTGGCCATAATTACAAGGGGAGCAAATAGATGTGTTTTAAATACTCCGATTGGTTTCCCCGATTGGATAACCATCGTCTCATCATCATTTAGTTCCTTTAATGTTTTGACGATGGCATGATAGGATCCCCAGTCTCTAGCTGCTTTTCCTAGTGCTGCATAAACAATCAGCTCGTCTTGGTTTTCTCCATTTTCCAAAACGTTTTCCAACATCCGCAGGAGAGCTTCTTGTCGCCAGCCTTTACAACGTAATTCTATTCCTCTTGCCGCTTTTATTTCTCCCATTTATAACCCTCCATTTAATTTATATTATATCTTGTTATCAATTAATGATAATCAAATATCTAATAACGATAATTAATTGAAATGCATAATCAATTTAACAAAAATTTAGACAAAGGTCAAGAGTGTTTTGAAAACTTTTAAAAAACTATTAATATTTATGCTTGTATTACTATAATATGTTGAACTTATGATTTTCCCGTAATCTCCAGCGAAGGCATCCCCAAGGAAGGATTGAACTACATCCTTCCCCAAGCGCCGAGCGTTGTTAGTAGGATTCTTTAGTTCAACATATATATTAATGATTTCATTATTGTGATTATGTTCCACAGTTATTCTGTAAAAATAAAGAACGCCTTTTCATTTGAATAACCGCAAAAATGGTTTTCAAATGAAAAGACGTCATTCAGAATACGCGAACTGTTTGTTTTCTAGTATTAACTTGAAATTGTTATCTACTGAACACGCAATAAAAAAATAGTTAATGTTCATTCATGTCATTGATAACTGTTCTGTAATTTTTCTTGCCGTAATCAATAATTCTTTTGCAAAGAGTTCGCTCTGTTCTTTAGAGATTCGGAAGCTAGGTCCTGCAATCGTTAAACTTGCGATGACTTGGTTAAAGCGATTAAATATTGGCGCTCCTATCCCTATGACATCTTTATCAACTTCCCCTTTCGTTATAACGAATCCTTTGCCACGAATAGCATTTAATTGAGAAGCTAAATCAGCTATTTTTTTCGGATTTTTTAAGTGTGTTAAAGTCTGTTCAATAACCTTTTGATTTTCAAAAGGTAATAACGCCTTTCCGGAAGCACCTTCAAGCAGTGGAAGGTTTTTTCCTTCATCAACCGCCATTCGTATGAAATGGGCGCTCTCTATTCTTTGAATTACAACAACATTTAATCCAGTTCTAACCGCTAAAACCGTGGTTTCACCAGTCTTATTTGTAAGACTCTCCATAAATGGATGCGCAATTATATTAAGTTGATAATCTATTTGCTGGGTTAAACCACGGGCCATATCTAATATTCTAAAGCCTAATCCAATTTGCCCCTGCCCCTTTCTCTCAACTATTCCGTTCTGTTCTAAAGTTTGAATAAATCTATAGGTTGTACTTTCCGGTAAAGAAACTTTTTCGGCAATTTCAGGTACTGTTAAAGTACGTCCTGCTTCAGTTAATACAAATAATATGTCTAAACCACGTTCTAATGTTTGTGAACCTCTCAATTAGATATCCTCACCATTCCGCATGTTTTTTCCAACTTCGAATCTGTTTTAGAATAGTACAGCGTGTTTATAGAAGCAATGATGTTGATCTGTTTTTCGTTTATCAAGTCGGTATATTTCATTATACAATCGACCGGAGTTACTGGGCAGTTTCAAATACTTTAAAAAGGGGATTGACGACGCAATATTATTTCTGCTATAGTTCAATTTAATGATAATAGATTATTCTGGATTGTCTTTATAAAAAAAGGCCGTCCAAGGACCCTGGATTTCCAGAGTTCATGGATGGCTCTTCCTTTGGGCCCTGCGCTCCGATTTAATGCCAATTCCCGGCTTTATAAGGCCCTTTTCGAAACGGCAGCCACCAGTTCCATTTACCAAATAGTTTCATCAGGCTTGGAACGAGAAGGAGACGGATAATCGTTGCGTCGATTGCGACGGCAATGGCGATGCCCACACCGATTTGTTTCACGGGCATGACGTCAGTGAAAGCGAAGGCCCCAGTAAGAACAATCATAATGAGCGCCGCTGATGTAATGACCTTACTTGTCGTCGCAAGTCCTTCCACGGTAGCACGGTCATTGTCGAATGACTTTGCATACTCTTCCTGCATCCTTGAAATAAGGAACACTTCATAGTCCATGCTCAGTCCGAAGACAAGGCTGAAGACGATGACTGGAATAATGAGCGCAATCGTCCCTTCCTGGAGACCGAAATGGCCGTATTGGAATATATAAACGAGGATGCCGAATGTCGCGGACAACCCAATGATGTTCATCAAAATTGCCTTAATCGGAATCAAGATCGACCGGAAGGCAATCATTAGGATAATGAATGTCGAAACGACGATAACGAGTAGGACATACACGATTTTATCCCAAATTTCATCGAATATTTCCTGGTTGAATTTCGGTTGTCCACCGATTAAAAGATTCCACTCGGTCTTTTTATCAGACCAATGACGGGCCCATTCTTGTGCTTCATCGGTAGATCCACCGGCTGCAAGTGTTATAGGAATCAATAACTTATCATTATTAACAAACGTTTCAAGAAGTGGTGTGAGACTAGTTGCCACTTCAGGAACCGTCATTGCTTGTGTCCATTCTTCCACCGAACCGGTTTCGCTCGCAGTGAAGATTGTGGTCACCTCTTGCACGAGTGGATCTTTTGTCAGTTCATCTTCGAGTTTCTTCATAGACTTGAGGCCAGCATCATCCACCCACCCACCTGCGCGCTTTGCCACGACATAGATGGATGATTGGTCACCAAGTCCAAACGTTTTGTCCATTAATTCGAAGGCTTGCCGTGTGTCATACGATTTCGGCAACGAGTCAATTTGGGGAATCGTTAATTCCATGTTTTTTACAGGAATCAATGCAATGCCTAGTAAAATGAACGCAACAAGTATAATGGAAACGGGGCGCTTAATGACAAGATTTGCAAACTTACGCCAAGCGTCAGTTCCGTTTGCTTTCTCTTTCAATAAACGCCATTTGTCAATCCGTTCACCGAGAACAATCAGCACAGCAGGCAGTAATGTCACCGAACTGAGGACGGCCACCGCTACAGCAATCATCCCACCGACTGCGATGTTTTGGAAAATATCAACTTGGATGAGCATCATCGCACCCAAACCGATGAATACGCAAAATGCCGAAAAAATAACGGATCTTCCTGCTGTTCGAATTGTCGTTGCGACCGCATCGAGTAGTTCTCCTTTTTTCCTTTCTTCTCGGTAGCGGCTAATGAACAGCAATGCGAAATCGATACTAAGTGCAAGACCAAGCATTGGAACGATATTTAGAACGAAAATGGATAGGTCCATTTTCCCGCCAAGAAGGGTTAAGATTCCGAATGAGGAAACAACCGTTACAACGCCAATGATGAGCGGTACGAATGAAGCAACGACTGTTCCGAATGCAAATAGGAGTACAATAATGGCAATCGGTAATCCAATCGCCTCCGCCGTCATCAAATCACGCTGGCTTGCAGCGTTAATATCTTTTGAAATTGCGGAAGCACCTGTAAGGGTAATTCCTTTTTCATCGCCCATTGCATCACGAATCTGCGTGACGACATCAGACATGTTTTTCGATTCACTCTCAAAATGGAGCAAAGCGTAGGAGACATGGTCTTTGTATTGTGTCTTGTTATCTAGTGGTGACACAATATCTGATGTCAAGCCAAGTTTGTTGACTTTACTGAGTGTGGCCTCGATTTTATCATCGGTAACGTTATTGAAAACGAGGAACATCGTCTCGGCAGGCATATCGAAAGTATTCGAAACGATATCCATCACAAGGGCATGCTCTCCCTTCATTTCGAAGCCGTCCCCTTCGAGTAATCCAGGCAACTTAATAGCGAAAAAGGCCATGATTGCAAATAGGGTAATCCACGCGATGATGATTATTTTATGTGCCCTCGTAACAAAACGAGCAAGTGTGTGCATACCATCCATCCTTCCTATGTATCTATTCTATCTTTCTATAGTAGCGGATAATATGAGAAAAGTCTTTTTTTAGGGTAGGGTAGGGTGGTAGATGGTGATAATTTGGCCCGTGTCGGTGATGAAGTGGACGATAGCGGGATAGACTCCTCTGAAGCGATGATAACGCATACTGAGGGGGTGATAACCCTCTCCAATCCATCATTTAAATAAATACATACAGAAAAAAGCCAACCCTCTAAAGGGCTGGCTTTTGAATGGTTAATTCAGATTAGTTTTTGTTTACATTTGTAGCTTGAAGACCGCGTTGGCCTTGCTCGATTTCAAATGTCACGTCTTGGCCTTCTTCAAGAGACTTGAAGCCTTCGCCTTGGATAGCTGAGAAGTGTACGAATACGTCGTCGCCATCTTCACGTTCGATAAATCCAAAACCTTTTTCTGCGTTAAACCATTTTACTTTACCTTGTTCCATGTTTGTTTCCTCCTCGTGTGCTTTAGGCACACATTGTATTACTATCCTTGCTCAAGTCTTGAAGCGGTCAAGATGTATTTCTAGACCATCACGCCGAACAAAAATAATTCTTCTTTATCATAGCAGAGCCCAAATCACAAAGCAAGCAATATGTTGAAATTAAAAAAACAAGTTAAGAATTTGATAAACAATCGCGGCGATTGTTGCGGAAATTGGTAAAGTGATAATCCACGTAATAACAATCTTTTTAGCAACGCCCCACTTAACTCCTTTTACACGTTGAGCAGAACCGACACCCATGATTGCAGAGGAAATGACATGCGTCGTACTTACAGGTAAATGGATGAGTGTCGCGCCAAAAATGATCAATGAGGATGATAAATCAGCAGCAGCCCCGTGTACAGGGCGGATTTTCATGATTTTGCCGCCGACGGTTTTGATGATTTTATATCCGCCAATTGATGTACCAAGACCCATCGCAGTCGCGGCCGCAATCCGGACCCAAAGTTGAATGTCATCCGATGTCTGCAGTTCTGCGGCGATGAGCGCCATCGTAATGATACCCATCGCTTTTTGCGCATCGTTTGTCCCATGTGTGAACGATTGCAGTGCAGCGGTACCGATTTGTAAATAACGAATCCGCTTATTGGCCTTGAATAGATTTTTATTCTTCAATAAAACCTTGAACAGCGACATCAGTAGGAAGCCACCCGCAATTGCGACGAATGGTGAAATAAGGAGTGCTTGTAATATTTTTGAAAATCCACCATAATTCAAAATGCCGAAACCAGCCGCAGAAATAGCCGCACCAGCGATTGAACCAATCAAGGCATGTGATGAACTGGAAGGAATCCCAAAATACCATGTAATCAGATTCCAAAAGATTGCTGAAGTGAGTGCAGCTAAGATAACAAGTGCTCCGTTTTCGAGAACGAACGGGTCCACAATATCCTTTGAAATTGTTTTGGCGACTCCTGTAAAAGTAAGAGCCCCGACAAAGTTCATGATGGCGGCCATTAAGATGGCAGTCCGAGGCTTTAGTGCACGTGTCGAAACAGACGTTGCGATAGCGTTCGCAGTGTCATGAAAACCGTTAATGAAGTCAAAAGCAAGCGCAAAAACGACAACAAGAATTGTAAGGAAAAGTACTGTATCCACTCTGCTCCTCCTTACGCGTTGCGCATTATGATTGTTTCAATTGTATTCGCCACATCTTGGCAGTAATCTGCGATATCTTCAAGCTGCTCATAAACGTCTTTATATTGGATGATACGGATTGGATCTTTTTCACTAATGAAAAGTTGTTTGATGGAAGTACGAAGAATCTCATCACAAATACGTTCGTACTCTTTTATGATTACCGTATGATCACGCATCTCAACAAGTTTCTTCCGAGCGAGTAATTTCATTGCTTTAACAATCTCATCCGTGCTTTTCACGATATTATCCATGAACTTTTGGACATACTCATCGATTTCAGTCAGAGAGAACATTTCGAGATGTGCTGCAAATTCCTCGATGCCATCCAAAATATCATCCATCTTGATGGATAGTTGTAAGATGTCTTCCCGTTCAATCGGTGTCATGAATGACTTGTTAAGCTTCGTAATGAGTTCGTGGATAAGCGTATCGCCTTCCGTTTCATAGTTTTTGAGCTTGATGCTCACTTCCTTCAAATCTGTTACTGTATGCACTTTGAAATCATTCGCATAATGAACCGCTTCTTGCACATTTTCTGCAATTGTAAGCAGTGCTGTGAAAAAAGGATCTTCTTTTCTTTGACCAAACATTAGTGAGCCTCCATCCGTCTCCGGAAATGAATTTTAGTATTCCTATCATAGCAAAGAATCATTCAAATAAGAACAAAATTCGACACGTATTTCGAGGGATAAAGTGCCAATTGTTATGAAGCACCATTAATTGAAATTGAGTCTTTGGATGTAATATAAATAATACTGCACAAAAGGGTATTTATCCAATGAAATTCGTTTTTAGATTTAATTAAATTAAACCATTCAATGAAAAAGATGAGGATCCATAATTAATTTTCTGCAAATTGAAACTAATGGTGTATTTATACGTATACATAGGTAGGTCGGAAAAGAGTAGAATCGGAGGTGATGGAATGGAACTGTTTGGCATGCCGATTGTGCAAGTCTATTTATACGCGCTGATTATCGCAGGTCTTGCAACGTTACTGTACGTCCTTTTCAGCGATATAGTAGAAGGAATTGGTGAAGGAAGTCCGTTTTTAGATCCAGCAGTCATCCTTGCTTTCTTAACATTCGTTGCAGCTGTTGGATATGTTTTGGAACTAGTTACAAATTGGAGTAGTGGACTCATACTGGCAGTTGCAATCGCCGTCGCATTTGTACTTGATTTACTTCTTTATTTCTTTGTCCTTCTTCCATTAAAGTCTGCGGAAGTGTCGATGGCCTATACGGATGAGTCACTTATAGGCCAAGTCGGTAAGGTAATCACGCCTGTTCCTGTCGATGGCTTCGGCGAAATCGTCATCGAGACGGTCAATGGAGTGATTTCAAAAAGGGCAGCAGGGTACGAGAACACGGCAATTGATTATGAAAAAGAAGTATTGGTTATCGAAGTGAAGGATGGCACATTCATCGTCAAGGAGTATGAACCATTTCGCTTCAAATAAGGTAAAGGGGGAAAAAGATGATGGAAATTTGGATTGCAATTGGTGTTGTCGTATTTGTTTTATTGGCTATTATTCTTGTCTTCATTACGAAGTACCGCACGGTTGGGCCAGATGAGGCACTCATCGTGACAGGAAGTTATCTTGGGTCGAAAAATGTACATAAGGATGAGTCGGGCAACCGTATTAAAATCATCCGCGGGGGCGGAACGTTCGTCTTCCCCGTATTCCAACAAGCGGCACCACTTAGTCTATTATCGAGCAAACTCGAAGTGACGACGCCGGAAGTGTATACGGAGCAAGGTGTTCCAGTTATGGCGGATGGAACAGCGATCATTAAAATTGGTGGATCGATTGCAGAAATCGCAACAGCTGCTGAGCAGTTTTTAGGGAAGTCAAAAGCGGATCGTGAAAACGAAGCGAAAGAAGTATTGGAAGGTCATTTGCGTTCGATTCTCGGTTCGATGACAGTGGAAGAAATTTATAAAAATCGCGATATGTTCTCTCAGGAAGTGCAACGTGTTGCTTCGCAGGATCTTTCGAAAATGGGACTCGTTATCGTTTCATTTACAATTAAAGATGTGCGCGATAAAAACGGCTATCTCGACTCACTCGGGAAACCACGTATTGCACAAGTAAAGCGTGATGCCGATATCGCAACGGTTGAGGCAGAGAAAGAAACGCGCATTAAAAATGCTGAAGCATCCAAAGAAGCACAAAAAGCGGAGATTGAACGTGCGACGGAAATTGCAGAAGCCGAAAAAGAGAATCAGTTGAAAGTTGCAGAATACCGACTTGAACAGGACGTCGCGAAAGCACGTGCCGACCAAGCGTATGAATTGCAAACAGCTCGCTCAAAGCAGGAAGTCATGGAGCAAGAAATGCAAATTCAAATTATCGAACGTCAAAAGCAGATTGAACTGGAAGAGAAAGAGATTCTACGTCGTGAGAAGCAGTACGATTCAGAAGTGAAGAAAAAAGCGGACGCGGATCGCTATGCAATCGAGCAAAATGCCGAAGCCGATAAATCAAAACAGATGGCTGAAGCGGATGCTGAGAAATATCGAATTGAAGCTCGTGCGAAAGCTGATGCGGAAAAAGTCCGCCTTGACGGGACGGCGAAAGCCGATTCTTTGCGTGCACAAGGTGAATCAGAAGCGGATATTATCCGTCTAAAAGGTCTTGCAGAAGCGGAAGCGAAACGGAAAATTGCGGAAGCATTCGAGCAGTACGGTCAAGCGGCAATGCTCGATATGATTGTCCACATGCTTCCTGAATACGCGAAACAAATCGCAAGTCCACTTGCTAATATCGATAAGATTACAGTCGTTGATACGGGAGGTGGCGAAGGCGGCGGTGCCAATAAAATCACGTCCTACGCAACAAACTTAATGTCGACGCTGCAAGAAACGTTGAAAGCTTCGTCAGGCATTGATGTAAAAGAAATGCTTTCAAACTACTCTGGCAAAGGTAACATCCGTCCGAGTATTGACCAACTAACAAACGAAGTGAAAGCCGCAAATACGAAACAAGCTGTTATAGAAGAGTTGGCGGTTAGCGAAGAAGAATAAGTTTTTACTAGTAGGGAGAGCCGGAGCGCATAAAGCGTTCCGGTTTTTATGTGTTGAATAAATTACTTTTAACTATTCCGCTAATCAACAAACGAATAAAAGTATATCCGCCAAGTAAAAGGAAGCCCGTCCGTGCAATGACATACAAAACTATCAAACGTTTCACCTTCTTGTAATCCATATTCTTAAGAAAGGCTTCATTTTTATGGCAATGTGAATGTCTACGCTGATGAATTAGAAAATGTTAAATCGGTATCATCTGCATTGAAAGATGATGGATATAGCGTTTATTCCATCGCGAATGAATTGGATCAGCTCGATGTCTTTTTCCTAGCACTAAAAGCGGGACTTGTTTTTGTAGGGACCATCTCAATCTTAATCGCATCTACAATTAGCATTGGCGTGGCGATGATTTCAGGATGGCGTCCAGCACGTAAAGCAACGAAAATTGACGTCATTAATGCATTAAGACAGGAACTTTAACTAGCAAAAGACCCGGGGAAACTGGGTCTTTTTATTTTACTCTCAACCTAGTATTAGATGGTGTCACCAATATAAGTAGGAACCTGTTTACCATTCAGATAATCTACTACATAGCCAAGCATTGCCTTCGGGTAAAAATTGAGTTGGGCCATGTCACTCAACGAAAGCCATTCTATTCCTATCTGCCCATCATCGGCATTAAGCCCCATAGTTAGTTTTTGTAGAGGATCTTTTAAATGACAAATGAATATATACTCAACTTGATGGATCATCGAATCGTATTGAGCAAACATATGATTTTCACCAATATATTCACGTACAAAAAGCATATCACCTACTTCAATTTCTGCCCCCAATTCCTCCATACACTCACGTTGCACAGTATCTCGAAGGTTTTCTCCTGGCTCCTGCCCACCTCCCGGTAAGAAATAACACTCCCCATAAGGTTCAACTGCTTTAACAACCAATACAGCATTGTTTTGAATTAATAAAGCCCTTGCAGAGTTTCTTATTAACATTTTAAACACTCCCTTATTTATCTTACATTAACGGGCAGTAAGACCACCAAGAAGTGTAAGTGGAGGATCAACTGCCCGAAGTGTTGCGGAATAAAGTTCGATTCCTCTTTAAAGCCCGAGTGGTTCGGGTAACAGGATGTTGGTCACTCAGACGTTATCACAGGATGCGATGCTCTTAGTCTGAGTTCCTTGTTAAAATCAGTGGGGGATGAGAAAAACCCTCTCTGATTGAAGTTTCCCTTTAGCTATAATTTACTATAAATCAATCATACATCGTATACGAACAAAGAGTTGTAATCGACATTATTTGACAACAATATGGAAAATTGTGTATGAAATTCATGTTGAATTTGTTATAATGGAAGTATTCAGACGAGGTCTGACAATCATGTGGATTAATCCGGGGGGATGCTTATGAAGTTTGCTGAAAATCAGTCTTATCACGACTATACAGATGATGGTTACCCGGAGCTTCGTTATTGTCACGCGGACGTTATCTTACTAGGAAGATGGGACGGATTGTCGAATGCACTTTATTCATTGCGTGAGGATGGAATACTTTGGGCCCAGTACAATTCAGAAGATGCTTTAGTAGAGACGTATACGATACTAAACGGAGTCGTTGAAATGGAGTGTAGGGGAAAACGTCGTATTTTGGAGATTGGTGAAACAATCGATGTATCACAATATGAACAGATCATTTCGTTTTATGGAAAGACGAATGTGGATATTTTGATCAAAATGGATGCGAAAAGTTATGAGCCCCGATTTTTTGAAACACAATTACTTCTTATAGAGGCGGATGCGATTGAGGCAGTTGACGATTATACCTATATGCATTGCAACCGAATCAAAGATTATTCAATCGAAGTATGGAAGCATCTTGGATTACCGAAGGAAAGTCTCCGCACACTAAGGTGGGGAGCCTATTTTCATGATATCGGCAAGCGGGTTGTACCTGTGGATATACTAAATAAGCCAGAGAAGCTAACATCCGAGGAGTGGGAAATTATGAAGACTCATACGACGGAGGGTGCGGAAATCATACGAAACCACCCGATTTTGTGGCTAAAGGATGTTGCATTCATCGTTGAGCAACATCATGAAAGATTCGATGGAAAGGGTTATCCATATGGTCTTAAGAATGATGAAATCGCACTAGAATCCTCCATCGTATCCGTCGTTGATGCATTCGATGCAATGACGACGGATCGTGTATACAAAAAGGCATTGACTATACAGGTAGCTGTGAAAGAACTTGAGAATGGAAAAGGAACACAATTCAATCCCATAGTGGTTGAAGCATTCCTGGAAATACTGGAGAAAAATCAGTTCAATTGGAAATGAAAATTTGTAAGAAGGCCCGGGTAACCGGGTCTTTTGTATATACCTAAATTACAGAGACAATGCGCAAAAGGGGGAAGTAACATGGATTATATTCAAACAATGAGGAAATTGGTTGGCAAGGAGCTACTCTTAACGGTGGGGTGTGGCATAATCATAACGAAAGGTGATAAAATAGTATTGCAAAATCGTTCGGACGAAGATACCTGGCGGTGTCATGGAACTTGGTGAAACTTTTGAGCAGACGGCTAAGAGAGAAACCTTTGAAGAAACTGGTTTACTTGTAGATGAACTTCAATTATTTGGACTTTATTCTGGCGAGTCATGTTTTGCGACGTATCCAAACGGGGACCAAGTATATAGTGTGCAAATTATTTTTCATGCAGATACCTTTTCTGGAGAGCTAAAACAGGATGGCGAAGAAAGTAAAGAGCACCGATTCTTCGGACGAAATGAGTTACCCGCAAACTTGAATCCGAGGCAACAAGCCTTCATCCAAGACTGGGCACATGAAAAAAAGAGGCCAATAATGGGATAATGGAAGTAGAGATAAACGAAAGGTGGATGCATTATGGATTATCGTATTGAGCATGACACATTCGGTGAAATAAAAGTACCTGCGGACAAGCTGTGGGGCGCGCAGACACAGCGCAGTAAACAGAACTTCAAAATAGGTGGCGAAAGAATGCCGATCGGGATCATTCGCGCATTTGCTCATCTGAAAAAAGCGGCGGCAATCGCAAGTCATGCCCAAGGTGCTCTGTCAGAAATGAAGATGAAAGCCATTTCGGCCGCAGCGGATGGAGTGATTGCAGGCGAATTGGACGACCATTTTCCACTCGTCGTTTGGCAAACAGGAAGCGGAACGCAATCTAACATGAATATGAACGAAGTGCTAGCCAATCGTGGCAATCAATTGCTAGAAGAGTGGGGAGAAGTAGAAAAACTCCACCCGAACGACGATGTTAACAAATCGCAAAGTTCGAACGACACATTCCCAACAGCCTTGCATGTCGCAGGTGTCGTCGCGGTCGAACAGCAACTTCTGCCTTCAATTGCCAAACTAAAAAATACGCTTGGTGAAAAATCGCAAAGCTTTATGGACATTATCAAAATCGGTCGCACTCATCTCCAAGATGCAACCCCTTTGACGCTTGGTCAGGAAATCAGCGGCTGGCATCGGATGCTTGAGAAAACCGGAAAAATGCTAACAGACAGCGTCGAATCGATGAAAGAACTCGCAATCGGCGGAACAGCTGTAGGAACGGGATTGAACGCTCCTGTGGGATTTGGTGACCGCGTGGCCGTCGAAATTAGCAAAGCGATCGGCATCGAATTCACATCAGCGACCAACAAATTTCATTCACTCACAAGTTATGATGAAGTCGTCTACGTACATGGCGCCATCAAAGCACTCGCTGCGGACCTTATGAAAATCGCCAATGACGTACGTTGGCTCGCGAGCGGACCGCGTTCTGGTATTGGAGAAATTACGATTCCGGAAAATGAACCGGGCAGTTCCATCATGCCAGGAAAAGTGAACCCGACACAAAGTGAGGCACTGACCATGGTCGTTGCTCAAGTGATGGGGAACGATGTGACAATCGGTTTTGCAGCCAGCCAAGGCAACTTTGAATTGAACGTCTTCAAACCAGTCATCATCTTCAACTTCCTACAATCGGTAACGTTGTTAAGTGACGCTATGATTAGCTTCAACGACAACTGCGCAATCGGCATTGAACCAAACCGTGAAGAAATCGACCGTAAAGTGAAAAATTCACTTATGTTGGTCACGGCCCTCAATCCGTATATAGGCTATGAAAATGCAGCGAAAATCGCAAAAATGGCTCACGCGGAAGGTACAACGTTGAAAGAAGCGGCACTCAAAACTGGATTATTAACGGAGTCACAATTTGATGAATACGTCGATCCATCGAAAATGATTGGGAGATAAGGAGTCGAGTCAGTGATGTACGAAAAAGATTGTCCATATTGCAATTTACTCGCGGATCCAGAACAACAAATCATTTTTGAAAACGAAACATGCGCTTATATCCAAAAATCATCTGAACAGAAGGTGTTGGATATAAGCGGGCTTATTGTTCCGAAGCGACATGCTGTTAATGTATTTTCATTGACGGTGGAAGAATGGGCGGATACGCAGAAACTATTGCTCAAGGCGAAAGTTTATTTGGAAAAACGCTACGGACACGACGATTATTCAGTCGGTTGGAAACGGGTGGGCAATCGATTCCACACGCCCATTTACATGTCATTCCACGTTTTGAGGATGAGCCGCATGTGGGAAAAGGAATCCGTTATTGGATTAAACAACAAGCTAATCGGCGCCATACTTGATTGTCCACAAAATTGTAACCCACGACAGTACGAAACTCCGATATGCTAAAAGGACAATTCAGAATATGAAGGAGTGGACACCAATTGAAAAAGAGTCTAATGCTAACTTTACTGGCGATGGTTCTTGTCCTCGGAGCATGTAGCGAAAAAGCGCAGATTGATAATGAAGAAAATCACGAAATGGCACATGGTGATCATAAACAATTGCCAAACGGTGATTTGCAGGAAGTGACGGCTTCCGTTGATAAGTTACCAGTATTTCTCGATGATAAACCAGAAAATATGCGACTCGTCTACCAAGTTGCAGGAACGGCAGCAGACATTATTAAATGGATGCCCTGTTATTGTGGATGTGGTGAAAGCGCAGGACATGGCAGCAACATGAACTGTTTTATCGATGAAATTCGTGAAGATGGTTCTATCGTGTGGGATGACCACGGTACACGTTGTCAAGTATGTCTCGATATTGCAGTCCAATCCGTTCAGATGACAAAGGAAGGAAAATCATTGAAAGAAATTCGTGAGTTTATTGATGAAACATATAAAGAAGGCTATGCAGAACCAACAGACACACCGATGCCAGCATGAATACTAGTAAACTCCTCCTACCCCTGAGAAATTTGGGATATGGAGGAGTTTTTTAAATTGGATAAATGGCTAATCAGTAGTTTGGCCAGTGAAAACGGTCGCTTGAAGGTAAGAATAGTCGCTTCGCCAGTGAAAACGGTCGTTTGTAGGTAAGAATGGTCGCTTCGCCGGTGAAATCGGTCGCTTGATTGAAAGATCAGTCGCTTCGCCAGTGAAATCGGTTGCTTGCCGTAGAAGTAACCCCTCATCCAACAAAAAATCCCACACACGGATTTCTCCATGTGCGGGACATACGATTAATGAATATAGGTGTTACTAACCAACAATTCTTTCACAAGGTCAGTTGGAATCTCAAATTTCAGAACACCCATCGAACCTGGTGCTACTTCATATTTGTCGAAAGAGATGACAAGTTTATTGTCCGCTGTGATATAGAAAGACTGATCCGCTGAGATTTTTTCAAACCCACCAAATTCATCAGTGGAGAGGAAGTACGTTATATTTTCATCTGCCGCCATGTTCGCTTTCATCTCATTCACAATGTATTTACTGATGACATCGATATAGAGATTACCTTTAAATAGACTTGGCAACGTAATCAAAACATTATTTTGTTTGTCGACTGTGTCATATTTCATCGTAGTTGAAGACGACCCAACTGTATTTACTTCATATCGTGCAATGGATAGCAGTTGGTCGGTATCCGTTACAACTTCATATCCTGTGTGCACGCCAAGATGACCGCCGCCCGCTTTTTCCAATTCCGCAACATCCTGTTCAAACTGTTTGAATAACATTTTATTCTCTGCAATGTACTTCTCGTTTAATGCAGCTTGTAGTCCTTTATCCGTCAATCCTTCAATTGCCGGCGTTTTCAAATCGGCTTGGTGATCCACTTCATTAATCGTCATTTGCTGTATAGTGAACACCTCAACGATGGTACCCAATACAGGTACATTCACCATTGCTTGCGCAAAAGATGGACTCATATTGATACTGCCTATAAACAAAGCGGCTGCTGCTGCAGCACCGATTGTCCATTGTTTTACATAACCGCGTTTCTTACCTGTCGTTTTTGCCTGACGAATCGATGACTTCACAACATCCTCCAACTCAGAAGGAATTTCAATTTCATTATATTTATTTTTCAAATTGTTTAACTTTTTCATAATGTAAACTCCTCTCCCATTTCAACCCGTAGTTTCCTTAAAGCCGTGTATAACCTCGTCTTGACCGTGTTGACATTCACTCCCATGATTTCAGCAATCTCCTCGATTTTCAAATCCTCGAAAAAGCGGAGAATGATAACGCTTTTATACTGTGGTGGCAACTGGTCTATCGCATCTTGAAGATCCATGTCGGTCAACTCATCTTCAATCTTAGGTAGATGAAGAACGAGAATGTCGTCATCCATCAACGTCACACGCTGATGCTTTCGGATGAAATCAATCGCGGTATTGACGATAATTCGATAAAACCACGTTTTTAAATAGGCGAGCTCTTCCAGACGATCAATCGAGTTGAGCGCCTTTAAAATCGCATCCTGAACGATATCGAGTGCATTTTCCTTGTTTTTCACATAACCGTACGCCAAACGGTAGTGGGCTTCCCGATTTTCTACTATGAAGTTTTCTACAAGTATGAATTTCTCGTTTTTTGTCATGACAAAAGGTCACCTTCTTCATTTCTCAACGCGTCGCGATCACGTTCTATATTATTTGACGGGCTGGCTACGTGGAAAGTTTTGGGTTGATTAAAATAATAAGTATTCAGTTACCTAAGCCCGATATTAGTGGAAATATGGTATGATTTCTAGTATATATGAAGGAATCAGTGACGAAATAGGAATAGAGGTTGAATATGAATTGGAAAACCAATCATTTGTTGCATCTTGGAGTGGCGGCAAGGACTCCGCAATGGCCTATTATCGGGCAATCAAAGCAGGGGCAATCCCTAAACAGTTATTGACAATGTTTGAGCCAGATGAAAAACAATCTAAATCGCATGCATTGCCAATTGAAATAGTGAAAGCGCAAGGAGAGAGCCTGGGCGTTCCCCTTATGATTAGGGGAGCGGATTGGGAAAGCTATGAAGCACAGTTTCTGGATGCAATGAAAGAATGTAAAGTAGTAGGTATTTATCATGGTGTTTTCGGTGATATCGATATTGAAGATCATTTGAACTGGGTCCAGACCACATGTGCGAAAGTTGAGATGGAAGCAGTCCACCCATTATGGATGGAACCGCGTCGAAAAATACTAGAAGAATTCATCGAAGTCGGATTTGAGGCCTATATCATCGTCGTTAACACAAAAACGATGCCTGCGCATTTCATCGGTCGGAAATTCACAACAGAACTAATGGACGAACTCGAAGCGCTCGGTATTGATTCATGCGGAGAATCCGGTGAATTCCATACCGTTGTTGTAGATGGGCCGATTTTTAGCGAAAGGGTGCCGGTCGTTTTTTCGGAGCTAAGTGAACGGAATGGTTATGTATTCTTGGGAGTGAGATTGGAGGAATCGGAATGAATGACAAAGATATACGGTGGAAACAGCGGTTTGAGAACTTTTCAAGGTCGTTTGCGCTCCTTGAGAAATATACGAAAGAAGAACCGGGAAATGAATTGGAGCAGGCTGGAATTATTCAGTTTTTCGAAATGACTTTTGAACTTTCTTGGAAACTAATGAAGGACTATCTGGAGTCTGAAGGATTAATTGTAAAAAGCCCTCGTGAATCCATCAAGACAGCTGTGCAGATTGAACTAATTGGCAATGGACATGATTGGTTAGACGGGCTTGTGATGCGAAACACTACAGTTCATTTATACGATGAAGAGGAAGCGAAAAAAGCGATTTCTAAAATCATTACGACATTTATCCCTATGATGAAACAACTAAGTGTCAAGTTACAGGGGGAAATGGAATGATGTTCGGCTTAATAGAACGTGATCTCACCGAAATGCGTAGAGTGTTCGCAAAATATCCTGAAATTGGAGAAATTATTGTATTTGGAAGTAGGGCCATGGAAAATTTTAAAAAGGGTTCAGACGTGGATATTGCATTGAAGGGTCCGAAAATAACGAGTGAGGTCTTAATGAAAGTGTTGTTTGAGTTGAATGAAGAAACGACAATCCCTTATTTTTTCGATGTTCTACATTATGAAAAATTGAATCATTCAGGGCTGAGGGAACATATTGACGTTCATGGAAAAAGGTTCCGATGATGATTCTATAGTTAGGAATTGGATATATGACTTGTATGGACTACTTGTTGAAAATGATGTAGACATTGTCGGAAATGTAGACGCAATTGAAATAGTTGAATCACTCATTCGCTATGCCTGATTGGAGGTGATTAAATGAAAAAAGTATGTACATTATTGCTGACACTCGCCATCGTAATCAGTTTGTCATTCAGCGGAATGAAAGTTGAGGCAGCGCCGGCACCGAAAGTTGTGAAATTTGCTAATTGTAAAGAGATGAACAAAGAATACTCGGGCGGCGTGGCGAAATCTTCCACTGCCAAAAACAAGGGTGGCAAAACGAAATATAAACCGTTTGTATCTGAGGCAATCTATAATGCAAATACAGCAAGAGATCGCGATAAAGATTTGATTGCATGTGAGAGGTAGGGAATCCTTTTTTACTTGCCAATGTAAATGCGTTTGATAAACACTTATACTGAAATGCAAAAAGGGAAGCATGTCGTTTACAAAAGACAGGTTTCTTTTTTTTTTTTTTTCATAAAGCAAATCATTTTTATGTGAATAATTGACTGGTACGGGTCATGAAAGTGGCTACATTATTATCTATTTGTAATAGTGAAATAGTATTGACAATTAAATTTGATTAACGTAACATTAATTCAAGAAAGTGAATTATTATTAGTGTAATAGGGTTATTTTGTAAGTTTATTGTATAATAATAACTTTTTAGGGAATTACGCATTTTTTTAAAAAGTAAAATATTATATCAATTAAGTAAAACATTAGGAGAATATAGGTGAAGGGGTTTTTGTATGACACTGTATGTTGTTAAAAGATTAGTAGCTATTATTATTACTTTATTCATGATTATTACATTGACTTTCTTCCTCATGCATTCTATTCCGGGGGGCCCTTTTACAGGCGATAAAAATGTTCCCGAAGCTGTAGCAAAGGCATTGAGTGAAAAGTATCATCTAGATGATCCACTATGGAAACAATACTTTGATTATTTAAAAAGTGTAGCCCAATTTGATCTTGGCCCGTCTTTTAAATACGAAGGGATGACCGTCAATGAATTAATAAAAGCGGGGTTACCTGTTTCGGCAAAAGTAGGATTGTTGTCCGTAGCTCTTATTCTAATAGTGGGTATACCAATTGGCATTTTTGCGGCTCTCAATCAAAACAAATGGCCAGACACTCTAGTCATGTTACTTGCAACTTTAGGAGTTACAATTCCTTCTTTTGTAATCGGAACTTTACTGTTGTATGTATTCTCATTAAAGCTAGGCTGGACGCCTGCATATGGGGTTGAACAATGGCAAGGATATATCTTACCTGTTTTGGCGCTTTCTGGATTTTCTCTGTCGTTTGTGTCTAGATTAACAAGATCAAGCATGATTGAAGTTTTTCAGCAGGACTATATGCGAACAGCTAGGGGAAAGGGACTTCGACCATCGAAAATCATTATTAAGCACGGTCTAAGGAACGGTTTAATTCCAGTAGTAACAATAGTAGGTCCACTCATAGCAGCCATGCTAACAGGCTCCTTTGTAATTGAAAAGATATTCGCTCTTCCAGGGATAGGGCGCCATTTTGTTCAAAGTATCACCAATCGAGATTACACAACGATCATGGGAATCACTATATTTTACGCTGTTATATTAGTAGTCATCGTGTTTATCGTGGATTTAATCTATGGATTAATCGATCCCCGAATTAAATTAAATAAGTAAGGGGATGCAGTAGGATGACAGAAAAAACGATAGAGAATGTCGTTGCTAAACAACAGCCCAGTATAGATCCAACTCTGTGGGGGAAGCTTCCTGAAAGTGAGAAGGATGAAAAGAGCTTGTCTCATGTCAGTTTAACTTACTGGCAAGATGTTTGGAGAAGGTTGAGAGGTAACAAGGGAGCCCTATTTGGTCTAATAATCATACTAGCGCTAATTTTATTTGCGCTTGTGGGTCCACTATTAACAAATCATACGTATGATAATCAAAACCTATCAACCTCTAATATTCCTCCAAGATACGATATATACAAAGTTGGAGAAGAGTATTTATATCTTCATAAAAATATGAAATTGTATCTTACTAAGTCAAATGGAGAAATTATCAGAGTTCTAGAAAAAGATAAAGAAGATATGATTAAAAAACAATTAATTTATACAGTAGGAAATGGGACTGCAATAATTGATTACAGTACAAAAAATACGTTAGTTCTTACAGATGAGAATGGGAAAGTGTTTGGGGAACATAAAAATGTCTCAAATAAAACTAATCTCCTTGGAACTGACCATTTAGGTAGAGACCTTCTAACCAGAATTATGTATGGAGCTAGGGTCTCCCTACTTGTAGCTGTAGTAGCAGCATTAGTTAATTTCTTAATTGGAATGATGTACGGTGGAATTGCCGGATTTTTTGGAGGAAAAGTAGATAATATAATGATGAGAATTGTTGATATCATCAGCATTATCCCGTTGACATTATATGTGATATTGATAATGGTTGTACTTAATTCCGGACTTCTCAGCATTATCATTGCTCTAGGTTCCGTATATTGGGTTGATATGGCCCGTGTCGTTCGGGGACAAATGCTATCTTTAAAAGAAGAAGAATTTGTATATGCAGCTAAAACAATCGGAACTAAACCTTTAAAAATAATAACAACACATCTTTTACCAAATGCCATGGGAGCGATTATCGTAACATTGACTATGCTTATTCCAAGTGCAATCTTTATGGAAGCTTTTATGAGCTTTATAGGGCTTGGTGTTACCGCACCTATGGCATCGTGGGGAACTCTTTGTAATGAAGCGTTAGAGTCTATCCGCTCATTCTCATACCAACTGTTTTTCCCGGCAATCGCGATTTGTATTACCATGATTGCTTTTAATTTGATCGGTGATGGCTTAAGAGACGCTTTGGATCCAAAGCTTCGTAAATAGGAGGTGTGACTATGAACCAGGAAATGAAAGATGATTCAATACTGCTTAAAGTAAATCACTTACAAACTTCTTTCTTCACACATTTTGGTGAAGTTAAAGCGGTGAGAGATGTTGATCTTACGATAAATAAAGGAGAGGTTGTGGGTGTGGTAGGAGAATCAGGTAGCGGAAAAAGCGTCACTGCTATGTCGATTCTCAAACTGCTCCAACATCCGGGGAAAATAATAAGTGGAAATATCATTTATAAAGGTCAAGACTTAGCTCAACGGTCTGAGAAAGAAATGAGGAAAATTCGAGGCAATGAAATTTCGATGATTTTTCAAGATCCCATGACTTCATTGAATCCCTTAATTACTGTGGGGGAACAGATTATGGAGACAATCATAGAGCATCAACCCTTAAATAAGAAACAAGCGAAAGAAAAGGCGATTAACCTTTTAAATATGGTGAAAATACCGGATGCAGAAAAAAGAATGAAAGATTATCCTTTTGAATTCAGTGGAGGGATGAGGCAACGTGTGATGATTGCTATAGCACTTTCTTGTGAGCCTGATTTGTTAATTGCAGATGAACCGACGACAGCATTAGATGTAACTACACAATCACAAATTTTAAAACTAATGAAAAATCTTAAAGGCGAATTTAATACATCGATTATGCTAATTACGCATGATTTAGGAGTAGTGGCAGATATATGTTCGAGAATAGTTGTCATGTATGGTGGCATGATTATGGAAGAGGGGTCGGTAGAAGATATATTTTATCGTTCTAAACACCCTTATACGCTAGGTCTTTTAAAATCAGTTCCCAGACCAGACATGGATCAGCAAAGTAGACTAGAACCAATTAAAGGAACTCCACCTAATTTGGTTAACCCTCCTGAAGGCTGTCCATTTGCGCCAAGATGTGATTATGCTATGAAAATATGTACAACAACTTGTCCAGAGCATACCTATATACAAGAAGGACATCGCTCCATGTGCTGGCTTTTACATGAAGAAGCACCCAAAAGTGATTTTCTGAGTGAAGGTGATGAATTATATGAATAACGAAAATATGTTGGAAGTTCACAATCTCAAAAAATACTTCAATATGGGTAAAAAGTTATTCAGCAAAGAACCTGCACTTTTAAAAGCAGTAGATGATGTAAGTTTCACAATCAAGAAGGGTGAAACACTTGGATTGGTAGGAGAATCAGGTTGTGGTAAATCGACTACTGCACGAACAATTATTAGACTTCACGAATCAACGGAAGGAAAGATTATATTAGACGGCGTTGATATTAGTAAATTGA
Organism: Sporosarcina limicola; assembly: GCF_014873855.1. Taxonomy (GTDB): domain Bacteria; phylum Bacillota; class Bacilli; order Bacillales_A; family Planococcaceae; genus Sporosarcina; species Sporosarcina limicola. The sequence goes on along the minus strand of NZ_JADBEL010000001.1, from coordinate 34,362 downwards.
AAGAATCTGAATTAAAGTCACACAGAAAGAAAATGCAAATGATATTTCAAGACCCTTATGCATCATTGAATTCTAGAATGACTGTCAAAGATATAATATCCGAACCGCTGTTAGTGCATCAGATTGGTTCTAAGCATGAACGAATGGATATCATAGAGAATCTTTTGCATAAAGTGGGATTAAAAAAAGAGCATGCGACGAGATATCCTCATGAGTTCAGTGGTGGGCAAAGACAAAGAATTGGGATTGCAAGAGCTTTGGCTGTGAATCCTGATTTCGTAATATGTGACGAACCAATTTCGGCGCTAGATGTTTCAATTCAAGCACAAGTAGTGAATATGCTGCAAGATTTACAGGAAGAAATGGGATTGACCTACTTATTTATTGCCCATGATCTTTCAATGGTTAAATATATATCGAACCGAATGGGCGTCATGTATTTGGGAAAACTAGTTGAAATTGCGGACAGCGAGGAAGTGTATAAACATCCTGCACACCCTTACACAAAAGCATTACTAGCCTCTGTACCTTTTCTTGACCCACAAGCAGCAAAGCCGGAAGAGGATATTTTATTGGACGGAGATCTTCCGAGTCCGCTTAATCCTCCACCGGGATGTAGATTTGCTTCTAGGTGCAAATACGCAATGGATATATGTAAGAAGGAAGAGCCGTTACTCAAAGAAATAGGAACTAATCATTTGGCGGCTTGTCATTTACTGTAATAATTAAAAGGGGTAAATTGATTTTAATCGGGGACTGTTATCCGAGAATAGTCATTTATTAATAGACAGTTAAAATTGAAAGGGGAAAATAATATGAATAAAAGTAGAGGTTTCGTCCTTTTTTTCGTCCTTCTATTAGCATTTCTAGTGGTAGGATGCAGTGCAGCTGATTCAGGTAAAGAGGGTAAAAAAGACGTGGATAAAGTGCCAGATGCGAAGGATACTCCGGGTAGCTCTGATTCACAAAAGATTGTATATGTACTCAACAATGAAGCAGATAAGTTAGATCCAGGACTTACAGCAGAAACGTATGCCGCTCCAATTCTGTCAAATGCTTTTGAGGGATTGGTACAAATGGATGAAAACTATGAGCCGCAAGAAGGTGTGGCAAAGTCGTGGGATGTCAGTAAGGACGGCCTTGTATACACATTTAATATAAGAGAAGATGCTAAATGGTCTGATGGAACGCCATTGAACGCGAATGACTTTTTATATTCTTGGACAAGAGTCATGACGGCTGCTACGGCTTCTGATTATTCTTTCATGATGTATCCCTATATTAAGAATGGAGAAAAATTTTATAATGGTGAAGTAGATGTAGACCAACTAGGTGTTAAAGTTGTGAATGATACAACACTAGAAGTTACACTAGAATCTCCAGTACCTTATATGATGCAAATGTTTGCTTTTTCATCTTATTTTCCTGTTCAGAAAAGCGCTGTTGATAAAGATCCAGACGCTTGGCACAGAAACCCAGAAACATTTATTAGCAATGGGCCATTTAAGGTGAAAGAATTAAAATTCGGTGAGTCTTATACACTTGTGAAAAATGAGAATTACTGGGGCAAAGATGACGTAAAATTAGAAGAAATCAAGTTTAGCATTGTACCAGAATTGGCTACGGGTCTTACGGCTATGGAATCGAATAATGTAGATGGCATTAATGGAGTTCCTACAGCAGAAATAGCCAGATTAAAAGCGAATGACGATCGATTTATCGTCCTACCAGCACTTGGTACAACTTACTTTTTACTTAACAATAAGGTTAAGCCTTTAGATGATGAAAAGGTTAGAAAAGCTTTAGCTCTAGCCATAAACCGTAAAGAAATAGTCGAGAACGTTACACAAGGTGGACAAGAGCCAGCTTTCGCTTTAATACCGGGTGGCATGATTTTAGAAGGCCAAGATTTTAGAGAAGCAGGCGGCACTTATGGTCTAACGGAGACTGGTGATATTGAAGAAGCTAAGAAACTTCTTGCGGAAGCAGGTTATCCGGATGGTCAAGGTTTCCCTAAGCTTACATTAAAGTATTATTCAAATGATACTGCAAAAAAAGTGACAGAGGCATTACAACAAATGTGGAAGAAGAATTTGAATATTGATTTGGAATTAAAATCTGCGGAATGGAAGGTTTATCGTAAAGAAGTCGAAGTCCATGATTATGATATTGGAAACATGGGCTGGGGTGGAGATTATGCGCATCCTATGACATTCTTCGATGTATTCGCTTCAAATAGCCCGAATAATATGACGAATTGGACAAGTGAAGAGTATGATAAACATCTAGAATTAGCAAAAAGAGAACTAGATCCGTCAAAATCTATTGAGGCTATGCACAATGCTGAAGATATATTGATGAATGAAATGAGAATTTTGCCGATTTATCATAGTACAAATGTAATGATGATGGCTGAACACGTAAAAGGTTGGAAGAGAAGTATTCTAGGTAATATTTATTTCCGAGATGCTTATGTGGAAGGTAGAGGAGAATAATGGATCAGAATAAACTATCGAAAAATCCAATTGCAATAATTGTAATGTCAAATGGTTGTGAAATTCGTGTCGAACTGTTTCCGGAAATTGCTCCTAACACGGTAAAAAACTTCATAGATCTTGCAACTAAAGGATTTTTTAATAACCTAACATTTCATAGAACAATCGCTGGATTTATGATTCAAGGTGGAGACCCTCTTGCTAGTTGTGAGGGAGGCCCCGGCTATACGATTGCTGGAGAATTTAGTGAGAATGGGCATGCAAACGATATGAAACATATTGAGGGCGTCATTTCCATGGCAAGAACTGAAGATCCAAATTCGGCAGGCTCCCAGTTTTTTATCATGCATAAACCGACAGCTAGATTAGATGGAAAGTATGCGGCTTTTGGTAAGGTGATTGAAGGCTATGAAGAAGTAGATCGTATTGCAAACGTAAAGACCGATGGGAAAGATAAACCTTTAGAAATTCAACAGATGGTCAAGGTAACTGTCGAACTGTTTGGTAACAGCTACGATAAACCGGTTATAAGTGTAGTCGAATAAATTTACCAGGGTGGCGAGGAGAATTCCTTGTCAGCCTGTTTTTTTCGTCCTTTTATAATTGTTGGAATAGTATATTAATTGTGTGGGTGACTGTGGACGACCCCTTATAATATACATGTATAAATTTCTATACAATTATAGGGGGGAAAATTCGGTAGATAGCAACAATATCGAATGATTTGATTATTGGCACGCAACTTGCAATAAGTATTATATGATCATAAAAGTGGAAGAAGGATTATTATGGAAAGCACTCAAAACGGGAATTTTTCATCAGTGGTGGAACTATCTTGGGCGAGGAGATTGCCTTAACGATTCGAAAAGAAGTTGTTAAAAACTTGTAGACTTTCGGTTTTACAACTGTTAAGATATTGAAATAATTGAAATATAGCGTAATAATACAAATTTAAATACGTATAAGTGGTTTTTTATGCTGTGTGAAAATCATATTGATTCACATTTAGGCATTATAATGCTATTTATTAATTGACTTTTCAGTGAAAAAAAGGAGGTGAACAATTAGCGGTATTCGGATCGGTTTTTCCGACAGACGTTTTGGAGGTTAGTTAGGAGAAGTATGCTTCTTATAAAAATTGTAGGGGGAATTAATTTGAAAAAAAGTTTTATGTTCATAATTGGGTTTATGCTAATCTGTTCACTTTTTCTTAGCGGTTGTTCGGATGAAGGCGAGAAAAGCAGTGGTAGCGAGATCTCTATAGGCGTTATTCTTCCTATATCAGGAAATAATGCAACGGATGGGCAAGACATGTTAAATGCGATGAAAATGGCAGTCGATAAAGTGAATGCAGATGGCGGCGTTTTAGGGAAGAAATTGATACTGAAAGTCGCTGATGATGCATGTGATCCTCAAACGGCAACTACCGCAGCCAATAAGCTTGTTTCTCAGGAAGTGACAGCGGTTGTTGGAGGCTATTGTTCAGGGGCAACGTTGCCTGCATCAGGCGTTTTTGAAAATGCAAAGATTCCTATTATTGTTGCAGCAGCCAATTCATCAGAATTACCTGCGCAAGGGTATGAAAACCTATTTTTAATCAATGGGCTAGTTCCCGACCAAGCTCAAACAGGTGCCGATTATTTTAATGAAAAAGGCGCAAAAAAGATTGCGATTATTCACGATAACTCTGCATATGCTAAAGATATGGCTGATTTCGCCAAAAAGGCTGTTGAAGCAAATGGTGGAGAAGTAATCGCTTTTGAAGCAATCAATCCTGAAGAAAAAGACTTTGGTTCTTTGATGACGAAGCTGAAGTCACTTAATCCGGATGGGACGTACTTTACTGGTTATTATGCTGCTGCTGGTCTTATGGTGAAACAGTTTAAAGAGAAGAGCGTGCCAGGTTTATTTATGGTTGGTGATGGAAGTTATTCGCCGGATGTTATCAAAATTGCTGGCACAGAATATGCGAGCGATCTATTAGTAACGGCAACACCTACAGCAAACTTCATCCCTGGCGCAGAAGATTTTGTTAAGGATTACAAAAGTAAATATGACACGGACCCAGGACCATTTTCTGCCCTATCTTATAATAGTGTAAATCTATTGGTCGATGCGCTGAGCAGAGCAAATTCCACAGATAAGGATGCGCTTAGAAAAGCATTAAAAGAGACAAAGGGTTTTAAAGGAATTGGACAAGAGATTGAGTTTAATGATACGAATTCATTAAATTCATCAAACTTCCATGTTATGAAAGTAGTAGATGGAGATTTCACTTTAGAAAAATAAAAGTATTTAATCGTTGGAGCGTTTAAACATTGTGAAATGAGTAAACGGCTCCAACGATACTTATTCTTTTACATAACGAAATGGAACTTCACTCAATTGGTACTTTCCTCATTTTACTACTGTTAAGTTAACGAAAAACAGCATAGAAAAGGGTGTGAGTTAGTGGATATTTTTTTACAAATTCTATTCGATGGACTAGTGATTGGTGCCTTTTATAGTTTAATAGCTTTAGGATATACAATGGTTTATGGAATTATTAAACTCTTAAACTTTGCACATGGTGATTTGTATATGATCGGCGCTTTCGTAGGATTTACATTACTTTCCCTTGTAACTGGGGATGGAGGACTTAATACAGGTTTGTTAGGTATTGGAATGGTGTTTATCATCACAATGGTTATTGTTGGACTTCTAGGAATGGGCGTGGAGAGGCTTGCTTATCGTCCATTACTTTTGGCACCACGGCTTTCTATCCTTATAACAGCACTCGGTGTTTCTTTAACGCTAGAAAACTCCTCAATGCTTGGATGGGGAGCATCTTATAAAGTGTATCCGATTTCATTGCCTAAAAATGGATTTGAAATAGTTGGAGCTCAAATTTCATATGCCCAAATTGGAATGATTGTACTATCTGCCTTATTGATGATTGGTCTACGATTGTTTATCGATAAAACGATTTATGGAAAGGCAATGCGTGCCATTGCATTAGATCAGACGGCCTCTAGTTTAATGGGGGTTAATGTGTATCGAATTATTGCGCTAACCTTTTTTATCGGGGCATTTTTAGCTGCCGGGGCAGGAATTATGTCAGGTGTTTATTATGGAACGATAAATTTCATGATGGGCTTCATTATTGGGTTGAAAGCTTTTACAGCCGCTGTTTTAGGAGGAATCGGGAATATAACAGGTGCAATGCTAGGTGGATTTGTTCTTGGAATTGTTGAGGCATACGGAACCTTTTACTTAGGCGGATCATGGAAAGATGTATTGGCATTTGGCATTCTCATCTTGTTCTTAGTATTTAAACCAACGGGAATACTTGGAGCGAAAGAAATGGAGAGGATGTAACTATGAAAAAGTTTATGAAAAATAAGAAACAATCTCTGTCACTACTTATCATTGTAATGTTGGTCCTTCCATTCGTTCTAAATATCTATTGGTTAGATGTCTTAACGTTCGTTCTTTTTTATGTCGTCTTAGCTCAAGGATTAAATATAGTTGTTGGTTATACAGGGTTATTGGATTTGGGCTATGCAGCATTCTTTGCAGTTGGGGCTTATACGACAGCAATTTTAATGACAACTTTCCACTGGTCCTTCTGGTTAACCTTACCTGTGGCCTTCCTGTTTGCGGTCGTTGCAGGAGTCATTGTTGGTGCGCCAACTCTACGGTTAAGAAGTGACTATTTAGCAATTGTAACACTTGGTTTCGGTGAAATAGTAAGAATATTGGCGATTAACTTAGAGATTACGGGATCAGCTTCAGGAATCTATGGTATTCCTAGACCTACTATTGGTAGTTATGTCTTGTCAACTCAAAAAGATTTTTATTATTTAATCTTAGTGGTCGCCATCCTTTCAATCATCATTGTCTATCGGTTAGGTAATTCCAGAATAGGCCGAGCGTGGGTATACATACGTGAAGATGAGGACGCCGCCGAAGCAATGGGTATTAATCGTATCCGTCTTAAATTATTATCGTATGCATCCGGAGCGGTTATTGGTAGTTTTGCAGGTTCAGTATTCGCTGTTAAAATGACTGCAATTGCACCATTAAGTTTTAGCTTCCAGCAATCGGTTATGATTTTACTCGCTGTTGTATTAGGTGGGCTTGGTAGTATCCGAGGCGTTGTTGTTGGTGCTGCTTTGGTCATTGTACTTCCAGAAATTTTACGTGGTGTAGATGACTGGCGTCACTTAATATTTGGGGTTTCCTTAATTGTTATGATGGTATTCCGTCCTCAAGGAATATGGCCAGCAAAACATGAAGCAGACGATGAGGACGATCTGGAAGAGGATGAATCTAAAGATAAGAAGCAATCAGTGCCTGTTTGATGCACTATAAATTATAGCGTGGTTCGGAGTAGAGAAGGCTTATTAATAGGCGCTAACTTCGAAAGAGAGGGGTATCAAATGTCTATTTTAACTGTTAAGAATCTAAAACTTCAATTTGGAGGATTACTAGCTGTTGATGATTTGTCTTTTACTGTTGAAAAAAATAGTATATCCAGTATTATTGGACCTAACGGGGCGGGAAAAACTTCAGTTTTCAACATGATTACTGGATTTTATCGGCCTACAGGTGGAGAGATTATCTTAGACGGCGATAGTTTAATAAATAAAAAACCTAGTAAGATAACATCGTTAGGAATGGCTCGTACATTTCAAAACCTTCGTTTGTTTCCGAACTTGTCCGTATTAGATAACGTGAAATCGGGAATGCATTGCAGAACAAAACAAACGGTATGGGGCGCATTATTTCGTACAAAGAACCAAAAGACAGAAGAACAGTTAATAGAAGAAGTCGCACGGGAATGCATTGATTTTGTTGGAATACGTAAGTATACGAATCGAGCTGCAAAAAACTTACCTTATGGTGAGCAAAGGTATTTGGAAATTGCACGTGCCTTGGCGACAAAGCCGAAAATAATCCTTCTTGATGAGCCGGCTGCGGGGTTGAATTTTGAAGAAAAGCAATACTTGATAAATCTTATTCGACGTATTCGTGATGAATTTAATATTACCGTACTTATGATTGAACATGATATGGCTTTGATAAAGCAAATCTCTGAACATATTACCGTAATTGACTATGGTTGTAAGATTGCAGAGGGGACTCCGCATGAGGTGTTGCAAGACGAAAAGGTAATTGAAGCATACTTAGGTAAGGAGGATGCTGTTTGAAACCCTTATTAAAACTTTCAGATGTAAACTCCTATTACGGGAAAATTCGAGCGCTAAATGATATAAATTTGGAAATAAATAAAGGTGAAATTGTTACCTTGCTTGGTAGTAATGGGGCAGGGAAAAGCACTACACTTAAAACAATCTCTAGTATTATTAGACCGAAATCTGGTGAAATCGAATGGAATGGGCAGAGTATTGTTGGTCTTCCTCCGCATAAAATTGTTGAATTAGGAATTATTCATGTCCCTGAAGGAAGGCGAATCTTTGGAGGGTTAACCGTTACAGAGAATCTAGAATTAGGGGCATATGTATTCAGAAAGAACAAAAAGTGGGTGAAAGAAGGAATTGAGCGCTCATTTGATTTGTTTCCCCGATTGAAGGAACGTTCGAAGCAACTAGCAGGTACATTGAGTGGTGGAGAACAGCAAATGGTCGCCATTAGTCGCGGGTTAATGGGGGATCCAAAACTACTTATGTTGGATGAACCCTCTATGGGATTGGCGCCAATCATTGTCCAAGAAATCATGAAAATCATACAGGAAATCAACAAACAAGGGACGACGATTTTGCTGATTGAGCAAAATGCCAAAGCTGCATTGCGTTTGGCAAACAGGGGCTATTTAATCGAGATTGGAAATATTATTATGAGTGATACAGCGGATGTATTACGTGAAGATGATAAGATCATTAAAGCCTATTTGGGTGTATGATTGAAAAGATAACCACTCTTGGTGAGTTTACCAAGAGTGGTTGTTATTATCTATTGAATATCTTTTTGTGTGACCAATCCCACGCCCAAGCGACCGATTCCTTTTTCGAAGCGACCAATCCCACGCCCAAGCGACTGATTCCTTCATCGAAGCGACCAATCCCACGCCTAAGCGACCGATTCACGCATCGAAGCGACCAATCTCACGCCCAAGCGACTGATACCTTCATCGAAGCGACCGATCCGCACAATTAAAAAACTCCCGCTAGTGGATTGGTTCACTCATTTATCCAACAAATCCTTCAATTCCCCTTCCAAAAACGGCTCAGCATTCAATAAATTTCTGAATTCATTGTAGCGTGTAAAGTCAGCAGCAGAAGGTTCCTGTCCTGTATAATACGCACGTATCAAGATGTTTTTCGGCGTATGCTCCATGTCAATGAACTCTAATAGTTGTGTTTCGTAACCGACGAGTGACAGCAATTCAGCACGGATTGAGTCGGTGGCGAGTGCAGCGAATCGTTCTTTGATAAGTCCATGCTGAAGCATGACATCGAGTGCGGGCGACTTGATTTGATTGAACAGTTCGTGTTGGCAACAAGGAACACTTAAAATAACTTTCGCTCCCCACTTCACTGCGCGGGCGAGTGCCATGTCGGTTGCAACATCACAAGCGTGAAGTGTGACAACCATATCGACGGACGTTTCGTCATTGTAATCGTTTATATCGCCGACGAGGAATTCTAGATTTTCGTAGTCAAGATCTTGCGCAATGACACTACATTCCTCAATGACTTCTTTTTTCAAATCAAGGCCAGTTACACGAATGTCGAGGCCTTTTTCAATGCGCAAATAATGATAGAGCGCAAACGTTAAATATGATTTTCCAGAGCCGAAATCGAGAATGCGGACAGGGCGGTCTGTTGGTAAATGAGCAAGGGAATCGTCGATGAATTCGACAAACCGGTTGATCTGCCGAAATTTGTCATGCTTTTGTTTTTTTACTTTACCATCAGGTGTCTGCACGCCAAGTCGTACTAAAAATGGGTAGGGTGTGAACTCATCAAGTAAATAATTTTTCTTTCGGTTATGCGATAGATCGGCGACTTTCCTGGACTGCACCTTATCCGATTTCCACATTACTTTGCGTTTTTTTGACAGTTGTATATGAACTTTTTCATCAGTAAACTCACTGTTTACCTGTCTGAAGCGTTCCAATAATTCTTCGAGCTTACCATGTACTTCATCGGCTGTTACGTTTTCGTGTTTTAAAACGCGTTCGAATTGGTATTCAAATTGAATATGTAGCTCGCCTTTGAGTTCCACGGGTTTTACCTTGACACGTTTCACTTCATCAGTCTTCGTACGGGGTTGGCTAACTGTACCGCTAATGAATGAGCCATCCATCATACGGCGTGTCAGTTCATCTACTAATTCTTCAAATTGCATCGCAATCGCTCCTAGTTAAACTCAAATCCCTGCTCTTTCAAAAACTCTTTCATATGCTGCCGTTTTGGCGCGCCTAGAAAACTTGCCATGTCCTCGGACCAATTGGTATTTTTCTGATTTGCTCCACGACTTACGTAATAATCGTTCATGGTTTGGTTATAAGCGGGAATGAGTTCGTCGTATTTATCGGGATCATAGCTATTTTCGTGAATGATTGCTTCGATGGGTAGTCTCGGTTTCACTTCATTCGCCTCGTCAGGTATGCCAATCGACATGGCAAACATCGGAGCAACGCCTTTTGGTAAACCAAGTAAGTTGCTAACTTCCTGTGGCGCATTGCGTACGCCGCCGATGTAACATATGCCATAGCCTTTTGATTCTGCAGCAATGGCGACATTCTGGGCAAACAATGAAACGTCGATGGCACCTACAAGTAAGTTTTCCGCATGTGTAAAGTCGATATCCCTACCTATTAAATGCGCCGCCTTCTCTAGTCGGCAATAATCCGTACAAAAGATGAGTATAGCACCTGCTGATAAAAACTGTCGTGGATTTTTGGATAGCTCGGCTAGTCTTTCCCGTTTGCTGGTATCCGTTACGTGAATGACAGAGTAGGCCTGCACAAAATGGGAACTTGCAGCATGTTGACCTGCGTGAATAAGCTCATGGACTTGTTCTTTCGATAGTGGAACGTCTTTATACTTCCTAACGGATGTATGAGCCGTTAACAATTTAATCACCATGGAATCCCTCCAGAAAATTTCTATATAATTAAGAATACCAGACTTAGTTAGCGGTAAACTACCTATAAAGCTTGAAAAGGGGTGGGAACAATGAGTTGGAGTGAAGTATGAGATTGTGTGAAAATTATTGCATCGGGTAAGATTACAACACCAGACAAGGCGGCAATTGTCCTTGCGATGGGGCAGGCCTTGTCCAAATCGCGCGCGGTTTCATGATTTCGGTTTGCTGCATTATGGCGCATCGTTGCCATACCGATGATTGTCCAGCAGCTGTTGCGACAACGGATAAGAAGTTGCAACAAGGGCTTGTTGTGGAGGATAAGAAATTCCGTGTGACGAATTATATTTTGACGATGCGAGAAGGACTGTTTTGTATCGCTGGAGTGGCTGGCCTAGATTCACCGACAAAGCTTGCGCGTCATCATGTTGTGTATAAAGACGAACGTGGTCGAATTTTTCCTGTGGAATGAAATATAGAATACCGTTCACTCTAAAGGAGGGGGAGAACGGTATTTTTGTGAATTTATTTAGTTTATTTAAGAAAAATCGTTTCTTAGGTTCTGAATTATATGATAACATTAGATGTAGAGCTAGGAAAGGGGAATGGTATATGATGTTGTTACATAAAACAGTGGGGGGAATCGTGAGGGAACAGGCACAATTGCATCCTACACAAGAGGCGTATGTTTATCCAGAACATGAAGTCCGTAAAACCTATCAGGAATTTGATGAAGAAACGGATGAACTTGCCAAAGCTTTTATCGGTATGGGGATTGCTAAAGGCGAGCATGTCGCCATTTGGTCAGATAACAAACGAGAGTGGCTGCTGAGTCAATTTGCGACAGGGAAGATGGGGGCTGTCCTTGTCACGGTGAACACAAATTATCAGGCAACGGAATTGGAGTATTTGCTGGGACAGTCTGATTCTACGACATTGATTTTGGACGAGAGCTTTAAAGGAACAAGTTATATCGAAGTTATCCGTAAGGTTTGCCCTGAATTGCTGACTAGTGAAAAGGGTGGGATTTCAACTGATAAGCTCCCACACTTCAAACGGATTATCCTTATGTCTGAGCGTGAAGAACAAGGTATGTATAAGTGGTCGGAATTCATGTCGCACGCGGATGGAGTGACTGATGTTGAGTTAGAAGAGCGTTTTCAATCACTTGAACCGGATGACGTCATTAACATTCAATATACGTCTGGCACAACCGGGTTTCCGAAAGGGGTCATGCTGACGCATAATAATGTGGTTAATAACGGGAAGATTATCGGAGATTATATGAAATTGACCGAACAAGATCGTGTGTGCATTCCAGTCCCGTTTTTTCACTGTTTTGGCTGCGTATTAGGGACACTTGCGGCAGTGACACATGGCTCTGCGATGGTAATTGTAGAGCAATTTGAGCCAGTTCGGGTTTTGCAGGCCGTGCAAGATGAGAAATGCACGGCATTGCATGGCGTTCCAACGATGTTTATAGCCGAACTGAATCATCCAGATTTCAAGAAATTCGACACATCAACGTTACGCACAGGAATCATGGCAGGTTCAACATGCCCGATTGAAGTGATGAAGCGTGTGATTGAAGATTTAGGAATCGAGGAGATTACGATTTGTTATGGGCAAACGGAATCGTCACCAGTTATTACACAAACAAGGACGAACGATCCAATCGAAAAGCGTGTATCGACTGTCGGGAAACCACATCCATATGTCGAAGTGAAAATCATTAATCCTAAAACTGGAGAAGATGTTCCAGTGGGGATACCCGGAGAACTCTGCACACGTGGTTATCATGTAATGAAAGGGTATTATAATAACGAAGTAGCAACACGTGCTGCAATTGACCAAGAGGGATGGCTTCGAACAGGTGACATTGCCGTTATGGATAAAGAAGGGTATATCGATATTACTGGGCGGATCAAGGATATGGTTATTCGTGGTGGGGAAAATATTTATCCGAAAGAAGTTGAGGAATTTTTATATACTCATTCGGGAATATCCGATGTACAAGTTGTTGGTGTACCTGATCCGAAATACGGTGAAGAATTGATGGCATGGATTATTCCGAAAGATGGAGTGGAACTGGATGCAAAGGCGGTACGTGAATTTTGTAAGGGAAGTATTTCTTATTATAAAATTCCGAGGTACATTGAATTTATAGATGCATATCCAATGACCGCATCAGGAAAAATCCAGAAGTTTAAATTGCGTGAGATGTCTATTGAAAAATCACATAAATAGCAATGAGGAAAGTCGGGTTTCTATGAAAATTGAGGAAATGCGCTTTTTCTTATTAGTGTTCAACTAGTTCCTCGTCGGACTAGCCTTATTTACCAGGGAATTTCGGAGAGATGCAAACAATTTGTCGCTATATAAGTTGAACGAAAGATCATCGGCCCATTTATACTTGAATAGTTGAAAAAAACGCGACAAACAAGTATATATAGAATTAATAAAAGAAGTATAAAACTTAAATTTAACTTATATAGCTAGTAATTATACAATTTATTTCGTAAAGTATTCCGGAAATGGTTTTATGCATAAAATATGGTATAATAGAATTTATTGATAAAAGGAGGATTCAATATGACAACTGAAATGTATCAATTAATTGCAATTATTTTATACATGGCGGCGATGATTTTCATTGGATGGTATGCATTCAAACGTACATCCAATCTAACAGATTATATGCTTGGCGGACGTGCACTTGGTCCAGCTGTTACTGCGCTTAGTGCCGGAGCTGCAGATATGTCGGGCTGGTTGCTTATGGGATTGCCTGGTGCAATCTATCTTAATGGACTTGTTGAAGCATGGATTGCTGTCGGTTTGACACTCGGAGCATACTTGAACTGGGTGTTCGTTGCACCACGTCTTCGTGTCTATACACAAGTTTCCAGTGATTCTATTACAATTCCTAGTTACTTGGAAAGTCGTTTGAAAGATAAATCACGTCTCTTACGGATTGCTTCTGGTGTTATCATTCTTACTTTTTTCACATTTTATGTGTCTTCAGGAATGGTTGCAGGCGGTAAGTTTTTCCTTAGCTCATTCGGGCTGAACTATCACGCCGGTCTGCTGATTGTTTCTGCTGTCGTTATTTTTTATACATTATTCGGCGGGTTTTTAGCGGTCAGTTATACGGATGTTGTTCAAGGTATCGTTATGTTCTTTGCCCTTCTCCTTGTTCCGATTGTAGGTGTATTCATTACAGGAGGGTTTACAGAAACTACGGAAAGTATCCGGACTGTAAATCCGCAACTGCTGAACTTCGTATCAGGAGCAACTTTCCTAGGTATCTTGTCCGCAGTTGCATGGGGACTGGGTTATTTCGGACAGCCGCATATCATTGTCCGCTTTATGGCGCTTAGTTCTCATAAGGAAGCCAAAAAGGCACGTCGAATCGGAATTAGCTGGATGTTCTTAAGCCTGTTCGGTGCGGTTGCCACAGCACTTGTTGGGATTGCTTATTTTCAGCAGAATGCGGGTGTAACGCTGGCGGATAAAGAAACGGTGTTCATTGTCCTCGGGCAAATTATCTTCCATCCATTTATCGCAGGGATCATGCTAGCGGCAGTTCTTGCGGCTGTTATGAGTACAATTTCTTCACAATTAATTGTATCGTCTTCTGCACTTGTCGAAGATTTGTACAAAACGTTCATGAAGAAAGATGCAACGGATAAGCATTATGTCTTTTTAGGAAGAATGGCTGTCCTTGTTGTCTCGTTAATTGCGATGGTACTTGCTTGGCCGAATAATGAATCCATTTTAAATATCGTATCGTTTGCATGGGCTGGATTTGGTGCCTCATTTGGTCCAATTATCCTTCTATCTCTTTATTGGCGTAAACTTACTACAAAAGGAGCGCTATGGGGAATGATAGCCGGTGCCGTTATGGTTATGATTTGGGGAAATGTCGATGCATTGCATAACACTCTTTATGAAATCGTTCCTGGTTTCATCCTCTGTCTGATTGTTGCAGTTGTCGTTAGTAATGCCACATACAGACCAAACGCTGAAATCGATAAAGAATTTTTAGCAACAATTAAAATTCTGAACGAAGACAAATAATTTGAAGCCTGCAATGGTTAGATTGCAGGCTTTTCTTCTACCCATTTATAATGAAGAAAGAGGGAATATTACCATGAAACTGGACCATGTTGTTTACTTCACAGAAAAAGCACCTGTACAAATAGTGGCTGAGCAACAAGCGATCGAACGTCACGCTGTTGTCGGTGGTCGCCATGAAAAATGGGGGACACATAATGCACTAATGTACGTGAAGAATGCATATATCGAATGGTTGTCAATTGAACAGATGGCCATCGCGGAAAATGTGAATCATCCGCTTACAAGTTTGCTACTTCATGATTTGGAAACAAGTGAAGGATGGGGAACGATTTGTCTGTCTGTGGATTGTATTGAGGAATTCAATGAGGAAATTAAAATCAAGGGATTCAAGACATCTGGCGTACTAAATGCAGAGCGGTATACAGTGGATAACAAGTTGCGGAAGTGGAAAATGCTTTTTGTAGATCAAGCGATTTCGGATGAATTGCCCTATCCGTTTTTCATCGAATGGGAGGATGCGGAAGAGGTACGCCTCGCGAAGTTGCGTGAAGACGGAACGATTTCAGCTGAAAATGAAAAGATTGAAGTGAAAGAATGTGTGTTTAATGTGGCCAATCCTTTGAAAGAAACAGCGATGTGGGCGGGTTTATTATCACACAAAGTCGGCGACGCCAATCAAATTGCATTGGATAATGTGGTTTTGAGATTTATTGAACAGGAAGACGGCAAGGACAGATTGAGTGCTGTCATCGTTGGTCAAGTTTAACCCAGAAGTTCCAGGAAATTCAGCATGAGTAAACCATTATTCTCCCTTTTAGTTGATGTTTGCGGTTATGGTGAGTTTTTTTGTTGTTTGGCCTGATTTTATCCACCCGACATGCATTGAACTTAAATCTACCGTATAATCGATGTATGTAGAAAGGGGATTTACTTATGTCCAAATCACTTGTACTTGCTGAAAAGCCGTCCGTGGCACGCGATATCGCACGGGTTCTTGGCTGCAATAAAAAAGGGAACGGGTTTCTCGAAGGAACAAATTATATCGTCACATGGGCTCTCGGGCATCTTGTGACACATGCGGATCCAGAAGGCTATGGCAATGAATTCAAGGAGTGGAAGCTCGAACATTTGCCTATCATACCGGAGCCGTTCAAACTTGTACCAATCCGTCAGACATCAAAACAGTTCAACGTAGTGAAGGCCCAGCTTAAGCGTAATGATGTCAAAGATATCATCATCGCAACGGATGCCGGGCGTGAAGGAGAGCTTGTTGCACGTTGGATCTTAGAGATGGCGAAAGTCCGCAAGCCTGTTAAACGGTTATGGATTTCATCAGTTACAGATAAGGCAATCAAAGACGGATTCAATAATTTGAAAGACGGTCGTGCATATGAAAATTTATATGAGGCGGCGGTTGCTCGTGCGGAAGCGGACTGGGTTGTCGGTATAAATGCGACGCGGGCATTGACAGTGAAATACAATGCCCAACTGTCAACAGGACGTGTACAGACACCAACGCTTGCAATGATTGCGGAACGGGAAAAGCAAATTCGTGACTTTAAACCAAGATTGTTTTACGGCATGCAAGCACTCACGGAAACGGCGAAGTTTACTTGGCATGATAAGGCAGGACAGACACAGTCTTTTGATAAAGAAATTATTGAAAAGTTGTTGTCGAAACTGGACGGGGTTCATACAGGGAAAGTGATTGAAGTGAAAACAACACCGAAATCACAACCTGCACCGTTATTATTTGACCTGACAGAACTGCAGAAGGAAGCGCATCGCCGTTGGTCATGGTCTGCGAAAGAAACGCTGTCGACATTACAAGGGTTATATGAGCGTCATAAAGCAGTGACGTATCCACGAACTGATTCGAAACATCTGACATCAGATATGGAGAATACGTTGAAAGAGCGTATTAAAGCAGTTGATATCGGACCCTACCGGAAAGCAGTCAATATGCTACTTCGTTCGGGAACTGTCAAACCGCAGAAGGGCGTCATTGATGATAAAAAAGTATCGGATCATCATGCCATCATTCCAACAGAGGAAACGCCAATTCTCCAAAATCTTTCTAGCCAGGAACAACGTCTGTATGATTTAATCGTTAAGCGGTTTTTGGCCGTGTTCTTTGGCGCATTCCGTTATGATCAGGTACTAGTAGAACTTGTGGTGGGCGGTGAGATGTTCAATGCAAAAGGCCGGACAGTCACGGATGAAGGATGGAAGAAAGTTTATTCGACAGATGAAGAAGAAGCTGATACGGATACACTTCCTTCATTCAAAAAAGGTGATGAACTGAAAACCCATGCTGTTGTCATGACGGACGGGAGAACGAAGCCACCTGCACGGTTCAATGAAGGAACTTTACTAGGAGCGATGGAAAATCCTGTGCAGTTCATGCAAGGTGAATCGAAAGAACTCATCAAGACAATTGGTGAAACGGGCGGACTAGGGACTGTCGCGACACGCGCGGACGTCATTGAACGGTTATTCGGCTCATTCGTCATGGAGAAAAAAGGGAACGATATTTACACAACATCAAAAGGTCGACAACTACTAGAACTCGTCCCAGAAGATTTGAAGTCACCTGCACTAACTGCGGAGTGGGAACAAGGATTGTCGAAAATTGCGAATGGTAAAATGAAAAAAGCAGCGTTCATGAAAGAAATGATTGGATTCTCGAAAAAAACGGTAACGGAAATCAAGACGGATGATAAAAAATTCAAGCATGATAATGTTACTGGGAAAACGTGTCCGGATTGTGGCAAACTCCTACTGGAAGTGAACGGCAAACGTGGCAAGATGCTTGTCTGTCAGGACCGAGAATGTGGACACCGGAAAAACGTTTCCACATTGACAAATGCAAGATGTCCTGTCTGTAAAAAGAAATTGGAGTTGCGTGGAGAGGGCGATGGTAAGATTTTCGTCTGTAAATGCGGCCATCGTGAGAAATTATCGGCATTTGAGAAGCGCAGAGAAAATTCTGGCGGAAAGAAGGCGGATAAGCGTGATGTTCAGAAATTCATGCAGAAGCAGGAAGAGCCAGAAAATACGGCGATGGCAGATGCACTTAAGAAGCTATTTGAAAAATGAGTGAATTTAGGAACTTTTGTCGGATATATTTAAGTTGAAAAAGTAAGTATAATGTAATCAACAGTTTTGTGTTGTAAGGACTATTTGGAGGTGAAGTTTATGAATGCCGTTTTGACACATACGACTGCCCGCGAGCAATCGCAACATTATGATACAATCAGGCGCAGAAATGCGGAAAGTGCCTATGACCGCAATGTGAAATACAATGGGGAAAATCAAAAAATAGTAAAAAATCTAGAAGCTTTACTGTTAGGGAGAAAAGAACCAGAAACTGCTCCATTAGAGAGAAGAGCTCAACCGGAGCAGTTTGGTGCAGGGCAAGTTAAACAAATTACGTTGCCAATCGGGAAAACTCTTGAAGAAGCGATAGATATTTGGCGTTCTGTACGTACTGAAGCAATTTTCATACCGGAACCGTCGACTGCAGATTACCAACTTGCAGCAACAGCATCAGCTAAAACTATGCGAATGGAAGCTAAAATTGCTCTTCATAATCATGCCAAGGCCATCAATGAGGCAGGAACTGTAAAAGAGGCATCTGTGAAACTTCCTTTTAACGTTTTACGGGAACTACCTCAAGTGCAAAAAAGGTACGAGAAGGCAATTTCAACTTACACATATCAAATTCAAATGAAGCAAAATGGATTTGAGATAGGTTGGCCTGATTATTATGAGAGTGCGTAATTAGATATGTAAGGTCGCCTATAAAATGGCGACCTTTTCGTTTTGAGTGGGGAGCGTCTGGTACCCTGGCTCTCGACAACTTCAGAAAAGGAGATGCACGGATGGCTAAACAAAATAAGAAAGTAAAGACGAATGCAGTACGGATTTTGGATGGCGAGAGTATTGTCTACGATCTAATGGAGTACGATGTAAACGACGGCTTGCTGGACGGTGTCTCCGTCGCAGAAAAAACGGGGCAATCAGTGGATAGTGTCTATAAAACGTTAGTCACAATTGCGGGACTGAGAGAGCTTTTCATTTTTTTAGTTCCTGTGGCACTCGAACTTGACCTGAAAAAAGCGGCGAGAGCAGCAGATGTAAAGAAGTTGGATATGTTACCGTTGAAAGATCTGACGAAAGAGACGGGTTATGTGCGAGGCGGTTGTTCGCCAATTGGTATGAAAAAGAAGTATCCAACGTTTATTCACCATTCTGCTAAGGAAATCGATAAAATAATTGTTAGCGCAGGAAAACCTGGATTACAATTGAGACTAGTGCCTGAAGCGCTTGCTCACTCAATTGATGCGTCATTTTGTGATATCGTGAAAGATAGATAGCATGTATCTTAGGCGATGCGCATGCTACAATGAATAGGTTATTGAAATAATCATTCATGCTTTTCGTGGATGATTTTTAAATTTTTTCGACATGGAACAGTGTCTGAGCGTCGCCTTGCGCTTTTCATTTAATGTGTAGGTTTTAGAAAGAAGGATTAGAATGAGAAAGATTTTGTTTTGGAGATGGGCCTTTTTTTTAGGTGGCTTATTAATAGTCTCCCTTGGTATTTCAATGACCATCAAAGGGCAGCGTCTCGGTATCGGACCTTGGGATGTTTTGCATGTTGGTTTATATCAAAAATTTGGATTAACAATCGGTACATGGGGAATTATAACAGGGTTTGTTATTATTATTGCGACGGCTATGGTTTTGAAAGAATGGCCGAAAATTGGAACATGGCTCAACATGTTGCTTCTTGGAATTTTTATAGACATATTTAACTGGTTGCTTCCAGATTTCACTACTCTAATCGGGCAAATAACTATTTTTATAATAGGTATTGTAGTCATGTCCTATGGTGTCGGGGTCTATGTATCTCCGAATATTGGTGCTGGTCCACGTGATAGTCTTATGCTTCTACTAGTCGATAAGCTGGGGATTAGTGTGAAGAGAATACGTACAATGATTGAAGTTGTTGTTGCGCTCCTTGGTTGGCTGCTCGGTGGTCCTGTTGGGGTCGGTACAGTTATAATCGCTCTCCTTATCGGGCAATTTGTCCATTATACGCTCCCTCAATCTCGGAAATTATTATTGAAATTGATAGGTGAGGAAGACGAAAAGATTTTATTCTAAAATGAATTTTTTGAAGCACGCGCATCTAAGCGGTGCTTTTTTTTGTTATCCGCGCATAGGTTAATCATATGTACAGAAAGGATGGTCGACATATACGGAATGATAACCCAATATATGGGGACAGCCTATACAGGACTTGGGATTTCCCATAAATATGACACACTGATTGCTTCTGCGTCTAAAACGTTATTTTTGAAGTGTCCTCCGACGAATGCAATTTCAAACTTATTAAATGAAACCGTGATGCATTTTGTGAAACGGGGATTTGATGTTGACAGATTCATGAACCCCGTGCAACCTGACAAGACGGATGCCATTTTCGTGAAAGGTCCAAATATCCTCTTCATTCAAGCGTCACATCCGGTTGCACTAGAACCTGTGGATATAGGGGGGCGGCACCAAGTAGTCAGCTTTTACGATGTGTACGATGAAGCAAAGTTACGTGAGCAGAACGGATTTGTCGTAGGAAAATTGGGAGAAGCGGAGACCGCGCTTGTAAAATCTTTAGAAACGCTTGCCGCTGCAAAGAAAATCCACGACGAGTGGGAAGTGGTGAACATCGAGCGGATGATGTGGGATCTACATGAAAAACTTATTGAATCGTTAATAGAAGAGTTGTTTGGAATAGTCGAGTTAAATAAAAAATCGACTGTTTCACATAGGCTTATCGGTTCATTGACGTCGGGTGGGGCGCAGGATTTCATTCCCTCGATTACAAAGCGGACGGAAAGGCGGATCCTTATTAAGGGTCTTCCTGGCACTGGTAAATCGACGCTGATGAAAGCGCTTGGAGCTGTAGCAGAAAAACGAGGATTTGACGTTCTTTACGGATGGTGCGGACTCGATCCGAGTGGGGTGGATCTCGTCCTTTTCAAAGAATTGTCGGTTTGCATTCTCGACGCGACGAAACCGCATGCCTACGATCCGGAACGTCCGGGAGATGAATTGCTGGACCTCGTACAGATGTGTACGGATGATACGGATGCGGAAGAGAAAATCAGCCGTATTAGTGAGGCCTATAGAGAAAAAATCCTCGACGCGACTGGGTATATGCAGTCTTATGCACAAGCTGAAAATAGCATGATTAGTACAATGGATTCTGCCATTAAGCAAGCCGCTTTTGAAGAGAAATCAAAAGTACTCTTTAACCTTTTTTGACCGGGATGTACCTCATTCTACACAAGGGTTCAACGTGTGGTAAAATAGAGGTATCATCAGTTTGAAAGGAAGATTGCTTTGTCAAAAGTACTCGATACATTTTTACGGGAAAATTTAAAAGAACTCCGTGAACAAGGCCTCTATAATGAAATCGATCCAGTTGAAGGTCCAAATGGCCCAATTATTAAAATAAAAGGCAATGACCTTATTAATTTATCATCAAATAACTACTTGGGGTTAGCGACTGATGAAGATTTAAAGAAGCTTGCGATTGCAGCAACTGAAAAATACGGCGTCGGTGCAGGGGCTGTTCGCACGATAAACGGTACGCTCGATATCCATGTGAAACTTGAAGAGAAGCTTGCGGAGTTCAAAGGAACCGAAGCAGCGATTTTCTACCAATCTGGTCTCAATTGTAATATGGCGGCGATTTCTGCAGTTATGAACAAAAAGGATGCGATTCTTTCGGATGAACTGAACCACGCTTCAATCATTGACGGTTGCCGCCTTTCTGGTGCGAAAGTCATCCGCATTAATCATCAGGATATGGATGACCTTCGTGCGAAAGCGAAAGCGACGATGGAATCTGGTTTGTATGAGAAAGTAATGTACATTACGGATGGTGTCTTTTCGATGGACGGCAACGTTGCCAATCTTCCGGAAATTGTCAAGATTGCGAAGGAATTCAATTTGATCACCTATGTCGATGATGCGCATGGATCTGGCGTCATGGGCAAAGGAAAAGGGACCGTGAAACATTTCGGTCTTGAAAAAGAGATTGATTTCCAAATTGGTACCTTGTCGAAAGCAATTGGTGTCGTAGGTGGCTATGTCGCAGGGACGCAGGAATTAATTGATTGGTTGAAAGTTCGTTCACGTCCCTTCCTGTTCTCTACAGCACTTCCAGCTGGCGACGTTGCGGCAATCATGGGCGCGCTCGATAAAATCATGGAATCCACTGAACTCCATGACAAAGTGTGGGAAAATGGTAACTACTTGAAAGCTGGACTCTCCAAGCTCGGCTTTAACATTGGCGTATCGGAAACACCGATTACCCCTTGCATCATAGGCGAAGAGAAGTTGACACAACAGTTTTCAAAGCGTCTCGCGGAAGAAGGCGTCTACGCAAAATCAATCGTCTTCCCAACAGTTGCCAAAGGAAAAGGCCGCGTCCGCAATATGCCGACTGCAGCCCATACGAAAGAAATGCTCGACAATGCACTAGAAATCTACGCTAAAGTTGGAAAAGAACTTGGCGTAATTTCATAATTGAATTGGTAAACGTACCCCGGGTAGCTAAGGCTGTCCGGGGTTTTTGAATTGAATTGGATGACGCGTGGCAACTGTCATGGCAAATTGCAGAACTGTGAGGGCAATCGAGTAAACTGTAATGGCGCGTGGCAACTGTCATGGCGAATCGCAGAACTGTCATGGCAACCGTCGAAACTGTAATGGCGCGTGGCAACTGTCATGGCGAATCGCAGAACTGTCATGGCAACCGTCGAAACTGTAATGGCGCGTGGCAACTGTAATGGCGAATCGCAGAACTGTCATGGCAATCGAGTAAACTGTAATGGCGCGTGGCAACTGTCATGGCAAATTGCAGAACTGTGAGGGCAATCGAGTAAACTGTAATGGCGCGTGGCAACTGTCATGGCGAATCGCAGAACTGTGAGGGCAATCGAGTAAACTGTAATGGCGCGTGGCAACTGTCATGGCAAATCGCAGAACTGTCATGGCAACCGCCGAAACTGTCATGCGAATAGACCATCCCAATCACGCAAATACTCACTCAAACAAAAAAGTCCGCGGCCAAGCAGACTTTTCCTTTTCAAACTATTGAAAACTCTTCATTTTCTATTCGCCTCAATGTATGATGCAGGACATACTTTTGCATACCAATCGCACTATTAATGGATTGATCTGCCTCCAGACGAAATTCATCTTGATTGCCACGTTTTAGGGCAAGATGGGCTTTCAATGCATGAATCATCCAAGGTGTATGCAGTTTTGCGAGAAACTCCCCAGCTTTTTCAAAGTTACCAGTCATCACATAGGCAAATCCTTGATAATAATCCTTGAATTCCTGTCCGGCGATATGATTTGCATGATCTAGCAGTTTTCTGGAATCATTTTGAAAAATAGCCAGATTCGCTCCGTATACATCCTGTATATCCTTTTGTTTATATGTGTTCATGATGCGCTTCAAGGAATCTTCGACATCGCGTTTATTACCATAGGCTAGAGCGTAGGAATAACCGAAAATGGGTCTCTTATAATTGCTGGAAATGTAGTTGTCAATAAAACGGAGTGATTTTGATTTGTAGATGATGTGAATCGGCCATAGGGTGGTGACAGAAACATATAGCGTGAGTACCGCAACAATGGTAATCCATTTGGAAACGCCATATGCAGATAAAATAAGCGTAAGTAGAGTCCCGATAACAATGAGTAGAACGAATTTGAACACTTTTGAAAAGAAGAAAGGCTTATTTTTAGACATTATGCACCTCGCATTTTTCTTTCATTATACCAGAAAAATCCGACATAACTTTATATATAATGAAATCATTATTGTGTTTTTGGAACGAACAACTTATAATGAAATTAATCGATTAAATATGAGTTAATGATTAACTTCGAATTGAGTGTTCTCTCCAAAAACACAAACGTCTACTAATGGGGTGTATAGAAATGAAGAAAATAATGGTGACAGGTGCTCTCGGGCAAATTGGTTCCGAATTGATTGCAAAGCTTCGTTCAGAATATGGTACGGATAATGTATTGGCAACAGATATACGTCGTACGAATTCAGCAATAGAGGGACCTTTCGAAATTCTTGATGTGACAGATACCAATAAAATGCATACCCTTGCAAAAGATTTCGGTGCAGATACGATGATGCATATGGCGGCGCTATTATCTGCAAAAGCGGAAGAGGAGCCATTGTTTGCATGGAACCTCAACATGGGTGGGTTGATGAATTCACTTGAAGTATCACGCGAATTGAATATGCAATTTTTCACACCAAGTTCGATTGGTGCATTTGGCCCGTCAACGCCGAAAAAAGATACGCCGCAAGATACGCTGCAACGCCCAACGACCATGTATGGGGTCAATAAAGTCGCGGGTGAATTACTTTGCGATTATTATTTCCATAAGTTTGGACTCGACACACGGGGCGTCCGTTTCCCGGGACTTATCTCATATGTAGCGCAACCTGGTGGAGGGACAACGGATTATGCGGTCGATATTTATTACAAAGCATTGGAAGAACGGAAATATACATCCTATATTGCGGAAGGCACATATATGGACATGATGTATATGCCAGATGCGTTGCAGGCGATTGTTGATTTAATGGAAGCGGATCCTACAAAATTGGATCATCGGAATGCGTTTAATGTGACAGCGATGAGCTTCGAACCATCGCAAATTGCCGCTTCAATCAAGAAGCATATTCCGTCGTTTGAAATCGCATACGATGTTGACCCTGTACGTCAAGCAATTGCTGACAGTTGGCCTGATTCAATCGATCCATCAGTTGCCATTGCTGAATGGGGTTTTAAAACAAATTATAATTTGGATAAAATGACAGCGGATATGCTGTTGAAATTGAAGCTGAAATTGAGTGCATAACACTAAAGGCCACGGAATATATTCCGTGGTTTTTAGTGTGGAATGAAGTCTCGCATCCAAGTAACAAATCAGGCAGGCCTAAGCGCAAACGAGCCTTGCTACCGCGCATGAAACTTACGACTCAAACTTAAAGTAATCCAACAGGAAAAGCCCCGCAACGATAAGCGAGGCCTCTCCGTATTCCATTAAAATAAAAGATGTGCCACTCCAGCGATAATAGGCAACGCAATCAATGTTCGTAAAAGGAAAATGACAACGAGATCGACAAAGTTTACTGGGATTTTTGACCCTAGTAGTAAACCGCCGACTTCAGCCATGAAAACAAGTTGTGTCACAGAAATCGTAGCAACGACAAACAATGTCAATTGGGATGTGATAAGTCCTTTAGCCAAAATAACTGGCAGGAACATATCCGTGAATCCAACCACCATAAGTTGCGCGGCATCTGCTGATTCAGGAACGCCTAGAACGGATAGAATCGGTTCGAATGGTTTTCCTAAAATTGTGAAGACACTCGTATATTCCGCAAAAATGAGGGCGGCCGTCCCGAAAGCCATGACGACAGGAATGACACCAATCCACATATCAAGGACGTTTTTGAATCCTTCAGTAAACGTTTTGAAAAACGAGCGATTTGTACTCGCTTTTATCAATGCATTTTCAAGACCGTGAGATAATGAATTATATCCCTTAGGCAATTTTTCATCATCGCCAGTAAAGGGTCTTCCGTCAATATATTCATCCTTTTTTCCAGCTAACGGATAGATGCGTGGCATAATAAAAGCGAGTATGAGACCAGTCAAAATGACAGTTCCATAAAACGGTAGGAAATATTTTTCAAGTCCAACATATCCGATGATGATAATGGAAAACGTGATGGATACGACTGAAAATGTTGTTCCAATGATTGCCGCTTCTTTTTTCGTATAATAGCCCTCTTCATACTGTTTACTTGTGAGCAGTACACCAATTGTTCCGTCCCCAATCCATGACGTAAGCGCATCAATCGATGAACGGCCAGGCAATTTAAATAGTGGACGCATGATTTTCACCATCATCGTTCCAAAAAATTCGAGTAACCCGAAATTAAGGAGAAGTGGCAACAACAATCCTGCAAAAAGGAAAATGGTGAAGAGAAACGTGACAAGTCCTTCATTTGGATCGAGTAGTAGGCCACCGGTATTCTCACTCCAGATTGCTTCAGGTCCAACTTTGAGCATGACGAGTAATGCAAACACGGCTCCGACAATCCGAACAACCGTCCAGAAGAACGATACTTTGAATAAACCCGTAATAAATGATGGTTTACGTTTACTAGGCCTCACAGCTAAAAATAAAATCGAACCAAGTGCAGCAACCATAAGAATAATTGTCGCAGTCCAAGGCATGATAGGAGCAATCGTGCCTGATAGAAGATCCGCTAGTTTGGCAATCGGTACTTTCCAGCCGCTGTTAAACTTTAAGGGGATCATGAATAAAATAATACCGAGAATCGATGGTAATAGAAACAATAGCCATGTAGAAAGACCAAATTTTTTCAACTGAATTCTCCCCTTCTTTAAAAATGAATAGCTTGTATAAGTATACAAGCTATCAGTCTTTTTTCATATATAAATAAAGTATAACCTACTTTTATTTTCCAGTCTATAATTTTCGCAAAAAACCACAGTCATAAAGACTGTGGCCCCGTTAGAAAACTTATTCAAAGTCCCGATCCCATCGATACGTATAAAAACGCTCATTCTGGAACCATTTCATCGCATCAGGATCTTGCGCCTCTAATTTCTTTTCCATATCCTTCATCATCCAAACGGTTTGGGATGCATGTGATTGCAGTGCAGCAAATTTTTTCTTTGAAACAGTTGTAATATCATGAGTGATATCAGGTTCACCAAGTACCTCGATTGTATTATTAGCGAATGCAATTGTATAGAGAGTGGGACGTTCTGTTTCAGAAATTCTCCGAACTGCACGAACAACTGCGCGTGCAGAGGCATCATGATCGGGGTGAACAGACAGGCCGGGGTAGAATGAAATGACGAGTGAAGGATTTGTCTCTTCCATCAGATCTGTGACGAGCTGCACCATTTTTTCATCGTCTTCAAACTCAATTGTTTTATCCCGTAACCCCATCATTCGTAAATCGTCTAGCCCCATTGCTTCACACGCTTTTTTTAACTCGCTTTTCCGAATTTGTGGCAATGTTTCTCGATTTGCAAACGGTGGATTTCCAAGATTCCGGCCCATTTCACCGAGTGTCAGACAAGCATAGGTAACGGGGACGCCCATTTCTCTGTAGAGGGAAATTGTGCCGGATACACCGAAAGCCTCGTCGTCAGGATGAGGGAATATGACCAATACATGACGTTCTTTTTTTATCATCAATAAATCCTCCTTAATACGTGAATGGTGTCTCGCTTATTTCAAGCGCCACCGCCAATTTCCCTTCAGGATCAAGTCCAGCCATGAGAAGGCGTCCGTGTTCGTCGACTTTATAATGGGTGATTCCTTGTGCATAAATCCAACCGGAGGGTAGTTTCAAACCGATGCGGTGTGGCGACTCACCAGCCACTTTTCCGAGTTCGTATTTGATGACGATATTCCGGATGAATGCGCCGGCATTGAAAAATCCTTCATTGAAATGAGCAGCATAGGAGCCATTCGTTGTTTCAAGATGGATGTAGACATCTTTATTTGCAAAGGAAGTGATGAGTTCCTGTAAGTGTTCGGGTTTAACTTTCTCCATGTAAAAACCTCCTTAAAGAGTACTTCATAATAAGTATATCGAAAACGAATGTTGAATGCGATTTCCCTGTTTGAAACAAGAAAAGCGTAAGGCGCCGCTTCCTGCGGCAACGGCTGCGTGACCCACATCTTGTGGGCCTCCGAGGGATTGGCGCCTGAAGCTGGACAACAAGAAAAGCGACCGGGAAAAAGATTATCTCCTGGTCGTTGCATCTAGTTATCCTAAATTGACTAAATTGACTACGTCATGCAGCTTTGTCTATGTGACTAGCATCGTACGAGCCATGACAGCTTAACCGATTGCCCTTCCAGTTCCCCGAATTGCCATGACAGTTCGTACGAGCCATGACAGCTTAACCGATTGCCCTTCCAGTTCCCCGAATTGCCATGTCAGTTCGTACGAACCATGACAGTTTAACCGATTGCCCTGCCAATTTTAAAATCAGCGAGGGATAAGGGATCCCCCACTGATAAAAGTTTCATTTCATTAAACTACAGTTGTCGTAATTTCAGGTGCACCAAAACGGTTTTTTGCGCCGTGCATGACGGGGCCGACATAGTCGTTCAGTTTCCAGCCATTCGCGATTGCGGCTGTAACAAATTTCTTCGCTTCGATGACAGCTTCTTTCACAGCAAGCCCATTTGCAAGATTCGCAGTGATTGCAGCTGCAAACGTACAACCCGCACCATGGTTATAATGTGTTTCCGACTTTTCTGCTTCAAGAAGTGTGAACGTCTTGCCGTCATAAAACAAGTCTGCTGCTTTAGCATGTTCCAATTGTTTGCCGCCTTTAATGACGACATTGCGTGCGCCAAGTGAATGGATTTTTTCCGCGACTACTTTCATATCGTCAATCGTTTTCGGTGTTTTTGTTCCTGCAAGCTGTCCTGCTTCGAACAAGTTTGGTGTCACGATTTCTGCTTTCGGAAGCAGGTATTTGACCATCGCGTCGACATTTCCTGGATTGAGTACCTCGTCTTCGCCTTTACATACCATGACCGGATCGATGACAACATGGTCAAGTCCAGATTCTGTAATTGCCTCGCCCGCCGTTTGGATGACTTCTTCCGTGCTCAACATACCCGTCTTAATAGCGTCGACTCCTGTGGATAATGCTGTTTTAATTTGCGCTTTTAACACATCAATCGGTAGTGAATAAACGTTATGGCTCCAATGATTGTCCGGATTCATCGTCACAATGACCGTAAGTGCTGTCATGCCGTATGTTCCATGCTCCTGGAATGTTTTTAAATCGGCTTGGATTCCTGCGCCGCCTGATGTATCTGAACCTGCAATTGTTAAAGTCTTTTTCAACGTCATAGTGGAACGTCCCCTTTTAATTTAAATGGATTTACAATTAATCTTAATCAAGATGAACAAAAATTACAAATGTTGAATGTCGTCAGCCTTCATCATTTTGAAGATGGAGTAGGTCAAGAGTACAGCGATGATGAAAAAGACAGCCGCACTTATTCTATGTCCATTTATCATCAACCCAATGGCGAGTGCAAATAGGACGATAATGGCGCATCCAAAAAGAATTAGAAAGGCGATAAGCCCTGCACCTTTGGAGCCCTCAGGTATATTTTCACCATGTTTTGCGGCTTGCGCAATTATTTTCATCTTTTCTCGTAACCCCAAATCGGCCACATCGCATCCCTCCCACTCAATCGTACCATGTCTTTCTAGTTGTTTGTATCGAAACTTTCCTATAGTCTAAACGTATAAGATAGTGTCGGATTAAGAGGAAAAGAGGGATGACATGACGGATGAGCGGAAGTTGGACGAAATCGAGCGACTGCTGAAAGAATTGAAGGCTTCTGAGAATGAAACCGCGGTCACGGTGGATGAAATTGAAGACCGCCCATCCGGTTTCTGGGGCGTAGGGAAAATTTTCTTTTCATTATGGAAAAAAACCTTCATTGCAATCGCACTACTTATTTTACTCCTTGTCGTTGCTTTACCGTTCGCGACGATGTATTTTCTGAAACAGGGAAGTACATACACAGAAGCAAAAGGCGCATTCCTTGAGCAAATCCAGGAGTTGAACGAACTGGCGACAGCGGAGGCCTATACAAAAGTGGTCATTGAAAGACAAGATAACACGCTGTTCGGCCAAAGCATTGGGCTTAATTTGCCAGGCACAAAACGGCAGTTACTCGTCGTCATCCCAGGTTCCGTAAAAGCAGGTGTTAATCTGTCCACGTTGACGGACAAGGATGTTATTGTGGATGAAGAGAAGAAAACTGCGAAACTTCTATTGCCTCCTGCAACCTTTTTAGGGGGTGCGGAAATTTATTTCGATAAAGTCGAAGTGTATTCATATGAAGGCATTTTTCGTGAAAAAGCGAATATCGAAGAGGCATATGAACTCGCTGCTGAAGCGAAAGAACTGATAATGAAAGAAACCGCGGAACACGGTGTCTTGACAATGGCGCAACAAAACGCCGAGAAGACGTTGCGTGAAATGTTTTCATTCGCAGGTTATGATGTGACAATCAATTTCAAGGAGTGACAAAGCATGGATAAAAAAAGATTCGGTAACGACTGGGATAAACTACTCGGCAATGAATTTGAGAAACCGTATTATGTGAAGCTAAGCGAATTTCTGAAGGAAGAATACGCGGAGAAAATAATTTATCCACATATGAATGACCTGTGGACCGCTTTCAAATTGACACCGTTTAATGAGGTGAAGGTCGTCATTTTGGGACAAGATCCTTACCACGGTCCTGGACAAGCACATGGTTTGAGCTTCTCAGTGAAACCGGGTGTGAAAATCCCTCCGAGTCTCCGCAATATGTTCAAAGAGTTGGCATCGGATATCGGTTGTGAACCACCGGCTGGCGGCACGCTTACGGGGTGGGCGGCACAGGGCGTACTTATGCTCAATACGGTGCTTACCGTACGTGAAGCCCAGGCAAATTCGCACCGCGGTCAAGGATGGGAAACGTTTACCAATGAAGTGATTCAACGGTTATCGGAGCGTGAAAAGCCAGTCATTTTCATATTATGGGGGCGCCCAGCACAGGATAAGAAGAAACTCATCGATACGTCGCGTCACGCAATTATCGAATCGGTCCACCCGAGCCCGCTCAGCGCAAGTCGCGGATTTATCGGCAGCCGTCCGTACTCAGAAACGAACCGAATTTTGCAGTCATGGGATGAAATGCCGATTGACTGGTGTAAAACAGGCGGCGCGCTTTAATTTGCACAGTAACAGTGATACTGTGAAGAGGAAAGAGGTTGATCATTGTGGCAGTAAATTGTTTTCAATGCCACTATTTCTTCGTAACATGGGATCCGCGGAATCCGCGTGGTTGCAAGGCGTATGGATTCAAAACGCGTGAACTGCCCTCGAGTGTCGTCAAAAGATCGTCTGGCATGGATTGTTTGAATTTCGCACAGAAGAAGGGGGATGTGAGGCGATGATTTCATACGATCGGATCATTTCAGAAATGGAACGTCAATTGTCCGTCGCAAAACGTGCGGGTGACGAGCGCGCCATGCGGGAAGCATTATCCGCTGTCAGATCGCTTTGTGAAGTTGCGCTAGGTGGGGAAGTGAAACGGGAAGAGCGGATTGTCCCTAAAATGCTCTCTTCCAGCAATGAAGTACAATCGCTCACTTCACTTGAAGGAACGCTACTCGAGGAAGAGGACGCAAATGGTGGCTCGTTGTTCGATTTTTAATAGTTCCAAAGTCTTGTTTCGGGAATAAAATTGTGAACTTGACGGATATCTTTGCGAAACTGATGAATAAACAAGGGGAAGTGATGAATATCCTTGTGAACTTGGAGAATATAAATGTGAAACTGACGGATAGCAAACGGGGGAAATTACGATGTATTCTCAAATTACGGAAATTTACATCATTTGAGCAGAGATGATTTTTTTAAAACGGATATGATTAGAGAAGTCATTAAGCCCTTTTCCTAAGTGAAGCCGATTTTAACTAAGAAAGTAGGAGGAAACATGCCATTTTTCATTATTGCAGGTGCTATCAACGCGGCGATTGCTGTTGCATTTGGTGCATTCGGGGCACATGCGCTAAAAGATAGACTGTCTGAACATTATTTGGCAGTCTGGGAAACTGCTGTCCAGTATCAGATGTTCCACGCACTCGGATTGATTGCCATCGGAATTCTCATGAGTCCAGCTGTTCTTGGTCCGTCAACCCAGTTATCTTGGGCAGGCTATCTGATATTGGCCGGTATCATTATTTTCTCCGGTAGCTTGTACGTACTAAGCCTCTCAGGTGTTGGGATTCTTGGCGCTATCACACCAATCGGCGGCGTCGCATTCATTGTTGGTTGGATTATGTTGATTGTCGCAGCTGTTAAATTTGGTAAGTAAGGCAAGGGAAATCTTCCTTGTCTTTTTTAAATTCATCAATATGTCACACTATTGGTAGTTCATCCCAAACCTTTTTTGATAAACTAAGAGACAAGGGGGAGATTTCATTGATTTTGACACACTCACAATCAAAGCAACGACTATTTGGTTTAGTACTCCTGCTCGTTCTTGTTAGCAATTTTATAATCTATCGGTTACCGGCTATGCCTATTCCAGCCGACTCAAGTGGGGTTGTCCTCGGCTCTTTGCTCGATTTGGCGATTGTTGCGCCGCTTCTTATTCTTGCGATGACCCGTAACAAAGGCTTCACCATCAAACGGTTTATCACATTTATGGTCTTGGGGCTCGTTGCAGCACGCTTCATCATTCCCGCCACTTACTTCGAACCATTCAAATTTATTCCCTATATTGCAATTGGTATCGAAGGATTGATTGTCCTAGCAGAAATGGGTCTTATCATTCTTCTTATGAAGCATTTACCCGCTATTGTAGGTGAAATTAAGAATGACCAGGTAAGTAGCCTGTTTGCATTTCCGGTAATGGTGAAAGAGAAAGTATCCACCCATCCGCTTATCACAATGATTGCTGCTGAAACACTCATGTTTTACTATGCATTCGCAACCTGGAAGCAACAACCGCTAATCGGTGAATCAAGATTTTATCTCCATCAAAAAACGAGCCTTATCGCATTCAATGTGATGCTTATCCATGCGATTGTCATTGAAACACTTGGATTTCATTGGTGGTTGCACGACAAATCGATGGTCTTATCCATCGTACTTCTCGTTCTCAATGTCTATTCTGTTATCTATTTCATTGCCGATATTCAAACAGTGCGACTGAATCCACTTACTCTGGATGAAAATCACATGAGGATCTCACTCGGACTCAGCAAACGTATGGAGATTCCATACACTGCAATTGACCGGATTGATTGGGGTGAAAAGGCGTCAATGTGTAACCTAAAAGAGGAAGGGATTATTGACTTCATCGCCCGTGATTTTGAAGTGGTAAAACCACAATGTGTTATTCACTTCAAACGCCCACTCAAAGCGATGTTGTTCCTTGGAAGGGAAAAAGAATTTGTTGCCGCTGCAATTCGCGTGGATGAGCCCGAAAGCTTCCAACGTTCACTAGAGCAAAAACTTGATAATTAATCAAAAAATCTTCCGCAACCCACATCGGGCAGTCGGAAGATTTTTTCATTATGGTTGTTGCGTAAAATACTTTACTTCATTATCAAATTCGGCATAATCGAAATAGATCATCGGGAACAGGAAACGATGTCCCGTATTCGGTTCGCTCAAGATGACGTGATCACGACCAGCCGCCTCCACGACGCCGCGCACGGTTTTCGTATTCTTACCCGAATCGAGGGCATGTTCGAACGAAAAGTGAAAAGTTCCCGGCTGACCACGATTTAACCGCAAAATGTTTTCGATGTAGGATTCTTCTCGCTGAGGTAAGCCAGGCGGTCTTCCGCTCGGGATTGTCACTTGAGGGGGTATCATCTGTTGTTGCTGCTGTTGAAAATTAGGGTTCCAATAATATTGGACCATTTAGTCATCCTCTCGTCGTCAATTTTAAATTTCCGGACAATCGCTTTCCGTAGGGGAGAAGAAACAATGTGATTTGAATCTACCAGTATTCCACTGGCCATACCACTGGGCAGGGCAATCACCGGTAGGCATGAAAAACCATAATGAACGGGTCGACGGATGGAAACGTTCGCCAGCAATGACCCGTCTCGCTAGTTTTCGGTCCTGTTCGCGCGCTCGCTGATAGAAGTAAGATTTCGTCGTCGCTTCAAAGCCGCCAGGACGCTGGAACACCATCTGCTCCAAATTACGAATATCATTGAAATCAAGACAACCCGTACGCACACGGTTTACCCCGACATTACCAACCATCAGCATACCTAAAAGGCCATCCCCCTCAGCTTCGGCACGCATCAATCGTGCAAGAAGATCGACTTCCTTCTCTGTAGATTTTATCACTGCCACGGCACAACCCCCTTGAGTCCAACATATGCAATGGGGACGTTAAGTATGCTAGTGCAAAGTGACAGTCACTCATATAACAAAAATAACTGAAAAGTGGAAACGAATGAGGTAAACTAAAGGAAAGGGGGGAGTTCACTTGCAAATCCACAATATCATTCCAGACTTTCTATCATTAGTTGAATCAAAAGAGGATCTCACCGTTGTCGATTTGGAAACGTATTTCGAAAGGTATCCAGCGATTTTTGCGGACTATTTTCCCAATCATTGTCCGAAAACAGAGGAGCGGCTCAGTGCTGCGATTGAAAAATATCCAAAGAAGATGGATGATATCCAATCAATATCGGTACGTTTACTGGCTCTTACGCTCATTTGGGGAAAAGGTCTATTCCGCTCCATTGCTAGAAGTTAATAGTATTAGAATATAATTATAGTTCATAAAGAACCCTGTTTTTCAACACTTGAAATTTTGCTCTTCCGTACATCATTCGTTTGATTGTTTTTAACCGATTGACATGCCCTTCTACCGGGCCGTTACTCCACGGCTCCTGAATGCTTAACTTGACAGAACTAATATCTTGTTCGATGCCATGAATAAATGATTGTATAAATGGATAGTCAAGTTG